>NZ_JNJP01000201.1 GCF_000701705.1 Bilophila wadsworthia ATCC 49260 | reverse complement strand
TTGCGCGAAGCCGAGAAGGATCACACGTCCGCGTATAACCAGATGGAGAACAACGCGGCGTCGTACAAGTCGGAAGTTGAGCAGACCGAGGCATCCATCCGTTCGCTTCAAGCCCAGCTTGCCACCAAGCCGGGCGACGTCTTTTCGCGTGAACGGTCGAAAATTCTTGCCGACTATGAGGCGGCCTACGCCAAGATCAATGAAGAGGCGGACAAGTACGCCCGCAAAAAAGGCATCACAAAGACGCAGGCCGAGGAACTCAAGAACCAGAAGCTCACGGAAGCCGCGCTCCAGCGCGATCTTTCGCTGCGTCAGGCGCAGGAAAAAGAGGAAAAACGCCTCGTTGACCTCGCTAAAGACAAATACGACTTTTACAAGGAACTTGAGGAACTGACGGGTCAGTACGGGCTTTCTCTCAAGTACCAGTCTGAGGCCATCGCCGCACAGGTCAAGGAACTTGAGCGGCTTGAGATTCCACAGGAGTACATCAATCAGTGGCGTGAGCTGAAAGAGCTTCAAGCCTCCCACGATTGGGCGGACGGCGCACAACGGGCGTTCCTCCAGTACCGGGCCGACGCGACCGACGCGGCGAAGGGGGCTGAGGAAGCCTTTTCCTCGTTCTATTCCGGCATGGACTCGGGCTGGAAGTCTGCATGGGAACAGATGCTCGAGACGGGCAAGGTGTCCCTGTCGTCGTTCCGTTCCGTGTTCGCATCCTTCCTTGCCGACCTTATGCACATGGCGATCACCCGGCCCATCACCGTGCAGATTGCGGGCGTGGTGTCCGGTATGCTCGGCACGGGTGGCGTGGCGTATGCGGCGGGCGGCAATGGTGGCTCCGGTGGAATAGGGCTCGGCAATTTGCCGTTCTCCAGCCTTTTGCCCGATTCATTCACTTCCGGTTTGTCCGGCATCATGGGGGCGACTCTTCCGGGTACTGTTTCCGCGCTGACGACGCCGGGAGCATACACGGCGGGGGAAATCCTGCTCATGCAGGGCGGCGGCAC
>NZ_JNJP01000200.1 GCF_000701705.1 Bilophila wadsworthia ATCC 49260 | reverse complement strand
GTTCTGCGGTGGGCGCATGTAGAATGTCTCATTTCGCCCTCCGTTGACTTGTATAGTCAGGAGGGAATATCCTTCGGCTTGTGGGGCGTGAGGATGTCCCCTCCGCTTCCTAGGGGACGTTCGGTGTTGGTAGCACCGGGCGTCCCCGCCTTTTTTACGGTTTACGGCAGCAGGCTGAATTGCCCGTCATGCCGCCGACCGTTCCACTCGGGAACGTCGAGGTTGATGTTCTCCTTGATGAACGCGGCGAGCACCCTGCGATGGCACTCTTCCGGGTTCAGCTCGAAGCAACAGAGGATCGGGTCCGGTGTCCGCTTCTCGATCTCCTGAAGGTAGAGCCGCAAGGAGGACGGCGTGGGGAAACGGGATTCCAATTCCTTACGATACGCCGCCTTCCAGTCCACGGCCTTCGGGTCGGACGGAGCGAACCGCTCGGCGCGCGGCCCGCTCCAGTTCCGATGCCACTTGGCGATGCAAACTTTCCGTTCTTTCGGGGCCTTGCTCGAAAAGAACGAGGTTTCAATGGACATTCTGGCCTCCTAAAAAGGCACATCTCCGTCATAATCGCCGGAGGGTTGAGGGTTTTCTTCCAAAAATTGGGCTACAAGCTGCTCAAGCCGGACGCGCTTCGGCGTGTAGGCAAGGAACATGTCGATCAGGTCGCAGGTGGATTCGAACCCGTATTCATCCGCCAGCTCGTCCAGCGCGACGCCGCCATTCTTTACCAGCAGGTTCGGCAGCTTGCGGTTGATGTCCTTGATCGTGTCCCTGTCGTAATCGGCGGCGACGCTGTGGTAATTGACCCTGCGGCGGTTCCAGATTTCGTCAATCACCGCGTACTCGTCGCTGACGACTTCCTTCGCCAGCTTGCGGGCTTCTCTCTCTGTCATGGCTCTGCTCATTGACTTTTTGGCGGGCAGGAGCCAAACTCAATCCGTACATGAAGGACTTGGCTCCTTTTCGTATCGGGGCGGTAAGTGGCATTACCGCCCCACTCTTTTATGCAAGGCCGGGGAGCATTA
>NZ_JNJP01000199.1 GCF_000701705.1 Bilophila wadsworthia ATCC 49260 | reverse complement strand
GTTCTGCGGTGGGCGCATGTAGAATGTCTCATTTCGCCCTCCGTTGACTTGTATAGTCAGGAGGGAATATCCTTCGGCTTGTGGGGCTGGAGGCTATTCCCTCCGCTTCCTAGGGGGCGTTCGGTGTTTGCCGCACCGGGCGTCCCCGCCTTTTTTACGGTTTACGGCAGCAGGCTGAATTGCCCGTCATGCCGCCGACCGTTCCACTCGGGAACGTCGAGGTTGAGGTTTTCCTTGATGAACGCGGCGAGCACCCTGCGATGGCACTCTTCCGGGTTCAGCTCGAAGCAACACAGGATCGGGTCCGGCGTCCGCTTCTCGATCTCCTGAAGGTAGAGCCGCAAGGAGGACGGCGTGGGGAAACGGGATTCCAAGTCTTTCCTGTACGCCGCCTTCCAGTCCACGGCCTTCGGGTCGGACGGGGCGAAACGCTCGGCGCGCGGCCCGTTCCATCCCCTGTGCCATTTGGCGATACAGACTTTTCGTTCTTTCGGGGCCTTGCTCGAAAAGAACGAGGTTTCGATGGGCATTTCAGACTCCTAGAAAGGCACGTCTCCGTCATAGTCGTCGGAGGGTTGAGGGTTTTCTTCCAAAAACTGGCTCACAAGCTGCTCAAGCCGGACGCGCTTCGGCGTGTAGGCAAGGAACATGTCGATCAGGTCGCAGGTGGATTCGAACCCGTATTCGCCCGCCAGCTCGTCCAGAGCGACGCCGCCGTTCTTCACCAGCAGGTTCGGCAGCTTGCGGTTGATGTCCTTGATCGTGTCCCTGTCGTAATCGGCGGCGACGCTGTGGTAATTCACCCTGCGGCGGTTCCAGATTTCGTCGATCACCGCGTACTCGCCGCTGACGGCTTCCTTCGCCAGCTTGCGGGCTTCTCTCTCTGTCATGGCTCTGCTCGTTGACTTTTTGGCGGGCAGGAGCCAGACTCAATCCGTACATGAAGGACTTGGCTCCTTTTCGTATCGGGGCGGTAAGTGGCATTACCGCCCCACTCTTTTATGCAAGGCCGGGGAGCATTA
>NZ_JNJP01000198.1 GCF_000701705.1 Bilophila wadsworthia ATCC 49260 | reverse complement strand
CCGCGTGGGCGGTCGTCGCACAGGGCGAGGATGGCGTCTTCCGAGCGGGCCGCGTGCGACTCCACCCACGGCTCGGCGGCGTACTGGTTCCTGAAGTTCTTGAGGTCGTCCAATTTTCCGCTCTCCTTGTATTTGAGCCATGCGTGGGCCACTTCGGACAGGCTCACGAAGTATGAAAGCCACGCGGGGATGTGAAAGCCCACCTTCACGGGGCGGTGCACGGTGGCGTGCGCCATCAGCTCAAGGCCGGACGTGCGCTCGCGCCACTCCCCTCCCCTGACCGCCCGGTCACGGTCGCCGTCATCCCACACCGCGCCGCAGTGCTCACAGGCGTAGTAGGCCAGCCGCTTCGCCAGCACTGTTTCGGCGTCCGGTGACTTCTCCTCATCCTTTCCGGGCCATGCGATGCGCTCGAAATCCATGTGCTGGAAAAAGCCGCAGTGCGGGCAGCGCACCCAGAAATCGAAGCGGGCCCCCGCCTCCTCGGTGAGCGCCTTCCATATCGGGCCGTCCTCCGTGGTCGGGGTCGAGATTTTCACGACCTTGCGCCGGGTCCGCCATGTCGTCGTGCGCTTCTCCGCCAGCGACTCGGACGATGCCTCGTTCTTCGGGTTCTTGTACTTGTCCAGCTCGTCGAGGATGAGGATGCGGATGGGCTTGTTCCCGAGCCGCGAGACGGAACCTGACCAGCCGAGGTAAATCGGCATGTGCAGCAGGTTGATGCGCAGGCTGGAGGCGTCGTCCCCGTAGCCCGTCATGTACTGCCGGAGGCGCGGGGAGGCTTCGATCATCGGGATGATGCGATCTTTGGCGTTCTCGCGGGCGGTCAGCTCATCCGGGAAGACGTACATCACCGGGCCGGGGAGACGGTCGATGCAGTACCCGACGATGTTGTGGCCACACTCCGAGCCGCCCGTCTGGGGGCTCTTGCAGATGATGACCGTCTCGACGCCGGGAAGCCCGGACACGTCCATGATCCCGGTGAGGTACGGGGTAAACACGTTCCGCCAGCGGCCCCGGATGGCCGACATTTCGAGGA
>NZ_JNJP01000197.1 GCF_000701705.1 Bilophila wadsworthia ATCC 49260 | reverse complement strand
TCCCCTCCCCAAACCCCACCCCTCTCCTTCCCAAGACTTTCACGTTTATCGAATCCCTCTTCGTCACTTTCCCGAAGTCAAGAACAGGCACCGGAGCCAATAAAAAAGTGAGCTAGTCTTTTTCACGAAAAGATAGAGTAAAAGGGCTGTACCTGTTTCACATCCTATCGTAAAAAGAAATGCCTCTCCTGTCCCAATGTGTTTCTTCTCCAAGAATCCACAGAAGTGAGACTGTAGGTCCACCAGCAGCCAAGGAACCATCATGAACATTGCTCTCGTCATCATCGACATGCAAAACGATTTCGTCCTTCCCGAAGCTCCGCTGTGCGTGAAGGGCGCGCAGGCCACCGTACCCACCATCCAAAAACTGCTCGACCGCGCACGCGCGGAAGGCTGGCGCGTGATCCATGTGATCCGCCAGCATCGCCGGGACGGGAGCGATGTGGAGATCGGGCGCGCGCCGCTGTTTACCCAAGGAGCAGGCATCTGTGTCCCCGGCACCAAAGGCGCCGAGATCGTCGATGAGCTCGCGCCGCTGCCGGACGAAACCATCCTGCGCAAGCTCCGTTTCAGCGCGTTCTTCCAGACGGAACTCGACATGATCCTGCGCCGCCTTAAAATCGACACCCTGCTTATCGCCGGGACGCAATACCCCAACTGCGTCCGGGGGACCGCCACGGATGCGATGAGCCACGACTACAACACCATCGTAGTCACGGACGCCTGCTCCGCCCAAACGGACGAGATCGCCGCAACCAATATCCGCGATATGAAAAACATGGGCATCACCTGCGTCACGCTGGCGGAACTGCCCTCCATACTGGCCTAGACGCCCACCGTTACGCTGCCGAAAGAGAGCTTCCCCCTCTCGGTTTTCTCGCTCAAAGAGGGAAAACCGCCCACGCTCACGGTGTGACCTTCTCCGACACCTTTTTCCAACAGGAACTCCCTCCGCGCCGCCTCCCCACCAGTCAAAAGTCTTTGGGGGATGAGAGGAGGGGGTGTGGGGGAGGGGAGAAGGGGCCTTTCTGAAGAAAGGCCCCTTC
>NZ_JNJP01000196.1 GCF_000701705.1 Bilophila wadsworthia ATCC 49260 | reverse complement strand
CGCAGGCCCGTGCCGATCAGCGCGTGGGCGGAGAAGCACCGTATCCTCGAAATGTCGGCCATCCGGGGCCGCTGGCGGAACGTGTTTACCCCGTATCTCACCGGGATCATGGACGTGTCCGGGCTTCCCGGCGTCGAGACGGTCATCATCTGCAAAAGCCCGCAGACGGGCGGCTCGGAGTGTGGCCACAACATCGTCGGGTACTGCATCGACTGTCTCCCCGGCCCGGTGATGTACGTCTTCCCGGACGAGCTGACCGCCCGCGAGAATGCCAAGGACCGCATCATCCCGATGATCGAGGCCTCCCCGCGCCTCCGGCAGTACATGACGGGCTACGGCGACGACGCTTCCAGCCTGCGCATCAACCTGCTGCACATGCCGATTTACCTCGGCTGGTCCGGTTCCGTCTCGCGGCTCGGGAACAAGCCCATCCGCATCCTCATCCTTGACGAGCTGGACAAGTACAAGAACCCGAAAAACGAGGCATCGTCCGAGTCGCTGGCGGAGAAGCGCACGACGACATGGCGAACCCGGCGCAAGGTCGTGAAAATCTCGACCCCGACCACGGAAGACGGCCCGATATGGAAGGCGCTCACCGAGGAGGCGGGTGCCCGCTTCGATTTTTGGGTGCGCTGCCCGCACTGCGGCTTTTTCCAGCACATGGATTTCGAGCGCATCGCATGGCCCGGAAAGGATGAGGAAAAGTCCCCGGACGCCGAAACCGTGCTGGCGAAGCGGCTGGCCTACTATGCCTGTGAATACTGCGGCGCGGTGTGGGATGACGGCGACCGTGATCGGGCGGTCAGGGGAGGGGAGTGGCGTGAGCGCGTGTCCGGCCTTGAGCTGATGGCCCATGTCGCCGCGCACCGTCCCGTGAAGGTGGGCTTCCACATCCCCGCATGGCTTTCATACTTCGTGAGCCTGTCCGAAGTGGCCCACGCATGGCTCAAATACAAGGAGAGCGGAAAATTGGACGACCTCAAGAATTTCAGGAACCAGTACGCCGCCGAGCCGTGGGTGGAGTCGCACGCGGCCCGCTCGGAAGACGCCATCCTCGCCCTGTGCGACGACCGCCCACGCGG
>NZ_JNJP01000195.1 GCF_000701705.1 Bilophila wadsworthia ATCC 49260 | reverse complement strand
TTACCTATTTTAATTATCGATAGAAAACGACATGTTGCCGTTGATTCAGATGGTCGACTCCTGCTTGTCAATCTGACGCCGGCCAACATTGCAGACAGCGTCGGAGCGCAGGCAGTGCTTGAAGGGATGAAAAAACTGGGCTCATAGGCGCCTTCAGTTAATGAACAAGGAAAAATTCCTTGATTTCATTGTTGAAATTGTAAAGAGATATCCCCTTCAGAAGGGATTTGCGCCGCTTTCAAACCGTTGGGTGGTGGAGCGAACTTTTGGCTGGATGATGCGTTGGAGACGTCTCGTCCGAGATTATGAAGAACGACTGGATGTCTCAGAAGCCATGATTCAAATTGCCATGGCCAGTCAGCTTCTACGACGAATCGTTTCCATAATGCTAAACGCGCTCTAAATCCAACGAGGAGGGAAATAGATGAGAAAAATACTATATGGTGCTTTGGCACTACTGATAACCGCTCTGACAGACTGCAACGGCTACCCTCAATCAGCAGTCACAGACAATCGACCAGTTATTAAAATCGGAAGTGACAATTATCCTCCGTATAATTACCTGGATGAAAACGGTGTTCCGACCGGAATAGATGTCGAACTGGCGACAGAAGCTTTTGACAGAATAGGCTATAACATAGAAGTTATTACCATTGACTGGGAAAAGAAAAAGGAACTGGTGGAGAATGGAGAAATCGATTGTATTATAGGCTGCTTTTCCATGGAAGGACGTTTAGAAGATTACCAGTGGACCGGTCCGTATATGGTCAGCAACCAGGTGATAGCGGTCAATGAACACAGTGATATCTATCAGCTAAGTGATCTGGAAGGAAAGAATCTCGCTGTTCAGAGCACGACCAAACCCGAGGAGTTTTTTTTGAACCGTGAGGATGAGCAGGGGCCGAGACTTGAGAATCTTATCATCCTGGGCCACAGAGAGCAGATCTACACATTTCTTGGGAAGGGATATGTGGATGCGATAGCTGCGCATGAAGCTTCCATTCTTCAGTATATAAATGATTATGATGTCAAATTTCGTATTTTGGAGGAGCCAATCATGACGGTTGGAATTGGTGCTGCATTTGCAAAGAATGACACCAGAGGATTGAGTGATCAATTAAAGCAGACCCTAGATAAAATGAG
>NZ_JNJP01000194.1 GCF_000701705.1 Bilophila wadsworthia ATCC 49260 | reverse complement strand
AAGCCCGCCCCATCCGGCTTGAAGCCGTCCGCGCCGAATGCGATCGCACGGACGACCCGGAAGGAAATTTCCAGAAGGTCATGCTCATTGAGGCGGTTCTGTTCCCGGTGCGGTATTTAAAGAAATGACATTAACCCAAGGGGTTCATATGGACATGTTGAAAGTTTTTGAAAAAGCGGAATTCGGCAGGGTTCGCGTCGTGGAATGCGAGGGCGAGCCGTGTTTTGTGACCAAGGACGTGTGCGAGTGCCTGGAGCTTACTGATGTGAGCAAAACCATTTCCCTTTTGGATGACGACGAAAAGGGTACGAACAGTATTCGTACCCTAGGCGGAGAACAGCAAATGCTCGTCATTTCCGAACCCGGCCTGTATTCCCTCATCTTCCGTTCCCGCAAGCCGGAAGCCAAGGCGTTCAAGCGGTGGATCATCCACGAGGTCGTCCCTTCCATCCGCAAGCGCGGCCTGTATGCCACGGAAGCGGTGATGGATCGCATTCTCGATGATCTCGACCTCGGGATTTCCCTGCTCCAGCAGTACAAGTTCGAGCGGGAACAGCGAAAGCTCGTGGAAGCACATCGCGACGAGGCCGTCCGTACCAAGGCGGAAATCGGCTCCCGGCGCGAGGCTACGGCGATGAGCACGGCAAGCCGCCTTTCCAAGGAAAACGAGCACCTCCGCGACGAGATAGGCGACAGCCGGACATGGAAGCAGGTGAAGGCCATTCCGTGGCTGGAAGAGGTCTTTGAGGTGTCACAGGCCATGTACTCCATGGCCGGGCGCAAGCTCGCCGACATATCCCGGCGCATGGGGTACGAAATCAGGGAAATCGAGGACAGCCGATACGGTAGCGTAGAGGCGTACCACACAGACGTGATCGAGGCATTCCGACATGTTTTGAAGACCGATCGCAACATGCTCTGGAAGTATCGGCACAGGTGCGCCGCATAGGGATTGCCGGACATGGTAAAACAGCCCTGCTCGTTGATGAAACGAACAGGGCTTTTATCTTAATTCAATAATGGTAACGACATTGGAGTACGATCAGGGCTTCGCTTCGTTCGTCCACTTTGTAGACGAGGCGATCTTCCTGATTGATGCGGCGCGACCAGCATCCG
>NZ_JNJP01000193.1 GCF_000701705.1 Bilophila wadsworthia ATCC 49260 | reverse complement strand
CGGGCGACGGCGGCCTCCGTGGGCATCCCCTACGAATCGCTGACGAAAGACTTTTCCAAGACCAACTACTCCAGCGCCCGTGCCGCGCTCAACGAGGCGTGGAAACTCTACAGCTTTTACCGCAACTGGTTCGGGCGGCTTTACTGCCAGCCCGTCTACGAGATGGTCATAGAGGAGGCATTCCTTCGGGGCATGTTCGAGCTTCCGAAAGGCGCGCCCGGCTTCTACGAGGCCCGCAAATTCTGGTGCAACGTGGACTGGATCGGCCCCTCGCGCGGGTTTGTGGACCCGGTGAAGGAGATCACGGCCACCATCCTCGCGCTGCAAAACCGCCTCATGACCTACGGCGAGGCATGGGCCGAAACGGGCAGGGACTTCGACGAGGGCTACGCCCGGATGCTGGATGAGTCTCCTCTGCTGGCGCTGCTCGGCCCCCTGAGCCTGAGCACCAAGCCCGGCAAGCCGGGCAAGGACACGGCCCCGGAGGGCGACGAAAAGCCGGAAGGTGATGCCCCCGAAGAGGAAACGGGAGAAGAAGATGAATGAGTTGTGGGCGTTGCCCTTCGACATGGCGGAACAGGTGCTGGCCGAACTGGCCTTGGCAAAGACGAAACCTCAAGCGCTTGTTGAAGGATTCCCGGAGCGGAAGGCGCGTGGCTACGAGCTTGTCGGTGGGGTGGCCGTCATCCCCGTATCCGGGGCGATTGTCAGGGAACAGGGCTGGTACGGAACCGGGCAGGATGCCGTGTCTTCGGCGTTGAAGGCCGCCCTTGCCGACCCTTCCGCCCGGGCGATCCTGCTCGACATCAACAGCCCCGGCGGTGTCGTGGCGGGCACGAAGGAGCTTGCCGACGCCATTGCCGAGGCCCGGACGAAGAAGCGCTGCGCCGCCTACGCCAACGGCCTGTGCGCGTCCGCCGCGTACTGGCTGGCGTCGGCCACGGGCACGGTCTACGCGCCCCTGACCGCCACGGTCGGCAGCATCGGCGTGATCATGACGATCACCAACTACGCGAAGCTGGAAGAGAAATGGGGCATTTCCACCGTGACCATCACGGGCGGCAAGTGGAAGGCGGCCGGACAGGGCGGCGAGCTGACCGACGAGGAACGCCGGTATTTTCAGGAACGGATCAACACCCTGCACCAGATTTTCAAGGCCGATGTGGGCCGTCACATGGGGCTGACGGCTGACCCGCAACTGTGGGGCGAGGCGCAGCTTCTGCTGGCGCAG
>NZ_JNJP01000192.1 GCF_000701705.1 Bilophila wadsworthia ATCC 49260 | reverse complement strand
CTGCGCCAGCAGAAGCTGCGCCTCGCCCCACAGTTGCGGGTCAGCCGTCAGCCCCATGTGACGGCCCACATCGGCCTTGAAAATCTGGTGCAGGGCGGTGATCCGCTCCTGCAAGTATTGGCGTTCCTCATCGGTCAGCGGCGTGTCGCCGTTGCCCACGGCCTTCCATTTGCCGCCCGTGATGTAGGTGTAGGAGACACCCCATTTCTCATTCAGCTTCGAATAGTTGGCGACCGACATGATCACGCCGACGCTGCCGACCGTGGCGGTCAGGGGCGCGTAGACAGTGCCCGTGGCCGACGCCAGCCAGTACGCGGCGGACGCGCACAGGCCGTTGGCGTAGGCGGCGCAGCGCTTCTTCGTCCGGGCCTCGGCTATGGCGTCGGCAAGCTCCTTCGTGCCCGCCACGACGCCGCCCGGACTGGTGATGTCGAACAGGATGGCGCGGGCGGAGGGGTCGGCAAGCGCGGCCTTCAACGACGACGCCACGGCATCCTGCCCCACCCCGTACCAGCCCTGTTCCCTGACGATTGGCCCGGTTACCGGGATGACGGCGACACCGCCGACAAGCTCGTAGCCACGCGCCTTCCGCTCCGGGAATCCTTCAACCCGCGCTTGAGGGTTCGACTTTGCCGAGGCCAGATCGGACAGCACCTGTTCCGCCATTTCAAAGGGCAACGCCCACAACTCATTCATCATCTTCTCCCGTCCCATCTTCGGGGGCCTCACCTCCCGGCTTTTCGTCGCCCTCCGGGTCCGCGTCCTTGCCCGCCTTGCCAATCTTGGTGCTCAGGCTCAGGGGGCCGAGCAACGCCAGCAGAGGGGATTCCTCCAGCATCCGGGCATAGCCCTCGTCGAAGTCCCTGCCGCTCTCGGCCCATGCCTCGCCGTAGGTCATGAGGCGGTTTTGCAGCGCGAGGATGGTGGCCGTGATCTCCTTCACCGGGTCCACGAACCCGCGCGAGGGGCCGATCCAGTCCACGTTGCACCAGAACTTGCGGGCCTTGTAGAAGCCGGGCGCGCCTTTCGGAAGCTCGAACATGCCCCGGAGGAACGCCTCCTCTATGACCATCTCGTAGACAGGCTGGCAGTAAAGCCGCCCGAACCAGTTGCGGTAAAAGCTGTAGAGCTTCCACGCCTCGTTGAGCGCGGCGCGGGCGCTGGAGTAGTTGGTCTTGGAAAAGTCTTTCGTCAGCGATTCGTAGGGGATGCCCACGGAGGCCGCCGTCGCCCG
>NZ_JNJP01000191.1 GCF_000701705.1 Bilophila wadsworthia ATCC 49260 | reverse complement strand
GATTGCCAAAGCTTCGGTACCATGCTTAGCCCCGTTACATTTTCGGCGCAGAGCCATTAGACCAGTGAGCTATTACGCTTTCTTTAAACGATGGCTGCTTCTAAGCCAACGTCCTGGCTGTCTAAACGGTTCCACTACCTTCACCACTGAGCATGGATTTGGAGACCTTAGCTGTTGGTCTGGGCTGTTTCCCTTTTGACGACGAACCTTCGCACCCGCCGTCTGACTCCCGGGATACGATTAAGCGGCATTCTGAGTTTGATAGAGTTTGGTAATCTGGTAGGACCCCTAGCTCTGTCAGTGCTTTACCTCCGCTAATCAATTCCCGAGGCTATACCTCAATATATTTCGGGGAGAACCAGCTATCACCGGGTTTGATTGACCTTTCACCCCTATCCACAAGTCATCCGGAACGTTTTCAGCCGTTGACGGTTCGGTCCTCCACAAGGCTTTACCCTTGCTTCAACCTGCTCATGGATAGATCACCCGGTTTCGGGTCTACTCCAACGTACTAGTCGGCCTATTAAGCCTCGCTTTCACTACGGCTACGCTTTCGCTTAACCTCGCACGGTAGAGTAACTCGCTGACTCATTATACAAAAGGCACGCGATCACTACCGAAGTAGCTCTCGCAGCTTGTAGGCAACAGGTTTCAGATTCTATTTCACTCCCCTAACAGGGGTTCTTTTCACCTTTCCCTCACGGTACTAGTTCACTATCGGTCGCTGAGGAGTACTTAGCCTTAGAGGATGGTCCCCCTAGATTCCCACGAGGTTCCACGTGCCTCGCAGTACTCAGGTACCGGCTGCGTCCTTTTCGGTTTCGAGTACGGGGCTATCACCCGCTGTGGCGGAGCTTTCCAGCTCACTTCCTCTGCCTACTCCAGAATCGCGTATGCCGGCCCTACAACCCCGAATGGTCGAAACCACCCGGTTTGGGCTCTTCCCATTTCGCTCGCCGCTACTTTGGGAGTCTCGTTTGATTTCTCTTCCTCCGGGTACTGAGATGTTTCACTTCCCCGGGTTGGCTTCTCTGGGCCTATATATTCAGCTCAGGATGATGGGACATGACTCCCATCGGGTTTCCCCATTCAGAAATCATCGGATCGTAGGATGTTTAGCTCCTCCCCGATGCTTATCGCAGCTTACCGCGTCTTTCATCGCCTCTCAGCGCCAAGGCATTCACCTGTTGCCCTTGATATCTTATTTCTCAAGAACTTTACTATTCCCTTCCCATTCCCCTATTCAATTGTAAATGAGCAGC
>NZ_JNJP01000190.1 GCF_000701705.1 Bilophila wadsworthia ATCC 49260 | reverse complement strand
GACATCGGCTACCGCCAGCTGACCACCAGCGCCAAGCACCCGGTCCGCAAGCTCGCCGACGCCAAGGGCATCAAGATCCGCACGCCGCAGAACGCCCTCATGGTGTCCACGTTCAAGGCTCTCGGCCTCGAACCCACCGCCGTTTCCTTCTCCGAAACCTTCAACGCGCTCCAGCAGGGCGTGGTGGACGGTCAGGAAGGCTGCTTCAACAACGTGGTGACCCTGAAGTTCTACGAAGCGCAGAAGTACGCGACCCAGATCAACTACTCCGTGCACAGCGCCAACATCATCGCCAGCGAACGCTGGCTCCAGAGCCTGCCCGAGAAGGAGCGCAACGCACTGATCCGCGCCGGCAAGGAAGCTATGGAATATGAGCGCACCAAGGTCGCGGGTATGCTTGAGGCCGACGACAAGCTGATGGTGGAACACGGCATGGAACTGCTCGGCGTGGTCGAAGACCTCCCCGAATGGATCCGCCTTGGCCGTACCGCGTGGCCCAAGTGCTATGAAGTCATTGGCGACGGCAATGCCGAAAAGGGCAAGGCCGTTATGGATATCGTCCTCGCCAAGAAGGAAGCTCTGGCGAAGAAGTAGCCCTTTCCGGGGCATCCGGGGGAGTCATTCCCCCGGACTCCGGCGGAAAAGGGAGCCGCCGGGGGTGTTGAGGAGGTTTCCGCAGCCGTTTGCGGAATGTTTCAGCGGGAGTTTTCCCGCAACGATGTCAGTTCAAGGGGAAATGACATGAAGAAATTGCTTGTTGCCTGCCTGCTGTGCGCATCCGTGATCGGCCTTGCGTTCGGTCAGGCGAAAGCCGCCTCGAAGACCACGGTGATCGTGGCGTCCTCCGTGGACGCGAACCCGCAGAACTACACTAACGTCTTCTATAACAAATTCATCGAACTGGCCCAGCAGTATTCGGACAACGCCTTTGACTTCCAGTTCTTCCCCAGTATGCAGCTTGGCGACGAACAGGAAACCGTGCGCGGCATCCAGCTCGGCACCATCCACATCGCCAACCTCGCCACCAACAACTATGCCCCGTTCGCGCCTTCCTGCGGCTGGGTGAACATGCCGTACATGTTCGACTCGCTGGAAGAATTCCGCGCCCTCGTGGACGCCATGTGGGATCAGAACAACGAATGGGCCATCAAGGAAGGCGGCTGCCGCCTGCTGTGCATCCTTGACATCGGCTACCGCCAGCTGACCACCAGCGCCAAGCACCCGGTCCGCAAGCTCGCCGACGCCAAGGGCATCAAGATCCGCACGCCGCAGAACGC
>NZ_JNJP01000189.1 GCF_000701705.1 Bilophila wadsworthia ATCC 49260 | reverse complement strand
GCCACGCCGTAGGACGTTTCCACGTCCATCAGGACTTTAGTTCTGGCGCCGACCGCAATCTGTTTGTTGGGCATGTTTCAATCTCCTATTCGGTTTCGAGGAACCAGACCTTGAACTCCATGCTCACGCGGAAGTAATTCGTCCCGTCCTCGTACAAATCCTGATCCTCGATCAGATGCGCGCCGAACTGCGGGCCGCTTGGCGGCATGGCGGAACGCACGGCCTTGGCAATGGCTTTTGCCTCGTCATAGTCCCGTGCCCACACGTCGATCTGAAGGTCGATTTCCTCCAGACCGGACGCCCCGGACAGCGTGTTGGCGGGCCTCCCGCCGAGCCGCTGGAACGTGACGCAGGGAAGATAATTCCCGGACGGAATGAACAAGGGGAAAACCTTGCTGCCAACCAATGCGGACAATCCCGCATCCTCCTGCAACATCCGCAGCAGGACAGTTTCAAAATCAACGGCGCTTGCCATAGTGGGCATCCCCCATCATGTCCTGAAGCATCGCATCAACCTTCCGGTGGACGGCGTTGCGGGCCTTGCGGAGGAAATGCTTTCCGGGAACGTGCTTCAGTACGGTTTTTCCGTCCTTGGCAACCTGCACATGCCCGAACTCCACAAGGTGGCTGTGCGGGGCCTTCACATAGACCACATAGCCGCCGTCCTTGTACTTCGAGCGGTAAATCCAGATGGATTGCCGCAGCCTCCCCGTCTTGTCCCTGAACGCCGTGGAGCTTTTGGCCTTCTCAAAGACCTGCGCGGCAATGCCTCCCAAATCGGAATCAATCTCCGCCCGGACGCCCGCCCGGATGTCTTCGATGGGGATGTCCACCACGACGTCATTGCTCACAGCTTACCTCCCGGCACATCAACACCAGTTCCCGGCCCCGGTTGTCCGGCAACGGGGCAACGATGTTGAACACCTTCCCGTTGTGGATGACGCGCATGTCCGCCGTCACGTCCGGCCTATACCGGATGCGGATGCGCTGCGTGACTTCGGACTGTGCCTGTTGGCTGGCGAAAAACTCCCGCCCGCTCATGGCTTCCAGCGAAGCCCAGACCGTCGCCACGTTTTCCCAGACCTTGTCATGTAGCGGGGCTCCAAATTTCCCAAAAACGATTTCCTGCCGCTGGATGGTCACGCGGTGGCGAAGCATTCCGGCACGCATCAGAAGCCCCCCGCGACGATATAGGGATCAAGCAGGCAGTCCACAAATGACCGCCCGAACTCATTGAAGTTCGACCCCACGGCGAAGCTCTCCCGCTGTTCGTACAGCGTCCCGATCCG
>NZ_JNJP01000188.1 GCF_000701705.1 Bilophila wadsworthia ATCC 49260 | reverse complement strand
GCCGGATCGCTGACGCCGCAGTTCAGATAGGCCAGCGGAGCGAGGATTTGCCGGGTGATCGTCGCGGCGATCTGCGCGGCGTCGGACGTGAGGATGTCATGTCTGATTTCGTTGTGAACTTCGCCGAGCGCGTTGGTGGACGTTTTACCGTCCGCCTGCGTGGTGAGCGTCCCGCCGAGAATGGCCTTGCTCATGCCTTGTTCACACCGGGTAACAAGAATGCCCGGGATGTCCTGCGTGGCATTGGCGGGCGACTCGAAAAGAATTTCCATACCCTGCGGAATAATGCCGGAAGCGTCCCGTCCGAGATTGGCAAGGGCGGTTCTGAGCGCGGCTTTGTCTTCGGCGGAGCTTCCGGGCGGGTACTTCCCAAGCCGGAATGGGAGGCCGTGGACCTGTGTATACAGGATCGCGCTTTCAAGGGCGTAGGCTCGGATCAGGTACGCCCACGCCACCGTGCGGAAAAGCCCCACGCGCGGAAGCCACCCGGATTTCGAGCGGTGCGTGTGAATGACCCAACCGAACGGCCACAGTTCGGCCCCTTCATAGGAACCATCGCGCAACCGCAGCACGTTGCGGTTGTCCCGCATGACCTGAAACCAGCTCTGCGGGCGGTGATGGAATGCCGCCGGGATATGAAGCCCGCCGGTTTGTATCCATTCGATTTCAAGGGCCGCGAAACCGTGGCCTATGCCGTCCGCCAGATCGAGCAGGAGATCGGACGTGGTGGGCAACATGTCGAACTGCTCGCGCACGGCGGCGGCCACGGCTTCGGCCTTTTTATCTTTGGCACGGCCCGGCAAAATCTCCCAGTCCAGCGTCAAGAGCGCCCGCTTGCGCTTGCCGATTTCCGCCGCCAGATGCTCACAACGGTCTTCCATATCCGCGAAAAGCACGTGCTGCTCGGTAATGTCGCCGTCGTCGGCGGCTTGCAAAATGGAGGATAAACGGGAAGGCGTCAGGCGGTTGGTCATATTGCCCCACCGCTCAAGGTAGAGCATGGGCGTCAAGCCGCCGCCTGTTTCCGTCTGTTGCGCGGAAAGCGCATCACGCTTGCGCGGGCGCGGTTTTGCCGGTCTTCTAAAAATCATTACGTCCACCCCCCGTAGGTATCGAAGCTGTCAAAATCGTCGTCCTCGCTGGGCCGCACGCCCCACGGGCTTTGACGCGGCACCCGCTCGAACGCATCCCGCAGGCTGACGAAACCGCCGACGGCCAGCCGCCAGAGCATTTCGAGCGCGTCCGGCCCGTCGTCGTGGTCGGCTTTCGGGAAGTGCCGGAGTTGGTCGATCAAGGTCTGCTGCGAGG
>NZ_JNJP01000187.1 GCF_000701705.1 Bilophila wadsworthia ATCC 49260 | reverse complement strand
CAAACATGCTTCCCGGCGAAGGCTTCACGGGCGACGGCACCACCTTTGACGGACTGGTCCAGCACCCCTATGAGCCGCGCGCGTTCAGGCCGGAAATTACCCTGATTCTGGATATCGCCACCCGCAAGTGCGTCGGGGTGTCCATCGATACCTCGGAAAACGGGCTCACCGTTCTGGACGCCTTCCGAGTCGCCTGCATCACCCATTGCGTCCCGTATTTTTTCTATACAGACAACGGGCCGGGGTACGCAAACGCCATGTCTACCAAAGAAGGTACGGGCGTCCTGACACTGCTCGGCGTGATCAGCAAGACGTCCATTCCCGGACGCCCGCAGGGCAAAGGGCTCATGGAGCGGGCGGTCAAGACCATCCATACCGATCTGGCGAAACGGTTCGCTTCCTGCGTGCATCGGGACATGGATCAGGACACGGCCCGGACGTTCCGGCTTTCCGTCAACAAAGACATCAAAAAATACGGAAAATCAGAACAGTTGCCTACATTTGGCGTGTTCTTTGAGGCACTGTGCTTCCGCATTGACGAGTACAACGCCACGCCCCACACGGCCCTCCCGAAGTTTACGGACGCGAACGGCAAGCGGCGGCACTATTCGCCCGGCGAATACTGGAACGTGAAGCTCGCCGAAAACCCGGAATACAAGCTGTTGCGGCTGAACCCGACGCTGCATGACGATCTGTTCATGCCTGCGGCGGAACGCCCCGTTCATAACAACTGGATCAACTTCGCTGGCAAGAAATACTACGCCGACGCCCTGTGGTCTTGGAACGGAAAAAAGGTGCTGGTCCGCTATGACATGCACGATCCTCGCTACATCGTCGTCCAGACGCCCGACATGGTGAAGATATGTAGGGCACTCGTCGACGGCAACACTATCGATTATCTGGACATGATTTCCGAAGCCGAAAGGAAGGCCGGGGTATCGCAGCGCGCCAAGCTCGCAAGGGCACAAGCGCAGGTTCAGAAAAAGCTCCCCGGCGCGACGGTGGTCTACAACGGGGATTCCATCGGAGCCACGGCAACCGTCGTCAGTTCCATCCGCCCGATCGGGCAGGTGGTTGACGTGGAGCCGCTGGCCGCTCTCGAAACGGATTTCTCGGACGAGGAAGAAGGGACGCTCACGCAATCCGTTCGCCCCGGCAAGGCCCGGCCTGCCTTTGAGTTCCCTTACGAGCGGTACGAGTACCATATGACTCACCCGGATTCATGGACGCAGGAAGACCGCGACTGGCTGGAATGGTACGTCCAGACCGAAGAGTACGCGGATTATTTACCTATTTTCATAAGCAAAGGCATTGCATGGGAGGAAACGTCATGCGCAAAATGTTCGTAAAGACAGAGAATTACCGCAAGTTCGTCAGCGCCGTGAA
>NZ_JNJP01000186.1 GCF_000701705.1 Bilophila wadsworthia ATCC 49260 | reverse complement strand
CAAACATGCTTCCCGGCGAAGGCTTCACGGGCGACGGCACCACCTTTGACGGACTGGTCCAGCACCCCTATGAGCCGCGCGCGTTCAGGCCGGAACTTACCCTGATTCTGGACATCGCAACCCGCAAGTGCGTCGGGGTGTCCGTCGACACATCGGAAAACGGGCTCACCGTTCTGGACGCCTTCCGCGTCGCCTGCATCACCCATTGCGTCCCGTATTTTTTCTATACGGACAACGGGCCGGGGTACGCAAACGCCATGTCCACCAAAGAAGGGACGGGCGTCCTGACGCTGCTCGGCGTGATTTGCAAGACGTCCATTCCCGGACGCCCGCAGGGCAAGGGACTCATGGAGCGGGCGGTCAAGACCATCCATACCGATCTGGCGAAACGGTTCGCTTCCTGCGTGCATCGGGACATGGATCAGGATACGGCCCGGACGTTCCGGCTTTCCGTCAACAAAGACATCAAAAAATACGGAAAGTCCGAACAGTTGCCGACGTTTGACGAGTTTTTCAAGGCTCTGTGCTTCCGCATTGACGAGTACAACGCCACGCCGCACACGGCCCTCCCTAAGTTTACGGACGCGAACGGCAAGCGGCGGCGCTATTCGCCCGGCGAATACTGGAACGTGAAGCTCGCGGAAAACCCGGAATACAAGCTTTTGCGGCTGGACCCGACGCTGCATGACGATCTGTTCATGCCCGCTGCGGAACGCCCCGTCCATAACAACTGGATCAACTTCGCGGGCAAGAAGTACTACGCCGACGCCCTGTGGTCCTGGAACGGGAAAAAGGTGCTGGTCCGCTATGACATGCACGATCCCCGCTACATCGTCGTCCAGACGCCCGACATGGCGAAAATCTGCAAGGCGCTCGTCGACGGCAACACCATCGATTACCGGGGCATGATTTCCGAAGCCGAAAGGAAGGCCGGAGAATCGCAGCGCGCCAAGCTCGCAAGGGCGCAAGCGCAGGTTCAGAAAAAGCTCCCCGGCGCAACGGTGGTTTACAACGAAGATTCCATCGGAGCCACGGCAACCGTCGTCAATTCCATTCGCCCGATCGGGCAGGTGGTTGATGTGGAGCCGATACCCGCTCTCGAACCGGATTTCCCGGATGAGGAAGAAGGGACGGTTACGCAATCCGTCCGTCCCGGCAAGGCCCGGCCTGCCTTTGAGTTCCCTTACGAGCGGTACGAGTACCATATGGCTCACCCGGATTCATGGACGCAGGAAGACCGCGACTGGCTGGAATGGTACGTCCAGACCGAAGAATACGCGGATTATCTTGATATTTTCATAAGCAAAGGCATTGCATGGGAGGAAACGTCATGCGCAAAATGTTCGTAAAGACAGAGAATTACCGCAAGTTCGTCAGCGCCGTGAA
>NZ_JNJP01000185.1 GCF_000701705.1 Bilophila wadsworthia ATCC 49260 | reverse complement strand
TGTACGACTTGCCCGTGGACGCCGCCTTGTACGCGGCCTTCCAACAGGCGATCAGATCGAGGAGTTCTTCACGTGTCCAGATGGTGCTCATAGTGCCTATGCACATAGCACAGAAAAAAGCGCATGTCTGAGACTGTGGAGACTGTGGAGACTGTAGAGACTGTGGAGACAAAAAATTTTCAAAAAGACAAAAAAAAAGCCCGGCTGGGAAGCCGGACTTTTCTGTGCGAACTTGTTCAAGGCATCAGCCCCGCAGTTCATTGAGACGGGATGGATCATTATTTAACAGCTTGAAAAGCTGCACCAGTGCCTGTGGAGGTTTGGCCTTTCCAAGCTCATATCGAGAGAAGGCATTAGCTCCTCCACCGAACAGTTCACCAGCCTGCCTCTGATCGAGGCCGAGCTTTTTCCGGACGGATAGGACAAAAGCAGGATCAAACAGTTCTTCATTCACCTTACGGCGAAATACCTCCGACAGCCCATCAAGACGATCCGCTTCCTCATCCGACAAAACGCCCTCTCCGCACACCGGACAAAAATCCGCATGGGTTTCGAGCATGATTGTCCTTCCCTTGTATGTGAAGGGGACTTCCTTCACGCCGGGCACCAGTTCCGCGCCTCCGCATTCTGGACATTTCATATCACAGCTCCTTGAATGAAACGACAAGAACGTCGTCTATTACAGTCAGTTTAATGTACAGCATTCCCACATCCGCCTTGTGCCGGTAAACATCCTGCCAAACGGAAGAATCATGATATGTAGTCATGCTCTTATAGAACTCATGAGGACTCAGGCACATGATTTCCGCATAGGCTCGTTTGCGGTCATACCCCAATGCAGCGGCACCATTTCGCGCTGTGGTTGTCATATGGACCTTTCCAGCTTCAATCAGGGCCTTTACACGGCTCAGGGGGCAATGCGGCTTGTTCTTTTCCATGTCTTTATATTACCCTATTAGGTTAATTTGTCAAGTCGTTTTTCTCACAATACCCTGTTTCTAAAAATAGTTTCAAATCTGTTCTCAAATACCATCGATATCTTTTTCCCGTTCCATAAACAGGAATCTTTTTCTCCTTCACAAGCCGGTACAACTGCGCCTTGCTGCACCCGAGAATTTCGCAAGCCTGCTGCCAGTTGAGGCGATCCGACAGGTCGTACAGTGCCATCACGACCTCCGCAGGTTCGCCAGACGCGAACCGATGCCGCCCCCGCCGCGTTCGGACGGGCGCGGGGGACGGGCTGGCTTTTTCTGTTGTTCGTCGGGCCTGCGCCGGTGGCGCACGTTCAGGATGTACGCTAGCGCCCGCTGCATGACCTCGCAGTCCCAATAGTGGTTCGGCTTGTTCGCCGGGTTTTCCCATCCCTGCTTCTCGTCGTCCCAGACCTCGGCGCACAGTTCCTTGGCGTACTGTTCAAGCTGCCCGCC
>NZ_JNJP01000184.1 GCF_000701705.1 Bilophila wadsworthia ATCC 49260 | reverse complement strand
CGATCCCAACACAGGGGAGGTGCATCATGTCTGACGATTGGCTTTCTCTGCTCCGCGCCCGCGTCGCCGAGATCGGCGTCAGCGCGACGGCCCGGGAACTGAATATCAGCCACGGCGCTGTAAGCCTTTTGATTTATGAACGGTATCCGGCAAGCACCGATCGCATGGCGGCACGGGTCATAGACCGGTACACGCGCCACGAATGCCCCTATGACGGCGCATTGCTCCATAGTGACGCCTGCGCCCGGTACGCCGGAAAAGCGCCCACGTCCAGCCCGGCGGCCCTGCGCCGCTGGCGGGCGTGCCAGAAATGTAGGTTCAACCCCAATAAAGGAGAATAGATATGTATTCCGAACGGATCGAACGTCAAATCGCTCACCTCGAAACGGCCCTGCGCGTCAATCCTGATTCCATCGCCGACATACTCCCCACTGTCATTCAAAATTTGCGAAACGAGACGGCGGAACTGTCGTCTGCTGAGGAAGAAGCTTTCCGGCTTTTTGTCGCCAACCAATATTCTAACCGGTACGACGCTCTCAAGGAGGTTCTCCATGCTTAACGAAGATCAGATTCCCGAAGGCTACATGGAAAACGCGCAAGGGTGTCTCGTGCCGATTGCCAACATCCGCCCGATCGACCTTGCCCGTAACGAGCTGGTCAAGGAAAAGATGGAGAAGATCAAGGCGTTGCAAGCGGAAATGCGGGCCGTCAAGGCAAGCCTCCTTTCGGATGTGGACGCCTTTGTACAGCTTTCCGGCGAGCGGTACGGCGTCAAACTTGGCGGCGTCAAGGGTAACGTGCAGCTCCTTTCTTTTGACGGCAAGTACAAGCTCACCCGTGATTACGGGCAGTTGCTCGCGTTCGACGAAGGCTTGCAGGCCGCAAAGGAGCTGATCGACGGGTGCCTGCGCCGCTGGTGCAAGGATTCCCGGCCCGAGTTGCGCGCTGTGGTCGAACAAGCTTTCAAGGTCGACAAGAAAGGCCGCATCAACACCGGGGCCGTGCTCGGCCTGCGGCGGATCGAGATCGACGATCCGGACTGGCGGGAAGCCATGCGGGCGATCACCGAAAGCCTGCAAGTACTGGACAGCCGCGTGTATGTCCGTGCGTATGAGCGGAATGCTTCCGGCGCGTATCAGCCTATCAGCCTCGACTTTGCGAACGTGTGAGGTGGATTATGGCGACGGTATCAAAGAAGGATGTTGAGCGGCTTTCCGGGCTGTACGCTGATCGGCTGACGCGAAATGTCAGCTACCGCGTTGAAGATATGGAGGAATTGATCGGCTCCGATGTGTGGCGGGAAGCGTCCGACGAGCACAAGCGGTTCCTTAAGAGTCAGATCCGGGACAAGGCGTTCAAGTTGTTGATGGACGCGGGCTTTCCGCCGGATGCCGTCCGGCGGATCAGGGAGGGGAGAGAATGAAGTTTGCGGATCTGGCCGTC
>NZ_JNJP01000183.1 GCF_000701705.1 Bilophila wadsworthia ATCC 49260 | reverse complement strand
GTTGGATATCCCGGTGCAAGCGTGTAGGAATATCCGGTAGGCAAATCCGCCGGACGAATCTGAGACGCGAGTCCGTGGGCGCAAGCCCTGAAGCCGTTGAGTCTATGCTGCCTAGAAAAGCTCCTAAGTTTATCCACAGCAATCCGTACCGCAAACCAACTCAGGTGGGTGGGATGAACAATCCAAGGCGCTCGAGAGAACTCTGGCCAAGGAACTCGGCAAAATAACCCCGTAACTTCGGAAGAAGGGGTGCTCTCTAGGGTGACATGTTTAACATATGAAGCCCCGGGGAGCCGCAGTGAATTGGTGGTGGCGACTGTTTACTAAAAACATAGGTCTGTGCGAAGTCCTAAAGACGACGTATACGGACTGACGCCTGCCCGGTGCTGGAAGGTTAAAAGGAGGGGTCAGCGCAAGCAAAGCTCCGAATTGAAGCCCCAGTAAACGGCGGCCGTAACTATAACGGTCCTAAGGTAGCGAAATTCCTTGTCGGGTAAGTTCCGACCTGCACGAATGGCGTAACGATCTCCACACTGTCTCGGCCAGAGACTCGGTGAAATTGCAGTCGCGGTGAAAATTCCGTGTACCCGCAGAAAGACGGAAAGACCCTGTGCACCTTTACTATAGCTTGACATTGGATTTTGGGCCTGCATGTGTAGGATAGGTGGGAGGCTGTGAACCCTGTACGCCAGTATGGGGGGAGCCATCCTTGAAATACCACCCTTGCATGTTTAAGATCCTAACTTCTTCCGGTTATCCCGGAGAAAGACAGTGTCTGGCGGGTAGTTTGACTGGGGCGGTCGCCTCCTAAAGTGTAACGGAGGCATGCAAAGGTTCCCTCAGCCTGATCGGAAACCAGGCGCTGAGTGCAAACGCATAAGGGAGCTTGACTGTAAGAGAGACATCTCGAACAGGAACGAAAGTTGGCGTTAGTGATCCGGTGGTCCCGAATGGAAGGGCCATCGCTCATTGGATAAAAGGTACGCCGGGGATAACAGGCTGATCGCATCCAAGAGTTCACATCGACGATGCGGTTTGGCACCTCGATGTCGGCTCATCACATCCTGGGGCTGAAGCAGGTCCCAAGGGTACGGCTGTTCGCCGTTTAAAGTGGTACGCGAGCTGGGTTTAAAACGTCGTGAGACAGTTTGGTCCCTATCTTCTGTGGGCGAAGGAGAATTGAGAGGGCCTGTCCCTAGTACGAGAGGACCGGGATGGACGCACCCCTGGTGATCCTGTTGTCGCGCCAGCGGCATAGCAGGGTAGCTATGTGCGGAAGGGATAACCGCTGAAAGCATCTAAGCGGGAAGCCTGCCTCAAGATAAGTTCTCCCCTCGAAAGAGCTGAAGGGCCCGGGTAGACTACCCGGTCGATAGGCTGGAGGTGTAAGCGCGGCGACGTGCTCAGCTGACCAGTACTAATAGCCCGAGCGGCTTATTTTTCAAAAACTTTCCCCTTCCCAACCCCCTATCAATTAATATCACATAGAGATTTGTCTTGGTGTTCATGGAGGAGAGGGTACACCCGATCCCATTCCGAACTCGGCAGTTAAGCTCTCCATCGTCGATGATACTGCGCA
>NZ_JNJP01000182.1 GCF_000701705.1 Bilophila wadsworthia ATCC 49260 | reverse complement strand
GACGGCTTCAGGGAAAACGAGTTGATGGGGAGGAGGACACCCCCCGGCGTAGTCGGCGCCACGCCGTAGGACGTTTCCACGTCCATCAGGACTTTGGTTCTGGCGCCGACCGCAATCTGTTTGTTGGGCATGTTTCAATCTCCTATTCGGTTTCGAGGAACCAGACCTTGAACTCCATGTTCACGCGGAAGTAATTCGTCCCGTCCTCGTACAAATCCTGATCCTCGATCAGATGCGCGCTGAACCGCGGGCCGCTTGGCGGCATGGCGGCACGAACGGCCTTGGCAATGGCTTTTGCCTCGTCATAGTCCCGCGCCCATACGTCGATCTGAAGGTCGATTTCTTCCAAGCCGGAATGCCCGGACAGCGTATTTGCGGGCATCCCGCCGATGCGCTGGAACGTGATGCATGGGAGTTTTGTCCCCTGCGGGATCACCAGCGCGAAAACCTTGTTCCCAACCAGCGCGGACAAGCCCGCATCCTCCCGCAGCGTCCGCAACAGGACGATTTCAAAATCAACGGCGCTTGCCATAATGCGGGTCCCCCATCATGTCCTGAAGCATCGTATCCACCTTTCGCCGGACGGCGTTGCGGGCCTTGCGCAGGAAGTGTGTTCCAGTGACATAGTTGGGTACATGCTTCACAACCGTACCGTCTTTTTCCACAACCAAATCATGCCCGAACTCCACAAGATGGCTGTGCGGGGCCTTCACATAGACCACATAGCCGCCGTCCTTATACTTCGAGCGGTAAATCCAGATGGATTGCCGCAGCCTCCCCGTCTTGTCCTTGAACGCCGTCGAAGCCTTGGCCTTTTCAAAGACCTGCGCGGCAATCCCCCCAAGATCGGAGTCGATTTCCGCCCGCACCCCGGCTCGGATTTCCTCAATCGGGATGTCCACCACGACGTCATTGCTCACCGCTCACCTCCCGGCACATCAGCACCAGCCGCGTGCCCCTGTTGTCAGGCAGAGGCGCGACAATGCCGAATACCCTGCCGCCGTGCACAATCCGCATGTCCGCCGCCACGCCGGGCCGGAAGCGGATCGTGACCTTGTGCGTGACTTCGGACTGCACCTGCTGCGAGGCGAAAAACTCCCGCCCGCTCACGGCCTCGACCGACGCCCACACCGTGGACACGTCCTTCCACGACTCCCGCCTTAACGGTGCGCCGTACTCGTCCACGGCAAGCTCATACCGCTGGATGGTCACCCGATGGCGAAGGGAACCGGCACGCATCACGCGCCTCCGGATCTCAACAAGGCGTCTTTCCGTCGAAGCTCAATCCATACGGCGACGCACAGCGCCGCCAAAGGGACAAACAAAAACAGCGAAACCCCGAACACCCCCCGCAGAAACCAGTGCCAAACGGCGAAATTGAGGTTCCACGCGGCAAGGGAACAAAAAAGGTAGGCAGGGCCACAAACCCACAACAGACAGTTGGCGAACAGCCGCAACACCTTTCTCTTTGTCCACTTGAACTCTTTGAACCTCTTCACTTCATCAGCGTTCATCAGAACCCCCTTGTGACGACATACGGATCAAGCAGGCAGTCCACAAATGACCGCCCGAACTCATTGAAGTTCGACCCCACGGCGAAGCTCTCCCGCTGTTCGTACAGCGTCCCGATCCG
>NZ_JNJP01000181.1 GCF_000701705.1 Bilophila wadsworthia ATCC 49260 | reverse complement strand
GGACCGAGGCGCTGTTGCAGGAGCGGGGAGGGCATTCATGAACCAGAGCTTCTTCAAGGAGATCCTGGAGCAGGAAATCCACTCCGTGTTCCTGAACCCCGCCGAATTCGGGGAATCCGTCACGCTTGAAGGCAGAACGCTCGACGCCGTGGTGGACAGGCCGGAAATGGCATGGCCCGAAGCGGACGACAGGCCCGGCGTTTCCCACAGGCTTGTGGTGCTGCTCGTGGCCCTGTCCGACTTCCCGGACGAGCTGTACCCCGGCACGAGCGTGACGTTCAACGGGGAACGCTGGTTCGTGGCCACAGCCGACCGCGAAGCGCTGCGGACCATCCGGCTGTACAGGGAGGCGGCATGATCCGGCTCGACATCCCCAACATGGACGAGACGATCCGGGCGCTCACGGCCTCGCTCCAGCACATGCCGAAGGAGTGCGAGAGCGCCGTTTCACGGGCCATCAACCGCACGTTGAACGCCATGCGTGCCGAGGCGATCCGCATTGCGCGGCGGGCCTATGTCTACGTGCCTCCGGGAAGGCTCTTCGACCAGCTCTACTTGAAGAAGGCGCAAAGGGGCACAACGAAGGCTTGCCTCTACATTTCCGGGCGGCGCGGCATCTCCCAGTACCACTTCCGCCCCGAGCCGAAGTTCCCCGGAACCAAGCCCCCGGCGGGCGTTTCGGCGCAGATCCGGCAAGGCGGTACGCGGAAGGTCTATCAGGAACCCGGCTACTCGAAGCCCTTCATCATGAAGAAGCTGCGGGGGATCGATTTCGGCGGCTACGGCGTGTTCATGCGCAAGAAAGGCGTGAACAACTTCCACAAAAAAGGCCGCAAGGGGGCGGAAGGGCTTGTCTGGAAAGGGGTGAAAATGCTGTTCGGCGCGTCGCCCATCCAGTCGTTGCTCAAGAAGGAAAACCAGCAGCAGATCGTGGACAAGGCGTCCGAGGTTTTTCCCCGCCGTCTGCAACACGAGGTCAACTTTCAGATCGGCAAACTGGCCGCATCGGGAAAAATACGATGAGAAGCAGAGAGTTATTGTTGGCGGTCAAGGAAATGCTGACCGAGGCCATGAAAGAGTACCCTTTCCCCGCTCCTGACGGTTCCTGTGAAGACCTTCAAGTGTTCCTTCACGGTTTGCCCGACGAGCAGGGGAGAAGGACGTACCCGTTCATCTGCGTCCGGTGGGTCAGCGGCGACATCAACGAAGGCGTGGATGGCTACATCGGTGCGGAAGGCCGGGAAACGCTGGCGCTGGTGCTCGGCATGTACGCGCCGGAGAGCCAGGAGCAGGCCGGCCTGATCCTCGCGGAACTGCTCGACTGGACGCGGGCCGTCCTGCGCCGGAATCGGGTTGTCGCCAAGAAGTTCCAGTTGGAGCTTCCCCTCAAAGCGTCCATCCCCGACCCTGAAAAACAGTGGATGGAGTACCATATGGCGACTGTTTTCCCGGAATACCAGTATATTATCCCGTCCACCCCGTTGGGCGGCACTTTGAAGGAACACACCTATGAGTGAACAGGAATCCCCCAAAACAGCCCGGAAATCGCCTGCGAGGGCCGAAAGCCCGTCCCCGGAGCTGCTGGCCCGCCGGAAGCAGGCGTTGACCGTATATGTCGGCCCGGACAGGCCGTTCGGCCTTCCCCTGCGGACCAGCGCCGTCCTGCGTGGCGAACCGTT
>NZ_JNJP01000180.1 GCF_000701705.1 Bilophila wadsworthia ATCC 49260 | reverse complement strand
GGACCGAGGCGCTGTTGCAGGAGCGGGGAGGGCATTCATGAACCAGAGCTTCTTCAAGGAGATCCTGGAGCAGGAAATCCACTCCGTGTTCCTGACCCCCGCCGAGTTCGGCGAATCCGTCACGCTGGAGGGCAAAACGCTCGACGCCGTGGTGGACAGGCCGGAAATGGCATGGCCCGAAGCGGACGACAGGCCCGGCGTCTCCAACGAGTTCGTCGTGTTGGCCGTGGCCCTGTCCGACTTCCCCGATGAGCTTTGGCCCGGAAAGCCCGTGAATTTCAACGGCGAACGTTGGAACGTGGATACCGCCGACCGCGAGGCGTTGCGTACCATCCGGCTGTACAGGGAGCGGTCATGATCAAGATTGAGGTGTCCAGAAGGGATGTGGCGTGGTTGTTGAGGCCCCTGCAAGAGTTCCCGAAGGAATGCCAGGGGGCGATGTGGCAAGCCGTGAAGCGTTCCCTGTCCACCGCCCGTAAGGAAATGACGGAGGAAATCTCGGCTCTCGCGTACCTCAAGAGATCCGTCATCCGGGACGCCGTTCAACCTGTCCAGATGTACGGCAAGAAACGGGCCGAGCATGACCGCCGTTACAAGGTGGCCGACAAGGACAAGGTTTTCGGCGTCATCCGGGTAAGCGGGCGGAAGACCCCTCTCGATGCCTACCGGTTGGCCCCGAACGCCCCAACCCGGCCCAAAGGGTCTACAGGTAATGAGTGGCCGCGTGCGGGGTATCAGCTCGGCCCCCGTTATCCCGTCCGTTACAAGCCGAAGACGTCCGACCGCTCGAAAGGGTTCGTGCTGCGTGGCAAGTCGGGGAAGCTCCGCTTCATGCAGGAAAAGCTTGGCCGCAGACACCAGTACCAAGGCCGCTCGGTCCCGACGCTCATTTGGACGCATGATTACACGGTCCAATATTTCGCGGTGTTCGATGAAGTGGTCGATCCCATTGGAAGAAACGTCAAGCGGCGGTTCATCTCCGTGTTACAGCACGAGATCGACTTTCGTATAGCCAAGCTCGCGGCAAAGGGGAAATAGAATGAAATCCAAAGAACTGTTGCTGTCGGTACGGGAAATGCTGATCGGGGCCATGCAAGACTATCCGTTTCCGGCGTCCGATGGCGGGCACGGGGAGCTTCAAGTGTTCCTTCATGGTTTGCCGGAGGATCAAAGGGGAACCTACCCGTTCATCTGTATCCGATGGGCCAGCGGAGGCATTGATGAAGGCATGGAGGGTGCAGAAGGCCGGGAAACGCTGGCGCTCGTGATCGGGATGTTCGCCCCGGAAGGGCAGGAACAGGCGGGGCTGCTCCTCGCGGAACTCCTCGACTGGCTGCGGGCTGTCCTGCGCCGTAACCGTGTGGTGGCCAAAAAGTTTGAGCTGCAATACCCGCTCAAGTCTTCGATGCCGGAACCTGACAGGCAGTGGATCGAACATCATTACGCTACCGTTTACCCTGAATATCAATATGTTATCCCGTCCACCCCGTTGGGCGGCACTTTGAAGGAACACACCTATGAGTGAGCAGGAATCCCCAAAAACAGCCCGCAAATCGCCTGCGAGAGCCGAAAGCCCGTCCCCGGAGCTGGTTGCCCGCCGGAAGCAGGCGTTGACCGTATATGTCGGCCCGGACAGGCCGTTCGGCCTTCCCCTGCGGACCAGCGCCGTCCTGCGTGGCGAACCGTT
>NZ_JNJP01000179.1 GCF_000701705.1 Bilophila wadsworthia ATCC 49260 | reverse complement strand
ATTGCCGGGGGCTTGAAAGCCAGCTCGGTACGCTGGCGAGGGTGGTGTCGCCGTGACGATGGACGCGCAGACGGTGATTATCGGCCTTCTCAGTCTGGTATGCGGCTTGCTGGCCTACTGGGGCACCCGGCTTGAGGGCCGCGTTGACGAGCTGAAAGAAAACCAATGCCGCATTGTTGAAGAAATGCACAAGAACTATGTGCCGCGCGAGGATTGCCGGGAACGTACCGGACAGATCCTTGCGGGCCTGGAACGGGTTGACGACAAGCTTGATCGCGTCGCTGACTCGGTACGCTCAGGGGGAAGTCATGGAAAGCAAGCATGATAACGAGGTGTTGCAGGCACTGGCCCGCATTGAAAAGAAGGTTGATGCGCTGGCGGCCACGGTTGAAAATGGGCAGGAACATGCCGCCACGAACAGCGTAGTTTCCGGCGGGCTTTCCGGGGCCGTCGTCGCCGTGGCCCTTGTCTATGCTCAACTTATTCTTGGGGTGCGCGCGTAATGGCCCATCCGAAAAGCAAACGCATGGCCCTGCGCTCGGCATACTGCTATAAGGCGCTGTCCCTTGAGGAGGCCGCCGCCCTTGTCGGTATTTCCATCGGTACGGCCCGGCGCTGGAAGACCGACGCGCAAAAAGCCGAAGATGACGATTGGGACAAGGTCAAGGCGGCGTCAAGTCTGGCGGGCGAGGGCATGGAAGCCGTGGCCCGCCAGATGCTCAATGACTACGTGTTGCAGCACCGCACATTGATGGAGCGGATCGGTAAGGATGAAGACATGCCGCCCGCCGAAAAGGTGGAAGCGCTGTCTTCCCTTGCCGACTCTTTTGCAAAAACCATTGCCGCAAGCAAGCGCATTTTACCGGGAATAGACGAGCTGAGCACATCCACTAATCTTATTAGAATGCTTGCTGATTTTACAATCAAACATTTTCCGCAACACGCTTCAGCACTTTTAGAGGTGCTGGAGCCATTCGGCGATCTGGTTGAGAAGGAGTACGGAAAATGAAAAAACTTTCCGCTAAACAGTTCCGGTACGCGCTTGCCGACATTGCCGCCGCCCTGCAACAACAGATCGAAGCTGATTGCGAGGGCTTCCCGTCCGATCCCAAGGCTTCCACCAAGCGCCGGGAACAGGCGCTTGCCGACTTTATCTTTTTCCGGCGCACGTACTTCCCGCACTACTGCACGATCCCCGGCGACA
Organism: Bilophila wadsworthia ATCC 49260; assembly: GCF_000701705.1. GTDB lineage: Bacteria > Desulfobacterota > Desulfovibrionia > Desulfovibrionales > Desulfovibrionaceae > Bilophila > Bilophila wadsworthia. The sequence goes on along the minus strand of NZ_JNJP01000179.1, from coordinate 592 downwards.
GCACGTTGCATACATGGCTTGACGCCGCCTTGCCGCGCATGGCCGAAGCCCGCGAAGGCCAGCACATCGCCCTTGCCGCTCCGCGCGGCGAAGCGAAAAGCACATTTATCTCCCTGTTTTTCGTGCTGTGGTGCGTTCTTACCGGGCGTAAACGCTACATCCTGATCATTGCCGACGCGCTGGAACAGGCCGCGATTCTCTTGGAGGCGGTCAAGGCGGAGCTGGACGGCAACCCGCGCCTTGCTATGGACTTTCCCACAGAAACCGGGCGCGGGCGCGTATGGAACGTCGGCACCATTTTGACCGCCCAAAACGTGAAGCTCCAAGCCCTCGGCGCGGGCAAGCGTATGCGCGGCCTGCGTCATGGCCCGTACCGCCCGGATCTTGTGATTCTGGACGATCTGGAAAACGACGAGAACGTGGCCAAGCCCGAGCAGCGCGACAAGTTGCAAGACTGGTTGCAAAAGACCGTCTTGAATCTTGGAGCCGCCGACGGAAGCATGGATGTGGTCTATGTGGGCACGATCCTGCATTACGATTCCGTGCTTGCCCGGACGCTGGACAAGCCCACGTGGCAGTCAAAACGGTTCCG
>NZ_JNJP01000178.1 GCF_000701705.1 Bilophila wadsworthia ATCC 49260 | reverse complement strand
CCCCCTGATAAGTGGTGGGCCTGGAAAGACTTGAACTTTCGACCTCACGCTTATCAGGCGTGCGCTCTAGCCACCTGAGCTACAGGCCCCTGACGTTTTCTTCTCAAAGAGCATGGCGTTAAGCCCTTGTTCCTTGCAAGTGAAGAGCGAGTTGGGAATTTTTCCTATAAAGGAGGTGATCCAGCCGCAGGTTCCCCTACGGCTACCTTGTTACGACTTCACCCCAATCATCGGCCCTACCGTAGACGGCTGCTCCTCTTGCGAGTTAGCTCACCGGCTTCGGGTAAAACCGACTTTCGTGGTGTGACGGGCGGTGTGTACAAGGCCCGGGAACGCATTCACCCGAGCATGCTGATCTCGAATTACTAGCGATTCCGACTTCATGGAGTCGAGTTGCAGACTCCAATCCGGACTGGGACGCGTTTTTTGGGATTGGCTCCACCTCGCGGTCTCGCTACCCTTTGTGCGCGCCATTGTAGTACGTGTGTAGCCCCAGGCGTAAGGGCCATGATGACTTGACGTCGTCCCCACCTTCCTCCCCGTTGACCGGGGCGGTCTCTCCAGAGTGCCCAGCCTTACCTGCTGGCAACTGAAGATAGGGGTTGCGCTCGTTGCGGGACTTAACCCAACACCTCACGGCACGAGCTGACGACAGCCATGCAGCACCTGTCTTAGGGCTCCCCGAAGGGCACCCCTTCATTTCCGAAGGGTTCCCTAGATGTCAAGCCTGGGTAAGGTTCTTCGCGTTGCATCGAATTAAACCACATACTCCACCGCTTGTGCGGGCCCCCGTCAATTTCTTTGAGTTTCAGCCTTGCGACCGTACTCCCCAGGCGGGGTGCTTATCGCGTTAGCTACGGCACCGAGACATACATCCCAGCACCCAGCACCCATCGTTTACAGCGTGGACTACCAGGGTATCTAATCCTGTTTGCTACCCACGCTTTCGCACCTCAGCGTCAGTTACCGTCCAGGTGGCCGCCTTCGCCACCGGTGTTCCTCCAGATATCTACGGATTTCACTCCTACACCTGGAATTCCGCCACCCTCTCCGGTACTCAAGCCTGGCAGTATCAAAGGCAGTTCCACAGTTGGGCTGTGGGATTTCACCCCTGACTTACCAAGCCGCCTACGTGCGCTTTACGCCCAGTGATTCCGATTAACGCTTGCACCCTCCGTATTACCGCGGCTGCTGGCACGGAGTTAGCCGGTGCTTCCTTTGGGGGTACCGTCAAGCCCTCGCATTATTCACACGAGGGGGTTTCTTCCCCCCTGACAGAGGTTTACGATCCGAGAACCTTCATCCCTCACGCGGCGTCGCTGCGTCAGGCTTTCGCCCATTGCGCAATATTCCCCACTGCTGCCTCCCGTAGGAGTCTGGACCGTGTTCCAGTTCCAGTGTGGCCGGTCATCCTCTCAGACCGGCTACCCATCGTTGCCTTGGTGGGCCGTTACCCCGCCAACTAGCTAATGGGACGCGGACTCATCCTTAAGCGATAGCTTGCAAGCAGAGGCCATCTTTCCCCCCAATGATAAAATCGGGAGCGTATTCGGTATTAGCGACCGTTTCCAGCCGTTATCCCCATCTTAAGGGTAGATTATCCACGCGTTACTCACCCGTGCGCCACTTTACTCGCCCCGAAGGACTTTCACGTTCGACTTGCATGTGTTAAGCACGCCGCCAGCGTTCAATCTGAGCCAGAATCAAACTCTCCAGTTGATTGAAAACAACTAGCTTGCCCATATCTCTATGGGCTAAAACTCAAAGTTTCTTATTCCCAACTCGCTCTTCACTTGTCAAAGAACCAGAGGCC
>NZ_JNJP01000177.1 GCF_000701705.1 Bilophila wadsworthia ATCC 49260 | reverse complement strand
CGGGCGGCGAGATCACGCCCGTGACCGTGCCGGATCTTCCTGTAAAGACCCGCGTCAAAGTGCCGCGCGGCGTACCGGGCGCGTCGCCCGTCTGGACGGGTTACGTCGCCAGCGCGCCCATCCGGGCCGCCGATGGGCGTTGGTATGTCGCCGTCATGGTGTACGGCGGCGTTGAGCTTCACCCTGTCGACAACCTTGTGAGGTGCTGAATGGAATCGCGCAAGTCGCTTATGGCAAAGATACATATCGCACAGAAAGACCTTGGGCTTGATGAAGATACCTATCGCGCCATGCTGTTCAATTTGACAGGCAAAATCTCGGCTGCATCCTGCACGGATCGCCAGCTTGTTGCGGTTATCGCCGCCCTGCGCAAGCGCGGATGGAAAGGGAGCCTCCCAAAGGCCCCGAAGGTTCGCCCGGAATTTGCGGAACTGCTCAAGAAAATCAATGCGCTTCGCCTTGAAACCAAAAAGCCGTGGGCATACGTCGAGGCGATCGCCAAACGTATGTACGGCGTGGGGCTTTCTTGGCTTGACGGCGAACAGCTCGGCGGCGTGATCACGGCTCTGGTCAAGCACCAGCGGGCGCAGGAAAACGGCAATGCTGGCGCTTGAGACGCTTCCCGCTTCCCTGCGCGATATGGCGGACAGGCTCGGCTTGCCCGCCGTGTCGTATCTGGTGGAAAAGCTTGGAGGCACTACGATCCCGGTTCCCCTGCGCGCGTCCGCGATCGGCGAAGCCCGCTATCGCCGTCTGTGCGAAACCATCGGCAAGGAAATCGCAACAGCCCTTTGCCGTGAATATGGAGGGGTGTCGCTGTATATACCTAACTGCCGTTCGACGATCATGGACGCCCGCGACGCCGAGTTAATAGCGTTTCGCAACGCTCTGGCAAAGCAGGGCATAACCGAGCGGGAAATAGTCGAAAAGCTGGCCCGGCGCTATCAGTTGTCTGATAGGCAAGTCTGGCGTATCCTCAAACGAGTGCCATGCCAGACGGCAAACGCGCCGCTGTTTGGTCAGGGGGTGGAACAGGCGCGGTTATGGTGAGGATGGGGATTATGCGCTATTTCCGGCCCTACTTGTCTATTTTACTGATTTTCGTGTTCTGCTCCCTGTGTCATGCCAAATCGCAACTAGGTAAATTAACTGAAGATAAGATGAATGAAGTGTTGCCCATGATGGCCAAGATGGATGATTCATGGACTCTCACAAAGACAGATGAAGTTAATGAGGAAAATTTTATATCAAGATCGTATGAATTTTCACATACATTTTCACTCATATGGAGAGGAAAACCTTCTGGAGAAGTAGAAGATATTATTATAGTTATAACTTTTGACAAAAAAATACCTAAAGAACTAGCTGTATTAAAATGGATGGATGAGTCAAAGACAGCGGTTGATATGCTTGGCGCTATAGCAATAAAAAACTATCTTGATTCAGAATATAGTGAAATCAGAGAAAACTTCGTCAAACGTCTATCTCTTGAAAACAATGAAATTATCAATGGAAAGAAAGAAGAAGCTGACATAAAAAAACAACATATGAAATTTTCAGCACTATTATCTCTAGAAGCAGGAACTTATCTTCTTTGTGCCGAAGGCTATTAACCCCCGCTGACATCCGTCAACTAGCCTGAATCCCCGTCGCTGCTACTTTGTAGCAGTCCGGGGATTCCTCTTTCTGGAATCCCGCAAACCCGCAGGGGGATTCCCGATGAAGCTCTTTATCAGACTGCTCAATCCGCGTTTTCAGTTCTTCTTTTTCGCCGTTCTGGCGCTTTTTGTGACCGGCCTTGTGGCTTTCTGCTCGCCTGAACAGTTCCCGATCGTCCGTTACAAGCTCTCGCTCGGTATGCTGGCCGCCGTAATCGCCGTCTTTTTCGATATGGCGGCGTTTCCTTACGCTTCGCCCGACTCGTACCTTGACGA
>NZ_JNJP01000176.1 GCF_000701705.1 Bilophila wadsworthia ATCC 49260 | reverse complement strand
TGTACGACTTGCCCGTGGACGCCGCCTTGTACGCGGCCTTCCAACAGGCGATCAGATCGAGGAGTTCTTCACGTGTCCAGATGGTGCTCATAGTGTGCTACACATAGCACGAAAAAATGTGCAAGTCTGGCACTGTGGGGAATATGGGGAATGTGGGCACAAAAAATTTTCAAAAAAACGAAAAAAAGCCCGGCGCGGGGCCGGGCGAAGAGAACGAGGCAAAAAATGTTTTAGTTATGCAGGGCGACATGAAAATTCAGGTACCAAGCGAAGGCTACCCATAGGATATAGGGAAAAAACAAATACGAACTGACCTTGTTATGAGGATAGGCGCGCCATGCGTAATACAACAGCAGTGCGAGAAGACCCGTTATCACCATCATGCCGGCCCACGGGCTGTGGAAAAAGAAAAAGACGACGCTCCAAAAAAAATTCAGCACGAGCTGGCCCACAAAAAGGCCGGTGACCATCTTATAATCAGGAGCCTTGCGCTTCTTCCATACGAGCCCGATGGAAACGCCCATCAGAATATACAGCAGAACCCACACAACCGCGAAGACCACACCGGGGGGCGTAAGAACCGATTTGTCCAACTGCGGATACCATGACTGAAGAGCATCGCTTTGCAACAGGCTCGATAACTCCCCCACTGCCAAACAAGCAGCTATGCCGATAACGATGGGTAAGTATTTCATGGTGCCTCCTTCAAAGCGGAACCTGCTCTCTTTATTAGATAGCTACTTACTCATCCGCCCTTTGGAATCCACTATTTTTACTTCCGCAAAAAAGAGAAGCCTGAACAAGGTGACGAAATGTCAGCCAAAGAGCTTCCCGATCTCCCATCTCAATACACTCATCCAGCATTTCCGTCGCCATGTTGGGATGGGCTCGGTACATCGCCGCCATCCCCTCATCGAACGGCACAGCTCCGTTGCATTTCCTGCCCTGGAGTTCCTCCCTTCCTTCTGTCAACATTTGCGGCACACTCCTTGGCGAATTCCCCCAGTTCCGGCCTTTTTTCGATCATCTCAAACAGGACTTCCAAAGATTTCGGAGGGGCTATTTTGCCGCGCTCATAACGTGAAAAGGCATTGACTCCCCCACCAAACATAGCTGCGGCCTCCTTTTGGTCGAGGCCGAGCTTCTTTCGCACGCTTTGGATACGTTCAGGATTGAACTGGCTGGCATTCACAGAAGCGTTGAAGGCCAACATCTCCTTGTTCAACCTCTGCGATTCCTCACGCGACAGCACCGCCTCTCCGCAATCCTGGCAGTATTCGCCTTCCACAAGAAATGAGGTCGTCTGCCCTTTGTATGTGTATTGCTCTTCCCGTACTTCGTGGCGCACATCCGCGCTCCCACATTCAGGACAAATCATTCTTCAACTCCTTAAAAGATACCAGCAAAACATCTTCAATAACGGTCAGCTTGACATAGAGCATCCCCACTGCCGAGGCATGTCTGTACACGTCCTGCCATACCTTATGATTATTGTATGTTGTCATGCTTTTATAAAATTCTCCTCGATTCAACGCGAGGAGTTCCTGCATCACCGCTTCTTCGGTGAAGTCAAGAGCGGCGGCACTGGCGGTCGCCGTTTTGGTCATGTTGAAACGGCCTTCTGAGATCAACTCTTTCACACGCTGCAACGGGCAATGGGGCTTGTTCTTTTCCATGTTTTATACTAACCATTTTGGTTATTTTGTCAAGGTTATTCGTTCGGAAAATCCTTTTGCAAGAATATGTTCCAAATTTTCACGGGAAAACCACCGATACCGTTTTCCTGTTCCGTATATGGGAACCTTTCCCTCCCTCACCAGCCTGTAGAGATGCGTCTTGCTGCACCCGAGGATTTCGCAAGCCTGTTGCCAGTTGAGGCGATCCGACAAGTCGTATAGCGCCATCACGACCTCCGCAGGTTCGCCAGGCGCGAACCGATGCCGCCCCCGCCGCGTTCGGACGGGCGCGGGGGACGGGCGGGCTTTTTCGCTTCCTCGTCCGGTCTGCGGCGATGCCGGACGTTCAGGATGAACGCGAACGCCCGCTGCATGACCTCGCAGTCCCAGAAATGGTTCGGCTTGTTCGCCGGGTTTTCCCATCCCTGCTTCTCGTCGTCCCAGACCTCGGCGCACAGTTCCTTGGCGTACTGTTCAAGCTGCCCGCC
>NZ_JNJP01000175.1 GCF_000701705.1 Bilophila wadsworthia ATCC 49260 | reverse complement strand
GCCGTGCTGGACGCGCTCCGCAAAATCGGGGTGCCTGAAAACCTTCTCCATGATCCCAGAAAGGAGGCAGCGGCATGAACGAACAATCCCGATCCTACCGACAAATCCGCAGCGCCGTACTTGCCGAGGTAGCTCACCTTGAATGGGAACAGGCTGTAACGGTGCTGGTTTCCGCAGTCAACGAACGGGCGGTGGAGGGAGGATTCCAAGCTAAGGTGGAGTTTGTCCCGTTGTGGAGCACCAAGGGGCCGTACTGCTGCATGGACAGTACCTACATCCCGAAGAGGTAGGGCGGTATGAAGCTCACCAGACCCGTCTGTAGCTTCTGTGACGCCAAGGAAGAGGATTGCGACATCCTCCTTCATGCGGAAAACGGCAAGACCTTCATCTGTGATCAGTGCGTCAAAGGAGTCACGGCCCTTTTGAAAGCCAATCCCGGAAGAAAGCATCTTCGGTATTTGCCGAAGAGGAGCAAAAAATAAGGAGAAAAGGCATGACACCCACAGAACGCGACAAGAACCGGTACGCCATTATGGAAGAGGCGCGGGAGGCATACGGAAGGCTGCTCGGCGATGAGACAGGCGCTCCCTATGCACACCTTGCTCTTACCTTCGGAATCAACCGAATCGCCCACGATATCCGTCTGCATCTTAATGATGAGGATCTGAGCGCCGAGGAGGCAAGGGCCTTAGCGATTCTCGCTATCGCGGAAAAATCCCTCTTGCCTACCCGCGCGCTCCTCGATGCGGTTACCTTTTACTTAGATCTGGGAAGCAATGACCGCAAAAATCCAACCCCGGATTGCGCACCAACATGTCTGCAAGGACCTCCTTTGCATCCTTGGCAGGGATAACATCTTTCTTTCCCAGCACGATATTACACGAAGGTGTCAGCTTGCTGGCCGCATGGATTTCACGGGTTGTCTCGTTGACGATAAAAATCTCTTCAAAATAATGGTTTACAAGCATTTCCGCCTCCTCGGCATTCCCGGACGGTCCGGGAGTTAGATGGTTGATTCTGATGTGCCCAGTCTAACCGAGAAGGCGGAACCTTACAAACCGGGACCGCAGAGCGCCTAGAGCGCCACGGTCACTACCGCGCCCGTGTAGGCCGCCCGCTACGCCATGCGGCGGGCGGCGAAACCTGCACAACGGCGAATACCGCGAAGCCTCACGCGGGACGCTCCCCCGGAGCGGCATAATCCGGGACGAATTTATGAGGTGAGGCTATGAATAGGATCAAGGAAGCATACACGGCACAGGAACTGGCACCTTTGCTCGGTAAGACTGAACGAGGCATCCGGTTTATTGGCAAGCGCGATAATTGGGACCGTCGCCTCCGTTCCGGTCGAAGCGACGACTTCGAATATCCCACCATCAAGCTCCCCGCCGACGTACGCGAAGCGATCGCGCTGGCCGTTTCCGCCGAGGAACGGGAAAGCCTCCCGGTCGTCCTTGAGCCCGCCACGCCCGCCGTGGTTGAGTCCCCTACCGTTTCTCTTTCTCACCTCACCGCGCGGGAACGTGATGTGGCGCTTGCCCGCAAGGCACTCATCGACGCCGTGTGCAATTTTGAGACGGTGGGCAAGTCCCGCCGGGCGGCGATCCTTCTGCTGGTGGAAGCCTACCGGAACGGCACGTTGCCGCGAAATCTCATGGAAGCGGCCCGCATCGCCAACGCCCGGCGCGGCGCTTCGCGAGGCATCTCAACCCGTGCGCTGTACAACTGGTACGCGACATATGAAGACCGGGGCATTCTCGGGCTGGTTCCCGCCGATCCGAAGAAAGATACAAGTATTCCGGAGTGGTTCGAGATATTCCGGCTGATCTGGAAAAGACCGCAAGCGCCTTCCCTGAATCAGGCGCGCCGGGAATTTGAGATTGTCGTCCGGTGGGTTGGGCTGGGGATGCCTGAGGGCGGATTGTGTTTTCTGCACTTTCTCGATCCCGAAAGGATCACGAAACATAAAAGCTTGCCAGCCTTAAAGCCGTTTGCGAAGAACCCGGCTTCCATTCCGTCGATCGACGCGATCAGGCGGATAGCCAAAAAGATGCCGCTGGAGCTTTTGGAGCGCGGGTGCCGTACCGGCAACGCCATGTTGAAGATACGGTCCCACAAGCTGCGCTCCACGGCAAACATGCTTCCCGGCGAAGGCTTCACGGGCGACGGCACCACCTTTGACGGACTGGTCCAGCACCCCTATGAGCCGCGCG
>NZ_JNJP01000174.1 GCF_000701705.1 Bilophila wadsworthia ATCC 49260 | reverse complement strand
GCCGTGCTGGACGCGCTCCGCAAAATCGGGGTGCCTGAAAACCTTCTCCATGATCCCAGAAAGGAGGCAGCGGCATGAACGAACAATCCCGATCCCATCGGCAAATCCGCAGCACCGTACTTGCCGAGGTAGCTCACCTTGAATGGGAACAGGCCGTAACGGTGCTGGTTTCCGCAGTCAACGAACGGGCGATAGAGGGAGGCTTGCAATCCAAGGTGGAGTTTGTCCCGTTGTGGAGCACCAATGGACCGTACTGCTGCGTTGATAGCGTCTACCACCCGAGGAGGGGGAAGACAAAATGAAGCCCACCAGCCCCGTCTGTAGCTTCTGTGGCGTCAAGGAAGAGGAAGAGAGTTGTAAAGCTCTTATCGAGAACAAAGACCGCACAAGGTACATCTGTGATCAGTGCATCAAAGGAATTGCAGCCCTTTTGAAGGCCAATCCCGGAAGAAAGCATCTTCGGTATTTGCCGAAGAGGAACAAGAAGTAAGGAGAAACGGTATGACTCTAGAGAAAAACGGTACCTATCAGCAGACAGAGACAACGAATGCTCAGGACAAATACGATTGGATTATGAACAGTACAAAGGCTTCTCTACCGCAAGACAGGCGAGAAGCTCTATTGGCAGAGCAAAAGGCCGTTAGGAATATTCTCGCCTGTCTTGAAGGATTAACTACGGTTGAGGCCATCAGGGTTCTTGTTTTGGTTCTTGATGTAAAAAGCATGGATGCGCAACTAGAATGCCCCCATTCTACTTATCAAAAAAATAATCATCAGGTATCCGAGGAAGCCTCTGAGTTCCTGAATAAGGAAAAAATTCCTGCTCCTCACCCCAAGGGGTTTCGCCTGAAAACGGCCAATAAATAGCAAGCGATGAAGAGAGGCCCCATGCCTCTGTTGCGGCTGTAGATAAGGCAGACCGATAACTTGAGCAGTCTATATCATAGCTAAGTTGTTCGGCTGAACGAGCGAATATGCAAGCTCTACGGCAAAATACAAGTGCTCCAAGTAATCCAAGCAGTTTGTCTTTTTCAGTTTTCCATATGGCTTTCTTTTTTCTTTCACTGGGGGTTTGTATAAGAAACAAAGAGATTTCTTTTGAATGCTCGTCTAGCCATGTGTCCCAAGCCGTTTTTCCAGATGTCTTTAACGAATTGCTTAATCTAGAAATATCATCTTCTGAGAGCTGTTCTTCTATTTCTTCTCTCAGCTGCTCAAAGTGAGCCATGTACTTCTGTATAGACATTTCCGCCTCCTCGGCATTCCCGGACGGTCCGGGAGTTAGATGGTTGATTTTGATGTGCCCAGTCTAACCGAGAAGGCGGAACCTTACAAACCGGGGCCGCAGAGCGCCCAGAGCGCCACGGTCACTACCGCGCCCGTGTAGGCCGCCCGCTACGCCATGCGGCGGGCGGCGAAACCTGCACAACGGCGAATACCGCGAAGCCTCCACGCGGGACGCTCCCCCGGAGCGGCATAATCCGGGGCAAATTTATGAGGTGAGGCTATGAGCGGGATTAAGGAAGCATACACGGCGCAGGAGTTGGCACCTCTGCTCGGTAAGACTGAGCAAGGTGTTCGGCTTATCGGTAAGCGTGATAACTGGGACCGTCGCCTCCGTTCCGGTCAAGGCGGCGGCTTCGAGTATCCCACCATCAAGCTCCCCGCCGACGTGCGCGAAACGATCGCGCTGGCCGTTTCCGCCGAGGAACGGGAAAACCTCCCCGTCGTCCTTGAACCCGCCACGCCCGCCGTGGTTGAGTCCCCCACCGTTTCCCTTTCTCACCTCACCGCGCGGGAACGTGATGTGGCGCTTGCCCGCAAGGCACTCATCGACGCCGTGTGCAATTTCGAGACGGTAGGCAAGTCCCGCCGGGCGGCGATCCTTCTGCTGGTGGAAGCCTACCGGAACAGCACGTTGCCGCGAAATCTCATGGAAGCGGCCCGCATCGCCAACGCCCGGCGAGGCGATGCAAGAGGCATTTCCCGCTCCAGATTGTTTGACTGGTACGCGACGTATGAAAACAGGGGGATTCTTGGGTTGGTTCCTGCCGATCCGAAGAAGAATACAAACATTCCGGAGTGGTTCGAGATATTCCGGCTGATCTGGAAAAGACCGCAAGCGCCTTCCATAAATCAGGCGCGCCGGGAATTTGAGATTGTCGTCCGGTGGGTCGGGCTTGGAATGCCCGAGGGCGGATTGCGCTTTCTGCACTTTCTCAATCCCGAAAAGATCACGAAACACAAAAGCTTGCCAGCTTTAAAGCCGTTTGCGAAGAATCCGGCTTCCATTCCGTCGATCGACGCGATCAGGCGGATAGCCAAAAAGATACCGCTGGAACTTTTGGAGCGCGGGAGCCGCACCGGCAACGCCATGTTGAAGATCCGGCCTCATAGGCTGCGCTCCACGGCAAACATGCTTCCCGGCGAAGGCTTCACGGGCGACGGCACCACCTTTGACGGACTGGTCCAGCACCCCTATGAGCCGCGCG
>NZ_JNJP01000173.1 GCF_000701705.1 Bilophila wadsworthia ATCC 49260 | reverse complement strand
GCATCCGCCGGTGCCGCCCTTGCCCTTTCGCAAGACGATATGCAGGGGGCTTTTCTCGCCCTTGGGCAGATGATCAGCAAGGGCAAGGTGCAGGCGGAAGAATTGCGGGGACAGCTCGGCGAACGTCTCCCCGGCGCGTTCCAGCTCGCGGCTAAGGCCATGAACATGACCACGGCGGAACTGGATAAGTTTATGGCGGACGGCAAGCTCACCGCCGAAGACCTTTTGCCGAAGCTGGCAAAGGTCATGCGGGAAGATTTCGGGGCCGCCGCCGAAGCCGCGTCGCAGGGGCTGCAAGGGGCGCTCAACCGCCTTTCGACCGAATGGACGCTTTTAAAAAGCTCCATTGTCGACTCCGACGCCGCCGTTGCTGGCATCAATGCCGTGCGCGGGGCGGTCGGCGGCTTGCAGACGGCTTTTGATACTCTGGCAAAATACAAGGATATTTTTAAGGCTCTGGCCGTTGGTGCCGGGCTTGCTGGAATTGTCGCGCTCGCACCCAAAGCAGCCGACGCCGTTCTGGGGCTTGCTGCATCGTTTAAGGTTCTTCTGCCATTGCTTGCAAATCCGTGGACGCTGACGCTCGCAGCTATAGGCGCGGCAGCCGCAGGCGTCTACTACTACGCCGAACAGGCCGACGTCGCCACACAGGCCCAGCGTGATCTGAACAGTGCTCAGGAACTTTCCGTCAGGATCAATAAAGAGCTTGCGGATAGCACAGAGGACTCCGCAGATAGTCTCGGCGCGCGGGCCGAGGCCGCCCGGAATCAGCTTGAAGCACTGCAAAACGCCCGTCAGTCCGTGCTTGACAGCATGTCGTCGGAAAACGAATCTGCTTTTGCGGGATGGAATTTTGCCAGCCTTTCCGCAAACAAATTCGTTGACGCTATTGACCGTCTGAAAGCTGAGGCATCGAAAACAGGTGATTTCAAAGGATTTGAAGACGCCTTAAAAAATATCGAGCTTGAGGCACGGGCAGCCGGAAAGGACACCGGTGAATTCAAGGACGCGCTGAGTGATGCCCGCGCGACGGCGGCCCTTGGCATTAAGCTGGATATTTCTATTCAGGGAATGGAGAATCTCTTCAATGTCCAGAGCTGGCTCCGTAAGTTTGTGGGGGCTTACGGTATATCCCTTTCCGAAGTTTCACCTCACGGTCAAAAAACAGACTGGAAGGAACAGCGGGATAACGCAACGCAGGCCGCGATCCAAAAATATGAAGCGGCATTTACAAAAACAGATTCCGGACGCCTTGAGACGCTGCGCGCGCAGAAAAAGGAATATCAGGATCAGCTCAATCAGCTAGGGTCACTCCTTTTGACCGACGAGCAGCGTAATCGGCAGGGGCAGATACTTAATGGCCTGCTCAATGATACCGAGTCAAAGATCAAGGGGATTCTCGATAAGGGCAAAAAGAAGGATAACGGCCTCGAACAGGCGCAGCGCAATCTCGATGCCTATAACGCCGAACTTGGCAAGACCGAGGCGTCCATCCGCTCGCTGCAAGCACAGCTCGCCACCAAGCCCGGCGAGATCTTCACGCGCGAGCAGGCGAAAATTGCAGCCGAATACGAGACGACGCTTAAGCAGATCGGCAAGCAGGCTGCGGACTATGCTCGCAAGAAAGGCGTCAGCACCGAGCAGGTCAATCAGCTCAAGAATCAGCGGCTCATCGAAGCCGGGCTCAAGCGCGATCTTGATCTGCGTCAGGCGCAGGAAAAAGAGGAAAAGCGCCTCGCCGATCTGGCCAAGGACAAATACGATTTTTACAAAGAACTTGAGGAACTGACGGGACAGTACGGGCTTTCTCTCAAGTACCAGTCCGAGGCTATCGCAGCACAGGTCAAGGAACTTGAGCGGCTTGAGATTCCACAGGAGTACATCAATCAGTGGCGTGAGCTGAAAGAGCTTCAAGCCTCCCGCGAATGGGCGGACGGCGCGCAACGGGCGTTCCTCCAGTACCGGGCCGATGCGACCGACGCGGCGAAGGGGGCGGAAGAGGCTTTTAGCGGCCTTTATTCAGGCATGGATTCCGGCTGGAAATCGGCATGGGAGCAGATGATCGAGACGGGCAAAGTGTCCCTGTCGTCGTTCCGTTCCGTGTTCGCATCCTTCCTTGCCGATTTGATGCATATGGCCATCACCCGGCCCATCACGGTTCAGATTGCGGGCGTTGTGTCGGGGATGCTCGGCACGGGCGGGGTGGCGTATGCGGCGGGGGGCTCGGGCGGGGGGGCTGGCGGGTTGCTTAGCAACGTTCCGCTTTCCAACCTGTCCAGCTTTCTCCCTGATTCATTCACTTCCGGTTTGTCCGGCTTTATGGGGGCGGCCCTTCCGGGTACGGTTTCCGCATTGACGACGCCGGGAGCGTACACGGCAGGAGAAATCCTGCTCATGCAGGGCGGCGGCACCACTGCGGGTACGGTGGGCGGTCAGGCCGCGCTCATGTC
>NZ_JNJP01000172.1 GCF_000701705.1 Bilophila wadsworthia ATCC 49260 | reverse complement strand
CCCCCGCCGCTCAGACGAGTAAATCCCTCTAGAGCCCTCTGTAGATTCTTCTCTTTGAGATGTCTTTTTGCGGAATCTATGAGGCGTTGTCTGCCTGCTTCATCAGCGCTTTTGAAAATCTCCTCGACCATGATACCCCAAGAAAAAAGTTGGCCGTCCCGTTTTTTGCGATGAACTTCCGCTTGTTTGGCTTCCTCTTTTTGGAGTCTTGCCCGAAGTTGAGCAATACGCTGGGCTCTTTTTTGTTCAGTTGTCAATGTTTGTTCGGACATAGAAGCCTCCTATATTGACGGATTATTAGCAAAATGATAGCCAGTAATCAAGTCTGAAAATATACAGAAGTGCGCACATTAGCATTGCAAGCAATGCCTGTGCGCTCTCCGAGGGATAAGGAAAGGATATGGCGATCTTCCATTGCCAAGCAAAGGCTGTCAGTAGAGCGTCAGGGCGTAGCGCGACAGCGTCAGCGGCATATCGTTCTGGAGAGTCGATAACCGATAGACGTACAGGTGAAGTATACGATTATGAAAAAAAACAAGGTGTCGGGTACAAAGAGATAATCACACCAGATGGAAGCCAAATAGATCGTTCCGATCTTTGGAATAGAGCAGAAGAGGCAGAGAAACGAAAAGATGCAAAAGTGGCGCGAGAGTGGGAACTTGCCTTACCCTCAGAATTGACAGCAGAACAAAGAAAAGACCTTGCATGTACTTTTGCTCGTATGCTTGTAGATCGCTATGGTGTTGTTGCTGATGTATGTATCCATGAACCAAGCCGCATAAGTGACCAAAGGAATCATCATGCACATATTTTGACGACGACACGTACCTATGCCGATGGTATATTGGGTGAAAAAACGCGGATATTGGATAGCCCCAAGACTAGCGGCAAAGAAGTAGAGTATATGCGTCAGGCTTGGGCCAACCTTGTAAACCGAGCTCTAGAATGGGCTGGTCATGATACCCGCATAGACCATCGAAGTCTGGAGGCTCAGGGGATAGGCCGTTTACCCACTAGTCATCTAGGGCCGATAGCCACGGCTATGGAACGTCGAGGCATCCAGACTGAACGCGGCGATTTGAACCGCGGAGTCTCAGAACTCGCGAAGGAAGAACAAAAGGAACTTGCCGTGCTGGAGCGACAGCAACGTGGCGTCAATGCCGCACGAAACTGGTTTGCTAAAGAAACGGCTGAGCGAGAGGAGAAAGAACGGCAAAGGCTACAACATGAGGCACAGAAAGAAAGAGAGCGAAAGGCCCAACAGAAGGAAAGAGAACGTGTTAATTCATTGTTTTTACATTCTTATGTAGATAAAGGGTATGGCGAAATGGTTACGAGCGCCAAGTGGGAATTGGCAAAGTGGGACAAGGCCACGCCTGAAGACCGTGTGAAGCAGGAACAGCAGGCTGAAACAAGGATTGCCAAAATCAACAAGGAGCGTGAAGAGCGGAGACAACGAGAACGAGCACAGGAGCGCGATGGAGGGTGGAGCCTATGACCGATGAGGAAAAGCTGTATGTCCTGATGGCTCAGGCTGAAGACTTGCAGAAGCACGCCGTAGAGCTTCAAAAAGAGGCTCAGGAGACGTTTTCAGCTCTTCCCCTTGCCGTTGAGCAGGCCGTGCAGAAAATACGCTCAGAGAGGTTTTCAGCGGCTGTATACGTGTTCTGCTTTGGTGCTCTCATTGCCGGAGGGATATATGCCGGGCTGAATGTCTACGGGAGCAAGCTCCAAGAAGAGCACGAAAAGCTGAAAACTGCAATCCAAGATGAAGAAGCCACTCTGACCAAGCTGGAGTCAAAGACGTGGGGGCTGAGTCTGTATGAAGATGAGAAAGGACGTTTCATTGTGTTGCCAGAGGGGATGAGAACAGAGTCAAATTGGACGGTAGGCAAAAGAGACGCTATCCGTCTGGTGAAATGAAAAAGGCCGGAGAGCCAACCCCTCCGGCCTTCCCCCGGATGTACCTGCGTCTGTACTGGGGGACGCCTGCTATTTTTCAGCTATCTAGCTATCACTAAAGTATATTTAAGGCAATCTTTTATCGGTGGGAAGGTTAAGACAACAGCGATCCCTGTTTGACGACATGGGGGCGTGTAGAACTGAGAGATTCGCAGATTCCTTTTTCCCGGCAGAGCTTGCAGACTATGCGCACGTTGTCCATTGTCCGACAGTCCCCGCCTTTTGCTTTGGCACATTCCACAGCCCTGATGAAACGCTGATTTGTTAATCTCTGGCGTTTTTCCTCTTTGGCCTTTTTCTGTTCCTTTTGGGCCAGAGCTTTTTTCCCGCCGGAGAAGATGAACCGTATCTTTTCCACCGAGCGGCCTACCTTCACAGGTTCCCACTCAAACCGGAAGGATGTCTTTTCCGTGATGTCCTTGTGGGCTTTGTCCAAGACACGACGACGAAATTCTTTGAAATTCGCTTGAAAAGACGGAGGCGTATCAAGAAATCGGTGAAGGTCTGCCTTCGGAATAGTGGCTTCTCCATTTTTGGAGTTCGCAAGGG
>NZ_JNJP01000171.1 GCF_000701705.1 Bilophila wadsworthia ATCC 49260 | reverse complement strand
GGAACCAGGAAAAAGAAGACAGGAAGGTGGAGCAGCTTAAGCTGCTGTAATTCGCCGTAGGCGAATAGCAAAAACCGCTTTGAGCGGTCACCGCGTTTCAAGCCCCCGGCTTTGCCGGGGGTTTTGACAGTCTTTGGAAGAGGAGGGATGGGGGTGTGGGGGAAGGGAGGGGAAACCTTTCTCCAGAAAGGTTTCCCTTCCCCCGGCACTCCGCGCCTCCCCCAAACGTCCTTTTTTTGCACTCTCCCCCCGGCACTCCGCGTTCCCCCAAACTACTTGTCTGCAGGTACAGGCTGGAGCAAACCGTCGTCGGGCAGGAAAGGTTCCTCTTCAATGACAGTGGGCTGATCAAGCTCGGCATGGAGGCGTTGCATATCAAGCGCACCTTCCCACTTGGCGACAACGATGGTCGCCACGGAGTTGCCGACGAGGTTGGTCAGCGCGCGGGCTTCGGACATGAAGCGGTCCACGCCGAGGATGAGGGCGATACCGGCCACCGGGATGGTGGGGATGGTCGCCAGCGTAGCGGCGAGGGTGACGAATCCGGAACCCGTGACCCCGGCCGCGCCCTTGGAGGCCAGCAGCAGTACGGCGAGCAGGGTAAGTTCTTCCTTGAGGCTCAGTTCGATGCCGAGGGCCTGCGCGATGAAGATAGCCGCCATCGTCAGATAAATGGAAGTGCCGTCAAGGTTGAACGAGTAGCCGGACGGGACCACGATGCCCACGATGTCCTTGCGCGCGCCCATGTGTTCGAGCTTCGCCATGAGGGTCGGGAGGGCGGATTCGGACGAGGACGTGCCGAGCACGAGCCACAATTCATGGGCGATGTAGCGCAGCAGCTTGACCAGCGAGAACCCGGTGAGGCGGGCGATGATGTTCAGGACGACAAAGACGAACAACAGGCAGGTCAGGTAGAAGCTGCCCATGAGATAGCCGAGGGAGCCGAGCGTGCCGAGGCCGTACTTGCCCACGGTGAAGGCCATAGCGCCGAACGCGCCGAGCGGGGCGAGCTTCATGATGATGTTGATGATGCCGAACAGGGCCGAGGAAGCCTGACGGATGAGCCCGACGATACCGGCGACGCGCTTGCCGAGGGCGGAAAAGGCCGCGCCGCAGAGCAGGGAAATGAGCAGCACCTGGAGGATGTCGCCATTGGCGAACGCGCCTACGATGGTGCCGGGGATGATGTTCATCAGGAAGTCGATGAAGCCGTTGTGTTGGGCCGAAGCGGTGTACTTGGCGATGGCGGTGGTGTCGAGGGACGCGGGATCGACGTGCATTCCCCCACCCGGCTGGAGGGTGTTGACCACCACAAGCCCGATGATAAGGGCCAGGGTCGTCACCGCTTCAAAATAGATGAGCGCTTTGCCGCCGATACGGCCGAGCTTCTTCATGTCTTCCATGCCCGCGACGCCGAGGACCACGGTACAGAAAATGATCGGCGCGATGATCATCTTGATAAGTTTGATGAACCCGTCACCGAGCGGCTTCATGGCCTGAGCGGTCTGGGGATAGAAATGCCCAAGGGCAATACCAAGGAGAATGGCACAAATAACCTGAAAATAAAGAGAGTTATACAACGGCTTCTTGGGAGCTTCCATGATTTCCTCCTGCGGGCGCCGGGACGAACGGGGAGACCTCCCCCGTTTTCGGGGAGCACGTTCGGCGGGCGCGTGTTTCCGGGTGTCCGCTCGCGGGGAGGACAGAGGATTCTGTCCGTTTCGCGGCGCGGGCGCGACAAGGGCCAAGGGTGGGAGTGTCCTTTGCACGATTGCCGGATGGCGTCATGTGCGGAAAGGCCGTCAGCCGATCATCGCGGGAGGAGGCAGAGGGAATACGACAAGGCCCCGCCAAGAGGGACGGAGAGGGAGGGGGACCACCGCCGGAAGCCCTGCGGACAGGAGCGGCGGGAGCATGGGGGGAGCGGCGCTTTGTCCGGCGTCGTACACCGGGGCGTCGTTGTCCTTTTGGGAAAGTTCGTGCCCGCGGACGTGCGGGACGCGCACCTCCGTCTGGATCAGCAAGGGCTGATAGACGTCTTGAATGACCGTTTCGTATTGCGTCGGAGCGTGGCGGAATGCGCCTTTCTCCGGCTCATGGGCATCGGCGCGCGGGCACCAGCAGCCTGCCGCCAGCAACGTGGCAAACAGGATGAACAGGTGCAGAGGCAGGAAAAGGCGTCTTTTCATGGTCTTTCCGCGCGGCTAAACATGAATAGGGTTTCTTTGATCCTATATCGGCGCTCCCGTTTTGGGTCAAGGGAAAACGGGAAAAAGATGGAGTGAAAAAGAGCACTTGCTGCAAGGCATTTCTGTAACTTGCCTGAATACCATTTGAAAAGAAAACGCTTGCCGGGAAAGAATTTTTCAGGAAATTGGAATGGCGTTACAATATGTCCCTTTTTTCAAAAAAAGAGTGTGTATTAAAAGAATGTTACAAAGCGATACTCTCAAAAACCCGGATTTTGCCATGTCCGCAAAGGAACAGCTTTTGAGGGGTGTGCTTGGTTGTTTGGTCAACAAAGAGAAGCGGAAAGGAAAAGGGAAGAAAAAGTCAAAACCCCCGGCAAAGCCGGGGGCTTGAAACGCGGTAACCGCTCAAAGCGGTTTTTGCTATTCGCCTACGGCGAATTACAGCAGCTTAAG
>NZ_JNJP01000170.1 GCF_000701705.1 Bilophila wadsworthia ATCC 49260 | reverse complement strand
CTCACGCCCGTGCGTGTGGAGGAGGCGAAGTAGGGGAAAGGAATATCGGGGGAGAGGGAAACCTTCTGGAGAAAGTTTCTCTCTCCCCTCCCCCGTACCCCCTCCTCTCTCCCTTCAAAGACTTTCGACTTTATCGAATCCCTGTTCGCCGCATTCCCTGTTTATCCTGTCGGCAATTTCGAAAAATCCGTTCTTTTTGGCACGGGTTCGTTTTGACGGCTTGACAGAAGGAGCGAATCTGCATAGAGACAGAACCGGATTCAATGTCACCATCGTCTATCCGGTTAGGACGGCGGCCTCTCACGTCGCTAAGAGGGGTTCAAATCCCCTTGGTGACGCCAGCGAATGCAAGAAGGCCACATCGCAATGATGTGGCCTTTTTTGCGTCCTGACATACAGCGAAAGGCCCCAGGAGAACGGGAGGTTGTGTTTCCGGTGCCACCCGGCGGCGGGAACAGGTGAGATTTGAAAGAGGAGAGGATTCTGGAAAGAGGAACTTCTCTGAAAAAATCCTTCCCTCGCCAAACCTGTGAGGCTCGCGCCCATCCCTCCCCCAGAGAATATTTATACTTCCGAATCCCCGGTCCGCTGTCTTTTCCGGCAATTGCCTTTGGAAAAGACTCGTTGCGACGTGGAACGGCTCTAACGCCCAAATAAAAAAGGCCCCGCAACCTTTCGGATGCGGGGCCTTTATTATGAACGTCGATTAATAGCGGGAGTAGGAGGGACGAGCTTCGCGCGGGCGGGCTTCGTTCACCTTGAGATTACGACCGCTGAAGCTGAAGTTGTCCAGCGCTTCGACAGCGGCCTGAACGCCTTCGCTAGCCATCTCCACAAAACCAAAACCGCGGGCGCGGCCGGTTTCACGATCAGAAACGAGCTTCACGGAAGTCACTTCGCCGTAAGGGGCAAAAAGATCGCGAACATCATCTTCGGTAGCGGACCAGGGGAGATTGCCGACATAAAGAGACTTAGTCATAAAAAAAGAGACCTTGTGTAAAAAAAGAAAGACATGATGCCTGCGCATGGACTCCATCAGTCCTCTGCACGGCGTGAAAACACAATGCCCTGTTTCCTGAGGAAGTCAAGCTTTTTTTCTTATTTTTAAAAAAGTTAGGAAAAAATAACGTCCCACTTCCGCAAGACTCGAACAAAACCGCCCTATTGCCTGCCCCCATGACCTCCATGCGCGAACGGCGTTTCAACCGCCCGCATAACCGGATCCGACCCCTTCTGAGGTTCCCGCCCCACTACCGCAGAAATTCCGTGAGATCCGATTGCAGGATGGTATCCAGTTCCTCAGTCCGTTCCGCGTCGCTCTCCGTGAAGGCGAATCCGAAAACGGGCAGTTCGGGCACATCCACCTTGCGCAGTTCGAGCACCTTCGCAAAGTGTGCGGCCAGCCGATCGTAATCGAAGGCCGAAGACGGCGGCAGGGATTTCGGCTTGTCCAGAATGACCATACTGTAGATCTTTCCTCCCCTGCCCCGCAGGATGGCGTCGAAATCCGGCTTCCGGTCATTCAGGTAGCAGTCCACCGTATTGATCCCAAAGGCGAAGTAGGCCATATCGGTCGTACACAGGCCCGCGAAACGCATCGCATTGAACTCGATGGGCAAAATCCGATCGCCCTCGACCCGCAATTCGACGTGGGCGGGAAAGTCCCGGATGCCCATCAGCGCGTTGACCTTCCTGAAAAACGCCTCAAAACGCGCCTTGTTCGCTTCGATAACGTCCTTACCCGTATAATACAGCCGGTCGCTCACGTCGCTCAACGACGCGAAACGGTGTGTGAAAATATTCAGGATGACCGGTTCGCCCTCGCCGTCGAAATACACGTCCACGGCGAACTCTTCCCCGATGATGTATTCCTCCACCAGGAACGACGACTGGTCGACCACGCTTTCGGGGAAGCGGTCCCGGCTCTCGCGCAGGTTGCGTTCAATGTCAGCCACCGCCGCCGTCCAATCCTCATCGGACGTGATCGTGTACACGCCGAGGCTGAAAAATCCCACGGACGGCTTGAGGATGAAAGGCTTTTTCCAGCCACTCACGTCGGTCTTCCCGAGTTCGCCCACCGGGATCTCGCGGAAGAAGAAATCCGGGTACATTCCGGCCAGCAGGCGGCGCAGCGCGGCCTTGTCCTTCATGGCGTCGATATGGCGGGCCACAGGCATGTCGCCCAGATGCGCATGAATCCATTCCAGCGCGTTCTCGGAAGACGTATACAAACGCTCCCCGTTCCGGCAGCGCTTCTCAGCCTCAGCGTCGTCCACAAGGTTCAGGCCGTAGTCGCGGGCCAGTCCCGCCGTAAACGGGGTTTCCAGTACGGGCTGCCCGCTTCGTTCAAGATAATTGAGAAAGTGCTTCGAGACATACGGCCTGTCGAGCAGGATCATGGAAACCTCCGGTGGTAAGTGTGATCATGGGGTTAGGGAAGATTGGGGAAGGGGGGAAGAACCTTTCTGGAGAAAGGTTCTTCCCCCCTTCCCCAAACCCCATCCCCCTTTCTCCAAAGACTTTCATCCTTATCGAATCCCTCCCCTCAGCCTTACCTTGAGGCAACAGTCCAAGGCACCCTCTTTTTTCTTCAAAAAGAAAAGACAAAGAAGAGGAAAACCTCCCAACAGGGATTCGATAAAGACGAAAGTTTTATGGGGATGGGGGTGGGGTTTGGGGAGGGGGAAGG
>NZ_JNJP01000169.1 GCF_000701705.1 Bilophila wadsworthia ATCC 49260 | reverse complement strand
GGGGAGGTTTGGAGGGGGGAAGGGGGACCTTTCTTTAGAAAGGTCCCCCTTCCCCCCTCCAAACTTCTTCTCTCCTAAACAAGCCCTTTAACCATGAGCCTCGCTTCCATATATAAGGAGAGGGTGGCAATAGCGCGGTCGCAGACGGGGAAAACGGGTATATTCCGTTCCCGTAGGGCATTACGGAAGGGCTCGAACTGCGCCCCGCCGTCCACCACGGCGACCAGCGGTTTGCGGAAACGTTCACGTACGGCGGAGAGCCGTTCGAGGATGCCGCCGGGCGCGTCCATGCGGAAGGCCTCCACGTCCGTCTCCGCAAGGGTATGCGTCACCGGAGAGTGCGGATCAAGCCCGATGACCACGGCGTCGATGCCCTCGTCGTTCAACATCAATTCCGCCATGTGCGCATGAACTTCGTCATCCGCGCCGGGGTTGATGTCCAGTGGATTGGCGATGGTCACCAGCTTGTCCAGATGTTTTTCATTGATGCAGGATTGCATGGCACTGCGGGTGCTTTCGGCATAAGCGCCGAGCGACATGCTGTATTCGTCCGACTGGATGGAGTCCGCCATGCCCACGGCTTCAAATCCCGCGCCGCTGACCGCGCCGAGGCGCTTGCCGTTGACGGCATCGTTGCGGAACGCTTCCGCCAGCAGGATGAGTTCCTGAAATTCCGTGAAGTTGCGGGCCATGATCGCGCCCGCCTGCCGGATGCAGTTCTCGCAGACCATGTAGTCCCCGGCGAGAGAGGCTGTGTGCCCGCTGGTGGCGTTCTTGCCTTCGGGCGTGCGCCCCGCCTTGTAGAAGATGACCTGCTTGCCGTTGCGCACGGCTTCGCGGACGGCCTGTGCGAACCGCAGCCCGTCAAGATCCTTGAAGCCTTCCGCATAGACGGCGATGACGTCCGCCTCGTCCGAGCTGATGAAGTGGCGCATCATGTCCCCGAGCGTGAGGTCGGTCTGATTGCCCATAGAGATGAGGTAGGCCGGGCTCATTTCCGGAGCCTGACTGAAGCGGTTGAGCAGGAATGCCCCGCTCTGGCTCACGATGGCGGTACGCCGCCACGACGTCCGGCGCGCGGCCTGCAGTTTTTCGGCCGGGATGAACCACGTGTCATAATTGCCGGGCCGGGAAATGACTCCCATGCAGTTCGCGCCGAGGAACACCGGGCCGCCGTCGCCCTTGCCGTGGGCTTCCCGTATGCGCTCGATCATGCGGGCCGCGATTTCCTTGCTTTCCTCGGTTTCGCCGAGGCCGCCGGGGATGAGCATCACGCTCCGGGCCGCGCCCGTTTCCAGTACTTCGTCCACAAGGCCGGGTACGTGTTCCGCGCCCACGGCCACGATGAACAGATCCAGCGGCTCGCCCACGCTCCGCAGGTCCGGCACGCAGCGCACGCCCGAAGGATCGGGTTCGCCGTCGCGCAGGATGACGATCCGGTCCTTGTCGAATCCCGAACCGATGATGTTTTCAAGGATGGTGCGCCCGAAATTCCTCCGTTTGGCGGACACGCCGATGATGCCGATGCGTTCGGGATGCAGCAGGTTTCCGATGCGCGCCACGGGCCGGGCCGTCGGTTCTTTTTCCGGCAGCGAGAATTTGCACATGCCGTCGAGCGGGACCATCAGATAGTCGGTGAACGCGAACGGGTTGATTTCCAGCTCGTCGATGACGAACGGCGCGTCCGGATTGTCCGGCGAGAAGTGATTCCCCATGCGGATAAAGGACTCGAAGCATTCGATGAGCTGATCGTCAGTGACGATGCGGCGTTGCCCGCGCGTCAATCCGGCGAGTTTTCTATACGAGACGGTTTGCCGGAACAGCCGGAAGAACGTCTCTCCGTCGGTCATGGCCGTGAGTGCGGCTACGATGGCCTGCCCCTTGCGGAAGCGTTCGGCGTACAGCTCGGTATCGGTCCCGCCGAGGCCCGCGCTGATGACCATGCCGAACTCGCGGGTGCGACGAAGGCCCACGATAAGCTCATTGCCGAACGCTTCGGAGTCGGGCGGCATGAACTGCACCTGCAATACGCCCTTGAGATCGGAAGCGATGGCGTTTTGCAGCGCGGCCCCTTCCAACCCCCGATAGCTCTTGGGGGCGCCGGACGGGTGGCGTTCGATCCATTCGGCGTAGCGTTCAGGCACTTCGGAGAGTATACGGCGCACGGCGGACCGCACCTTATCCGGCGTTTTCGGCACGATGCGCACGCCTCCGACTTCCGTTTTGTGGATGATGGTCGGCGAGACGATCTTGAGGACGGCCTTGTCCCCGGGCATGGCCATGACTTCCTCGTCGGCGAGTCTGGCGTTGCGCGGGATGAAGGAGCATTTCGGGGGCGTTTCCGATCCCGACAGGCTCAGGAGGTTATACACTTCGTATTCGTAGAGGAACTGTCGCCCTTCGGCATAGGCGTTGCGGAGCAGTTCCGTGATCGGTTCGTAGGCGACGGTAAGGTTCATAGGGTGTTCCTTGCGGGATGCCTCCGGCGGCAAAGGGGTAGACGCCCCCTTGCCCCCCTGCCCGGGGGCACAATGCCCCCGGACCCCCTCAGTTACGGCTTCATGTCCGATCCGTTCCGGGCGCTGTCCGGCACGGATCGGATACGGGGCCGTTTTGAGCGAGTCTGGCGTTCCCTCTGAGCGTTTGGGGTGTATCAGGAGTTTTTTAGTAATACATTACTATTATTGTTTTTTAGAGAATTATTCAAATTGATGTTTTTTGTGCGTTGTGTTCGCCTGATCCATTCCCCCTGTCTGTTTTTCCTCATCCCTATCATCAGGGAAAAACGACAAGAGGGATTCGATAAGGTCAAAAGTCTTCGGGGGAGGGATGGGGGTGTGGGGGAAGGG
>NZ_JNJP01000168.1 GCF_000701705.1 Bilophila wadsworthia ATCC 49260 | reverse complement strand
GAGAGGTTTGGAGAGGGGGAGGGGAACCTTTCTTTAGAAAGGTTCCCCTCCCCCTCTCCAATTTTTTCTTCTCTCATTCACCAACAGGCTGCTTCGGGCCGTCGAGAAGCTTCTGGTAGAAAACGAGATCGAGCCAGCGGCCGAACTTGTACCCCGCTTTGACGATCTTTCCGGCGAACGTGAATCCGAATCGCTCGTGCATACGGATGCTGGCGGCATTGTCGGCATCGATGCCCGCGATCATGGTCGCATAGCCAGCCCCGTTCGCCGCCTCCAGCAGCTTCTCCATCAGCCGGGTGGCGATGTGGCGCCGCCGGAAGTCCTTATGCACATAAATGGAATGTTCGATGCTGTACTTGTAGGCGGGCCACGGACGGAAATTTCCATAGGTGGCGAATCCGGCTATCACGCCGTCCTCTTCCAGCACGAAAACGGGAAGCCCGGCCTCACGGTGCTCGTTGAACCATTGCCTGCGCATGTCCAGCGTATGCGGCGTATAGGTGTAGACTGCCGTGGTGTTGATGACGGCATCGTTATAAATATCCAAAATCGCTTGCAGGTCTGCTTCTGTGGCAGGGCGGATCATGAGGCTTTCCTTGGCTGTGCTAATCGGTTTCCCTGACAAGGAAACGGGTTAGGGGTGGAGCTTGGCGGGGGAGGGTTCCCCTACGGACGGCCCCGCAAGGGCCTTGACCGTCAGGCGGGGCCTAGCCCTTACGGACATCGGCGGCAACGCAACCCCTATCCCAAAGGTTCCCCTCCCCTTTTCCTACATCCGTTTTTCGCCTTCCGCCATGATCTGCCCGGTGAGGGGCGTGTCATAGCCGCCCTGGGCTTCGATGCGCGCCTTGAATGCCGGCGAATCGAGCAGGGCGCGGACGGCCTGAACACGGGGATCATCGAGGAAACGCGTGGGGATGACGAGATCATAGCGTTCAAGGGCGAGCGGCACGAAATCAAGGCCAAGCGCCTTGGCAGCGGCGTAGATGCCCATGCCGCAGTCGGCCGCCCCGGTGAGCACGTTTACCGCCACGGCCATGTGCGTGAACTCCTCCTTATCATACCCTTTGACGTCGGAAGGCTTGAGCCCGGCCTGCTTCAGCTTCCAGTCGAGGAGGATGCGCGTCCCGGCCCCGCGCTGGCGGTTGATGAAGCGGACACGGGTGAAATCGTCGATGCCCTGAATATTCATCGGGTTGCCGTGCGGAACGATGATGCCCTGATGCCGGATGGCGAGGTTGATGACCGTTACGTCCACATCGGGCAGGAATTTCTTGATGAACGGGAAGTTGAAGTCGTCGGATCCGGGATCGAAAAGATGCATCCCGGAGAGGTGGCAGGAGCCGTTTTTCAAGGCCGTAATGCCGCCCATGCTGCCGACGTGCGTGGAGGCGAACCGGAAGGGCTCGGGCAGGCCCATGAGTTCGTCGGCGAGCAGATCAAGGGTGTTGTCGTGGCTGCCCACACAGACAAGGATGCGGTCGAGTTCCGCTTCCGAAACGGACAGTTCGGCGGGCACCACGGCGTGCTCGTTCAGGCCTTCGGCCTGCTCGGGGATGCGCACGTCGCCCTGCGCGCGGGTGACGGTGGTGATGTTCCCGGCCCCGCGTTCGAGCGGCGTGGCGACCAGTTTGTCGCCGACCCGCCCGATGGACACGCGCACATGCTCCTCGACGCCCGGACGGGATGGCACGGTACGGGTCAGCTCGACGGGGACAACGGTTTTTGCGGGCGGCTCGCGGTGCGAAAGCCATGAAATGAGCGGTTCGAGCAGTTCCTTGAAGCATACCAGCGCGCTTACTGGATACCCCGGCACCCCGGCCACGAGGCGGCCCCGGCAGTTGGCGAGCAGGGACGGCTTGCCCGGCATGGCGGCGATGCCGTGCGTGAGGATTTCGCCTTCCTTTTCCAGCGTGGCGCGGGTGAAGTCCTTGGAGCCTGCGGACGAACCAGCACAGAAGATGGTCAGGTGCCTGCCCGCGTCGAGGCTGTCCTTCAGGGCCTGATGCAGGGCTTCCGGGTTGTCCGGAACGGGGGCGGCGCGTTCCACGACGCAGCCCAATTCACGGGCCAGCGCCGCCAGCATCTGGGAATTGGATTCCACGACCTGCCCCTTGCCGGGATCGGGGTGCGTGGTGAAGTCGAGCACTTCGTCCCCTGTGGGGATGATGCGGACAGTGACGCGCTCCCAGACGGGCACGTCCCAGATGCCGCCGGAAAGCAGCGCGCCCACATCCCACGGCCTCAACTGGTGGTTGCGCGGAAAGAGCAGTTCCGTCGCCACAATGTCCTCCCCGATGCGGCGGACGTGCTGCCACGGAAAGGCGGGGGCTTCAATGGTGACGCTGCCGCCGTCCAGCATGACCTGTTCGATCATGATCACGGCGTCGCAGCCCTCGGGCATGGGGTGTCCGGTATTGACGGCAAAGCAGGTTTCCCCGGCCTTGAGCGTTAACGGGTGCCCTTCCCGTGCCGCGAAGGTCGAACGGGCGTTGACCGCGTAACCGTCCATCGCCGCCGAGTGGAAGGTGGGCGAGGAATAGCGGGCGTGCACCGCGTGCGCCAGTACCCTGCCCGAAGCTTCATGCGAAGGGATCGTTTCCTCGCGGATCAGCGCTTCGCGGTCTATGGAAGCCTTCACCCGTGCGACGGCTTCCGCGGGAGGGATTGTTTTGAGGTAGATATTGCGTTTCATGATAAATCCTTATGTGAATAAAATGGATTTTGCAGCCTTACCGGGAGACGTGCGCCAAGGTTTGGCCTCCCGTGCCGCCCGTTCCGCCACAGACCTTTACAAAAGTCTTTGGGGGAGAAGGGGTGGGGTTTGGGGAGGGGGGGAGGGGCCTTTCTCCAGAAAGGCCCCTC
>NZ_JNJP01000167.1 GCF_000701705.1 Bilophila wadsworthia ATCC 49260 | reverse complement strand
CGGGGGAAACTTTCTCCAGAAAGTTTCCCCCGCCCCCTCCAAATATTCCAAATGCCCTACCGGGCCGTTTCCCCCAAGGCGCGAAGGCCGCCGAGCATATATGCCAGCATGTCTTCAAGCAGACCCTCCGCATCGCCGGCAGTGGCGGGAAGCATGAGGGTGCGTAGCTTTTCCGGAAAGAGGATGAGCCCCATGCAGGGGAGGGCGACAAGGGCGGTTGCCCGTTGCATCGCCGGGGAATCCGGTGGAAGGCCCGTGATGTCCCGTATCAGTTCCCGGAGTTTCTGGGATTTCGGGAATACCGCCGTTGTGATGAATTTGGGCACGAAGGGCGAGGGCGAGGCCAGTTCGCGCAGGAATATCCTGATCCCCCAGAGCTCGGAAGCGTTCATGGCGGTACGGATGATGTGCTTCAGGAACACACGGAGCTTTTCTTCCGGCGTCGCCTCGGAAGTGATGATCCGGTTCAAATCCTCCAGGCTCAGCATTTGCCGGTGCGCCTCGATCAGCACTTCCTCGTACAGGCCTTCCTTGCCGCCGAAGTAGTAGTTCACGGCGGCGCCGTTCGTTCCCGCCCGTTCGCAGATTTCCTTGCTGGTGGCTTCGGCGAAGCCCCGTTCGGCAAAGACCTTGCCTGCTGCCTCAAGGACAACGGCCCGCGTTGAGCGGCCGTCGCTCCGTTGCGCGCGTTTGGGGCGCTGAGGGGGATTGGTTTTGTTCATCATGGCTTTTTTTAGGGAAAATTGGGCGACAAGTCAAATTTTAAATTGAAATTTTAATTTGACTTGATATTATCCTTTTCCTATTCTTGTATTCAAGGCAGATTGTTGCGAGCCGTTCGCGAATGGCGTCCCGGAACATTTGATCCGGGGGAGGGCTGCGGTTCCCGCGCCCCCGGTTTCTTTCATTCTGATTCTTCATGTCGGAGGCATCCATGTTGAAGCGCATCATTGTGATTCTCGTTGTCCTTGCCTGCGCCGCCGGAGGCATCTGGTGGCTGTACGACGGGAAGCGGCAGCCTTCGGATCTGCTGACGCTGTACGGCAACGTGGACATCCGGCAGGTGGATGTCGGTTTTCGCGTGGGCGGGCGCGTGACCGAACTCTTCAAGGAAGAGGGTGATGCGGTGAAAACGGGGGAACGCCTCGCGCGCCTTGATGCCAAACCGTATGAAGAGGTCTTTGATCAGGCCGCCGCCCAGCTTTCCATGCAGGAAATCGAATTGAGGAAGATGGTTGCGGGGTATCGCACGGAAGACATCGAGCAGGCGCGCGCCACCCTGAGCGGGGCGCAGGCCGTATACGCGAACGCCGCCAGCAACCTGAGGCGCGTTGAGCGGCTGCGGCAGCAGAACGCCGTTTCGCAGCAGTCGCTTGATGAGGCGCGCGCGTCCTATGGTGATGCGCTGTCCCGCCGCAACGCCGCCCGCGAACAGTTGCAGCTCATGGAGAGCGGATACCGCTCCGAAGACGTTGAGCGCCAGAAGGCGGCGGTGGAGGCCGCCCGTGCCGAACTCGCCCGCGCAACGACGAATTTGCAGGATACCGAGCTGTTCGCCCCGCAGGACGGCGTGGTCCTGACACGCGTGCACGAGATCGGCGCGGTGGTGCAGGGCGGGCAGACCGTCTACACCGTGACTCTGAACAATCCCGTGTGGATACGGGCCTATGTCACGCAGCCGAACCTTGGGAACATCCGGCCCGGCCAGGAGGTGCTCCTGTCCATCGACGCCACGCCGGACAAAACGTATCGGGGACGCATCGGCTTTATTTCACCGACCGCCGAATTCACGCCGAAGACCGTGGAAACCAAGGAAGTGCGGAATGATCTGGTCTTCCGTTTCCGCGTCATCGCCGACGATCCCGACAACGTCATGCGGCAGGGGATGCCCGTCACCGTGACGCTCCGCAAGGACGGAGGCAAGCCGTGAGCCCTTCCCCGCAGGCTGTGATCCGGCTTCAGGGCGTTTCCAAGGTTTTTCCTGACGTGCCGCCGGGTACGCCTCCCGCGCTTTCCAGCCTGACGGCGGATGTCCCCTCCGGTTTGGTCGTGGGGCTTGTGGGCCCGGACGCCGCGGGTAAGACGACGCTCATGCGCTTGCTGGCCGGGCTGCTCCTGCCGACCTCCGGCAGCGTGGAAGTGCTCGGGCGCGTGCCCGGCTCCGAGGCGTCGGACGAAGCCGTCCACGATGTCGGGTATATGCCGCAGCGTTTCGGTTTGTATGAAGATCTGTCCGTCATCGACAATCTTAACCTCCATGCCGAACTGCGCGGGCTTGAAGGCCCGGCGCGTCAGGCCATGTTCGAAAAGCTGCTGACGTTCACGGCGTTGAAGCCGTTTACGGATCGGCTGGCGGGAAAGCTTTCCGGCGGCATGAAGCAGAAACTCGGCCTTGCCTGCGCGCTGCTGACCACGCCCCGCCTGCTGCTGCTCGATGAGCCGGGGGTGGGCGTCGATCCGCTTTCCCGGCGCGAGTTGTGGAAAATGGTGTCCGAGCTCGCCGTGGGCGGGATGTCGGTGCTTTGGTCTACGGCCTATATGGATGAGGCCGAGCGCTGCGCCCACGTGCTTATGCTCGATCAGGGGAGCCTTGTGTATCAGGGGCCGCCCGCCGGGTTTACGGGCCGTGTGGCGAAGCGCGTCTTTTCCTTCGTGCCGCCGTCCGGCGAAGCGCGGGCAATGCTGGCCCGCTGGCAGCAGGAGCCGGATATCCGCGATGCGCTCATTCAGGGCAACCGTATCCGCGTGGTGCTCCGCAATCCGCACGACGGCCCGTTTTCCCGCAAAGGTGTTGAATTGCATCCCGTCGAGCCGCGTCTTGAGGACGCCTACATCGACGCCGTGGGCGGCATGGATCAGCGGCCTTCCCCGTTTTTGCCTGTGAGCGGCAGGGGTGGGGCGGAAGATCCGGGGGAGGGAAGGGGAAACTTTTCAGGAGAAAGGTTATCCCCTTCCCTCCCCCGGACCC
>NZ_JNJP01000166.1 GCF_000701705.1 Bilophila wadsworthia ATCC 49260 | reverse complement strand
AGAAAGGTCCCTCCTCCCTTCCCCCACATTATTCTCCCCCTACAACGCCTTCACAAGCCCGACGACGGAAATGATCATGAGCAGGGCAAGGACAACCTTGCGGAAGCGGGCCTCGTCGACGGTGGAGAACCAGCGGTTGCCGAACCACATGCCGCCGAACATGGGAACCATGAAGACGAGGGTAAAGATGATGGTATCAAGGCTGATGAGCCCCTGCTGCCAGTAAAAGAGCGAGGCCCAGACGTCCGTGAACAGGAAAAAGGCGATGAGCGAAGCGCGCCCAACGGCGGCCCCGAGCGGGCTGGACAGGAAAAAGAGGATGATCGGCGGGCCGCCGTTGGCGGAAGCGCCGTTGATGACCCCGGCGAGGAGTCCGACGCCCGTGGTCTGGGGCGGCGTGGGCGCGTTCTTCGGCCGCAATCCGCAGTAGAGCATGGAAGTGAGGATAAGGACCACGGCATTGATGATCAGGCGCATGGCGTCCACGGGTATGGATATCAGGCAATAGACTCCGAAGGGAGTGCCGAGGGCCACGCCGAGCGCAAGCCAGCGGAGGGATTTCCAGTGGACCTGCTTGTAGACGAAGGGCAGGTGCCCGATGCTGGCCAGCACTTCCCAGAACAGGATGACCGGAGCCACCTGTGCCGGGGGGAAGAACAGCGTCAGGAGCACGATCATGATCATGGAAAAGCCGAATCCCGTTGCGCCGCGGACGATACCCGCCAGAAAAACGGCGGTGAAGACATAGGCGAACAGAAGCGGGGTGAAGCCGGACATAAGGCCTCCTCGGATGGTGCGGGGACGGATGCCCGTCCCCGAAAACGCCCTGCGGGAGCGGGGCATCAGGGATCGGCCTAACGTGGGCTAAGCCCCCTGTCAAGTGAGCCGCAGGGCGGAAAGGACAATGGGTTGCGCTTGCGGGTGAAGGCTTTTCGGGGTATCATCACTTCTTTATATGACAGTTCGTTCCGAAAGCTGCGCCTTGCCTATGGAACCTTCATATCCCGTCTTGAACTCAGACCTCTTACGAGTACCCCTCCATGACCATCAAAAGCAATTCTCCCCGAGATTCCCGCAACCCCCGAGATTTCAACGACCCGCGGAACAAGCCGCAAGAACGTCCCGAACGGGCGGAGCGCCCCGAACGCTCCGAATGGGCCTCCCGTCGCCCCGAGCGTCCCGAATGGTCGAACCGCGACCGTTCCGAGCGGGCTCCGCGCCCTGATTGGGCCGCCCGCGGCGAACAGCGCCGCCCCCCCCGCGATCGTTTTGAAAACGGCGACCGCCCCCGTCCGCAGAGAGGCTCCGGGCTCATCGCCGAGCTGCGCGAACTCGACCGCGATCTTATCAAAATGATCGCCCGCCGCAGCCGTATGCTGACCCGCCTGCCCAATGCCGGAACGTCGGATCACGAACGCGAGCTGCGTACTTCGTGGGAAGAAAACGCTTCCGCGGTCAGCCGCGATCCCAAGCTTATCCGCCAGATTTTCGCACTGCTTCAGGAAGTGGAAGTCGCTCCCGCCGATATGGAGCAGCCTTCCGCCTTCAACCTTGCTCCGGCCCGCAAGGCGCTTGCCGTGGAACTGCCCGCTCCCGCTTCCGATCGCCTGCCCCGCGTCCGCATGGTGCTCGCGGCCAGCGGCGCCACCGAATGTACCCTTCACGGCGTGCCGC
Source organism: Bilophila wadsworthia ATCC 49260 (assembly GCF_000701705.1). Taxonomy (GTDB): domain Bacteria; phylum Desulfobacterota; class Desulfovibrionia; order Desulfovibrionales; family Desulfovibrionaceae; genus Bilophila; species Bilophila wadsworthia. Next base: position 1,405 of record NZ_JNJP01000166.1, on the reverse strand, counting down.
TCAACGGCCCGGTCATGGAGTGCCTGAAAGGGCTCAATCAGGTCGGTGCCCGCCTGCGCTGGGAAGAGGACGGGCGTATCCTCTGCCAGGGCGGCGAACCGGTTTCCGGCTACAACAAGTCCATCCTCGACAAGGTGGTGCACGTCGGCGACGATCCGTTCAACCTGTACCTGATGCTGTTCCAGATGGTGACGCGGCCCGCGCGCCTCAAAATTATCGGCGAGAGCGGCCTCAAGTTTGTGGACTTGGCTCCGATCCGTCATTTCCTGCCGCTGCTCGGCGCGCGCCTGACCAGCGTGGTTCCCGGACAGGAGGGCTTGCCCGCCCGTCTGGAGTCGTCGGCCATGTTGCCGTCCGACGTGGCCGTGCCCGCCGAACTGCCCGCCGACGCGCTGGAAGCCCTGCTCGTGGCCACGGCAGGATGGGAACGTGACGTTACGGTCGACTTGAGCGGACACGCCGAAGGCCGCAACATCGTCTCCAAGGTCCTGCCCATCCTCCAGAGCGCGGGCATCAAGGCCAGCCTCACGGATACCGAAGATACCCTTTCCCTGCATGTGGTTCCCGGCAAAGCCCAGTTCTCCGACGAACTGCTCCCCGGCATCAATGTCGTCGCCGCGGCGACGCTGCTCGCCATGCCCGCTTTTGTCGGCGGCAGCGTGAAGCTTTCCGGCCGTTGGGAAGCCACCGGCGACGCCAGAAGCGGCGACGCCGTCAAAGGCCTGTTCTCCAAACTGGGCGTGAACCTCTCCGTCGCCGATGGCGAACTGTCCGCCTCCTTTGGCGAAGGCATTGCCGAGGGTGAGCCCCTTCCGTCGCCCAACCCGGTTGATGACCTCACGGGTTTGCCTTCAGCGCTCCTGCCGCTTGGCTTGGCGCTGTCCCTTATCCCAGCGGTGCGCGCGAAGGGCGGGGTCATGCCCAAACTGCCTGAGAGCGTGGATAAGGTCCTTGTGGAAAGCTTCCTGAATCAGCTTGGCTTGTCTTGCGAAGACGGGCGGCTCGTTTCCATCGAGCCCTCCACCACGCCGTGGGCCAGCCCGACCGTACAGTGGGCTCTGGCGCTCTCTCTGGCGGCCTTCCTCCGTCCGAATATCAAATTGAGCAATCCCGGCATCGTCACGAACTATCTGCCCGTTTACTGGAACATTTATAACACGCTGCCGACCCCTTCGATGACCCGCAAGGCGCAGGAGGAAGAGACGGCGCCCGCAGCCAACAGCCGTCCGGCCCGCCGCCGGGTGCTGGCCAGCCATACCCCCGAATCCGAAATGCCCGACGAAATCGTCTATCCTGACGAAGACTAGGGCTGGGTCTGGGCGTTTTGAAAAGAATGTGAAGAGATTGGGGAGGGGGAGGAGAAACTTTCTTAGAAAGTTTCTCCTCCCCCTCCCCAAACCCCACC
>NZ_JNJP01000165.1 GCF_000701705.1 Bilophila wadsworthia ATCC 49260 | reverse complement strand
CTCCTCCCTTCCCCCACACCCCCATCCCTCCACCTCCAAAGACTTTCGGCCTTATCGAATCCCTATTCGCGTTTTTCCCTGAGTAAAGGAAAAGCCCCTTTGCTTGAGCGTGTTAGCCCCTAAATGCTTTCGCTTTTATTCTATAGAAATAACTGTATTTTTATGTTGAGCATTCTAAAATCAACCTTCACCTCTGCTTTCGGGGAAAGGTTGGAAGGTGCGGCAAACGCGCTCTCGAAGGTAGGGAAAACAAGAAAAATCTGAAGGGCAATGACGAAAAAAGGCAGGAACCAGATCCTGCCTTTCAGCTTTTCCGTTCCGTGGGAACGCCGTGCATCCGTAGATAGGCCGCGTAGCATCGGGCGACGGGAGAATCCGGGTTCATCTCCTCAAGATGAGCGCCCAACTGCCGGGGGCGGGGAGGAGCCGGGCGGACCCGCGTGGAAGGTTGGATGTCAGGCATCTGATCCAGAGGCCTGTCGCCCATGACAAGCCGCAGTTCGACCCTGTCGAATACCGGGGCATCCATAAACGCATTGACCCGCTCAAGGATTTCCGGGGTCATGAACGACAGTTCCTGAAGCGCGAGATTGTCCTCGCCGCCGACGATGAGGATGTCGTTCCGTGCGCCGAGAGGCCATGCCAGCGGCGCGATGTCCGGCCCCATGACCATTTCCCAGTTCTGCCACAGCCGGACCTGCATGAGCTTTTCGCCGTTTCCGAGCGCGGACAAGACGGAACCCAGCTTTCCGCCCAGGGAAAACATGCCGTTCGTCCGTTTGCCTTTGTCCCGGCCCTGCGGGATGCGGTAGTCGTAGCTCATGGGGCCTCATTCGGAAATGTGCCGGGGGAGGTTCTATCCCCCGGCTTTTTTCAACTTCAATGGCGGAAGGTCAGACTGTGGGACGCTCTATCTTCCCCGCCGGGAAACGAGCCGGTAAAACAGATCTATCCAAAACCGCTTTCCCGCACCGCCGTTTTTTCTCAGCGCTCTTCACCGACGATTTCGGTACCCACCCCCTGATCGGTGAGGAGTTCGAGGAGCACGCAGTTTTCAACGCGCCCATCGACGATCATGACCTTCTCAACGCCTTGTTCGATGGCGTCGATGCAGCAATTCAACTTAGGGATCATGCCGCCGGTCACGGTGCCGTTCTCGTACAGGCCCGCAGCGTCCTCTACGCGGATGGACTGGATGAGCTTGCCTTCGGGGTCAAGCACCCCGGCCACGTCCGTCAGCATGATCAGGCGGCGGGCGCGCAACGCACCCGCAACGGCCCCGGCCACGGCGTCCGCATTGATGTTGTAGGTGTGCCCTTCGTCATCCACACCCACGGGCGCGATGACCGGCACGAACCCGTCCTTCATCAGCGAGAAGATCAGCGTCGTCTCCACGCGGGTCACACGGCCCACGTTGCCGAGATCGATGATTTCCGGGGGCTGGTTCTCACGGGTGACGACCATCGCCTTCTTCTCGGCGTGCAGCAACATACCGTCCTTGCCGGACAGGCCCACGGCCCGCGCCCCGGCCCGGTTGATCTGGTTGACGATATCTTTGTTCACCGAGCCAACCAGAACCATCTCCACGACGTTCATGGTGGCGTCGTCCGTCACACGGAGGCCTTCACGGAATTCCGAACGGATCTCCAGCTTCTCCAGCATGTTCCCGATCTGGGGGCCGCCGCCGTGCACCACCACGGGATGGATGCCCACCAGCTTGAGCAGCGCGATGTTTCGGGCGAAGGCGGCCTTGAGCGCCTCGTCCTTCATGGCGTGCCCGCCGTACTTGATGACGACGGTTTCGCCGTGGAACTTGCGCAGATAGGGAAGGCTTTCGATAAGAACCTGAGATTGCAGCTTTGCATCCATGTGACAGACTCCGCGTCTTACAGAATGAACCGGCTCAGTTCCGCATCGGCGCGCACATCGGCAAGCTGGGCGACCACATGCTCGCGGTCGACGACCAGCGTGCTGCCCCTCTTTTCCGAGGCGTCGAACGAAATGTCGGCAAGGATTTTTTCCATGATCGTGTGCAGCCGCCGCGCCCCGATATTCTCGGTGCGGGTGTTCACGTCTTCCGCGAAGGCCGCGATTTCCCGCAAGCCGTCATCCGTGAACTCAATACGCACACCTTCGGTTTCAAGCATGGCCTCGTACTGTCGGGTCAGCGAATTGTGAGGCTCGGTCAGGATGCGGTAAAATTCTTCCTTTCCGAGAGCCTCCAGTTCCGCACGGAGCGGGAAACGGCCCTGCAACTCGGGGAACAGGTCGGAAGGCTTGGATAAATGGAACGCGCCCGCCGCGATAAACAGGATGTGATCCGTGTTCACGAGGCCGTACTTGGTGTTCACGGCGCTGCCTTCCACGATGGGGAGCAGATCGCGCTGGACTCCTTCGCGGGAAATGTCGGCGGAACGCTGCTGCGAACCGCTGGCGAGCTTGTCGATTTCATCAATGAACACGATGCCCATCTGCTCCACGCGCTCACGGGCGAGATCGGTGATCTTGTCCTCGTCCACGAGCTTGGAGGACTCGTCCTCGATGAGATGACGCCACGCCGCGCCGACCTTCATCTTCTTGCGGTGCGTCTTCTGAGGGAACAGCTTGCTGAACGCGCCCTTCATCTGATCGCCGAGCTGTTCCATGCCGGGCACGCCCAGCATACCGATGGGCTGCGACTGTTCCTTCACCTCGAACTCGACCTCGCGGTCATCAAGGAATCCCTGCCGGAAAAGCTCGCGCAGCTTCTCACGGGTGTTCTCCCTGCCGTCGCCGGAGGGCAAAAGCAGATCGAGCAGGCGCTCCTCAGCGGCGGCTTCGGCACGGCCTTTGACCTTTTCGGCCTCTTCAGCGCGCACAAGATTGATGCCGATTTCCATAAGGTCGCGGATCATGGATTCCACGTCGCGGCCCACATAGCCGACTTCCGTGTACTTGGTGGCCTCAACCTTGATGAACGGAGCCGAGCACAGCTTGGCGAGGCGACGGGCTATTTCAGTCTTGCCTACCCCTGTGGGGCCCATCATAATGATATTGCGGGGAGCGACCTCGTTGCGCAGTTCCGCCGCAAGGCGCTGGCGGCGCCAACGGTTCCGAACCGCAATGGCAACCATACGCTTCGCCTGATTCTGACCGATGATGTATTTGTCCAGTTCCGCGACGATTTCGCGGGGCGTCAATTCACTCATGTGCGTTCCTCTTTAAAAAAATGCCGCCCGAAACATCTGGAAGGCCCGCCCGTTCCCCAAAATTCTTATAACAGGGCAACCGCATTACAAACGTTTTAGGGGGATGGGGGTGGGGTTTGGGGAGG
>NZ_JNJP01000164.1 GCF_000701705.1 Bilophila wadsworthia ATCC 49260 | reverse complement strand
AACCCCACCCCCTCCACTCCCAAGACTTTTGACCTTATCGAATCCCTCTTATTGGTTTTCTCTGTGGATTGAAGGGGGATTGGTTGAGGTTAGGATAAAAGAGGACGGTTCCATCCGAGGTGAGGATGGGGCCGTTTTCTTTTGGGAGGGGAATGGGGAGTGCTGTTGCTTTGAAATATATCCCTCCTCCAACGCCGCTGTACCGCCTCAAAAGGAACTTGCGCTTGCCGCCGGGGGCGGAGTCCCGTACCATCGGCGGAGACATTCAACAAAGAAGGATAGTGCCTGATGTCATCCTGTAAACGCTGCGGCCAATGTTGCCGCCTCGGGGGGCCGGTGCTGCACAGGGACGACCTGTCCCTGCTTGATCGGCTTGATGCTCCCGCTAAGGGAACCGTTCCGTTCGGCATGGCCGATCTGGTCACGCTGCGTACTGGCGAACTGGTCCGTGACGATGTGATCGGCACCCTGACGCCTCTTGAGAGTGAATGTGTGAAGCTTGCGCCCGCCAGAGGCCGGACGGATTGGGAATGCCGTTTTCTGGTCCGGATGCCGGACGCCGTGCCGGGCCGGGACGCCGGATGCGGAATTTATGACCGCCGCCCCGCCCAGTGCCGGGCGTTGAGCTGTTCCGACACGCGGGGCATCGCCGAGCTGTACGGCCATGACCGCGCCTCCCGCGCGGACGTGATGCGGGCCGTGGGCGCGCCGGAGGAATGGCTTGGCCTGTTCCCCGCCTACGAGGAAATGTGCGCCTATTCGCGTATCGCGCCGCTGGCGAAGCTGGTCATGCCGCCGATCAACCCCGGCACGCCCGCCGAAAAGGAAGCTACCGAAGCCCTGCTGGAAACGGTGCGCTACGATATTTCGTTCCGCCAACTGTGCGTGGAGCGCGGCAACATCCCGGAAGGCTGCCTCCCCTTCCTGCTCGGGCGTCCGCTCTCCGAAACCCTCGTCATGTTCGGCTTGGCCCTGACCCGGAACAATAACCGGATGGGGCTTGTTCGCCGGGGTGAGGGAAGGTATGGTGGCCCCGTGTTTCCCGACGGGAAGGATCTCTACAGATAATCGCACCATCAAAGGAGCGTTTGCCATGCCTACTCCTCCATGTATCCTCACCATCGCCGGTTCCGACTCCGGCGGCGGCGCGGGCATTCAGGCCGACCTCAAAACCATCACTGTTATCGGTGGGTTCGGGATGAGCGTCATTACCGCCCTGACCGCGCAGAACGGCGTGGGCGTCGCGGGTATCCATGCCCCGGAACCGGGCTTTGTGGGGCTTCAGCTCAAAACGGTCCGGGAAGGCTTCCCCATCGCCGCGGCCAAGACCGGTATGCTGTTCTCCGCCGAAATCATTGAAGCGGTCGAAGCCGGATTGCAGGGGCGCGAGTTCCCGCTTGTGGTCGATCCCGTCTGCGTAAGCCAGAGCGGGCAGCGGCTCCTCCGCGAGGATGCGGTCAATGCCTTGCGCTGGCACATTCTGCCCAAGGCCGATCTCCTGACGCCCAACCGCCCCGAAGCTGAACTGCTCGCGGACATGAAGATCGACTCCGAAAAGGACATAGACGTCGCCGCGCGCAAGCTCATCGATATGGGCCCCAAGGCCGTCCTCATCAAGGGGGGGCATTTCGGCTCGGCCTCCGACGCCGAATTCACGGATTGGCTGGCTCTGCCGGACAAACCGATCATCGCGTTGAAGCAGCCTGGAGTGAAGACCTCGAACAACCACGGCACGGGTTGCACGTTGTCCGCCGCCATTGCGACCTATTTGGGGCTTGGCCTCGGGATCCGGGATGCCATCGTGCACGCCCAGAAGTTTCTGAACCATTGCCTGCGCCACGGGTACGCGCCGGGGCTCGGGGCGGGTCCGCCGAACCACGCTTCATGGATTGCCAAGCGGGTTGGCGAATAGCTTTTCCGGCGGAAAAAAGAGGACGTCCGCACGCCGTTGAGCCCGGAACGCCGGTTCTCGTTTTCTCTTTTTTCCGCCGTGTCGCTTGTCCCGCTTTCTCGGGAGATTCGGTTTCCGGCATACGGGCGTTTTATCGCCTGCGGGAACGCCGCCTTGCCTTCCATGCCAATATGTTTTATCTTTTTTTATTATGATGACATCCGCTCTCTATCCCCGCTGGCTGCAATGCGGCCTCTCCTCAGCCGAACGGACTTGGATCAGCCTGCTCTAAGCCTCCCTCCGCACGTCTTCGTTTTTTTCCTTTTTGCTATCCGGGCGTCGCCGCGCTCTGTTTGCGCGTGTGCGCCTCAAGACGACGGAGTTTTCTATGTCTTCTGTATCGCATGTGAAGCATTGGTTTTTCTTGTTCTGTGCCATCGTTTTTGAAGTGGGTGGAACCTCTGTGATGAAGATGTCCCAACACGAAGGCTGGCTGCTCGGCCCAAACGCGGGGCTCATGGCCATGTTCGCGCTGATCGGGCTTTCGTACTACTGCCTTGCCCTCGCCGCGACCGGGCTCCCCATCGGCGTCGCCTATGCGTTCTGGGAAGGCCTCGGGCTTACGATGATCACCCTCGTGAGCGTGTTCCTGCTCGGTGAGGCCATGAATATGCAACGCTTCTTCGCACTGCTGGCGGTTCTCGGTGGGGCGTTGCTGATCCATCACGGCACATCCGAAGGCGGGCCCGCCCAGCGTCCCGCCAAGGCGGGGGTGGCGTCATGAGTTCGTTCTTTTCGCTTTCGTTGTTGGCGGTGATCGTTGCCGCGCTGCTGGATATCGTGGCCAACCTGCTGCTTGCCAAATCGCAGGGGTTCCGGCGCAAGTTCATAGGGTTCGCTTCGCTCGGCATGGTCGGGCTGGCCTTTTACGCCCTGTCGCTCGCCGTGCGCGACATGGATCTCGCGGTGGCCTACGCCATGTGGGGCGGTTTCGGCATCCTCGGGACGTCCATCGGCGGCTGGCTCCTGCTCGGCCAGAGGCTCAAGCCCTGCGCGTGGCTCGGCATGGTGCTGCTCATCGGCGGCATGACGGTGTTGAAGCTGAGTTAGCGCAAAGAGTACAGAGGCATTGGGGAAGGGAGGGAAAACTTTTCTGGAGAAAAGCTTTTCCCTCCCTTCCCCAAACCCCATCCCTCCCTTTCCAAAGACTTTTGTAAGCGGGTCGGTTGGCTGATGAGGGGGATGACACGGGTTTCCCTGAACGGAAGTTTCCCGGTTGCTTCATATAAGGACTCCCGGATAGCGCGACTATCCGGGAGTCCTTGCTTTTTCTAAAGATACACCAAAAAGGAACGGCCTTACAGACATTGGAAAAGCTGTGAAGAGGGATTCGATAAGGGTGAAAGTCTTGGGAAGGGGTGGGGAGGGTTTGGGAG
>NZ_JNJP01000163.1 GCF_000701705.1 Bilophila wadsworthia ATCC 49260 | reverse complement strand
TGTGAAGAGTGCGAGGGGCGTTGCCCGGATCTCATGCCCGACAACGCCGCCGCATGGGAACTGCTCCAGGCGGGCGCTACCCAACTCCGCATGTCCGGCATGGGCGGCCCGGTGGGGTTCGACTACAACGCGCTGGCGCTGGTGGCGGAATCTTTCGGCATCGAACTGACGCCCGGCATGTGGCGGAAGGTGCAGGCCGTGGAAACGGTCATCCGCCGCAACGCAGCGAGACAAGCTGAAAAAACGCAACAGGCTTACGCATCCACGCGGTGAGCGGTTCATTGACAACGGCATAGCGATTTTTGCGGATGGAATGGGCCGGGATGTGGGGTCCCGGCCCGGTGTTCTTATGTGTATGGGGGGGAAATACTAGCTATTTGTGGGGAAATATTTTTGAATGATTTTCACTATAAGAGGTTTTTCTTCGTAAACATATGTACCTGAAGAAAAAACGTAAGTGTGTGGCGTTTCCTGACCAATAATTTTTCCGGGCAGTTCGTCTGCCTGAACGTCCTTGCGATGTTTAGTAAGCCAGATACACTGTGGAGTGATCATATCCATTCTTACTGGAAGCCCATCTATTGTGACTTCGTTAAGATCAAATGACTGAAAAGGGGAACCTTTCTCTTTAATATTGTTAGGTTTCCATTCATTTTTATGGAAAAGATAGTCATTTAAAGCGACATCAGAAGCGCCTTGTGTGAATGTGCAGATAGCTTCACCTCGCGTTTCTACGCCAAAAGGATTTTTGTATCTAAAATCAATAATGATTTTTGGTTGTTGCTCTGTACCCTCAGTGACAATCATCGTTGCCGTGCGAAGTGAGTAGGTATCAGGGGCTTTCAGAGCACTTTGCACAACATTCTCACATGCTTGTATTGTTGAGTGCTTAGCCATATTTTTTTGTTCCATATAAAGAAAGATACCTGCTACAATAATGATAAGCACAAATACATAAATCAGTTTTCGCATATCTATTCCTCCTACCCTCCCCACACCATAGGGTTGCGGGAAAGTCAACGTCCATCCGCAGAAATCGCCGTGCCGCATTAGACAGGAAGTGAAGCATGGCAAGAAAAACGCCCGGCATTTACATAGCGATCCGTGGTGATTACTCCGCGTTTGAAACCGACCTGAACGCCGCAAAAAAGCTGGCCAAGGCTCAGGGCGATGCCATCGCTAAGAGCATCAACAATGCTGTTTCGGCTGTTGACCTCACCGGCGGCATCAACAAGATCACACGGGAATTGAAGACGGCGCAGGCCGCCTTGTCTGCCGGTGCGTTCAAGGGGCAAGTTTCTGGGCTGGAAGAGATTGCCAAGGCCGCCGGGGTCAGCTCCAAGCAGCTTGAGGGCCTGACCAATTCCATGCTCAAGTCCCAGGCCGCCGCGACCGCGAACCGGGCTTTTGAGTATCTGCAGAAGAACGCCGGATTGTCCACGCTTCAGCTTGCCAAGCTGAGGGTAGAGTTGGGGGACACGTCCGGGGCACTCTCCACACTGGCGACAGGGGTAAAGGCCCACGCCGTCGGTATGTTGGCGTTCGGTGCTGCGGCGGCGATGGCCGGGAAACAGGTACTGGACGCTTCCCTTCAAATGGACAGGCTGAACAAGGCCTACGCCACAATCACAGGTTCATCTTCCGCCGCGCAGAACCAGCTTGATTATCTGTATGATGTGACGCAGCGGCTTGGCTTGCAGTTTCAGGGGACTGCGGAAGCCGCCAAGGGCTTTTTCGCTGCGGGCAAGGATTCCGCACTCAAGGATCATCTGAACGGCATTTTCGAATCCGTCTCAATGGCGGGTTCCGCGCTGGCTCTGAGCAAAGACCAGATGGACGGCGTGTTTCTCGCGCTCGGTCAGATGATTTCAAAAGGGAAGGTGCAAGCCGAAGAGTTGCGCGGGCAGCTTGGCGAACGCCTCCCCGGTGCGTTTGACATGGCGGCGAAGGCCATGGGCGTCACCACGGCGAAACTCGACGACATGCTGAAGAAAGGGCAGGTGACGGCGGAAGAAATGCTTCCGAAGCTGGCCAAGGTCCTGCATGACGACTTTGCCGTTGCCGCCGCCGAAGCATCACAGGGTTTGCAGGGACAGTTGAACCGCCTGAGTACGGAATGGACGCGGTTTCAGGCCTCACTCCTGAACGGTGATGCTGCCGCCAAGGTCATGAAACAGCTTGCATCCGGCATGAAGGTTCTTGCCGATCATGGTGCCGAGATTGCCTCAATCGTGGGCAAAGGCATTCAGTGGGCGGTGTGGACGGCTGGCGTCTATGCGGCGATCAAGGCCCTTTCTGGTCTCGGGGCAGCAGTGACAGCGGCAAAGGCCGCTCTCGTCGCCTTCAATGTTTCATCCGTTGCGGCGGCTGTCGGGTCGCTGTCCGGCTTGCTTGGGCCTGCCGGCCTTGCCGCCGCAGTGGGTGCAGCGGCTGTTGCCTTTACCTCTCTTTCCAGCTCCACACAGTCCGCAGACGACATATTCCGCAAGCATCAGGCCACCATTGACGACTACAAAGAGAAAATGGGCAAGGCCACGGATGCCGTAAAGACTTTCTCCGAAGAACAGGAAGAGGCATACAAAAAATCGCTGGAACGCCAACGCGATATTCTGAATACTGATATTGCCGCTGCCGTGGATGGTGTGAACAGCACTCTTAGTGACCTGTCCATCTTTGGAGCGGGAATAGCCAAGGCTCCGCTCATACAGGAGGCAAAGGAGGCAGTTGAAGAGCTTGGACGGGAACTTGCCAAGCTCGGACAAAATGTCACCCAAGATAATCTGAACGCCTATGCCGAAAGGGTGCGGGCGATTGACGAGCGCATACGGGCCGCGCATCTGGATACGAAAGAATGGAATGACATGATCACCAGTCTTGTTGGTGAGGGTGATTCCTTTGTTTTGAAGATGGCCGCCATGATCGCCAAGAGCCTTGAAATTGAAGGCACGCTTGAACAGCTCAGGCAGACAACCGCGAATGCCAAGGGGGAATTGGCCACAGGGTGGAGCATAGGGCTTGAAGGCGTAGATGCTGCACTGGACAAACTTGATACGCGGCTCCGCACAGCACAAGCCAAGATTTCGAACGTTAAAGGCATGAGCGATGCCGCAGGCACTTTTAAGGATTTCAGCGTTGATCAGCTTGAAGTCCTGAAGAAGGCCCTTGATACGGGCGGACGCGGTGCTCTTATCAAGACGTTGGGGGAACAATATCACGTCGCGGCAGGGCAGATTCAGGAAGTCAGCGGCGCAATGACCAAGTATTTCGGTCGGCTCAAGGTAACAACCGAAGCCGAGGAAAAAGCCGCAAAAATAGAGGAGGAACGCAGAAAAAAACACAGCGGAAAGGCCAGCGCCATAGAGCAGACTTCCACCAAATTGGAAACGCTCAGGAAGGAAGTAGCTGCACTGGAAGAGGCCAATATTCCGGCAGCCAAAAGTTTTGATCAGGTCGTGGCCAAGCTGGAGCTTGAACGCAAGAATGCCGTCGCTACGGCGGAAGAAACCGCGAAGCTGTCAGTCCAGCGCAAACAGGCGACAGCGACACAGGCAACCGAGCAGAAAGCCCTTGAAATCCGTAAGGCGGAATTGGTCTACACGCAAAAGCTCCGGGAGGCCGAGGCCAAGCGTGACGACGATCTGAAGAAGAATGCCGATCTCCGTCTCGACTTCGAGAAGCGATATGCCGACATGGTGGGCCTGTCGTCTGAAGCCGTGTCAAAATCCATCTCGAAGCAGGCGGAA
>NZ_JNJP01000162.1 GCF_000701705.1 Bilophila wadsworthia ATCC 49260 | reverse complement strand
GAGGAACCTTTCTGAAGAAAGGCTTCCTCCCCTCCCCAAACCCCACCCCTCCGCCTCCAAAGACGTTCGTTGTGGGGACAAGGGTGAAAAGGCGGCTTCGGTGAAGTCGCTTTTTTTTGTATGGGGGATATGGATACTCTGCGGAAAAAGTCCGGCGGTGTTCATGTAATCCTTCTCCGTGCGAATCCACCGCTCTTGGCAAAAAAATAGTCTCAGAATATCATCACCCCTTCAATTAAGAGAAAAGGCCGCAGGCGGCCCGGCCAGTTCAACAACGGGCTAGCCCCGCATTGAAACTGCTTTGGAATAAAAAATGAAAGGGGAGGGGGAAAACGTGCGGGCGCTCCCCGCTTCCAGAGAATGTTTTCCCCCTTATGATGCGCCCTCTCCTCAGGAGCCATACATGACCACCGATACGATAGCGGCCATAGCGACGGCCCCCGGTGCCGGAGGCATCGGCATTGTCCGGGTCAGTGGCCCCGGCGCGCTGCCCATACTCGAGAAGCTGTTCGCACCGGCCGGAAAGGGCGGCTATAAGCCGTGGATCTTGCGGCGCGGGCGCGTTCAAGACACGGAAGGCAACACGCTGGACGACTCGCTGGCGGTGTTTATGCCCGGCCCCAAGACCTTCACCGGGGAAGATGTGGCGGAATTCCAATGCCACGGCGGCCCCGTCCTGCTGGCGGCGGTGCTTGAAGCCTGCCTCTGCGCGGGGGCACGCCTTGCGGAGCGGGGGGAATTCACCCGCCGCGCCTTCCTCAACGGCAGGATGGATCTGACGCAGGCCGAAGCCGTCGCCGAAATGATCGCCGCGCCGTCCAAGGAAGGCGCGAGGCTTGCCGCCGCCAAACTCGACGGCGTGCTCGGGCAGCGCATCGGCGATCTGCGGGAACGCGTGGAGCATCTGCGGGCGCAGATATGCCTTGCCGTGGACTTCCCCGAGGAAGAAGTGGAATGCCTGCCGCAGGAAGGCTTCCTCTCCGCCATCGCGGACGTGAAGGCGGCGGTGGCCTCCCTGCTCGCCGGATTCGAGCGGACCCGCTGCTGGCGCGAAGGCGTGACCGTAGCCCTCGCCGGCCCGGTCAACGCGGGCAAGTCCAGCCTCATGAACGCCCTCCTTGGCCGCCAGCGTGCCGTGGTGACGGAATACCCCGGAACCACACGTGATTTTTTGGAAGAACCGATCCAGCTTGCGGGGCTCCCCGTCCGGCTTGTGGACACGGCGGGCCTGCGCGAAACGGACAACCCCGCCGAAGCGCAGGGCATCCAGCTGGGCCGCTCCATGATCGAATCCGCCGATGTGGTCCTGCTCATGGTCGACGGCACGGAGGGAACGACGCCGGACACATGGGCATTGCTCTCGGAGCTCGGCCCGGAACGCACCATCCTTGTCTGGAACAAAAGCGATCTTGCCACCCCTCCCCCGCACTGGTATGGAAAGGAGACGAACCTTTCCGTGAAACCGGCGGCACATGCCGTTATTTCGGCCCGCAAGGGAGAAGGCCTGGAAACGCTGGCCGAAGCCGTTCGGGAGCTTGCGCTGGCCCGCAGCCAGGGGCAGGAGCCGGAACCGGGCGAAGCGGTACCCAACCTGCGGCAGGCCCGGAGCCTGATGGAGGTACTCGGGGAACTTGAGGCGCTGGAACAGGACGTTCTCGCGGGGGTTCCCTATGATTTGTGCGCCGTCCGCCTGGAGGGCGCGGCTTCGGCGTTGGCGGAGATCACCGGGCTGGACACCCCGGAAGAAGTCCTTAACCGTATTTTCGCATCTTTCTGTATTGGCAAATAGCATGAACGCATCTTCAAACGCAGCTGGCGGAGCACCACTTTCCAAAGAAGAAATCAACGACCTGCCCATGTTGGCCTACGAAGGCGAGGTAATGCTTGTCCAGACCGAAGGCGAGATGGCCCGTGCCCTGAATTTTCTCAAAAAGGAAACGCTCCTCGGGTTCGATACCGAATCCCGCCCGTCCTTCAAGAAAGGCAAAAGTTACCCGACCTCGCTCATTCAGCTTGCCGGTTCGGAACTTGTGGTGCTGATCCGCCTGAACCTCACGCCCTTCTGCGGGGCGCTCGCGGGGCTGCTTGCCGATCCCGGCATCATCAAGGCCGGGGTCGCCATCCGTGACGACATCCGCGCCCTCCAGAAACTGCACGAGTTCACACCCGGCGGGCTTGCCGACCTCGCCGAGATGGCGAAACAGCGCGGCATCAAGGCGCAGGGCCTCCGCACGCTGGCGGCCCAGCTCATGGGCTGCCGTATCAGCAAGGCCGCGCAGTGCTCCAACTGGGCGAAAAAGACCCTCACGCCGCAGCAGATCCGCTATGCCGCCACCGATGCGTGGATAGGCCGGGAAATTTATTTACGTATGATGGATCAGGGGTGAAATCGGGGGAGGGAACTCTTCTGAAGAAGGGCATCCCTCTCCCCTCCCCCGCCCCCCTCTCCCTCCCAAGACTTTTGACCATATCGAATCCCCGTTCACGGCTTTCCCTCATGGTGAAAGAACCGGCTGAAAAATATTTGAGGAAAATATCCTCTCTTTTTTCTCGGGAAAATCGACATGGGGGATTCGATAAAGTCAAAAAGTTTTGAAGCGGGAGGGATGGGGTTTGGGGAAGGGAGGGAGAAACTTTTTTAAAAGTTTCTCCCTCCCTTCCCCAATCTTCCCCTCCCTACCCCCATCCCACTCTCAGGTGAAACTATGACCCCCTCCCCTCCGTTCCGTATCGTCCCTTGGGACACCGACTTTCTGGACGCCCTCAAAAACGGGGTGATGAAGGCCACACGCGGCCAGCCCGGCAACGCGGTGGTGGTCTTCATGCATGACCGCCCCCGCCGTTACCTGCGAGAGCGCTTCCGCTACGCGCCGGATGTGCCCAAACCCTGCCTCCTCCCGCGCATGTTCACGGAACGGGAACTGATGGCGGCGTTCCGCCAGGAACAGCACCAGAAACTCCGCCGAGAGGCTGGAAAACTGGATCAGATTGCCCTGCTCTCCCGCTGCGTCCGCGAACTGGCGGAACCGGACACTGAGCTGTGTATGCAGCTCGCCAAAACCGACGACGCGGGATTTTTCCCGTGGGGGGTGCGGCTCGCGGAGTTGCTGGAGGAGTGCTTCACGCAAGGGCTCACGCCCGAGGACATGCTGTATACGGAAGGCGAAGTGGCTCCTTTCGGGGCGGCCCTTCTCGGCTCGCTCGGCAAGATTTTCCACCGTTACCGCGACGCGCTGATCGAATCCGATCTCACCACGCCCGGCTTCGACGCGTTTGTCGTCGCCAGCGCGCTGGAAGAAGGAACGGACGGAGACGACCTCCCGCCGCTGCCCGACTTTCTCGCTGGGCGCGCCATCCTGCTGGCGGGCTTCGGTATGCTCACCGGCACGGAAAACACCCTGTTCCGCTACCTCTGGCGGCACGGCGCGCAGGTCTTCCTGCACGTCGATCCGGCGCTGGCCGAAAACGGGCAAGGGCATTGGGCATGTACCGAACAGTCAAACTGGATCGCGGACTGGAAGGCCGATACCGTGCTGGCCTGCCCTTCCCCCGGCAAGAAACCGAAAATCCACTATTTCGCGGGCTACGACCTGCATTCCCAACTGGACGCCCTACGCGGCGATCTCATCGAACTGGAACGGAAAGACCGCCTCGCCGCCGCGCTCAAGGCCAGAAGCACGACGCAACAGCTGTCCCTGCTCCCCTCATCGGAAAACGGCACGGCTTCCACCCTTCCCGAAACTTCGGCCAGCGGGAATGCCGACAACAAGGATTCGATAACCTCGAAGGTCTTGGGAGGGAGAGGGAAGGGGACGCGGGGGAAGGGAGAGGGAAGCCCCTCTTCAGAAG
>NZ_JNJP01000161.1 GCF_000701705.1 Bilophila wadsworthia ATCC 49260 | reverse complement strand
CCCCCTCCAAACCTCCCCCCACCCTCTCCAAAGGCTTTCGTTTTTTCTATTGGGGAGATGCGGGGGGAGGGGCTTGGGCGGCGATGTTCTTTGTGGAATTTTTTAGTTTATTCAGGAGAATACCAGATGGCACAGATCAACGATGACTATCTCAAGTTGCCGGGCAGCTATCTTTTTGCCGATATCGCGCACAAGGTGAATGCATTTAAGGAAAATCACCCTGAAATGGAGCTCATCCGCCTCGGGATCGGTGACGTAACCCGTCCTCTGCCGCCGTCGGTCATCAAGGCGCTGCATAAGGCCGTGGATGAGCAGGCGACTGCGGAGGGCTTCCGTGGCTACGGTCCGGAACAAGGTTACCGCTTCCTGCGCGAGGCCATCGCGCAAGGGGATTTCGCGTCTCGTGGCGTGGAGATCGATCCCGATGACATTTTCGTCAGCGACGGGGCGAAGTGTGATCTCGGCAATTTTCAGGAATTGTTCGGGCGCGGGAATGTCATCGCCGTGACCGACCCCGTATACCCGGTGTATGTGGATTCCAATGTGATGGGAGGCCGCGCCGGAACATTTGATGGAAACGGGAGCTGGTCGGGCATCGTCTATCTGCCCTGCTCGGCTGAAAACGGTTTTGTTCCGTCCCTGCCTCTGAAGCGGCCCGACGTCATCTACCTGTGCCTGCCGAACAATCCCACAGGCACGGCCCTGAGCCGCCCCGAGCTGCAGCGCTGGGTTGACTACGCCCGCAGCAATCAGTGCCTTATCCTGTTCGATGCGGCGTATGAGGCCTATATTCGGGAGGACGGCATCCCCCACAGCATTTATGAGCTGGAGGGAGCCAAAGAGGTGGCTGTGGAGTTCCGCAGTTTCTCCAAGCCCGCCGGGTTTACCGGGCTGCGCTGCGGGTATGTGGTGATCCCCGAAACCGTAAAGGCGCGCGCCGCCGATGGTCGGATGCTGCCCCTCAAGCCGCTGTGGAACCGCCGCCAGACGACCAAGTACAACGGTTGCCCCTACATCGTTCAGCGCGCCGCCGAAGCCGTCTATTCACCCGAAGGGCGGCAGGATGTACGCGACAATGTGGGCTATTACATGGAAAACGCCTCAACCATCCGTGGCGGGCTGCAAGCGGCGGGACTGGACGTTTACGGGGGGGTGAACGCTCCGTACATCTGGCTGAAGACGCCGGGCGGCATGGATTCGTGGCGCTTTTTCGAAGCGCTCTTGAACCGTTTCGGCATAGTGGGGACTCCCGGCGTGGGGTTCGGCCCGAGCGGTGAAGGCTATTTCCGCCTTACGGCGTTCGGCTCCCATGAGAACACGCGGAAAGCCATGCGGCGCATCGCCGATGCCGGGCACTGGTCCGAGTGGAAGATATAGGAAAAAGAAATCTCTGGGGGCTTCCCACTGTCGCGGAGCCGTAACTTGACATTCCCGCCGCATTGGTTTTAGGGTAATTTCTACGTTTTTTTGCACAAAGGAACCGACAGATGTTTTCGTTGAACGCCGCCCTTTCCCTGAGTGAAGCCCCCATGAACTGGGGTCTTTGCTATTACTATTACTTTAGGGGCAGAAGCGGCGTTGAGGCGTGCGTCTGACGGTGTAGCGTCAGGACAAGCGTTGATCGGGGGCCGCGAACGGAGTGTTCGCGGCCCTTTTTGTTTTTTCATCAGCAGCAAGCGGGTTGGAATGATGATCACAGTACAGGCTCCGGCGTCGAAGTCGGTATCGCATCGCATGGTTATGGGCGCGGCCCTCGCTCAGGGGGATTCCGTGGTGAGCCGCGTGCTCGAAAGCAAGGATTTGGAACGCACGATGGCGATCCTCAGGGGAGCCGGGGCGGGCATCGTCCGCACCGGGGAGGGCGAATACGCGATTTCCGGCGTGGGCGGGCAGCCGTACGGCGGCTCGGTGGATCCGCTGTCCTGCGACGTGCACGAATCCGGCACGACCTGCCGGTTGCTGACCGCCGTGCTCGCCGCCGGGATGGGGCGTTTCCGCGTCCACGGAGCGCCCCGTATGCACGAACGGCCCATTGGGGAACTGACCGCCGCGCTGGAGACGCTCGGCGTGTCCTTCACGTTCGAGGGGAAACCGGGATTCCCGCCTTTCGTCCTGAAAACGTGCGGGCTTGACGGCGGCGAAGTGGGCATCGGCATGGACGAGTCGAGCCAGTATCTTTCGGGCGTGCTGCTGGCGGCTCCGCTGGCGCGTGCTCCCCTGACCGTCAATATCGGCGGCAGCAAGGTCGTTTCATGGCCCTATGTCGGCCTGACCCTTCAGGCGCTGGAAAACTTTGGCGTGCCGTTCTCCGTGGAGCGGAAGGAAGGCGGTGCGTGGAGCGCCGTCGACTGGCATACGCTGGAGCAGGCCGAGCCGGGGAATGTCCGTTTCCGCATGGTTCCGGCCATGTACCGCGCCGGACGCTACGCCGTGGAAGGCGACTGGTCGGGCGCGTCCTACCTGCTTGCCGCCGGAGCCATCGGGCCCCGTCCCGTACGTATTGAAGGATTGCGGGCGGATTCATTGCAGGGCGATCGCGTGATGCTGGATATCCTTCGTGATATGGGTGCGCGGATCGACATCGAACCGGATGCGGTGACCGTCCACCCTTCGGAGCTGCGCGGCGTGGTGGCGGATATGAGCCGCTGCCCGGATCTGGTCCCCACAGTGGCGGTGGTGGCGGCGCACGCGTCAGGCCCGACCCGCCTCTGGAACGCGGCTCACCTGCGCATCAAGGAATGCGACCGTATTGCGGTTCCGGCTCAGGAATTGTCGAAGGTGGGCGTCCGTTGCGACGAGCACGACGACGGCTTGACCATACACGGCGATCCCGCTTTGGCGTCGCGTCTGCATTCGCTTGACGGCATTGCCTTTTCGGCGCACGGCGATCACCGTATCGCCATGAGTTTGGCCCTGCTGGAGCTGCGGGGAGGACGTCTGACGCTGGACGATCCGTCTTGCGTGAGCAAATCGTTCCCGAATTTCTGGGAATGCTGGGGACAGGTGCGGGTATGAGCGGCAACACGGCTGAAAGTGGTTTTACGCCCCGGCGTCTGGTCATCGTCGGCTGCCGGGGCCGGATGGGGACTTTGCTGTCCGCACGCTGGAGCGCGGCGGGGCATACGGTGGCGGGGCTGGATCTGCCGCTGACCGATGAGGCTTTCGCCGAGGCCCTGCCCGGTGCGGATGCCGTTTTCCTGTGCATCCCCGCCGGGGCCATGGCTGAAGTATTGCCGCATCTCGTGCCGCATCTGGACGGCCGGCAGATCCTTGCGGACATTACCTCCGTAAAGATGCAGCCTTTGGGCCAAATGGAGCGGGCCTACGCCGGGCCGGTAGTGGGTACGCATCCCCTTTTCGGCCCCAAACCGCAGCCGTCCGACCTCCGCGTCTGCATTACGCCGGGCGCTGCGGCGACGGATACGCATATCGGCCTTGTGGAGGGGCTTTTTAAAGACATGGGATGCTCGACCTTCCGTTCGACCGCCGAGGCCCACGACAGTGCCGCCGCGTCGATTCAGGGGTTGAACTTCATTTCCAGTCTGGCGTATTTTGCGACGCTTGCCGAGCACGAGGAGCTGTTGCCTTTCATAACGCCGTCCTTCCGGCGGCGTCTGGAAGCCTCGCGCAAGCTCCTGACCGAGGACGCCCCCTTGTTCGAGTGGCTTTTTGAAGCCAACCCCATGAGTCAGGAGTCCATCCGCCAGTATCGTTCATTCCTCAACGTTGCCGCGGGCGGTGATGTCAACGTACTGGTCCAGCGCGCCCAATGGTGGTGGAAGGAAGCGCGTTAGGGAGGGCGGGAAGAAAATTGGAGGGGGGAAGGGGGACCTTTCTGGAGAAAGGTCCCCCTTCCCCCCTCCAAACCTCCCCCTTTCCCCTCCCAAGAC
>NZ_JNJP01000160.1 GCF_000701705.1 Bilophila wadsworthia ATCC 49260 | reverse complement strand
CCCCAATTCATTCCTTCAACCTCTTCAAACTGCCCGCCAGCGCTTCGGCCTTGCGGGGGCCGATGCCGGGGATCGCGGCAAGCTGGGCGGGCGTGGCGGCAATGATGGCATCAAGGGCCTTGAAATGATCCCAGAGCAGCCGGGCCGTGGCCTTGCCTACGCCGGGGATGCGGAGCAGTTCGGCGGAAAGCGCCGCGCCCGCCCGCGCCCGGCGGTGCCGCCCGATGACGAAATGGTGCGCCGTATCGCGGATATGCTGGAGAAACAATAACTCGGCGGAACCGTCGCGCAGCGGCAGTGGATTGCTCCGGCCGGGCAGGAAAATCCGGTCGCCCACGTTCCCGGCCCGGCGGTCGGCGCGCCCCATGTCGTCGCGGGCCTTGGCGATGCCCGCCAGCAGGAACAGCCCTTCGGCATTGGATTCCCTGACGATGCGCTGCACGGCGGAAACCTGCCCGCGCCCGCCGTCGATGAGCACCAGATCCGCCCACGGCGGCCCGGATTCGAGGCGGCGGCGCATCCACTCGGCAAGGGCGGCGTAGTCGTCGCCGTTGCAGGCCGCTTCGCCTTCAAGGGCATAGGTGCGGTAATCGGATTTCTGGGGCTGCCCATCTTCAAAGACGACCATGCCCACGCGGGTGGACGTGCCGCCCGTGTGGGAAACGTCCACGCACTCGATGCGCCGGATGGGGCGGGATGCCATCGGGACGGCCCCGGGCAGGGCGGATTGCACCTTGTCCAGCGCGAAGGCGGCGGCAAGGCGGTCGGACATGGGGACTTCCGACTTGGTGACGGCGGCTTCGCGGGCGTTGGAGACGGCCATGTCCACGAGCCGGGCTTCGGCGGCATTGCGGGGCTTGGCGATGCGGACGATGCCCCCGCGCGCGTCGGCAAGGGCCGCTTCCAGCGCTTCGAGGGATTCCACCTCGTCGGGGGCGTGCCCGTTGGAATCCGTTCCGGCGGCGTGAGGCGGTTCCGCTTCGCCTTCGAGTGTTGCAATGTGATCTTTTGCCGGAGAGGCGGAGTCCGGAGCGTCCTGCTCGCCGGACATTCCGGGCAGAACCGTGTCTGCGGGCAGCCACGGCACCACAATGCGCGGGGGAATGGATGTTTGCGGGCCGTAGAACTGCCCGAGGAAGCTCCAGAGCAATTCCGGGCCTTCCGCCAGTTCCAGATCCGGCCAGAAGAAGGTGCGCCCGTCCACAAGCCGCCCTTCGCGCACGAAGAGGAGCCCGAGGGCAAGGCCGCCTTTGGCCGGGGCCACGCCCGCCACGTCCATGTTGCCGCCTTCCGGCAGGACCACGCTCTGGCGTTCCACCGTGCGCTCGATGGCCTTGATCTGATCCCGGAACACGGCGGCCTGTTCGTAATTCATGGCCTCGGACGCGTCCGCCATGGCGTGGCGCAGCGTATCGAGCAATTCACGGGAGCGCCCGGAGAGGAGCAGTTCCACGCGGTGTATGAGGGAGGCGTATTCTTCAACGGGGACGTTTTCCGTGCACGGCGCGAGACACTGCCCGATATGATGGTAGAGGCAGGGCCGGACGCGGTTTTTGAAGGCCCGGTCCACGCAGCGCCGTAAGGGGAAGACCCGGTGGATGGTCTTCCATGTCTCGCGGGCCGCCTGCCCCGAGGTGAAGGGGCCGAAATAGCGGGCGTTGTCGCGCCGGGCCTGACGCACGACCTCAAGGCGCGGATAGGGGGCGTCCTTGGCGATGCGGAACAGGACATACTGCTTGTCGTCGCGCAGGACGATATTGTAGTGCGGGCGGTGTTTCTTGATGAGGCTGGCTTCGAGGAGCAGCGCTTCCTTTTCCGTGGTGGTGGAAAGCGTCTCCAGCGAGGCGGCGTGCCCGATCATGGCGACCGTTTTCGGGGTCAGGGCCGAAGCGTCCCGGAAATAGGAAAGGATGCGCTTGCGGAGGTTTCGGGCCTTGCCCACATAGATGATCCGCCCCTGCGCGTCCTTATAGATATAGATGCCGGGCGTGGTCGGAAGAGTTGAGGATGCTGGACGCTCCATGCGATCTCCAAAAAAAGTCTGAAAAAGAGGCAGGATGAAAGGCCGCATCCAGTCTACAGGGTGGTGGGCGGCCTGTAAACCGTCCTCCGGTTGGCGCTTGCCAGATCGCGCCGGATGCGTGTACTCTACTCGTATCCATTTATATTTTTTGCCGACGAGAGGCCAGTATGGCGCGGAAAGATCCCTACGACCCGGAAGAAGGCATCATAGACCTTTTTGATATCGTCGATGACCCCGAGGCGTCTCCTGAACCGGAGCCCCGCGGGGCTCTTCATGATGATGGCGGGCAAGCCCTGCCGGGGCAGCCCGAAGCGGCCGATCCGGAAACCCCGCCCGGGGAAGAGTCCGAACGGGTGGTGTCACGGTATCCTTTTGAGAACAGTGATGATTTTCTTGAAGAGATCGAAAAGACGCCCCTCATGACGCTGCTGCCTCCGAAGGGCGAGGCTTCCGCGTTGCCGGAGGAGCCTGTTTCGGATGGCGCGGAAGAAGAGGCTCCCGCCGAGAGCCTTGGCGAGCCCGTCCGCGAAGAGCCGGACGAGGCGTTGATCCGCGCCTTTGAAGCGGAAATGGCGAAGGCCGGGGCGGTTGTACACGAGTATGGTGTGGAAACGGCTCCCGGCATGGCTGATGCCTCCGGGGTTCCGGACGAAGCGGAAGCTCCGGCCCTGTCCGCCGACGCCGTGGATCAGGCGTTTGCCGAGATGCACCTCGAAGCTCAGGAACCCCCCGTCCCGGAACCCGCTGAAAGACCGTATGCCGAGGATCTGGAATTGTTGTTCGGCGACGCTCCGGTTGCGGATGCCCCACAGGTTGGGCCCTCGCCGGTTGCACCGGAGCCCGCTATGGAGGCTCCCATGCTGGTTTCCCCAGAAGGGGAGGAGGGCTCGAAAGCCGAACCCGGCCTTTCCCAACAGGCCGAGGCCGCGCCGGAAGGGGCTGTTGAGGAACCGTCGGAAGCGTTGCCCTCTTCCGTATCGGCGGATGAGGTTGCCGAGCCGTTGCCGGAACCTTCCGGGGACGGCTCGGATCGGGCGCTTGCGTTCGTGCCCGTGGCTGTGCCGGACGTTCCCGTCAGCGCCGCCGTGCCGCAAGCGGAGCCCTCATGCGGCCATGAAATGGAAGAACGTATTATCCGGCTGGAGGAAGCCTTGAGCCGTCTCAATGAACGGGTGGTCGCCTTGGAACAGCGCGCGGATGGCGCCGCTGAGCAGGATCTCAACGTCTCTGCGATCTCCGGCGACATCCAGTCTCTGCTTACGGAAGGCAATGCCCTGTGCGGCCAGTTGAAATCGCTTGCGGCGGAGCTTGGTTCCACGCCTTCGGGCGTTTCCGCTGAGGCCCCCGAAGCCGCACCGCTTCCCGGTTCCTCCGCCGAGGTGGCCGAAGAGCCCACATTCCCTCCCGTCCCCTCCCGTTCCGCTGAGATCCCTTGGGAATCCTCCTCTCCGGAAGCCGATCCCGATGACGGCCCGGATGTGCTTGGCCTTGCGCTGGAATCGCTGGAGCGGCGGCTCGCGCTGTTGGAGAGCCGGCCCGTGCAGGCTCCCGACGCCGCTGGCATTGTGCAGGATGTCCTTGCCCTCGTCCGTGTGGACATGGAAAAAGCCTCTGAGGAGCAGGAAGCTTCGGCCCGCGCCCTGGAGCAATTGGAGCGGCGCGTGCAGGAGTTGGAGAGCCGCCCGCTTCCGCAGCTTATCCTGCCGGATCTCCCCGACACCGAAGCCATCACCGCCGACGTTATGAGCCGTATTCAGAACGAGCTTGACCGCATTGCCGCCGAGGCCGCCGCCCGCGTCCTGCGGGAGGAGATCGCGGGGTTGATGGGGAAGTAGAAGTGGAAGATTGGGGAAGGGAGGGAAAACTTTTCTGAAGAAAAGCTTTTCCCTCCCTTCCCCAAACCCCAT
>NZ_JNJP01000159.1 GCF_000701705.1 Bilophila wadsworthia ATCC 49260 | reverse complement strand
GAAGAGGAGAGGGAGGGGTTTGGGGAGGGGGAGGGGAAACTTTCTCTAGAAAGTTTCCCCTCCCCCTCCCCAATCTTTACTCAATCCCAATTATGACATCATTGCATCACGCGCCTGTCGATGACGCGGACGGCCTTGCCTTCGGAGCGCGGGATGGAGTGCGGCTCCACAAGGCGAACCTTGGTGGTGACGCCGAGGAATTCCTTGATGCCTTTCTGGATGCGCTGTTCGCGCTGCTGGAGATCCTTGATTGCGTCGGAGAACATCGCGCCGTCGAGCTCGACCTGCACTTCGACGTAGTCGAGGTTGTTCTCGCGGGTGAGGATGAGCTGATAGTGCGGGGAAACGCCCTGCACTTCGAGGAGCAGGCTTTCGATCTGCGAGGGGAAGACGTTCACGCCGCGGATGATCAGCATGTCGTCGCTGCGGCCCGTGATGCGGTTCATGCGCACATGGGTACGGCCACAGGAGCAGGGCGTGTAGTTCAGCGAGGTGATGTCGCGGGTACGGTAACGGACCAGCGGGATGCCCTGCTTGGTCAGCGTGGTGATGACCAGCTCGCCGGTGCTGCCTTCGGGCAGGATTTCGCCGGAGACGGGGTCGATGATCTCGGGAAGGAAATGGTCTTCCCAGATGTGCATACCATGTTGCTCTTTGGCGCAGGACTGGGAAACGCCGGGGCCCATGATTTCGGACAGGCCGTAAATGTTCGTCGCGGTGATGCCGAGCTTGTCCTCGATTTCGCGGCGCATTTCCTCGGTCCACGGTTCGGCGCCGAAAACGCCGAGGCGGAGGGGCAGATCCTTGATGTTTATCCCGATTTCGAGGCCCGCGTCATGGAGATGCAGGGCGTAGGACGGCGTACAGCAGAGCACGGTCGCGCCGAAGTCGCGCATGAGCTGGACCTGACGCTTGGTCGAGCCGCCGGACATGGGGATGACGGTCGCGCCGAGGCGTTCCGCGCCGTAGTGTGCGCCGAGACCGCCGGTGAACAGGCCGTAACCGTAGGAAACCTGCACGATGTCATTGGCGGTGGCTCCGGCCGCGGCCAGAGAGCGGGCGGCGCATTCGGCCCACGTTTCAATATCGCGCTTGGTGTATCCGACCACGGTGGCCTTGCCGGTGGTTCCGCTGGAGGCATGGATGCGCTGGATCATTTCCATCGGGACGGCGAACAGCCCGTAAGGGTAGTTGTTCCGCATGTCCTGCTTCAGGGTGAAGGGAAGGAATTTCAGATCGTCCAGCGACTGCACGTCGGAGGGCTTGATGCCCTTTTCGTCGAAGCTGCGGCGATAGAAGGGAACGTTGGCGTAAACGCGACGGCACAGGTCCTGAAGGCGACTCAGCTGGATTTCCCGAATCTTTTCCCGTGGCATCGTCTCTTTATCTATGTTGAAAATCATACAGTCCTCCAAACGGAATGCGTAAAGTCGAGACACACGAGGATTGCCCCATTTGCCCGGAGCGGTCAAGAGCCGAAAAAGGGGATTTTACCCTGTCCATCAGTGGTTTCCGGGCCCCGAAGGGGGCAGGGCTTTCGTTGCGATCAACCCGAAAATGGAGTATGTCTCGGCGATGGAACAACATAACTCTACTTCTACGGCGTCTCAGGCAACCCCCGCTAACACCCCTGCCTCCAAGGCACAGGCGGCCCGCAAATTTTCCACGGCGTCGGCTTCCGAAAAGACGGCCGCTCTTGTGAAGTGGCTTGAAGAAAGCAAGGCTCGCGATGTCGTGGCCCTCGATGTGGCGGGCAAGAGCCCGTGCATGGATGTGGTCATCGTGGTCACGGCGTCTTCGCTCCGCCATGCCAAGAGCCTCGCCGACGGCCTGATGGAGCAGTGCACCAAGAACAACTACGAATTCCTGCGCATGGAAGGCTATCAGACCGGGCAGTGGATTCTGGCTGACCTCAACGACATCGTCGTGCATATTTTCCAGCAGGACGTGCGCGAGCTTTTCCGCATCGAATCCCTTTGGAAGGAATCTCCCGCATTGTATGGCGAAATGCCCGCGGTGTCCCCCCGTCACGCAGAACCCGCCGGGGACGAAGACTAAGCCCCCGGCTCCAAGGAAGTGCATCATGTCCCTTACCCCGACGCTGCTCCTCATTCTTGATGGCTACGGACTGGCTCCCGCCGGTCCGGGCAATGCCGCCAGCCTTGCGCGGACGCCCAACATCGATCGGCTCATCTCCCTGCCGGGCGCGACGCGCATCGACGCCTCCGGGCGCGCGGTGGGGCTGCCCGCCGGATATATGGGCAATTCGGAAGTGGGGCACCTCAATATCGGGGCCGGACGCATCGTGTATCAGGATATGACCCGCATCGACGTGGCGATGGAGACGGGCGAACTTGCCTCCAACGCCGCGTTGCTCGAGCTGCTGGCGAACGTGAAGCGGACGGGCGGGCGGCTGCACTTCGCGGGATTGCTGTCCGATGGCGGCGTGCACAGCCACATCAACCACCTCGGCGCGCTTATGGATATCGCCGCTGCCCACGGCGTGGACGTGCGCGTCCATGCGTTCATGGACGGGCGCGACACCAGCCCCACCAGCGGCGCGGGTTTCCTCGCGCAGCTTGGGGACATGATGGCGCGGACACGGGCGGCGCATTCCGGCGTGTCGGTGGAACAGGCTGCTCTCGTGGGGCGTTTTTACGCTATGGACCGCGACAAGCGCTGGGAGCGGGTAAAGGTGGCGTGGGACATGATGGTCCACGGCGAAGGCCAGCGCGCCTCCGATCCTGTGGCGGCCGTTGAAGCCCTGTATGCTGCCGGGGAGACCGACGAATTCCTCAAGCCGCAGGTGTTCGGCGACCCCGCCGACGTGTGCGTCAGGAACGGAGACGGCATCTTCTTCATCAATTTCCGCGCCGACCGTGGGCGCGAGCTGGTGAGCGCCTTCCATTTCCCTGATTTTGACGGGTTCGATCGCGGCGGTGTCCCGGCGCTGGCTGGCCTTGTGACCATGACTTCCTACGACAGCTCACTGCATGTGCCGGTGGCGTTTCCCAAGGAAAACCTGGTGCAGACGCTGGGTGAAGTCGTGGCTGACGCGGGCGCGCATCAGCTCCGCATCGCCGAAACCGAAAAGTACGCCCATGTGACCTACTTTTTCAGCGGCGGGCGTGAGGAGCCCTTCCCCCTTGAGGATCGCATCCTTGTCAATTCGCCGAAGGATGTGGCGACCTATGATCTCAAGCCGCAGATGAGCGTGCTTGAGGTGACGGATCGTTTCCTCGAAGCGTGGGCCGCAGGGCCGGAAAAGGACGGCGTGCCGTATACGCTGGCGGTCTGCAATCTGGCGAACCCCGACATGGTGGGGCATACCGGCGTCATTGAGGCGGCGGTGAAGGCGCTTGAGTATGTGGACGGCTGCGTGGCCCGGCTGGTGGAAGTTGTGCTCAGTTCCGGCGGCCGCGTGCTGATGACGGCGGACCACGGAAATGTCGAGGTGATGCTGGACGAAACCGGGCATCCCCAGACGGCCCACACCTGCAATCAGGTTCCGCTGGTTGTGGTGGAGCGGGGCGCGGACGGGGAGCGGGCCGTTCCGTTGCGTTCCGGCGGCAAGCTTGGGGATATTGCGCCCACGCTGCTGGATTTGTGGGGCCTTGCCAAGCCGGGCGTCATGAGCGGCGAAAGCCTTGTCGAAGGAGTGCGGGGATGAGTCTTTCCAGTCGTCCCGTGCAGCCCGTGCCGCCGGAGAGCATGGAGCTTGTCTTTTTTTATCGTTGCCCCGGCTGCGGGCGCCGCAATCCTCTGATTGCGCCGACGCAGCCTTCCATGACCCGTTGCGAGTCCTGTGGGGAGCCTTTCCCCGTCATGCCGGTGGACGAACGCACCGTGCATTACGTCAAGATCATGCTCGCCAACGGCCGCGCCGCTCTGGATCCTGATTTCGCATAGTTCTGGGGAATAATCGGGGGAGGGGAGAGGAAACCTTTCTCTAGAAAGGTTTCCTCTCCCCTCCC
>NZ_JNJP01000158.1 GCF_000701705.1 Bilophila wadsworthia ATCC 49260 | reverse complement strand
TCCTCCCTTCCCCCACGCCCCCATCCCTCCACCTCCAAAGATTTTCGACCGGTGGGGAGGCCGCGCGAAAGGAGTTCGTTCCCGCGACAGGAGAGAGAGAGAGAGAGAGAGTTTCTGTAGCGCCTTTATGCCCTTTCAAGGCTCATCTACCGGGCGACGATGCTCTTGCCCATCCAGCGCCGGCTCTGCCAGCGGCGCCAGAAGAGGGCGGCGCGGATGCTTTCATCCATCGTGAAGGCGATCCACATCCCGACGAGCCCGAAGCCGAGCGTAACGCCGAGCACGTAACCGCCGACGGTCGCCACGCCCCACATGAAGATAAGCCCGATGATGAACGGGTACACGGCGTCGCCGGTAGCGCGGAGGAAGTTCACGCACAGGATGTTGACGGCGCGCCCAAGTTCGAGGACGACGTCGATGCAGAGGATCAGGGCGGTCAGGGATACGACTTCGGGGTTGTCGCTGAGCAGCCCCATGACGCTCTTTCCAAGGAGCGCGGAAAGCAGGGCCACCGAAAAGGAAATCATCAGCGTGATGCGGATGCAGTACCGCCCGAGGAGCAATGCGGCGTTCTTGTGCCCCTTGCCGATGAGGTGCCCTATGCAGATGCCGCCGCCCTGCCCCACGGACATGGCGAATACGTAGGAAAAGGTCACGATGTTCACGGCGTAGGTACGTGCGGCGAGAGCCTCATTGCCGAGCATGTTGACGAAATAGGTGATCACCACCTGCGAAAGGCTGTAGGAAAGCTGTTCGCCCCCGGAAGGCAGGCCGATGGACAGCATCTTGCGGAGCACCCCGAAAGGGAAGGGCCAGAGAAAGGAGGGGGGAAACGTCAGTTTTTTGCGGAACAGGATGAAGAGCAGCAGGCACATGGCTACGCCGCGGCTGAACGACGTGGAGATGGCCGCGCCTTCGACCCCAAGGGCGGGGAAGCCGAAATGCCCGAAAATGAGCGTATAATTCCCGATGATGTTGATGATGTTGATGAGAAAGGTCACCTGCATGGGATAATAGGCCATGCCAGCGCTCCGCAGGATGGCCGAAAGGGTCAGCGAGATGGCCTGAAAGAACGCGAACCCGCCCACGATGCGCATATACGTCACGCCGTCGCCCATGAGTTCGGGCCGCAGTTCCATAAGGCGCAGGATGCGTTCGGCCCCGAAAAAGAGGGCGGCGCTGACGATGACGCCCATCATCATATTGAAGGCCAGCGATACGCCGATGGCGCGGAATACGTTGTCCATCTGGCGCGCCCCGAGGAACTGCGAACAGAGCACGGACGTCCCGGCTGTCGTGGCCTCAAAGACGAGGAAGATCATGTTCAAAAGCTGCACGACCACGCCCACGGCGGCCACGGTGTTGTCCGAGCACTGGCTGAGCATGACCGTATCCACAATGCCGAGCAGGATGATCAGCACCATCTCGATGAAGATGGGGCCCGTAAGCCGCACCAGCCAGCGGCGGATGTTTTGCTGCTCCTGCGGCAACGCCTCTCCCCCCTACAGCAGACCGTAGTATTGGAACGCCACGATGAGCAGAGGGATGCTCACCGCCGATAAGGCTGTATCTACCACGATGCCGAGCGAAGAGTCTTCTGTAGCCACCTGATATTTTTCAGCAATGATATAAGCCGCCACAGCCGTGGGCATGGCAGCCACGATGGTCGCCGAGGCAAGCGCGATGCCGCGCACACCGAGCAGGTAGAGGACGCCGAAAATGAAAAGCGGCTCCACCACCAGTTTCAGCACGTGCAAAGGAAACTGGCGCCTGGCCCATCCCTTTACGAAGCCCTGCGAGGAAGTCATCTGCTTGGAGAGGATCATGCCCATGCAGAACAGCGCGCAGGGGGCGGACGTGGAGCCGAGCATGGCCGACATCGACAGGATCGGCTTCGGGACGGCGATATGGAGCAGGCTCACTGCTGCGCCGAGCGCCGAATAGATGAGCAGGGGATTGTGGAACAGCGAACGGAGCAGGGACAGGAATACTTGCTTGCGGCCCTCGCCCTTATGTTTCCCGGCTTCCAGCCTGCCGTCCGTGAAAAGCAGGTTCGCGGAGGTCATCACAGCGCAAAGGCTGGCGACGATGGCGGCCTCGGAACTGTCCGGCAGCAGGAGCACCACGATCGGCAAGCCCATGAACGCCGCGTTCGGGAAACTCGACAGCAGGGCGAACACCGAGCTTTCCTCCCAACGCCTCCGCAGCAGGCTCGAGAAGACCACGTATGCGAACAGGTAGGTGATCCCGTAGCCGAGCAGGATGCCCCCAACCATGGCTCCCGACATCTGCCCCGCTTCCATACGGGCAAGCTGGTTGAACAGCATCATGGGCAGGCCGATCCAGTAGACGAACTGGTTGAGGCAGCCCGATGTTTCTATGGGCAAAAAACCCATCCGTTCAACGACGATGCCAAACAGGATGATGCCAAATACGGGAACCAGCGTGGAAAGGATGGACAGCATGGGAGCCTCGGAAGAATACTGTTTGTTCAATCAATCAGAAGCCGCAAGCTATATACCGTGCGCCGCCGGTATGCAATGGGAAAAACGGCGCCCTCACCGTGCCTTGGATATCCCGGAATGTCCATGCCGCCTTTCTCACCCTTTCACGGTTATCCTTCCTTGTTTTTTCTTTTTCCCGTTGGTACTCTTGATGAAAATCACGCAACCGCTCAAAAAACCTTCCCCCACTACGGCATGGATACCTCACAACAGCCAAGAGACGAAAACAAAATTACTCATAAAAACAGCCTGTTCCTTTCATGGTGCATTCTGCTGGCGTTGTGTTTCGCGTTCGTATCCGCCGCCCCCGCCGCTGCCGGCCCCAACCCGGCAAAATACGATAAGGCCATCCGGGATATGGGGCAGCTTCAAAAATCCAAAAAACGGCTCCAGCGTGAGCCGTGGGAAAAGCTTGCCGAAACCTTCCTGACCGTCTACCGGGTCGAAAAAAAATGGAAAGAGCGCTCAGCGGCCTTGTTCCGCTCCGCCGAAGCGCTGGATCATTTGGCCCGCTGCGCCTCCAATGCCAAGGACGCCCGGCGCTCGGTGGACCGGTATCTCCAGCTCGTCCGCCTCTATCCCAAAAGCTCGCTGGCCGACGACAGCCTGTACCGGGCGGCACGGCTGCGGGGCCAGATCCTCCGCGACAAGGCCGGTGCGCAAGAACTGCTCCAACAGATCCTCAAAAAATACCCTTCTTCCAATACGGCCAAGGACGCCTCCAGTTACCTTGCGACGCTCTCGCCCAAAGAAAAACGGCAATCGCCTTCCGCCGCCAGCAAGGCAAGCAAGCAAAAACAGCCTAGAGGCAAACCGTTCCGTCTCGGCGTAAAAACGGTGCTCATCGATCCGGGGCACGGCGGCAAAGACCCCGGCACGCACCACAACGGCATCAGGGAAAAGGATCTTACACTGGACATCTCCAAGCGCGTGGGGGCGATCCTGTCCTCGCGCGGCCTCAACGTCCGGTACACGCGCCGCTCCGACACATGGATCACGCTGGAGCAGAGGGCCGACAAAGTCCGCACCAACAAGGCCGACCTGTTCATTTCCATCCACGTCAACGCCAACCCGTCCGAAGGCGTGCAGGGGTTTGAGACGTACTATCTCGACGTTTCCCGCACCTCGGCCTCAACCCGCCTCGCCGCCGTCGAAAACGCCCTCCGCGACCGCAGCCGCGCCACGCGGGAAAAGCTGCCGCCCCATCGCCTTTTCACCATCCAGAAACAGGAATCCCGCCGCCTTGCGCGGAACGTCCACGAGACGACGCTCAAGTATCTCAGGAAAAAGAATTACCGGACCCACGACGGCGGCATCAAGACCGCCCCCTTCCATGTCCTGCGCCGTTCCGGGGTGCCCGGCGTGCTGATCGAAGTGGGCTACTGCACCAACAAGACCGAAGCCGAACGTCTGGCCGTCGACGCATACCGCGCCTCCATTGCGCGCGGCATTGCCAACGGCATTCTGATCTATACGGGAAAGATGTGAAATGTGGGGGAAGGGAGGAGAGGGCTTTCTGGAGAAAGCCCTCTCCTCCCTTCCCCCACACCCCCA
>NZ_JNJP01000157.1 GCF_000701705.1 Bilophila wadsworthia ATCC 49260 | reverse complement strand
TTTATCTATCTGAATTGATTACTAGTTTTAGCAAGAAAATCGGAAATTAATATAATCAATATCGTATGTCTATAAAATCTCAACTGATAACACCAAGACGTTAACTGGAAAAGTTCGTGGCCATCACCGATTGTGATACGCGAAAACCTATCTATATGCAGTTATAGCTATTGAACTTTTGGCGTAAAAACTATATCTTTTCTGTGAGCCGCTCGTTACTTCAAGTTCCGGCGGCCCTCCCATCAGGCCGGGATTGTCAGGACTCCCGGCCTTTTTCATTTCACCAGACGGATAGCGGTTCTTTTGCCTACTGTCCAAGTGGCTTCGCTGGTCATCCCCTCTGGCAACACAATAAAACGTCCATTCTTATCTTCGTGCAGACTCAGGCCCCACGTTTTTTCTTGTATCTTGGCAAGGGTAGCCTCTTGATCTTGGATTGCAGTTTTCAGCTTTTCGTGTTCTTCCCGAAGTTTGCTCCCGTAGACATTCTAGTGCTCGGTTTACAAAGTTGGCCCAAGCCTGACGCATGTACTCTACTTCTTTACCGCTAGTTTTCGGGCTATCTAATATCCGAGTTTTTTCACCCAATATACCATCGGCATAAGTGCGTGTCGTCGTCAAGATATGTGCATGGTGATTCCTTTGGTCACTCATACAGCTTGGTTCATGGATACATACATCAGCAACAACACCATAGCGATCTACAAGCATACGAGCAAAAGTACATGCAAGGTCTTTCCTTTGTTCTGCTGTCAATTCTGAGGGTAAGGCAAGTTCCCATTCTCGTGCCACTTTTGCATCTTTTCGTTTCTCTGCTTCCTCTGCTCGATTCCAAAGCTCTGAACGTTCTATTTGGCTTCCGTCTGGTGTGATTATCTCTTTATATCCTACACCTTGTTTTTTTTCATAATCATATACTTCACCTGTACGCCTATCGGTTATCGATTCTCCAGAGCGATATGCCGCTGACGCTGTTGCACTACGTCCTGCCGACCTACTGACAGCCTTTGCTTGGCAATGGAAGATCGCCATATCTTTACCTTATCCCTCGGAGAGCGCACAGGCATTGCTTGCAATGCTAATGTGCGCACTTCGGTATTTTTTCCTCCCCCCTTGCGTCCCCCCTCATCAAACTATTTACGCAAGAGGTATTCCTCATAATGTATCTTGATATGAAAGATATATTTTACTATTCTATTGCCAAAATCAAGGAGTTATCTCATGGAACAGCAGATACAGGAAAAAAAAGAAGCTATGACCACAGAAGAAAAGCGTATTCTACGGATAAAACAGCTAAAGGCAAAACTCCAGAAAGAGCAAGCAAGGCTATCTGCAAGTAAACGTAAGGAACGCGACGGACAACTTATCTCGTTCGGCGTATATATTGAAGAATTTTTTAAATCATCGAATGAAGACGCCAGAAAAAGACTTGAGGAAAGCATAAAAACGCACCTCAAAGATCGGAATCTTGAAAGGGCACTTGCAGGTCTAAAGCGTCTTTCAGAAGAGGAAGAAACGAGATTGAAAGAAGAGAAAAAATAGCATAAGCCTGTAACAGCACGTCTTGCCCCTCTGCGCCGATGACGTAGCGCAAACCAAAGGGAGGGGCACCGTATGAAACGAATCTTCGTTTCCAT
The DNA here is from genome assembly GCF_000701705.1 of Bilophila wadsworthia ATCC 49260. Lineage (GTDB taxonomy): Bacteria > Desulfobacterota > Desulfovibrionia > Desulfovibrionales > Desulfovibrionaceae > Bilophila > Bilophila wadsworthia. The sequence continues at coordinate 2,499 of NZ_JNJP01000157.1, read as the reverse complement.
CCTGTTGCTGGTGCTCATGGCTCTTCTGCTCACAGCAGACAGCCGCCTTCGGTAAAGGCAAGCCCCGCATCAGGTTGCAACTGATGCGGGGCTTTTAGTGGTAATTAACCCCTAAATGCAAGACGTGTCTGGCGCGTAACGTGCGCTACGTCAGCCCCGGTTCCTGTTCCCGCAGGTGCCGGGGTTCCTCAAAAGTATAGAGCTTCAACACGATAAAAGCAATGAATACATACGAGATTCGATACAGTGGCGGTTCCCGCATCTCATACACTGGCACCCTGTCTGCTACAAAACGGAAAGCAACAGAGAAAGCGCCCTCCGGGGAGTCTATCAAGATTTTCTATAATCGAGTTCTGATAGCGTGCCGCCGGCGCTACGTGAACCCGGAGACAGGGAAAGAGGGCTGGTATCGTTGGGAAATTCTATGATTGAAAAGAGATTATTTTTTAGCATATAAATTTTTAAGATGCTACGCTGGCCTGTTGCGCAGGGGTAGACAGCATCGAATTTCGCCCGGAAATGCCGTTTTCCGGGCTTTTCTTTTTTCTGCAATAGTTTTCCCGTGAAACAAATAAAAAACGATCCTAGGCCCATTTCTGGGGCAAAAAAGGGCATAACCTTTTACCGTACCAAGTTAAGAAACAAGGTCAATGTCTATTTTGTGAGAAGTTTTGATACTATGGCGTTTATTTTATGTTAATAATCAGTATGTTATACACAAAAATGTAAGTTATAAGAATCAAAGTGTTGTTTTTTAGGCTGCGCCGGAGGCGCAATCTGTGAGCCTCCGTAGATAACTCGAAGGCTCGGAGTATTCCGAGCCTGAGCCAAGTCCTACGTGTGGAATGCGCGGCGCCCGTTAGGGCGCATCTGACGCGCACCGATTTTGTATTTAGCGGCGCGCCGTTAGGCGCAATCTAGCCGCTCCGAGTCGGCCCGTTAGGGCCGTGTTTTTTCCAGATTTTTCTTTTTTTTAAATACTTTTTTTCTTTTTGTCGTTTTCAATCATAAATTATTTCAATATATTATAAATTTAAATCGGGCAAAATGACCGTCAAAATCGGGCAAAATGACCGTCAAAATGGGGGGGAAATCAGGCAAAATGACCGTTTTTTATTCGAGCTTATTGACAGGATAGCCCGTTATTTATAAAAAAGTAAAAAAAAACAGCCATGAAAAAATTCTGGCGGAATTTCTTCATGGCCTGACCAAATCTGACCGATAGGGGGTCATCATGGCTAAAGAGGAGCTATCTGTTCCTGGAACACTCGTCAAGAAATCCAACTCCATCATCCGAACCCGCATAACCGTGAAAAGTGTTGAAGCGTCTAGGGTTCTGGCTCATCTGGTTGCCTGTATCCGTACCGACGATGAAAAGCTGAAACAGGTGTACTCTGTGCCAGCTAGAGATATTATCCCCTACATCGGTGGCGAAAACTACAAGCGTATCAAGGCAACCTGTAGGGAACTGGCCTCCGCTTTCGCTGAAACGGAAGAACCTGACCCGGATGGCCCGCATCCGATTTACCGGGTACGCCCTTTTTTCGCGGATATTAGATACCGAAAGGGAATCATCACCGCAAATTTTAACCCGCTCATGGGTCCCTTTCTACTGGACCTCAAGAAGTGCTTTACGACCTACAACCTGACGGAATATCTGTCTCTTCCAAGCCTGTATTCTCAAAGGATTTTTGAAATTACAAAATCCCTTGTGAACTCCCAAAATGGAGAAGCCATTATTCCGATGGCCGACTTGCATAGATTTCTCGATACCCCCCCTACGTTTAGAGCGGACTTTCGACAATTCCGCATTCGAGTTCTCGAAAAAGCCCACAAGGACATCACGGAAAAAACATCCTTCCGCTTTGAGTGGGAGCCTGTGAAGGTAGGCCGCTCGGTGGAAAAGATACGGTTCATCTTCTCCGGCGGGAAAAAAGCTCTGGCCCAGAAGGAACAGGAAAAGGCCAAAGAGGAGAAACGACGGCGCTTGCAAGCCCAGAGAATGCATCGAGCGTTGGAGTGTGCGAAACTAAAACAAGGGGACTGCCGGACTATGGATAATAAGCCCATTGTCTGTAAAGTTTGTAGACAATTTGGACTAGCCGAAGACATATTACGTAATGGCAGAAAGTAGTTTGATCCCTATTTAGGAATAAAACAATGATAGACTATTCTGATAAAATTAAAAGATCTGAACAAGATATAATTTCACTTTTAATACTATCTCCAAATTCTATATATTTTTTTATAGAAAATATTAGTCCACGAGACTTTAAAGATAAAAGGCATGCAATTATATATAGAGCAATACAATATTTATTTTTTCAAAAAAAACCAGTTGACCTTGTTTCCCTTGCCTCAGTTTTGAAGGCTTCAAATCAATTAGATGAGTGTGGGGGCGCTGTTTATCTATCTGAATTGATTACTAGTTTTAGCAAGAAAATCGGAAATTAATATAATCAATATCGTATGTCTATAAAATCTCAACTGATAACACCA
>NZ_JNJP01000156.1 GCF_000701705.1 Bilophila wadsworthia ATCC 49260 | reverse complement strand
GGAGACGCCAGCTCTTGGGCGATGAGTTGCTTGATCTGCCGGAGATGTTTTAGGTCCTGTGCGGCGGACAGAGCGACATCAACGTCGAAGGAGTCATTGGCGAGCTTCTTCAATTCGGGGATGAGGGCCTCTTCCAGCTTATCAAAGTTGAATATCATGAATGGTTTGTCATCCATGATGTTCGGCTTGTCGAGGTCGGAGAAGAATTGGTATTGCACGCCGTCCGTCAGGATGGCGAGGCGTGCGGTAGGCGTGTTGTGGAAGTAGCGGTGGAGCTGGTCGGCCTTGCCGGAATCAAGGCAGGTCCCGGCGCACTTGGCTTCGATGAGGATGATGACCTCTCCGTCGCGCTTGATAGCGTAATTCACTTTTTCACCCTTTAGTACCTACGTCGACCGTGTACTCGGGGACGACTATGCGCGGGTCAAAGGTGTCATAGCCGAGCGCTTGAAGAAACGGCAAGATAAGCGCGTTTTTCGTCGCTTCTTCCGTTACGAATGCGTGTTCCCTCAGTTCTTGGATACGTGTCGCCAGTGCCTTGACCCGATCTGAAAATTCCATGTTTTCCCATGATGGTTTCGGAAGAGCAGCTTGTCCTCATATTGTTCGCTGCAACTACTCCCTTCTTGGAAAGCAGCAGTGTTCCGGCGTCCGTCCTGGCTGCTTTAGCGCAAGTCCGGTCATTTCCTCTACTGGATTTTCAGTTCTGGCTTATCAAAACATCGTTATAGACACAACCATGAAAGGAAAAATTGGGAAGAGGTGTTTTGGAGCTTCCTTACAGAGGAATACAATGTTTCCACGGTCCATTGACAATCAGCCCCGGTGAAACCCTAGAGTCCAGGTGGGCACGGAGCTTGGGTACGGGTGAAGGGCACGGTCAGCTTTGATGGCGACCGTGAAAAGGTGTCCAAGGATCAGGAGATGATACTTGAGAAAAAGAATGGGAAGGCGAAAGCCTCCCCATCAGCTCTACTCCAGAGTAGCAATGTGCCCGGAGATTTTATTCCGGCTCTGTGCCGCTACAGAATTTCAAGGACCTTTACGTCAACCTTAGGGGACTCCATGAAGTCCTTGTCCACCTTGCCGGAGAGACGTACCTTGTTCTGGGGTGTAACGGTTCGGCCCGCGAAAAGCTCGAAATCGATCTCCACGATCATTTCGCCCGTGGTGTCCTTGAAGATGTATTTATCGTCGCTGCCGGCAACACGTTGGGTGATGTTCCCGGTGAGCACGACGCGGGCATCGTCCCAGCTTTTTTGGGCTTTGGCTACGGTATCGGCCTCAATGCCGGTAGTGGGGCCTTGGAAGCCTCCTCCCTGAGCGGAATTCGGTCCCTGAAAGCCTGCTGCTATGGTGGGAGCAGCAAGGGTAGCGGCAAGGACCAGTGCGAACAGACGCTTCATAGTTGCTCTCCTATTGTTTGTAAGATTGATTCCTTTTATCTATAATCAAAAATATAGATGCGTCAAGCGGATCGGATTCAAGCCGAGCGAGGATATATGGAGGCCAATATGTTGCGCATATTGCTTTTGATCGTGGCCCTTGCGTTTCCGCTTCCGGCCTATGCATGGCCCGGCACGGTGCTGGACGTCCACGATGGCGACAGGATGATCGTGGCGCCGATGGGCGACGTCCGGACGCCGTTAAAAATCCGGCTCTACGGCATAGACGCCCCAGAGCTGGAGCAGAAGGGCGGCCCGCAGTCCCGCGATCACCTCCTGTCGCTCGTGCGACCGGGGCAGGACGTTGAGGTGATCAAGATGAGCACCGACAAATACGGTCGCTCGGTCGCGCTGGTGGCTACGGACAGGGTGCTCAATGCCGACATGCTGGAAGCTGGTCAGGCGTGGGCGTATCCGGCCTTCTGCAACGCGCCGTTCTGCAACGGCTGGAAGAAGCTGGAACAGGACGCCAAAGAAGCGCGGCGGGGCCTGTGGTCCCGAAAGGACCCGACCCCGCCGTGGAAGTGGCGGCAGAAGCGGAAATGAAGAAAGCCCCCGGATGTTTTGATCCGAGAGCCTTGTTTTACTGGTTGGGCGGTGTCAGGCCGGGCGCAGGTTTCACCGCATCTATGAGTTCCTGCGGGACGTCTTCCAACATGCGATAGGGGAGAGTCACTTTCGAAGTGGGAATTCCCATGCGCTTGCCGATGGCCCTTGAGAGAGCGGCCTCATCCGTCTCACCCGCGGATGTCTGAAAATCTTTGCGCATCTCGCCCCAGAGCTGCTGCATCTCTAGTTCCTGATCGGAAAAGGGCGTTTCGGCAGCCCGCACTCCATTCCATGTCCAGTTTTCTTTGCCTGAAATGCCCTTGCCGTCGGGTACGTAATCCGCAACCGCAAGCTGGCAGGCTGCGCCATCGACATCCGGAAGGGAGTCCAGCACAACGCTGATCGAGGTCGCCCCAGTATCCTTGGCGTAATACTTTGCCGCGGCGATGGCGGTGGCCGCGAGTTGTTCTCGTGATGCAGAGGAAACCGAGGCCAAGATGAGCGTCCCGTCCTTGTCCCGCGCAGCCGGGGTAATGCGGATAAAGAGTTTAAGCCTGTTGATGGTCTTTTTCTGATCCCAGCCCGAACTGTATACGACATAGGGAACTGGCGTCGCCCGCGAAATATCCCATTTTTCACCGGAAGGCTGAGGAGCCTCCTGAACACTGGCAAGAGGGTTGAGCTGCATCCACGGATGCTTTTTCTTGGCCTTTTCCATACAGGCCAAAACGTAGGGCGTCGAGTTTTCTCGTGTAACCGGTTTGTTAGCTGACTCGGCAAATTCTTTCATGCAAGCCGCCACATCTTCCGAAGCCCGCTTGAGTTCGCCTTTTTTCAGCGTCGCCAAGATTCCGGCTTCGGTACTGGCCTTGATGTAGTCGGCAGCCGAAGCGAGTTTGTTTGCATCCGTGCTCATGGCCCAGCCGATGACCGTTTCATCGCGCAGCGTGCCCCCTTCGTCCCAGTTTTGGGCGTAAGCCGGGATGCTGACAAACAGTGCCATCAGCAGTGCTACTACTCGAATCATCCTTCCCCCTTCACTGATACGGCCCTACACACCACAGTCGGTAGCACCACTCGCAGGTCTGTCCGAGGTGGCATGTTGGGGATTGTCCCGGCGAGCCTCGGTGGGCGTCACTACGGCGCTCACCGACTCGGCCAAGCGTTTATTTTCTTCATGCAGCGCGATGATCTTGTCTTTGGCTGCGAGGAGCTCGTCCTTTGCAGCGAGAAGTTTCTTTGTCAGCTCTGTGTTTTCCCGTTTCAGTTCCTCCGTACACGGGGCGGAACTCGACATCGATTCGCTCAAGGATGCAGCCTGTGGGGATGACTTTCCTTCGATACTGTTGTCCCTAAGCATAGGACCTTCACCAAAATAAAGCCATTCTCTGGAGAGCTCTGGATAAAGATCAAGGATTTTTTGAAGATGTTCCCAGAGGTTTCTTTGGCTTTTTTCTGCAAACCATGTGTTGAATGTTTGTGGAGAAACTCCGATATGTTCCGCTAGACGAGCAAGCGGAATTTTTTGTGATTTTGAAAAAAATCTTATTCTTTCAAATAATTGCATATCAAATATTTTTTGATGAAAAATCATAAAAATATTGCTTTATCAAAAATATTTTTGATAAAGAACACCTAACACAAACACGAAACAGCAACACAAAACTATCAGGGAATCGTTATGACCACAATGCTAGACGCTGATCGCGCTGCCGCGTTGAGGACATGGATGGATGAGCGCGACATGACCATCCGCTATGTCGCTGAACAGCTAGGCGTAAGTATGACGCTGGCCCGCAGGTATCTCATGCTTTGGGAAACCGTCCCGACGCATTGGCACCGCCAGCTTGTCCTGCTTGGAATCCCTCCGGAACTCTTGCCCCGTGCTGAGAATAAGAAGCGTGGCCCCTCCAAGATTCCAGTTCTGAACCCGCACCCGGCAGTGTGTGCCTGATTTGAGGATAACCCGGCATCCCGCCGGAATCACGCAAACGGAAAGGAGAGTTTGGCATGAAAGAAGGCACTCCGAACATCGGGGCAGTCTGCCAGCGGCTTGCCAAGCACGCCCCGTCAGGGCTGTCGGTGGAACAGATCGTCTATCGGCTCGGGCGTCCGTACAACACGCTGATGTCCGAGCTTTCGCCCCTGCGGGACACGCACAAGTTCGACGTGAATCTGTTGATACCGCT
>NZ_JNJP01000155.1 GCF_000701705.1 Bilophila wadsworthia ATCC 49260 | reverse complement strand
AGAAAAGCTTTTCCCTCCCTTCCCCAAACCCCATCCCTCCCTTTCCAAAGACTTTTGACTTTATCGAATCCCTCTTGTCAGTCTTCCCTATGGATATAAAAAGCGCCGGTTCTCTTGTTGATCATCTTGGTTGTCCGGCAGTCTTCCTTGTAGATATGAAAAAAGCCTGAACAAGAGTTCAGGCTTTTGCTTTTGGGGAAGAGAAAAGGATTACAAACTGTGAGCGGAACGGATTCCTTTCGCGTTTCCTCCCCATCCGTCGAAGTTTTTGCGGGAGGGGGCCGGGGGAGGGAGCTTTTTGCAAAAAGCTCCCTCCCCCGTTTTTTCACTTCATTTCATCCAATAATCTCTGCGCGCAGCGGGCCGAGCCGCCGAGACGGGGTGCGAGCCAGTGCTGGAAGCGTTCCCGCACGGCGTCATGCGGTGTTGGAGCGGCGAGTTGCTGTTGCAGCAGTGCTGCGACGGCCTTGGCGTTTTCCCCGGTTTGGAGAAGGCCGAGGGCTTCGAGGGAGTCCTGCTTGGCTTCGCCGGAACGTTCCAGCGCCCATGCGAAGTTGTCCAGATGCGGACCGCAGCAGGGAATCCTGCCGAGTGCCAATGGTTCGAGGAAATTCTGGCCGCCGAGGGGTGCGAGGCTGCCGCCGACGAAAACGGCGTCCGCAAGCTGGTAAAGCTGGCCGAGTTCCCCGAACGTGTCCCATATGACGATGGACCCGGCGGGGATGGTCCCTTCTTGCTTCGAGCGCATGACGGCCGGGAGTTTCGCGCCGCTCAGGAGCGCCTGCCACGGTTTGACGCGGTGCATGTGCCGGGGGGCGACGACGATGGTGGGGGCGTCGTGCGCGCGCAATGTCTGGATGACGGAAAGGAGCGCGGGTTCTTCCTGTTCGCGGACGGAGGCCAGCAGGACGGTCTGCCGGGCGTGAAGTTCCGGAGGCAGGAGTTTGAGCAAAGGGGCGGACACGGCGGGTATGGCTGTGGCGGTGGCCCGGTCGAATTTGATGTTCGGCACGGCCTCCACTCTGTCGCCGCCGAAGATCCGGGCGAAACGTCCGGCGTCCGCTTTTGAGATGGCGCAAACATGCTTGGGCGCAATGGATTCCCAAAAGCCGGGGATGGCGGCCTCAAGCTTGAGGTAACCGCGCAGGCTCTTGTCCGTCATGCGCCCGTTGAGGATCAGCATGGGGACATGACGTTTTTCGCAAGCCAGCATGAGGCCGGGCCAGAGTTCGGTTTCCAGCAGGCCGACCACACGAGGGCGGACCTGATCGAGCGCCTTCTCCATGAGTTTTGGCGCGTCCAGCGGGAAAAACGCCGAACGGACGGACAGCCACGGGTGCTTCTCATGAAGTTTTCCCGACATATCCTGCAAAATGTCGAGCCCTTGCCGTGTCCACGTGGTAGCGAGCACATACAGAGGTTCAGGAGTGCCCTGCTTTTCGCACAATACGGCAAGATGGGCGAGCAGTTCCCAGACGAGATAGGCTTCGCCGCCGGATGCCGCCTGAAGCCAGATATCCGATCGTGTATGAGAGCTTGCGCTTCCGTCGCCCGTTTCCATGCCGAGCGCCGATCCGGGCCATCCGTCAGGAACCAGACGCTGCGGGAAGCCTTCTTGAAGGCGCTTATGACGGCACAGGACTGGACGGGCCGCCAGCCATGCCAAACCGTATGCGCCGCTCAACAGGGCGCGGAGCACGCTGCGTTTCACTGTGAGGTATCCTTGGTTTGAAAGACGGCGAGGGAAGGGGAGCCCTTTTCTGGAAAGGTTCCCTCTTCCCTCGCAGAAGTCCTTTTCCGCCCTATCGTTCCAGAGCGAGTTCGAGCAGGCGTTCGACGAGATCCGCGAAGGACATGCCTTTGACGGCGGCTTCGCGGGGAACGAGGCTGGTGGAGGTCATGCCCGGCGTGGTGTTGACTTCAAGGATATACAGGGTGCCGTCATCCTGAAGGATGAAGTCGGCGCGGCTGTAGCCCTTGAGCCCGAGCGCGTGGTGGGCGCGGAGGGCCGCGTCCTGCACTTTGGCGGTTTCCTCGGGGGCAATGGGCGCGGGACAGATTTCCTGTGCGCCGTCGGGCGCGTACTTGTTGTGGTAATCGAAGTAGTTGCCCTTGGAAACGACGAGGATGGGCGCGAGCGCCTCTTCGCCGAGCACGCCGCAGGTCACTTCACGGCCGACGACGGCGGTTTCCACAATGGCTTCCTCTCCCATTGAGAACAGGGAGTTCAGGGCCGTGTAGAGTTCCTCTTCGTTGGTGACGCGGGAAAGGTGCAGGCTCGAGCCGCCGGTGTTCGACTTGACGAACATCGGGTATTGCAGATCGGGCTTCCAGTTCGGGCCGGGATGGCGGGGCAGGAACACGCCGTCGGGGATGTTCAGGCCCGCATCGCGGAAGATCTGCCGGGCCGCCGCCTTGTGCAGGGCGAGGAAGGAACCGGCGGGGCCGGCCCCCTGATACGGGCAGTTCACGCGATCGAGGATGGCCTGTACGAGGCCGTCTTCGCCGGGCGCGCCGTGCAGGTTGATGAAGGCCGCGTCATGTTCGCGGGCCATGTCCATAAGCCGTTCGAAATCCTTGGCCGGATCGCAGAGCGTTACGCTGTGCCCGCGTTCCTTGAGGGCGGCGGCGATCTGCTCGCCGCCTTTCAGGGAAACTTCACGCTCGGGAGACCAGCCGCCCGCCAACAACAGTACTTTCATGGAGAGGAAACTCCAGTTGCGCCGAAAGGACGCGCTCAATGGTTTTGGAATGTTCCCAGCCGCGATGGATGGCGGCGCGGGAGTGTTCGCTTTTTCCATAGCGGACAAGCAGATCTTCATAGCGCTCGTCGAGCGATACCATTTCGTCGTGGCGGGCCCGCTTGTCCGCATAAATGACGAAAAAAACCGGATGTACGAGATCTTCTGGCAACGGCCAGGGCCATTCGACATGGTGGTAGACGGCTTGGGCGACCTTGTGGTTGCCAGTGGAATCGACCACCCATGACGCGCCGATCTGGGCATGGCTGCCGCCGAACTGCACGGTATAGGACTTGGCGATGTCGTGCAGCAGCCCCGCCGCGAGGGACAGGGCCACAAGCTCTGGGTGTCTGGTCGCGCCTGTTTCCACGGCCCTCCGGGCCAGCGCCTCGGCCATGCCGGCCACGCATTCGCTGTGCCGTTCGATATGGGAAAACATGGCGTAGCGCGTCCATAGGGCACGGCAGGCCGCCTCGTCGGGAATCGGGGCGGTATCCGGATGATCGAGGCTCCACAGGTTGGGAAGCTCGGGAAGGGCCGGATTTTCGTAGGGTCTGCCGCTCCGGAGGGGAGGCGTGACGAAATGGACCGCGTGTTCGCTTGCTGACTGGGACATGGAGGCTTCCTTACAAAGGCTTTGCACGGGACAGGCTTTCGTAAGCCTCCCACGTATCAACATCTGTTATTGCTGCCGTATCATTGGTAGGCATGAGGCGCAAGCCGAATGCGGCGAGAATGCCCCGAGCGCCCTTGTCGCCGCTCAGGAGGAGCGTGTCGCCGAATGCCCCGGCGGGCAGGATCACCGGGTTGCCCCGGACGCCGTCGCACGCCGGAGCCGCCGCGCATTCCGGTTTTTGCAGATAAAACGCCGTCAGTTCGCGTACCAATCCCGCCCCGACCAGCGGCTGATCCCCAAGGAGGACGACGGTGCCCGGAGGAGGGCAGGCAAAGCGTGAAACAAGCCGCCGGATGCCGGCCTTAAGGGATTCGGCCTGTCCGAGATGAGCGTCGGGAGCCGGGACGATCTCCACGCGGGCATCGAAGCCGGAGACGGCCTCAAGCAATTCCGGGGAGGCGTCGGGCCGCACGGTGACGAGCACGGGGGCAAGCCCGGCGTCCAGCGCGGCGCGGACGGCCCGGCGCACGAGCGGTTCCCCGTCGAGCGTCAGGGTCAGTTTGCAGCGGCCCATGCGCCGGGAGAACCCAGCGGCCAGCACGATGGCGGGAAGTATTGGGGGTATGGTCATGGTTTTTGCGGGGAATTTGGGGAAGGGAGGGGGAAACTTTTAAAAAAGTTTCCCCCTCCCTTCCCCAAACCCCATCCCTCCCTCTTCAAAATTTTTCGACTTTATCGAATCCCTCATCCCGGTTTGTCTGGAAATGAGGAATGCTTTTCCGTTTATTTTTTAAAATGATGACTCAAATTGTTCGGCTTTTGTGATTCCACCCACAGGGAAAGACGGGAGCAGGGATTCGATAAGGTCAAAAGTCTTTGGGAGGGGTGGGGGAGGTTTGGAGGGG
>NZ_JNJP01000154.1 GCF_000701705.1 Bilophila wadsworthia ATCC 49260 | reverse complement strand
GGGGTTTGGGGAAGGGGAGGGAAAACTTTCTTCAGAAAGCTTTCCCTCCCCTTCCCCAATCTTCTTCCCCGCCTTATCCTACGATCAAGAAGTTCTTCACGCCCGTGAAGACGACCTGCGCGGCGATGGCGGCGAGAAGCAGGCCGGTGAGCTTGGAAAGCACCGCAAGGCCGGTCTTGCCGAGGATGCGCTGCACATGGTTCGCCATGAGCAGCATGAGCGTGATGAGCGCCGAAGCCACAAAGAGGGCTGCCGAACCGATGATGCGTTCCGTCATGCTGTGGGCCGACGCGCCGAGAACCATCAGCGTACCGATGCTGGCGGGGCCCATGCAGATGGGGATGGCGAGCGGGACCACGCTGATGTCCTCGTCAGGGCTGTCGGGGGTGTGGGACTCGCGCTGTTCGCCCATGAGGGCTACGGAAGTCAGGAACAGGAGCGCCCCGGCGCCGATGCGGAAGGCGTCCAGCGTGAAGCCGAATACGCTGAACAGCGATTCCCCGAAAAAGTACAGCACCGTCCCCACGATGAAGACCGCAGTCCCCGTCCGCAGGGCCGTGCGGCGCTTGCGGCGTCCGCCGTAGGTCTGCGTCCCGCTCAAGAAGGCGCTCAGGGCCGCGGGAGGCGTCAGCAGGGCGAAAAGCTTGATGACCGAACTGAAAAAATCTCCGATACTGTAATCCATACGTCTTCTCACTACCCCGCAAAGCGGTTATTGAATGCGCGGGGGATCGCTCGCACCGGGCGCATTTTTGATTGGTTGTTCAATGAGCCGGGACACCATACAAGGAACGTGGGATAGTTCAAGAGCTTTTTTTAGGGTTCAAGGACAACACGCCGGGTTTTCAGCTTTTTTTGATCAGAGAAAATCAGCGGCTTTTCCGGCCGCGTTTCGGGCCGTCCGTTTCGGGCGGCGAAGGCTTCCAACACAAGGGCCCGGAGGCCCGGATTCAGGAGATCTCCATGCCTCAACGATACATCGATACCACGCTGTTCGACCTGTTCAAAGTGGGGCCCGGACCGTCCAGTTCCCACACCATCGGCCCCATGAAGGCAGGGCACCATTTCGCGGAAACCTGCGCCGCGCTGCCGCGTGATCTGCTGGTGCGCGCCGTGCGTTTCCGGGTGCGTTTGTACGGCTCCCTCAGCGCCACGGGTACGGGCCACGGGACCGACGCCGCCGTCGTCGCGGGCCTGCTCGGCACGGCCCCGGAAAGTTGTCCCGCCGGCCTGCTCCAGGAGCTTATGGATGACCCTCATACGCGCCGTAAACGTTCGCTCGGCGACGGCCAGGTGTCGGTTTGCGTCGACGACGTAAGCCATGACGCGATCATCCATGATTTTCCTTACAGCAACACGCTGGTGGCGGATCTGTTGGATGCCGAAGACAAGGTGCTGCATTCGCAGGAGTATTACTCCGTGGGCGGCGGCTTCATCCAGTGGAAGGGCTGGGAACCGCCCTCCCTTGGCGAGCCTGTTCACCGCTATTCGAATATGACCGAATTGCGCGCCATTGTGAAGGAGAAGGGCCTCAACATTTACGAGATCATCCTCGACAACGAGATGTCGATCACCGGGGCGTCGCGCCCGAGCATCATCTATTCCCTGAACCAGATCATCGATCATATGGAAAGCAGCGTCCGGCGCGGGCTGGACAGCGAAGGGCAGCTCCCCGGGCCGCTCAAGGTGCAGCGCAAGGCCCGTATGCTGTGGCAGCAGGCTTCCCGGATGCAGTCCTCGCCGGATCAGTTCCTGACCCGGATCAATGCCTATGCCTTCGCCACGGCGGAGGAAAATGCCTCCGGCGGCGTCATCGTCACCGCGCCGACCTGTGGTTCCGCCGGGGTCATGCCCGCTCTGGTGTATGCCCTGCGGCATGAAATGTTCATAGGCGATCGCGCCATCCGTGAAGCGTTCCTCGCATCGGCTGCGGTCGGCTTCATCGCCAAGCACAACGCGAGCATCGCCGGGGCCGAAGTGGGCTGTCAGGGTGAAATCGGCGTGGCGTCCGCAATGGCGGCGGCGTTCGTGGCCGACGCGCGCGGCTACCGGTCCAGGGTGACCGAAAACGCGGCGGAGGTCGCGCTGGAGCATCACCTCGGCATCACCTGCGATCCTGTGCAGGGATATGTGCAGATTCCCTGTATCGAGCGAAACGCCATGGGCGCGATCAAGGCGTACAACGCGGCGGTGATCACTTCGGGCACGGATCCTTATTCGCAGCGGGTTTCCCTCGACGCCGCCATTGCCGCAATGGCTGAGACGGGGCGCGAAATGAGCTGTAAATTCAAGGAAACTTCGCTCGGCGGATTGGCCGTAAGTATGGTAGCCTGTTGACAGTGGCCCGGAAGCGGGTTACTGATTGCCTCTTTCACAATGCACTATGCCGGGTTTTTTCCCCTCTGGACAAATATGCTTTCGGGCTTAGAGTTATGAGATTGGAAGAAGCCCGTCTTTTTTGGAGGCTGCACTATGGCACGCATCACCGTTGAAGACTGTCAGGAACGCGTCGAAAACCGGTTTCTCCTCGTACAGATGGCGATCAAACGCGTGCGACAGTACCGTGAAGGCTACGAGCCTCTGGTCGAGTCGCGCAACAAGGAAGCCGTGACCGCGCTGCGTGAAATCGCCGCCGGAAAGATCTTCCCTGAGGATATGTCCCAGTATCGTATGCCCGCAGGCGAAACGCAACCTGACATGGACGACTAGCCCCTTTTGTCTGGAAAGATTTGAACCGCTATGGCCCAACGCGATTATTATGAAGTTCTCGGTGTAGCCCGCGATGCGTCGGAAGACGAAATCAAGCGGGCTTACCGCAAGATGGCACTGCAAAACCACCCCGACCACAACCCCGACAACCCGGAAGCCGAACAGCGTTTCAAAGAGGCCGCCGAAGCCTATGAAGTGCTGCGCGATCCGGAGCGCCGGGCGAGGTACGATCAGTTCGGTCACGCCGGTGTCGGAAACAACGGCGACTTCGGAGGCTTTGGGTCCGCCGAAGATATCTTCGCTCATTTCGGCGATATCTTTGGGGATATGTTTGGATTCAGCATGGGCGGCGGTACACGCCGCGGCGGGCCTCGCCCCACGGCGGGCGCGGATCTGCGCTACAATCTGAACATCACCTTCGCGCAGGCGGCGAGGGGTGCGGAAATTACCCTGAACATCCCCCGGATGGTCACCTGCGGGGAATGCCACGGCTCGGGCGCCGCGCCGGGGACGTCCCGCGAAACCTGCCGCCAGTGCGGGGGCTCCGGCCAGGTCCGGAATTCGCAGGGCTTTTTCCAGTTCGTGGTTCCCTGTCCGACCTGCCACGGAGAGGGGTACACCATCTCCAAGCCCTGCCCCAAATGCCGGGGCAAGGGGCAGGTACAGGAAACCCGCGAGCTTTCGGTCCGTATCCCCGCCGGTGTGGACACCGGGACCCGCCTCCGCCTCCGCAATGAAGGCGAAGCCGGGACCAACGGCGGCCCCAACGGCGATCTGTACGTGTTCATTTCGGTGGACGAGGACAAGACGTTCCGCCGCCAGGGGCAGGATCTTGTCCTGACCAGGGAGATCTCTTTCGTGAAGGCCGCCCTCGGGCATACCATCACGGTTCCCGGCCTTGACGGCGATCTGGAGCTCAAGATTGCCAAAGGCACGCAGAGCGGCACGGTGCTCCGCCTTCCCGGCAAGGGCCTGCCCTATCTCAACCAGAAGCGCAACGGCGACCTGCTGGTCGAGATCCTCGTGAAGACGCCGACCAACCTTTCCGCGCGTCAGGAAGAACTGCTCCGCGAGTTCGAATCGAGTGCTGAGGAGTCCATCGGCGACAAGATCATCAAGGGCGTCGAGAACCTTCTTGGCGGCAAGAGCAAGAAAAAGAAGAAATAGCAAAATATTGAGGGGGGAGAGGGAACCTTTCTGGAGAAAGGTTCCCTCTCCCCCCTCAAACTCCCCTCTCACCCTCCCAAGACTTTCGTTTTTATCGAATCCCTGTTCGGAAGTTCGGGAGGTGCTCCTGAGGAAAGGGGAAACGCAGGAACCCTGCGAAAAAAGAGACAGCCGCCCGGAGCCAATGGTTCCGGGCGGCTTTGTTGTTTCTGGGAGAGGCCGGGAAAGATGTTTTTGAAGATCTACAAATGTATTTTAGTTAATTATTTCACTGTGATTCAGCAGTAAAGAGGTGCGTCCCATGCACGCTTTTTCATGTCTTATGGAGAACACACACTCTCTTCATTTTTAGGCCCATGAACGAGCCGTCCCCGACGCTTGCGGAAGGGCCGCCGTCAGGGATTCGATAAAGTGGAAAAGTTTTAGGGGGATGGGGGTGGGGTTTGGGGAGG
>NZ_JNJP01000153.1 GCF_000701705.1 Bilophila wadsworthia ATCC 49260 | reverse complement strand
GGGGGTTAGGGAGGGGGAGGGGAACCTTTCTCCAGAAAGGTTCCCCTCCCCCCTCCAATTCCATTCCCCCCACCCGCTCCCCTAAAACATGCCGATCTTGCCCAGCGCTTCTCTGGCGATTTCGCGGCAAACGGGATCTTCGTCGCGCAAACCGGCCTGAAGCGGACCCCGGGCCTTGGACGCAAGATCGGGCCGGGCCAGAGCGAAACGCTCCACGGCACGGAAGCAGGAACGGCGCAATACGTTGTTGTCACAGAAATTGTCGCCCTTGCCCGTATCAATGACGTAGGAATTGAGGATGGGATAAAACTCGTCCCCAAGGCGGCGGTGCTGGGCGAGTATCTCGGCAAAGGCTTCGGGAATGCCCCAGCCGATGTTGCCGGATTCCTCGTTCATGTGCCACATCAGACGCCGGACGACGTTGCGGGCTTCCTCAATATGTTCATCGGCCATGCGGGAAACGGCTTTCCCGAGCGCGGAGGCCGCGCGATCGGTCGCCTCGCCGCCGAGGGGCAGACAGGAAAACAAGGGGCCCACCAACTCACGGGCGGGGACTTCGTCCAGCTCCTTGGCAAAATCGTCCCATCCCGGCTCTTGCAGCCGGGTGCGGATCGTCGTCTTTAAGGTACGGAAACGTGGCTGCATGGAAAACACCTCATCGTTTTTGCGGAGTATGCCCCCAAAAAGCGGGAGCGGCAACGCGGGCGGTTCCGGATTCCCGCCGCGTTTTTTCATATCGCTGTTGCAATTCTTCTCTTGAAGGAATAAATCGTTCAAGCCATTCGGCAAGATCCTCACAGGTTTCGGTGTCGTGTTCTGTCTGAGCTTGACTCTCCGAAGCTGAGAAGGTATACGTCACTGATCTACGTTTCCAAGGAGAGTTTCCATGAAAAGAACTTACCAGCCCAGCAAGATCAAGAGAGCGCGGACTCACGGTTTCCGTGAACGCATGAGCACCGCCAGCGGTCGCGCCATTATCCGTCGCCGCCGCGCCAAGGGGCGTAAACAATTAGCTGTTTAACCCGGCCTCGTCGGCATCGACTGCTCCGGCGGCCCGATTTCACACTCTGTTATGATGAGGGTCGCCGTTTTTTTTCCAAACACTTCGTTGTGTTTGTTCGTTTTCGTGCATCCGGTGATCCGTGGCGCGTCGGTATGGCCGTCACCAAGAAAATCGGAACGGCAGTCATGCGGAATCGTGTCAAACGGGTGCTCCGGGAATGTTTCCGGCTGCATCAGGCCCTATTGCCTCCGGCCGTGGATCTTGTGATCGTGCCAAAGCGCCACCTCAAACCTGAACAGCTCGATCTCGCTGCCGCAACCCGCGAATTCCTTCCCTTGATCAAGGAAATCGGCGGGTATGTTGTGTTGCGCCGCGAACAAAACGCCTGCCCCGACATCTCCCGCGACGGAATCGCCGCACCCGGCGGGCTCGAACCGGAAACGGCTTCCGGAGTCAAGGCGTGAAACGCCTCTCTCTGCGTCGTCTGGCGGTCCTGCCCATCCGTCTCTATCAGTGGACGTTGTCTCCCGTGCTTCCACCTTCCTGCCGTTACCATCCCACCTGTTCAGCCTATGCCATAGAGGCTGTGCTGACCCACGGCATTTTCAAGGGCAGCTGGCTCGCCCTGCGGCGCATCCTTCGTTGTCACCCCTGGTCTTCGGGAGGCTATGATCCCGTACCTCCCCCACATTCTTCCTCTTTCAGCCATCAGGAGCAACTGGATCATCATGGACGATAAACGTACTTTTCTGGCCATCGCCCTGGCAATCGCCGTTCTTTTGGCGTGGACCCCGCTGGCCGAACACATGGGCTGGATCCAGCCCCAGCAGCGCCCCGCAGCCACTCAGGAAGCCACGCCCGCGCCCGCTCCGGCGGCGCAGACGGCTGTCGCGCCCGCGTCTTCCCTGCCTGTGTTCACGCCTTCGGCCGGTACCGACGTCAAGGTGGAAACCCCGCTCTATTCCGCCGTCATCTACTCCGGCGGCGGCATCCTCCGCTCCTTTACGCTGAAGCATTACGACAAAACCATCAAGGCCGATTCCCCCAAGGTGAACCTCATTTCGCCGGAAGCGTCCCAGACCGCGCCCCTCGGCCTGACCGTCAACGGCCAGCCCTCGTGGAGCACCGGCCAGTGGTCGTTCCAGGGTTCCGACCTGAACCTCAAGGCCGGGGAACAGGGCAGCCTGACCTTCACCGGCATCGTCGATGGCGTGCGCGTCACCCGCGTCATCAGCTTCAACGCCGACAATTATCTTCTGAGCGAAAACATCCTGGTAGGTTCCGCCGACCAGGCGCCCCGCACCGTCCGCCTCGGCTTTACGGTCGCCGCCACGCCGTTCAGCAACGGCAAGTATGACCCCACCCGCCTCGCGTGGGACGCCAACGAAAGCTTCAAGGAAGAAACGAGCGCCAGCACGCTCGCCGAAAAGGGCATCATCGAACAGGGCGTCTTCAACTGGGCCGGCGTCATGAGCAACTACTTCATGAACGTCACCGCCCCCGCCGATCCCAACAACCTGACCCTCAAGGGCCGCGTGCAGGGCGACGTGTGGCGCCTCGCGCTCGAACGCCCCGATCTGCTCACGCCTTCCAACGGCGGCGAAGTGCCCGTGGCCGTGAACTGGTGGTTCGGCCCCAAGGACCGCACCATGCTGGCCACGGCTCCCGATCACCTGTCGCAGGCCGTGAACTTCGGCATGTTCTCGATCATCGCCCGCCCCCTGCTGACCATTCTGGCCTTCTTCCATTCCTTTGTGGGGAACTGGGGCATCGCCATCCTGATGCTTACCTTCTGTATCCGCGTCGTCTTCTGGCCCCTGTCCCAGAAGAGCTTCAAGTCCATGGAGCAGATGAAGAAGCTCCAGCCCATGATGAAGAAGCTCCGCGAAAAGCATAAGGACGACAAGGAAGCCCTCAACAAGGAAATGATGCAGCTGTACAAGACCTACAAGGTCAACCCGGCTGGCGGCTGTCTCCCCATCGTCGTGCAGATCCCGGTGTTCATCGGCCTGTATCAGGCTCTCCTGAACTCCATCGAGCTGCGCCATGCCTCCTTCATCGAATACCTGCCCTTCACGCACATCACGTGGCTGGCCGACCTTTCCGCGGCGGACCCGTTCTATATCACGCCTCTGCTCATGGGCGCGTCCATGTTCCTCCAGCAGCGCCTCACGCCCGCCGCCGGCGATCCCACCCAGCAGAAGGTCATGATGTTCATGCCCGTCATCTTTACGGTCATGTTCATCAACTTCCCCGCTGGTCTGGTCATCTACTGGCTGTGCAACAACATCCTGTCCATCGGGCAGCAGTGGTGGATGTTGCGTAAGGCATAACGGTTTGCGCGAGGAGAGGTTCTCATGGATGATTTCAAAGAATTTCAAGGCAAGAGCCTTGACGAAGCGATTCGCGCCGCCTGCTCGTACTTCGACGCACAGCGGGAAAAGCTGGAAATCGACATCATACAGGACGCCAAAAACGGCATCTTCGGCCTGGTAGGGGCGCGCAAGGCCATTGTCCGCGCCCGCCGTGCACAGCTCAAGCCCCGCGTAGGGTCGCTCCTGGCACGCGACGCGCAGCCCGCCTCCGCGCCGAAGGCCAAAGCCGAAGACGCTTCCCGCGCGCCCAAGCCCCGTCAGCAGGCTCCCCGTCCGCCCCGAGGCAACCGGGAACCGAAGCCGCCGTTTGAGGAAGACGACTCCATCGGCAACCGTATCCTTCCCCCAGTGGAGGAAGACGACTCCATCGGCAACCGTATCCTCCCCGAGGAAACGGATATCGACGACTCCATCGGCAACCGCGTCGATGAGCCCCGCGCTCCTCGCCGGCCCCGCCGCAACGACGGCCCCCGCATCCCCTACGAAGGGAATGAGGACGCTTTCCGGCCTCGCCGCCCCCGTCCCGAGCGCCGTGCGAATCAGGATCGCCCGGATCGTCCCGAACGTCAGGATCGTCCGCGCACGCCTCGTCCTCCCTACGAGCCGCGTCAGGAACGCCGCCCCATGGAAGCTCCGGCGGAGCAGGACGTGTTGCGGGACAGCTCGCTGGAGTTCGATCAGGACGAAGCCTTGAACGAAGGCTTGCCCTCGAAGCCTTTCTCCGAGCTGGATCAGGAAAAGCTTACCGCCGTATCTCAGGAAGTGGCCTTCAAGATCGTCAGCTCCATCCTCGGGGAAACGCCCGTGGAAGTGAAGATCATGGAGAACCGCGTGGACATCCATGTGGACTGCGGCGATGACTCCGGCCTGCTCATAGGCCGCGAAGGGCAGACGCTGGCGGCGCTTCAGTATCTGACCTCGCGCATCGTCAGCCGCCGCATGGAAGCGCCTGTGCGCGTGCAGTTCGATGTGGGCGACTACCGCGAACGTCAGGACGACCGGCTCCGTGAGCTGGCCCTTGCTCTGGCGGAACGTGTCCGTGCCACGGGGCGTCCCTGCTCCACCCGGCCCATGAGCTCCTACCATCGCCGCCTCGTGCACATGGCGTTGCAGGACTCCCCGGACGTGCAGACCCGCAGCTCCGGCGAAGGCCCCCTCAAGCGCGTGATCATCCAGCGCCGCCGTCAGGAACGGCACTAGAAATATTGGGGAGGGGAGGAACCTTTCTGAAGAAAGGCTTCCTCCCCTCCCCAAAC
>NZ_JNJP01000152.1 GCF_000701705.1 Bilophila wadsworthia ATCC 49260 | reverse complement strand
CTTTGTGATTTCAAAAATCCTTTGAGAATACAGACTTGGAAGAGATAGGTATTCCATCAGATTGTAGGTCGTGAAGCAGTCTTTCAGTTTAAGAAGATGTGGACGCATAAAAGGGTTAAAAGTCGCAGAGATAACCCCTTTTCTGTACCGTATCCGGGTAAAGAACGGCTGTGCCGTGAAAATCGGATGCGGGCCGTCTGGGTCGGGTTCCTCCGTTTCAGCGAAAGAGGAGGCCAATTCTTTGCAGGTGGCCTTAATACGCTTGTAGTTTTCGCCGCCGATATAGGGAATAATATCTTTTGCCGGAACGGAGTATGTCTCTTTCAGTTTTTCGTCATCGGTACGGATACAGGCAACCAAATGTGCCAAAATCCTAGACGCCTCAACGCTTTTCACGGTTATGCGTGTGCGAATGATAGAGTTGGATTTCTTGACGAGTGTTCCAGGAATAGATAGCTCATCTTTAGCCATGATGACCCTCCATCGGTCAGATTGGTCAGGCCATGAAGAAATTTCGCCAGAATTTTTTCATGGCTGTTTTTTTTGTTTTTTTTTCATTGCTAGGGCAACATGTCAATATTTGCCCTAATAAAAAACGGTCATTTTGTCCCATTTGGAGCCCATTTTGACGGTCATTTTGTCCCATTTTGACGGTCATTTTGTCCCATTTAAATTTATAATATGTTGAAATAATTAATGATAGAAAACAATAAAAAGAAAAAAGTATTTATAAAAAAAAGAAAAATTTGGAAAAAGGCACGCCCCTGACGGGGCGACTCGGAGCGGCTAGATTGCGCCTAACGGCGCGCCGCTAAAGACAAAAAGGCAAGCGCCTACGGCGCAAACTTGGTGCGCGGACGGATGCGCCCTACCGGGCGCCGCGCTTCTGGAGCGTAAGACTCGGCTCAGGCTCGGAATACTCCGAGCCTTCGATCCCTCTTCCGGAGACTCGCAGATTGCGCCTCCGGCGCTGCCTAGAAAAAAAACAGTTAGCATAGCTCTTTCTGCTCTCCCTAGGCAGTGGCCTTTTTATATACTTTTTTGTAACTACTTAAAAATTAAACAAAAAAACATATAAAGACTTTTTATTTTTCTATACAACATATTAATTTTTATGTATTTTTAAAAAAACACTCAAATTTCGCTTCTAAAGCGCGAAACGACGTTTTCCGGAGCGATACCCATCCTAACCCCAGAACGCACACCAGAGGGCTTTTTCTGCCTCGCAGAGCAGGATGTTCCCCGTTGAGCAGAGATGGAAAAACAAGACACAAAAAAGGCCGAGAGATGGACTCGGCCTTTAGGAGGCCCCGGTTATGCGGTGTACCGGGGAAACTATGGATATTACTGGAGGAGGAGAAAAACCAGTAACCAAGCGAAACTATAGCTTTAACGTAAAAAGAGCAAGAAAAAGTCCATGAAGGAGATGGGGACTCTCTCATGGACTTTAGGAAATGGAAACTCCTGCTTTTTCTCGGCAAGCAGAAGCAAGTCAACGGCACCTTGCCATGAAGATTTGACCGTGTAAAGGACGGTCATTTCGTCTCGGTGAACCCGGAGAAACTAAGGAAATACAAAGCTAGATGGGCTTTAACGCTGTCTACCCCCTAATAGGCAGCGTAGCTTCCGCGTCTATTTGTATGCTTTTATATACAATTTTTCAACTGACGAGATTAAAAAAAGGGCCGGACAGAAAGTTCCGACCCTTCCCCATGTGGAAAACGTTTTCCACATGGGGAAATGCGTTTTTTTATCTCACAGTCTGATGCTAAAGCACTCCAACCACATCAAACTATAAAGAAACGCATTGATAAATTTATAAAATCTCCCAACGATACCAGCCCTCTTTCCCGGTTTCAGGGTTCACGAAGCGACGGCGGCACGCTATCAGAACTCTGTTGTAGAAAACTTTGATGGACTCCCCAGAGGGCGCTTTCTCCGTGGCCTTCCGCTTCGTGGCTGACAGGGTTCCTCTATAAATGAAACGGGAACCGCCACTGTATCGAATTTCATATGTGTTCAATGAGTTATCTCTATTATCTTTCTGGAAAGACTGTTCCTGCAATTCCGGTTGCCGGGAACATTGACATGGCGTATTTGCAGTTTGCACGGTTGCCTTTTTTTCGTTCTAAGCCTGCGCTCGGCGCGACGCAAGCCCAGAAAGGAAGGCAAGCCATGAAGCGTTTCTTGTTCGCTCTGCTTGTCGCTTTGGCTGTGGTACTGTTGCTGGCGTCTGACGCCATGTAACGGCTGACCCCAGCCCACCGCCAGTGAGCTGGGGTCGAAAAAGAACACATCTTCAAAGGCAACCGTGCGGGGCGCTGTAACGCGTCGCGCCAGCCCCGGTTCCTGTTCCCGCAGGGGCCGGGGTTCCCTTTTACTCTAGGGCTTCCCCCCTTCCTTGTCCAGAGGCCAGTCCTCATGTTCCCCGTTGAGCCGAAGGCGAGGCGGTTCTCGGCTGGCTGAACGCCACCTATCGTCTTGCGGGGCATACTGTGCCGTGGGATGAACTCGGCAAAACAATCCTGACGGCTCTGGAGTCTGTTTTTACGCAGCAGAACCTCGCCATAGGCCATGTCAAATTTTCCCTGAAAACGTCTGCCGGTTTTCTTATGGGCAATCTGACCGGTTCCGGGGCAGGGGGTGAATTGCGCGGCAGCGCGGGCCAAACTGCCCAGAACGATCCGGCGGAACTTATCCTGAACGCCCGTGTGGAAACAGACCCCGCACGCTTGCAGCAGCTTGTGGAAACAACCTTGCGCGCTGCCATCGGAGAGACTGCGCGTATGCAGCCATGGGCAGCAACTGTTTACGCCCCGGTCGCCCCAACCCGACCTACCGCTTTGACCGCGTGATACCAGGCGCATGACGCGCAGCGACCCGTCAGGGGCAGACTATTTCCGTCCCGCACTTGGAACAAACACATTATTTTTGTAATCCGAGAAAATACGCTACCGGATTCTTCGGCAGCCGGATTGGTTTTTTGTGGATCTTGCTAAAACAGAAACCCTTGATCGACTCTTTCGCTTCCAAGGGCGCGTAATGCAGTTTCCAAACGCGCTCTAAGGTTGGTCATTACTTTTTCTTATGAACCCACTGTAAAGACAGGTCATTGAACCAATTCAGCCACCACCTTCACCAGCAGTTCTATATTGATCGGCTTAATAATGTGCCCATCCATTCCTGCCTCTTTAGAGCGTCTCCGATCCTCTGTAAACGCATTCGCCGTCATCGCTATGATTGGAATTTTCTTTGCATCCTCACGGTTCAAAGCCCGAATCTTTTCAGTTGCTTCATAACCGTTCAGAACCGGCATCATCACATCCATCAGAATCGCATCATATTCACCCGTACGGCTTTGTTCAAATCGTTCAAGTGCTTCTTGTCCATTCCATGCTTTTGTCACAGATGCCCCTTCATTCTGAATCATAAATTCGGCGATCTCCATATTCAGCTCATTATCCTCAACAAGCAGAATATGAAATCCCTTGATAGAGTCTTTCGGTACATCTTTATTTACTTCCCATTTATCCTCATATTCATCGATTTTAAACAAGAGCGTAGCGATCATCGTCGTTCCGATTCCCTGCTTACTTTCAAATGTGAGCGTTCCGCCCATCTTTTCTGTAAGGCTTTTCGCAATCGACATGCCCAGACCGGTACCGCCAAATTTAGAAGTGCATCCCTGTTTCTCCTGCGCAAATGGCTCGAACAGATGTCTCTGGAATTCTTCACTCATACCAATTCCTGTATCTCGGCACAAAAATTCGATCTTTATCTTTCCGGGCTCATCCGCTGGGAGTTCTCTGCAACTCAAATAGATATGACCATATTCCTTGTTGTATTTTACTGCGTTGGTCAGAATATTTATCAGAATACGTTTCAGGTGGATTGGGCTGCCGATTAAATGCGTATGCACAAGTCCATCTATGTTCTTTTCAAACAGGATTTTCGTTTCTTCCGCCAGATTGGTGATCAGATCGGTCACTTCAACGATCACTGTATAAAGGTTAAATGGCTTCTCCTCCAGAGATATCTCCCCAAATTCCAGCTTACTCATCTCGAGGACTTCATTGATAATCTCAAGCAGGACTCCGGATGCCTCCCGGATCTTCTTCCGGCATTCCGCCTGCTTTAGAAGGTCATCGCTGTAATGCTCTCCGACATCCACCATTCCGCAGATTCCATTAATCGGAGTACGGATATCATGGCTCATCCTCTGCAGGAATTCTGTTTTCGCACGGTTAGCTGCCTCTGCCTTCTTTGCTTCCTCCATAAGATTTTTTTCATATTTCCGTTTAATTTCCAGTTCTTTTTCGATGCTGATGACTCTTGACCTTCTGAGTATTGCCCAGAGCAGTACAACGATAACCAGATAACTAAAAAGAACCGTAATCACATTCTGAGACAGTGTCCAAAACGTGATCGTATCCGGAACATACATATAGATGTAATACTTCCTCTGTTTCAGTATCAATCCATAGTAGTAAACCCCTCCGATATTCATATGCAGTATATGTTTGCTGTCAGCGTGGTTATTTAACAGCTGGAGGACCTGCTGATCGACCGTACTCTGCCCAATCAGGTTTGTATCATTGGATGCAACGATCACACCTTTATCCGCCACTATGATAATTCCATTCGATAATTTCTGATATCCGTTTAATAAACTTTGTATCGTAAGGTTATAATCATTTGCAAATATGGCAGG
>NZ_JNJP01000151.1 GCF_000701705.1 Bilophila wadsworthia ATCC 49260 | reverse complement strand
GTTTGGAGGGGGAGGGAGGGCCTTTCTCCAGAAAGGCCCTCCCTCCCCCTCCAATCTTCTGCTCTCTACACTATCCCCCCAATCTTCATGCACCAAAAGGCGATGGCGGCGATGAAGGCGGAGGCGGGGATGGTGAGAATCCATGCAATGACGAGGTTCCCGGCCACGCCCCAGCGGACGGCGGAGAGCCGCTTGGTCGAGCCGACGCCGAAGATGCAGGCGGTGATGGTGTGGGTGGTGCTGACGGGCGCACCGAAAAGCGACGCCCCACAGATGACGGCTGCCGCGGAGGTCTCGGTGGCGAAACCGTGCACGGGCTCCAGCTTGAAGATCTTGTGGCCCATCGTCTTGATGATCTTCCAGCCGCCGAGCGCCGTGCCCATCGCCATGGCGAGCGCGCAGACGCACTTGACCCAGAAGGGAACCGCAATCGTGTCGATCTTGTTAAAGATGAAGAGGGCGAGCGTGATCACGCCCATGGTCTTCTGGGCATCGTTGAGGCCGTGGCTCGTCGCCATGAAGGCGGCGGAAACGATTTGCAGCTTGGTGAAGGCGCGGGTGAGCTTGTTGCGGTTGGCCCGGGCGCACAGGAGCATGATCAGAAACATGGTCAGGAAGCCCATGCCGAAACCGGCGAGAGGTGACAGGATCAGCGGGAGCAGGATTTTTTCGGCAATGGAAGCGCCGTTGAGCGTGCTGAAACCGGCGTAGGCCACGGCGGCTCCCATCAGGCCGCCGATGAGCGCGTGGGATGAGGAGGAAGGGATGCCGAAATACCATGTGATGAGGTTCCAGGCGATGGCCCCGAGCAGCGCGGCGAGCACCAGCGGCTGACAGTTCGCCACCATGTCCGTGTTGACGATCCCCGCGCCAAGGGTTGTGGCGACCTTGGTGCCGAGGAATGCGCCGATAAAGTTAAGCGATGCCGCCATGACGACCGCGACGCGGGGGCTGAGCACCTTGGTGGAAACCACCGTGGCGATGGCGTTGGCGCAGTCGTGGGCTCCGTTGGTGAAGTCGAAGATCAGCGCCACCACGACAATGAGCACAAGCAGCACGGGGACCTCAAACATACTTGAGCACCACCTCTTCCAGCGTGTCGCCGAGATCGGAAACCATATCCACGGCACGTTCGATGCGCTCGTAAACCTGGCTCCAGAGGATCAGTTCGCGCACTTTCTCAAAGTTGGGGATTTCGCTGTCCATCATTTCCGAAATCCCTGCGGCCTGCAGCATTTCACAATCCGATTTGCGGGATTTCAGGGAATGCAGATGCCCCGATACGTCCTTTTTCTTTTCAAGCTGCCCGAGCATGAGTTCCGTTTCCTCAATCATGCCCTTGATGTTCCGGGTCATCATATGGGCCGGGAAACGCTGGTACATGAAGCCGCACATAAAAAAACGGCTGGCGAGGTTTTGTATACCGTCCGCCACCCGTTCCTGTGCGAGGTTGATCGCGTGGATGTCTTCACGATCAATGGGGGTAATGAAAGTCTGCGAAAGATGCCATGTTATTTTCCGGTTGAGCTTGTCGGCCTCTTCTTCCAATATATTGATTTGTTTGAGATGGCCTTCCGATTCATACGTGTTTTCCATGACGATGATGAGGCTTTGAGCCATCCGTTGCAGAACGGCGTTCTGTTCCATCAGCAATTTGAAAAACGGAACCGTCTGGGGCAAGAAACGCGCTAGCATAGAACCTCCTAAAAGGTCTGATTCATAAATGCCGCCGTTGTACTGGAAAGAAATGGATCGAGCAAGCAAACAGGAAAAGTCGACAGGAGAATCAAAGCGTTCGTTATGGAAAATTTTTTCGGAAGGGATGAGCAGCAGAGAAAAACAGTGCCTCCCGGAACCCGTCGAGGCCATGGTGAACTGGACATATTCAAGCTGGTCGGGGCAAACGCACCCCCGTACACCGGGAAACTTGGCGGCAGGGATTCAATAAAAACGAAAATATTTGAAGAGGAGGGGAGAGGTTTGGAGAGGGGAAGGGGAAACTTTTTAAGAAGTTTCCCCTTCCCCTCTCCAATTGTCATTCTCTTTCCATTCCTAAAAACGCCGTGGCTTTCTCCTGCGCCTCCCGAGGAAGCAGCGGAAGCCACGCGGGAAGGCGGAAGGCTTGGAAATCGGGAAACGAGACCCGCCCGTGATGCAAAAGAAAACCGGAGGGGCAGGGCAATTCCGCGCCATAGAGGGAATCTCCGGCCAGCGGGTGCCCCGCAGCGGCGAGATGCGCCCGGATCTGGTGGCGCGCGCCCTTGCGGATGCGGCAGCCGACGAGCATGAGCGGGGCATCGGGATCATCGGATTCGACGAGGCCGGGGACGTCACCGGCGGTCAGGGGAGCCAGCAGGGTAACATCGGTATGCCGCACCGGATCGGGATCGTCGGTATGGCGCACCCGCGTCTTGTTCCGCGTGTCCGTATCCAGACGGCGGGCCACGGTGAAATCGTAGAGCGGCTGGCCTTCTATCAGGGCCAGATACAGCTTGTCCGTGTTGCCGATGCGCTCGGCCCGATACCAGCGGCGTTCGCCGCCATCGGTACAGGATGCGAGCACAAGGCCGGAGGTCGGCGCGTCCAGGCGGTTGAGCAGGCGTGATGCGTAGCCTTCCTCTTCCGAAGGCAGCAGATCGCCGAGCAGGGTTTCGAGGCTTGGGGAAAGGCTTCCCGCCAGAGCGGCGGTGTGCATACCCGCAGGCTTATAGAGCGCCGCAATCCCGCCGTCCTTATAAACAAGGGACGGAGCGTCCTTCGGTATGGCCGCGCCTTCCGGGTCGGGCAGGATGATGATTTCCTGCCCCGCGCGCAGTTTGAGGCCGGGGATGCCGGGTTTGCCGTTCACCAGCACGAGGGAACGGTCGCAAAGGCGGCGGCGTGCCCGAAGGCCGAGATCGGCCAGCGCGAACAGGCCGGGCCGGGCGGCTTCCTGTTCGGGGGAAGGGGAGGCCAGCAAGAGGCCGAGGGCCTTGTCCAGACGCCAGCCCTGCGCTTCTTCAGGCACACGAAACGAGATGCCGCCGTTTTCGGGGCGGTTCGCGGAAGAGGGCATGAGGCGGGCTTAGTGGTTGTTTGGGGAAGATTTTTTGATATACGTCAGGCCAGCGGCTACGGCGGCGATGCCGAGGAAGAACCAGATGAAATCCATGTGGGGCTCCAGCGTTGAAATGGTTGCGGATGTCTTGAAGTGTAGCGTAAAGGAGAGGACGGAGCAAGGGAACGCTCCCGGCTCTTGCGGCGGTTTCCCGCCGGCCTTTCCCGTTGCGCCCGGATCGGGGCGCGTGAACTTTTTTCCCCAGAGTATCCATGACCACACAGCGAATAGCTCTTGTCGGTGCGGGGCTTGCCGGTTGCGAATGCGCGTTGCAGCTGGCCCGGCGTGGTTTCGCCGTCACCCTTTTCGAGCAGAAGCCGGAGGCCTATTCCCCGGCGCACTCCATGCCGCAGCTTGCGGAACTGGTCTGCTCCAATTCCTTGCGATCCGACGAGCTGGCATCCGGTGTCGGCCTGATCAAGCAGGAACTGCGCGAACTCGGCAGTGCGCTCATGGCCGTGGCCGACGCTACCCGCGTCCCGGCGGGCAAGGCGCTGGCCGTGGACCGCGAGCTGTTTGCCGGAAAGGTGACGGAGCTTGTGGAAGCCGAGCCGAATATCACGCTTGTCCGCAAGGCCATCGCCGATCTTGATGATCCCGCTTTGGAGGGATTCGAGCGGGTGGTCATCTCAGCCGGGCCGTTGGCGAGCGAAAGCCTGTCGGCGTCCATTGCACGGGCCGTCGGCGCGGAGCACCTCTATTTTTATGATGCCATCGCGCCCATCGTGGCGGCGGATTCCATTGATATGGGCATCGCTTTCTGGGGCTCCCGCTACGGCGAGCCGGGCGAGGGCGATTATCTGAACTGTCCCATGAACGAAGACGAGTACAAGGCGTTTTATCAGGGCCTGCTCGACGGCGAGAAGGTCGCCAGCCGCGAATTTGAGCAGGAGAAGCATTTTGAGGGCTGTATGCCCGTGGAGGCGCTTGCCGCGCGCGGCGAGAAGACGCTGGCCTTCGGTCCGCTCAAGCCTGTGGGCTTCACAGATCCGCGCACCGGGCGGCGTCCTTTCGCGTTGCTTCAGCTTCGCCCCGAGAATGGGAACAAGACGATGTTCAATCTGGTGGGCTGCCAGACCAAGCTGACCTATCCCGCGCAGGCAGTCTGCTTCCGCAAGGTGCCGGGCCTTGAGCACGCGGAATTCGTGCGTTTCGGCAGTATGCATCGCAATACCTATGTGAATGCGCCCGTGTCCCTGAATGAGGAGCTCGCCCTCAAGTCCCGCCCGAACGTGCATCTTGCCGGGCAGATCACCGGAGTGGAAGGCTATGTCGAGTCCATCGCCTGCGGCTTGTGGGTGGGGCAGATGCTGGCGGCGAAGCTGGCTGGGCGCTCCCTGCCGAAGCCCCCGGCAACGACGGCCCTCGGTGCTCTGCTCAACCATCTGTCCACGCCCGCCAAGCATTTTCAGCCGTCCAATGTGCATTTTGGGCTCATGCCGGAGCCCGAAGTCCGCGTGAAAAAGAAAGAACGCAAGCAGTGGTATGCCGATCGCGCCCGTGCCGCGTTTGGCGAGTGGTTGAAGGGGGTGGAGAAGGAAGGGGATTGAAGGTTGGGGAGGGGAGAGGCCCCCTTTTGAAAAAGGGGGCCTCTCCCCTCCCCAAACCCCACCCCTCTCC
>NZ_JNJP01000150.1 GCF_000701705.1 Bilophila wadsworthia ATCC 49260 | reverse complement strand
TGCAAGGTGTCGTCTCTGGCTATGCAGGCGGGCGGCGACGGGGAATTGACCGCCACGGTCAACATGCTCGGGCGCGATGCCGATTATGTGGATGCCGACTACAACGCCGGTGCTCCGTCCGTGGCCATGAAGCGGTTCAACAATTTTCAGGGTTCCCTGTTGAGCGGCGGCGCGGAGATCGGCGTGGTTACTGATTGCAGCCTCAATATTGATTTCGGGCTGGATTCGAGCATCCGCAAGCTCGGCGATAAGGGGCGGGTCTATGATCTGCCTCAGGGCGTCATGGCGGTTACCGGCAGCCTCACCGTGTTCATCACGGACAAGACCCTGCTCATGAAGGCCAAGAACAGCGAGGAACTCAGCCTTGATCTGTCGTTCGCCATCGATGATGGCAACAAGCTGACGTTCAGCGTCCCGGAAGTGCAGCTCAGTTATGACGGCCCGACCGTGGACGGCCCCACGGGGATCAAGATGGATCAGAGTTTTTCGGCGTACTTCAACGACAACGCGGACAACGCCTCTGTCGTCGTTACCCTCGTCAATGACGTGGAATCCTATTAACCAGCAAACTCAAAAGGAAAACATCATGCGTACCGTTACTCTTTCCGGTCAGGACTTCATCGTGAACCCGCTCAAAGGCAAGGACATCAAGGCGCTCAAGGCGCAGGGCTTCGACCTCATGGGCGGCGGGTATTCGATTTCCGAGGGCATGGACGCGGTGTTCGCCGTCGCCGGGTTCGACGCGGCCACCACTGACGAATTGCCCTTCCCCGACATCCTCGCCCTGCACAAGGCCATTGTGAACGAAACCTTCGGCGTGGCGGAAGAAGAAAAAAACTAGCGGCGGTCTGGGAGTGGCTTTCCGGTGAGGGTGCGGAATACTGCGCCACCTGCCGGAAGGCCTCCCGGAACCGCGACGATCTGGATTGTGAAGAGTGCGAGGGGCGTTGCCCGGATCTCATGCCCGACAACGCCGCCGCATGGGAACTGCTCCAGGCGGGCGCTACCCAACTCCGCATGTCAGGCATGGGCGGCCCTGTGGGGTTCGACTACAACGCGCTGGCGCTGGTGGCGGAAGCTTTCGGCATCGATCTGACGCCCGGCATGTGGCGGAAGGTGCAGGCCGTGGAAACGGTCATCCGCCGCAACGCAGCGAAACAAGCTGAAAAAACGCAACAGGCTTCCGCATCCACGCGGTGAGCGGTTCATTGACAACGGCATAGCGATTTTTGCGGATGGAAAGGGCCGGGATGTGGGGTCCCGGCCCGGTTTGTTTAGTGGAGCTTGCGGACGGTTTCGGCCATCCACAGGATTTCATGTTTTGTGGCTTGTTCCATGAAGATGGATAATCAGAGTATACTCTTGAGAGAATCGAGTTCATTGATTTCTTTGATGAAGTTATCGAACTCTTCATCACCGTTCGGAATATATATTGCTGTGCCTGAGAATGCTACCATGATCATCCCATGCCCTGAACTTGCTTCTGTAACATTGATGCAACTTGCATATATGCTATTTCCACCCAAGCGAATGGCATCTACCTTTGCTGAGTCAATAGCACTCTGTTCTGCTAACTTGATTTTATCTCTATAGCTATTTGATTCTATGCCAAAAAGATCGGTTATTGAAGACGTAAAATCTGAAAGTGGCCCTGTTCCAATAACGGAATACCCTGTAACAAGTCCCTTGATACCAGAAGAATACTTTTCGGGAACATTGGTTGTACAAACCACAATTCTTCGAGCAAGATAAGAAATTTCTCTTTCTATTTTTGCCTTTAGTTCATTGTATTTTTTATTATTTTCCTGTTTTTCATTCATGAAAACAGCTCTTGCGCAATCGAAGCACATACCTTCTGTATAGCTATCTTTTTGCCTAAGCTTCTCTATTAAATCTTCTGGAGTTTGTTGAGCTCCAAATAGTTTCCCAAATTTTTTTCTACAGATAGGACACTGATCAAATGTTTTCATGATGGTCACCCTCCTCAATTTTCCACACCATAGCTCTTCAATAAAGTCAACTTCCATCCGCGAGAATCGTCATGCTGCATTAGACAGGAAGTGAGGCATGGCAAGAAAAACGCCCGGCATTTACATAGCGATCCGTGGTGATTACTCCACGTTTGCAACCGACTTGAACCACGCCAAAAAAATGGCGCAGGCGCAGGGTGATGCGATTGCGAAAAGTATTGGCAACGCGGTTTCCAAGGCGGATCTCACTGGGGGCATCAACAAGCTGACGCGGGAACTGAAGACGGCGCAGGCGGCCTTGTCTGCCGGTGCATTCAAGGGGCAAGTTTCAGGGCTGGAAGAGATTGCCAAGGCCGCCGGGGTCAGCTCAAAGCAGCTTGAAGGCCTGACCAATTCCATGCTCAAGTCTCAGGCCGCCGCTACCGCGAACCGGGCTTTCGAGTATTTGCAGAAGAACGCCGGGCTATCCACGCTTGAGCTTGCTAAATTGCGGGTGCAGTTGGGCGATACATCCGGGGCTATGTCTACGCTTTGGAGCGGCGCGAAGGCCGCCGCCGTTCCGGTCATGGCCATCGGCGCGGCGGCGATTTATGCCGGAAAAGCTTGTTTTGACGCCTCGCTGCAAATGGACAGGCTAGTCAAATCATACACCACCATTGAAGGCTCCACCTCAGGGGCCGTCTCCCAACTCGATTACATCTATGAGATCAGCAACAAGCTCGGGCTCGAATTCCAGTCGACAGCAGAAGCGGCCAAGGGGTTCTTTGCCGCAGGGAAGGGGAGTGCGCTCCAAAAAGATCTGAACGGCATTTTTGAAGGCGTATCCCAAGCCGGCGCTGCTTTGTCCCTGAGCACAGAACAGATGGACGGCGTATTCCTCGCGTTGGGGCAGATGATCAGCAAAGGGAAGGTACAGGCGGAAGAACTGCGCGGGCAGTTGGGTGAACGCCTTCCCGGTGCTTTCAATCTTGCGGCCAGGGCAATGGGCGTCACCACCGCACAGCTCGACGATATGCTCAAGAAAGGGCAGGTCACTGCGGAAGATATGCTTCCCAAGCTAGCCGCCGTTCTGAAGGATGAGTTCGGGCCAGCGGCGGAACAGGCCTCACAAGGTGCACAGGGGGCGGTAAACCGCCTGAGCACGGAATGGAATTTGTTCAAAGCCACGGTGATGGACAATAAAGGCATCATCGCTGCCATCAATGCCATCACCGGAGCATTAGAAAATAGAAACCAAGCAATGATGAAGGCCGCACGCCGTGAAGCTGCCATCAAGAGCTTGGAGGAAGATGGCGTCATCAAACAGGGAGAAAAGCAAGTCACCGATGTGAGTATTGCATCAGGGGCGGTGACAGTACAAAAGATCAAATTTTATACAGAAGAACAGATCAAGGCGCGTATGGGGCTTGAAAAAGCGTGGGAGGCACATAACAAACACTCTAAACAGCTTCAGGAAGAAGAGACAAAAATCATTGCCGATGGCTCGGCAGCGACAAAGAATTTTCTT
Organism: Bilophila wadsworthia ATCC 49260; assembly: GCF_000701705.1. Lineage (GTDB taxonomy): Bacteria > Desulfobacterota > Desulfovibrionia > Desulfovibrionales > Desulfovibrionaceae > Bilophila > Bilophila wadsworthia. The sequence continues at coordinate 1,485 of NZ_JNJP01000150.1, read as the reverse complement.
AAGAATAGTACTGAGGGAAAAAAGTCTGCTCTTCAGGAAGACTACAACAATACGCTCAAAGCTCTGAATGCACAGATTACCGTTTACAAAAAGCAAGGGCAGGACGTTTCCGGTCTTGAACAAGAACGGCTGAAGATTACCGCAGAATATCAACGGCAGCTTGAATCCATCAACAAGAAAGGAACAAAGTCCGCTGAAACAGCCGCCAAGCGTGCCGCCGTATCCGGCATCAATCTTGATGAGCTGCGGAAATCCGTAGAGGCGTTGGAGGCCGCGAATATCCCTGCCGCCAAGTCCTTTGACCAGATGGCGGAGAAAATCCGGGAGCAATCCAAGCAAACTCAAATTGCCATTGAAGCCGATGCCGCCCGCATGGTGGCCACCAAGAAACTCACCGTTGCGCAGGCGGAAGAGTGGAAGGGCCTCAAGTTTCGTGAGGACGCCGCAAAGACGACTCAGAAGCTGGCTGAGGTGGAAGCCAAGCGCGGCGAACAGGATAAAAAATATGCCGATCTCCGTCTCGACTTCGAGAAGCGATATGCCGACATGGTGGGCCTGTCGTCTGAAGCCGTGTCAAAATCCATCTCGAAGCAGGCGGAAGAGTACCGGAAGGCCATAGAAGCCGGAGAGAACGCCGCCGAGGAGCTGGTACGCCTTGAAGAATGGAAGCGTGACCAGATCCAGCGTGCCAGCCGCGAGGCGATGGACGGCGCACAGGTGGCCTTGCGCGACTATCATGTCGAGGCCTCGAATCAGGCCAAGTCAATGAACGACGCTTTCCGTGGCCTGTTCTCCGGCATGGATTCCGGCTGGAAATCGGCATGGGAGCAGATGATCGAGACTGGCAAGGTGTCCCTGTCTTCGTTCCGTTCCGTGTTCGCGTCGTTCCTTGCGGATTTGATGCATATGGCGATCACCCGGCCCATCACGGTTCAGATTGCGGGCGTGGTGTCCGGTATGCTCGGCACGGGCGGCGTGGCGTATGCGGCGGGGGGCAATGGTGGCTCCGGTGGAATAGGGCTCGGTAATTTGCCGTTCTCCAGCCTTTTGCCCGATTCGTGGACATCGGGGGTTTCCAGTTTCTTGAGTTACGAGCTTCCCGGTACGGCCCCCGGCATTTCCGGCTTGTATGGCCCAACTATGGGCGGCGGCAATCTCGCCAGTGGCCTTTCCCTCGGTTCCGCGCTCATGTACGGGGGCCTCGGTTCGCTCGGGTATTCTCTGCTCGGCGGGGCGTTGGGGCTTCCCCAGAACAAGTACAGCGGCATTACCAGCGGCCTTGGAGCGGGGCTTGGCGCATGGGGCGCCAGCGCCGCGTTGTCCGGTACGGCCCTTGGCGCGACGCTCGGCAGCGCGGTGCCTGTGGTTGGCACGGTCATCGGCGCGGCTCTTGGCGGGCTGGCATCGTCTTTGTTCGGCGGCGGGAAGAAAACACATCCTTCCGTCTACACCAATGTTGTCGACGCCAGTCTGTTTGGCTCGGAC
>NZ_KL370819.1:2877-5109 GCF_000701705.1 Bilophila wadsworthia ATCC 49260 | reverse complement strand
CTTGGAGAATGGCCCCGCCGGAAAAGGAGACGGCGGGAGCCGGAGCTATTCGAGGATGATTTCCACGGCGTCTTCGAGTGCCACGCCGAGGATGTCGGAGGATTGCGAAAGGGTGACGGTCGCGGAATCGGCGTTGATGGCGGGCATCTTGTTCTTGATGCGGGGGCAGGCCACGACGACCTTGCGGCCTTCCTCGCTGCCGAATTCCGCGTCGAACCGGACTTCCTTGCCCTCGCTGCCTTCCCTGAGCCGTTTGGCGGCGTCGTTGCGCATGTAGTATTCAAAATCCACGCTGGAGGCCCTCATGGTGTCGATGGGCTGGCCGGGGAAGTGGTCGCCAAGCTCGTCGGTAAACTCCGTGGGTGTGGAGAACTTGATGGTGCAGGAGCGCATTTTCCCGGTTGTCCCGTCGATGCGGATAACGGAATCGGTATTCTCCATCTCCGCGCCGATGGCGGGGCCGTAGGGCATCCACCACGTTACCACGTCATCCACGGCCCATGCGCCGGAGATGCCGGGCGCGACGGTCAGTGTGTTCGTACGTTCGTCCACGGCGGTCACGGCGTAGCCCTTGCCGGAATTGTCGTCCGACTTGGTGGTGTTCTGGATTTTCTGCCCCACGAAAAACACTTTCGCGTCCTCGACGGCGATGGAAGTCGCGGACGTCTGCGCCTCAGCCGCCACAGAGGAAGGCCCGGCGTTGAAGACCCGGCATCCGGTGAGCGTCCCGGTCAGCTCCACGGCCCCTTCCTTGGTGACGGAGATGCTGGCGTCCGTGACGTGGCAGCCCTGCACGGCTTGCAACGTCTTGTCGATGACGATCCATGCGGAAACGTTGGGGCGGCACAGGGCTTGTACGAAGGCCCGGCTTTTCAGGGAGACGGCGGCACCGGACGCGCCGGACGCCGCCGTGGTGCCCTTGTACCCTCTGGTCAGTTCGGAGAGGAGCCATTTGCCGGGGCTGGCGGCGTCTTTCACAGCTTTGCGGTAACGGATCAATTCCTTGCCTGACGGGGTGCTGGTCACTTCGATGACGCCGCGCAGAGGGACATGGCCCGACGTCACGGTGACGACAAGCTGCGCGTCGCTGTCCGTGAGGGCGTCGGCAAGGGTTCCGGTGAAGGGTGCCGCCAGCTTGCCCTGAAGCGCCTGCATGAGTGCGTCCCCCTGCATGGCGGCATCCAGAGCGGTGGGGCGCAGGTACATGCCGAAGTTGGCGGTGGCGGGGCTGGCACTGCTGTTGAACACGTTCAGTTTATTGAGCGTATTCGCCTTTTCCTTGCTGTCGGAGGTTGGGATTTCCTGATTGGCGAACACATCGGCGGTGACGTTGATAATGTCGGTTACGGCTGGGAATTCGAGCGTTTTGTCCGCGCTCTCCTTCACCACCCACATATTCTGGTTTCGGGAAAGGGCGACGTTCGGGCAGGTGTTTTCGCTCATGCTTTGCTCCTCTGAGTCGTATAAAAGGTGTGCAGATCGACGGTGACGGACAGGGTATAGCGCCCATCCTGTCCCGTTCCTGGCTCCTGTAGCGTTGTTTCCTCGCATCGGAGTTCCCCGCCGGAAGGCAAGGGGAGGGCGGTACGGCGGAAGGCGTTTTCGATGCGCCCCTGCAAGGCGTAGCCCGCGGGGACGGGCATGTCCGGGGGCAGGGACAGCGTGACGACATAGACGCCCACGCGCTTGGAGAGGGCGTCCGGCCCGCCGAGTTCCCCACGGAAGCTCTTGCCCATGTTCAGCTTGCGGGCGACGAGCACCTGATCGGGTGAAGGCGTGGTCTTTTGCCCCATTGGAAGGATGCGGGCGTCGGCGCCGACCGTCTGGAAGAGCAGGGCGTCCAGCACGGCGTAGAGATCGAAGAGGCTCGCGTACATCAGGCTTCCCTCGCCATTTGCCCGAGCTGTTCCGCGGCCTCCCGGAAGGTAAGGGCGATGAAGCCCGCGGGGGCCTGCTCGGACCATCCGGCCTCAAGGAAAGGCATATAGTCGAGATCGCTTGTGATGCTGAACGACTCCGCGTCGGCCCCCACTTTGGCGATGGCTTGTTCCACGGCGGCCGACACGTCGCCCCGAAACTCGGGGTAATCGCCCGCCGGGGGCACGGCGTCGCTCGGTTCCGCGCCGAGGTTCCATGACGCCCGCGCCCGGCCCGTGTCTTCCGGGGTGCGTTCCACTAGCGTCCGGTAGGCTTCAAAGGCCACCAGCGCGACGGTACTCCGGGCGTATTCCG
>NZ_KL370819.1:0-2481 GCF_000701705.1 Bilophila wadsworthia ATCC 49260 | reverse complement strand
GATCGTTGTAGACCTGTCCATCCTTCTTCTGACGGTAGATCATCCGTTTGCCGAACTTGTTGATCAATTGGCGTGCGGTCCTGCCCACGCTGGCGTACAGGGATGCGCTCATCCTCTTCCCACCTCCATGATGCCCCCGCCCTTGCCCGTGTTGACTGTGCCGAGCCCGGCGAGCAGGCCGGACAGGGAGGGGAATACTGTTTCCGCCGGGGCCGTGCCGTTGTAGGCGATGCTGATCACGTCCACGCTCAGGCTGGCGATGTCCCCGCCCCGGTCGAGCGGCGCGAGGTAGTCCTGTTCGACGAAGAAGCCCGCCAGTTCGCAGCAAGCCTCGACGACTTCCGCCGGGATTTCATCCGGGGCTATTTCCCCGTCCTGCGTGCTTACGCCCGCCCGGGGCCACGCCATGCGCTGCGAGCGGGAAGCCTTGCGCCCGTTCCACATGACCTTGCGGTTGAGCCAGTCAGAGGCGCGGATCAGCGCGGCCTCCTTCTGGACTTCCGCCAGTTCGTCCGTCCATGCGGCCGTCAGCCGGGCGGCATGGTAGGCGTCGGCATCGGCAACGCTGGCGAAGCTGTTGGCCCCGGCGGGCAGGGTGCCGTCTTCAACGATGAGGGGCATGGTTTTCTCCTTGAAGTCCCGTTTTGGGGTTCGGGCGGGGGCGGAGGGTATTCCCCCGCCCGGTCGAAGCGCGGGGCTACTTGCCCTTGCGCTTCTTTTTCCTAGGGGTGCAGGTCATGGCGGTGTCCTTGCCGTTGGGGTTACGCTTGCGGCTGCCCGGGGACGTCACTGCCGGCGCGGGCTCCGCTGGCGGCGAGGACATGGGCCAGCACGTCGGCCTTGGCGGTGATCGCCGCGGGAATGGCGATGCCGTGCGCCTTGGCGTGGTCGCGCAGTTCCGCCAGCGTCATCAGATCAAGAGGCTTCTCCCCATCGGGTGTAGGAGGGACGGATTCGACAGGAGAAGGAGCCAGCGTCCCGGTCACGGCGTCCAGTTTCCAGAGCTGGTGCTTCGACGGATCGAAATCGGCCTCGTTGATGACGATGAACCCGCTCGCCGTTTCCACGCTCCTGATCCTCACTGTGCTGATGTGCATGGAGCCTCCTACCCGGCGATGCGGCAGCCGAGTTCCCGGCGTACCACGTCCGCGCCGTACAGGATGTCATAGCTGAACCGGGTCCGCTTGTGCTCGCGGGAGACTTCCAGACGGAGCGACAGGCCGGAAACCGGGTCCACGGCGGACTGGATGAGGTTGCCGAGGCCGTTGGCGGAATCCATCAGCGGGCGGGTGGCGAAGGCGATGGCGTCGCGGTGGAAGGCGAGGTTCATCACATGGGAACCGGATACCGTGACGGCTTCCGAGCCCGTGGTGGCCCTGGCGAGGCCGGGATAGATTTTCACGGCGGTGTTGCCCACGGCGAGCGAGACGGCTTCCGTGACCACATAGGTCTGGGCGTCGCCCGCAATGGTCAGGATGTCGCCTTCCTTGAGGCCGGCGGCGTTGGTGGCCTTGGCGAGGCTCACCACCTGCGCTCCGGCCTCGTTCGCGCCGTTCACGGTGAGCGCGCCTTCGGTCATGACGCTGGCCTCGAAAGTGGGCACCTGCTGGTCCATCGCCCAGTCGAAGCCGTACTTGCGCCCGATGGTCCCGTCGATGATGGGCCGCGCGTCGCCGGACTTGCTCACGTCCGCGAACCCGGACAGGCCGAGCGCGGCGGCCTCGGCGTCGGGGTCCAGCACGATGCGCCGATCATTGACCGGGGCAAGCTGGCGGTTCAGCACCTTGCGGGCGTTGGTGGCGTCGACCACGGTGGAGAAGGGCGTGGTGCCGGGCGTCCCAACGATGCCGTAGAACTTGCGGCCCAAGCCGAGCAGGGTGGCGTTCACGTCGTTGGCGATGGCCTTGACCGCTTCGCTGGCCTGCATGGGGATGACGCCGCGATTGGCTTCCATCAGGTCCTTGTCGGTCAGGTAGAAAGGCGCTTCCATCCAGCGGTCGAGCTTGATGGTGGCGGACACGGGGCTGATGTCGCCCGTGTCCTGCGAAGTGGCCCCCGGCGTGACGGCCTGCGCTTTGATCGCGGAGGGGATGGGCACGTCGATGCTGGCCCCCTGCTGCGCGGCAAAGTTGCTGTAGTCCGAGTTCACGAGGCGGGGCATGACGCAGGTGCCGCGCAGGGCAAGCAGGCCCTGTGCGAGCAGCTTGTCGACGACTTTGGACAGATCGTTCATGGAAAAATCCTCTTGGTGCGCGCGGCTACTGGGCCGCAACGGTTACTTCGCCCTTGGCGATGGCTTCAAGGTTGGCTCCGAAGGCGCTCATGTCGCCCTTGGGGATGATTTTTGCGCCGGGGGCGTACGCGGAGTTGGGATGGCTGCCGGAGCCGCCGTCCGGGGCCTTCAGGATGCGGTCCTTCATGGGGTATTTGTCGATGATGGCCTCAAGCGCCTCTTCGGGCGCGGCGAAGGTGCCGGGATCG
>NZ_JNJP01000147.1 GCF_000701705.1 Bilophila wadsworthia ATCC 49260 | reverse complement strand
CAAACCCCACCCCTCCACCTCCCAAGACTTTTGTATGATGGGGAGGCGGCGCGGAGGGAGCCCCCGCCGGATGACGGAATGGGAGAGGCGCGGCGTGGAAGGCGGTTGTCCGGCGCGCTTCGGGCAGAGGCCTCATCAATAAAACCACCCATCATAAGCGGCGGAGCGGCCCTGTGTGCGGGAAGAGCCGTCAGCCTTCACCGTCGCGCCGTCCGGCCGGGATTGACAAGCGCGGCATGGCGTGGAATCACGTCCTTCTCATCCATACGGATGCCAAGGAACCTGATGTGAAAGCCATTGTCCTCAGCGTCTTTCTGGGCGGCCTCGCCGTGTGCGTCCTCACCGGGGCCAGCGTCTTGTGGGCGCTCCTGCTCGGGCTCGCCTGTTTCGCCGGGTACGCCCTGCGGCAGGGGCACGCGCCGCGTGACGTTGCCCTCATGTTGTGGTCCGGCGTCCGCAGCGTGCGGAATATCCTGATTATCTTCGGGCTCATCGGTATGCTCACCGCCGTCTGGCGGGCCAGCGGCACCCTCCCCTTCATCATCCATCATACGCTGCAATGGGTCGATCCCGCCTACTTCATCCTGTGGGTCTTCCTCCTGTGCTGCCTGCTGAGCCTCCTGCTCGGCACGGCGTTCGGCTCGGTCAGCACCCTCGGCGTCATTTTTATGATGCTGGCCCGTTCCGCCGGGCTGGACGAGCTTGCCACCGCCGGGGCTATCATGAGCGGCATTTACGTCGGGGACAGATGCTCACCCGTATCATCCAGCGCGGCGCTCGTCTGTGCGCTCACGAATACCAATATATACGCCAATATGCGCCGTATGTGGACGACCTCGGCACTCCCCTTCGCCCTGACCTGCGCGGGCTATCTGGCGCTGTCCCTCTCCGGCCCGGCGCGGCTCGCGGCACCGGACGCCGCCGGACAGATGGACCGTTTTTTCATTCTCAGCGGCTGGACGCTCTTGCCCGCCGCCTGTATCGTCGTCCTGAGCCTGTTCCGCGTCGACGTGAAACAGGCCATGTTCTGGAGCATCCTCGCGGGGGGCGCCGTCTGCCTGACCGTACAGGGCATGGAGCCCGGGGAACTGTTCGCCTGCCTCGCCTTCGGCTACACCCCGCGCCCGGAGCGGAAATACTCGCCGGAGGCGGCATCCGGTCCATGCTTCAGGTGGCGGGCATCGTCCTGCTGTCGTCGTCCTATTCGGGCATTTTCGACGCGACCGACCTCCTGAGCGGTTTCGGCGGCCTCATACGGCGTCTGGCGGAGCGCATCGGGACGTTCCGGGCCATGACGCTGGCAAGCGTCCCCGTGTCCGGCATAAGCTGCAACCAGACGCTCGCCACCATCCTGACCGCGCAGTTGTGCCGCCCCTGTTACGCCCGCAGGCAGGACATGGCGATCCCCCTCGAAAACAGCGCCATCCTCATAGCCGCGCTGATCCCGTGGAGCATCGCCGGCAGCCTCCCCTGCGCCACGCTCGGCGTGACGATGGCCTGCCTCCCGTATGCGTTGTATTTGTACCTTGTCCCGCTGGCGAACGCGCTGCGCAAAGACCCCGGCCCCGACGGGCCCGAACCCGCCACCTCCATCTGACGGTTCCGCCTGACGGCTCCGGTTGGTCGCTCCGTTTGGTGATCCCGTTTGGTGGTTCCGCCTCCCCCAGACGGAGCGGGCTTCCGGTGCCAGCCGCCCGAGTCCGGGTTGCCCGGCCCCGGTTTTCCAATGCGGAAAGCCTTCACCCATAACCCGGAGAAAAAGCAATGGAAGGATTGATCGGCCCTCTCATCTCCTTTATCGGCGCGGTGCTCATCGGCATCGTCGTCGGCAAGTACATCGCCTCAAAACGGAAGTAACCGGAAACGCGCCTTTTTCCGTACCCTCGAAAAGCCTTTGGCGCAAAAGCCCTCGGCGCACGGGAAGCGGCACGCGGTTGGAAAATGGAAAAAGGAACAGCCCCCGGCAATCCCGCTGCCGAGGGCTGTTTTGTGTTGGAACGCAATCTGTGCGGTTGTCCGGAAGGTTACGCGCCGACAAGCTCAACCGTGCTGTACGTGTCCTGCATCTTGAAAAGTATCTTGCCGATGCGTTGCAGTTCCCTTCCCAGAATATGGATGATCACGCCGTCCACTTTGGCCTCGGCGTCCATCAGCTCCATGAGCGAGGCGAACGCATCCACGGACGCCGAAACGTTGGAAAGGATTTCTTTCATATCCTCAGCCTGTTGCGCTTCAAGCAATTCCCGCTCGCAGCGTATCGCCAAGGCGGGGAAGCTGTAACGGCGGATTTCACCCTTGGGATGCGGAAACAGGTCTGATGCGGGGGAAGGCGGAGGAGCCGCGCGCAACGGGCGGCGGGGAACGGAACGGCGGCGGCAGGGATGGGAAAAGGCCTTGGATTGCAACGACATAGGACACCTCTTGCGGTTTTTTTGATGGGAGCTTGCATATGCAAACTCCGGGTGCTCAAAACTGCCGCAAGACAGCGGACTATTTCCCCTTTCAGGTTTTGTATTTCGTCCACACCCGGAGGTTTTCCCATAGATACAACGCAAGAGATCACAAAGGACTCTTGTGAAGGTACCACGATTCTTTCGGGCGTGGGCCGCTTGCGGAAGGTGTTTTGAGCACCGAGAATAGAATAGTCGCAGAGGCTGGCGGAGTCAATGCGGCCTTGGTCCGCCCGGCGCGTTGATCCGGCGCGTCATGCGCTCGTGCCGCCTCACTCCCAGTTTTTGAAGCCGAGCCCCACCACTTCCGTCACATCGGAGAAAATGAGGAACGCTTCCGGGTCGATTTCCGCGATGTACTGCCGCAAATCCACCGTCTGCCGCCGGGTGAGCACGACGAGCAGCATGTCATGGGGCCGATCCGAATACGCCCCCTTCGCCGGGATGATGGTTGCCGAGCGGTCAAGCTCGTTGAGGATGAAGTCCGCGATGTCCTGCGTGCGCTTGCTGATGATCAAAACCTGGCTGCGCCTGTCGAATGATTTCAATACCCTGTCGATGGTCACCGTCTCCACGTACAGCAAAAGCCCGCCCATGAGGATCTTTTCGATATCCACGACCACAAAGGACGCGAAGAGGATAACCACGTTGATATAAAAGGACATCGACCCGATATCCACGCCCCAGCGCTTCCGGGCCACCATGACGATGACGTCCGTCCCGCCGCTGGACGCCCCCACGCGGAAAAGCATCCCGAAACCCACCCCGCCCACGGCCCCGGCCAGCAGCGCGGCGAGGATGGTATTGCCGATGACCGGATACTGGAACAGCTCGAAGACGGGGATAGCCACGCTGGTCAGGACCGTCACGTACAGCGTCCAGAGCGCGAACCGGAGGGACAGCGCCTTCCAGCCCCACAGCAACAGGACGGCGTTGCCGACGCTGAGCACCCATGCCGGGGATATCCCCCACGCATAATTGCTGATCAGGGCGAGCCCGAGCACGCCGCCGCCCGCGAACTGATACGGCACCGTCAGCGCGACGACCGCGAAACACGTCAACAACGTGCCGATGGTGGCGGCCAACAGGGTATGCCACTCCCGCCGCAGCGACAGGTGCGGACGCCGCAACACGTTCCCATTCAAAAAGCCCATTCTCGTATTCCTTAAAAAAGATATGCCGTACAAAGAGTTAGAGGAAACAATGCCCTCTCCTTCCATAAGCCATCGCCCCAGCCTTGGCAATCCGCCCCGCAAGCGCCGCCCGGACGGGAGCCCACCCCCGTTTGCGCGCCGCTTTTTGCTCTTTCTTTCACGATAAAAGTCAACATCTTTTTGAAAAAGGTAACAGGGCTTTTTTTCTACCCTATTGACCTCTTTTCCTGCGTAGCTTATGATGAAGCCAAATGAAACGGCGGGAGCTGCCATGATGTTGTCCACGTTCGCCAAGAACAGACTCTTTATCAAGAGTTTCCTGAGCATACTGATGTTGCTCATGCTGTTCTGCACGCCGGACGCGCTGAAGGCAAACGCCTCGTTTGACACTTCAGTCACAACAAGCTTCGTCCCCAGCGAATACCTGCCTCTGGAAACGGAGCAGGCCACCGCCGTTGTCCGCGCGAACAAGGCTTTCCTCCCCGAAAGGGGCCTCAACAGGGAAACAGGGTTCCCTCTCCTCACCCTGCTTTTCCTTCTGCTCTATCCGCTCTGCACGCGTTCGCTCAGGACGCTTTCATGGGCGGATCTCCTCCTCCCACGGCTTGCCGAAATCCGGGGCATGTTGCCTCTCCCCGGCGCGCCGCCTCTTCATAGGATCTCCTTCGTTTCCACTCTCAGGGCTTGCGTGTAACGCACATTCCCCCATGCGTCAGGGACGCCCCAAAAGGGCGCGCCGGACCCACGGCGGCTATGCCCCGCCTTGGCGCAACGCTCCGGCATTCCCTGACAAACGACAAGGAGTTCTTATGGACATCGGATTGAAGGTCGTCCTGATTTGCGCCGGTTTCATGGCTATTTGCGTCGTCCTCGGCATGATCGGCAAGAAGCTCGCCGAATAGATCCCCACAGGCAACGCCATATCCTCAGAAAACCCAAAAGGCTGCCGCTCCGGCGGCAGCCTTTCCGCCCTCCCCGGACGGCGCAACCGTGCGTTTTTCCGCCCACTTTCCCCGCCGCGCCGCCCATGACGCCGCTTTTTGACGGAAAAAAGCATTTTCCGCTTGACTTCCCGGGCATTCTTTGACAGAAACCTTCTCACGTTGTTGGGCTATCGTTCAATTGGCAGGACGACGGATTCTGGTCCCGTTAATCGTGGTTCAAGTCCACGTAGCCCAGCCAGAAATTTAAAAAGGAAGGTCAGTTGGCCTTCCTTTTTTTGTTGTGCGCTGCGCAGAATGGACTTGATGATGATGATGATGAGGAGGAGGAGGAACCTTTCAAGAAAGGCTTCCTCCCCCCACCAAACCCACCAGCGAGGCTCGCGTCCCCCCTCCACCTCCCGAGACTTTCATAAAATGGGGAGGCGGCGCGAAAGGAGTCCGTTCCGGCGTGAGCTGGAAAAAAAGCGCTACGGATGGTGGCTTTCCCTCTCTTCATTGTTCCCCCGAACGCGGCTTGCAGGCATTCCCTTTGAAAGGCGCACCATTCCAAGGTCATCCGCGCTGGAAAAAACTGCGAACAGGGATTCGATAAAGTCGAAAGTCTTTGGAAAGGGAGGGATGGGGCTTGGGGAAGGGAGGGGAAACCTTTCTCCAGAAAGGTTTCC
>NZ_JNJP01000146.1 GCF_000701705.1 Bilophila wadsworthia ATCC 49260 | reverse complement strand
GCAGATGCCGAAGATCCATTTGCCGCGCTCGGCGTGCCCGAGGATATTGTCCGCCAGCCCGCTGCGGCGCAGGTCGTCGAGGTCGGGGACCACGCTTTTCGAGCCCGGAAGCATCACCACATCGGGGTCGCCCCATTCCTCCGCACGGCGCACCGGACGCAGGCGGACGTCGGGTTCGGCGGCGAGCGGCGCAAAGTCGGTGTAATTGGATACGTGCCGCAGCATGACCACGGCGATGTCCAGAGTCCCCGCCTTTTTTTCCCCGCAGTCGGTGTGTCCCCATGAGAAGCCCGCCATGTCTTCTTCGGGAATGTTGAGGTCGCGTATATAAGGAATGGTGCCGAGCACGGGAGTTCCCGTATGGTCGAGCATGTATTCGTGGGCCGGGCCGAGCAGGGAGGCGTCCCCCCGGAACCGGTTGACGATATAGCCGGTGAGCAGGCGGCGTTCGGCGTCGGTGAAGGTCATCCACGTTCCGAGGAAGGAGGCGTAGACCCCGCCCCGGTCGATGTCTCCGACGAGCAGCACGGAAGCCCGCGCATGTTCGGCCATGCGCATGTTGACAACATCGTGCTCCTTGAGGTTGATTTCGCCGGGGCTGCCCGCGCCTTCGAGCACCATGACGTCATGGTCGGCGGCGAGGCTGTCGTAGGCTTCGGTGACGGTCTTCCATAATTCCTTTTTTTTCTTGAAGTAGTCGAGGACGCCCATGTGCCCGATGGGTTGCCCAAGGACGACGACCTGCGATCCTGTATCGGAGTGCGGCTTGAGCAGGATGGGGTTCATGCGGGCGTCCGGGTCGACGAGGGCGGCCTGCGCCTGCACGATCTGGGCGCGGCCCATTTCGTCGCCCGCCGCCGTGACGCCCGAGTTCAGCGACATGTTCTGCGCTTTGAAGGGGGCGACGCTGTAGCCGTCCTGCCGGAAGATGCGGCAGTAGGCCGCCGCAAGGATGCTCTTGCCCGCGTTGGAGGAGGTGCCCTGCAGCATGAGGGCCGGGGTATGGCGGGGAGGGCGGCGGGAAATGCCGGGGGAAGGGAGGAGAAACCCTTCTGGAGAAGGGCTTTCTCCTCCCTTCCCCCAGACCCCCATCCCTCCTTTTCCCAAGACTTTTGACTTTATCGAATCCCTGCTCGCGGATTTCCCGCTTTCCGTGAAGGCGTTTTTCATTTCAAGGAAAAGCAACATGTGGTGGGTCGGTTCAATACCAACCCTACTCCTTTTTCCCATTTCACCAGGGGACGAAAGCCGTGCCGAACTTGTCTTGTCTCCCCCACCCGCCATAAACCCATACGAAAGTCTTTGAAGAGGAAGGGGGGAGGTTTGGAGGGGGGAAGGAGATACTTTCTGAAGAAAGTATCTCCTTCCCCCCTCCAATTTTTTACAGATCCGCGTGTTCGGTGCGGTCGATGATGTCGTTCTGCAGGTCGGGGGACATGTCGCAGAAGTACGCGCTGTACCCGGCCACACGGACGATCAGGTTGCGATAGCTGTTCGGGTCCTTCTGGGCGGCGAGCAGGGTGTCTCGGTTGACGATGTTGAACTGGAGATGCCACAGTTTCAGGTCGCACCACGTGCGGATGATGCTCATGATTTTCTTCGCGCCCTGCTCGCCCGCCACGCACTTGGGCGACAGCTTGATGTTCAGAAGACGGGAGGCGCGGTTGATCATGCCGTAGTTTTTGGAATGGTAGTTCGACAGCAGAACGGCGGTCGGGCCGTTGTGGTCGGCGCCGTGCGACGCAGAGGAACCGTCAGCCAAGGGGAACCCGGCAACGCGGCCGTTCGGGGTGGCGGCGATGATCTTGCCGAAAGGCACGTGCGAGGTGATCGGCACATAGCGGACGTCGACGTGAATGCCGCGATCCCGGCTGCTCTTTTCGGCTTCGACCTGCGTAAACCGGTCGACGTCCTTGGCGATGCTGTCGGCATAGGGATCGTTGTTGCCGTAGCAGGGCGCGTTCTTCAGCATTTCCTGAATCGGCTCATACCCCACGAAGTTGGCGTTCATCGCGTCGAGCACCTCACGCATGGTCAGCCGCTTTTCCTCAAAGACGAGCTTCTTGATCGCGGCGAGGGAGTCCACCACGGTCGCGTAGCCGAGGAATTCGAAGTACGAATAATCGACGCCGCCTTCGATCTTCTCGGAATGCAGATCCTGCATGTTCTTCATGCAGAGGTTGTGCAGCACGGAGGACAGCGGAGCCGCGAAATGCTGCGGGCGCAGACGGTCGACGATGTGCTGCTGCTGGAAAGCCTTCTGCAACAGATTGATGTGCTGCGCCTTGTAGGCATCGTAGAATTCCTCCCACGTCTGGAAGCGGGTCGGATCGCCGGTTTCAAGGCCGATAAGCTCGTCGCCGTAGTAGTGCAGGCGACCGTTGTTCATCAGCATTTCCAGCGCGGTAGCGAAGTTGATGTACACGCAGCCGGAGGTGTAGGTATCGCGGTTGGGCATACGGGTTTCGGTACAGCCCGAAATGGCATAGTCCAGCGCCTCGTTGATCGGGCAGCCCTTGATGGCGTTCAGGGGCACCACTTCCTCGTCGTTGATGAGCTTCGGGAACCCGGAGCCATCCTGAACGGTCAGGGCGATCTCATACAGGAAACGGTCGGGCGTGCGCGAATGGATGCGGACCGCCAGGTCGGGGTAGGTCATCGGGAATTCGCGCTTGGACTCGAGGAACAGATACGACAGCTCGTTGGTGGCGTCCTCTCCCTCGGACGTCTGACCGCCGACGGTGACGGCTTCCCAGTGGGCATAGCCTTCCTGGAATTCATTGCCCGTGGGGTTGATGTACAGGTCGATGAACTGGGCCATGTCGACCCACATGCATTCGAGCAGTTCCTTGGCTTCCTCGGAGGTCAGCGTGCCTTCTTCAATATCCTTCTTGTAGTAAGGATAGAGGTACTGGTCCATGCGGCCGTTGGAAATGATGGCGCTGGCCTTCTGTTCGATGCGCGAGAACATCTGCACGAACCACTGGCACTGGACGGCTTCGCGGAAGTTGCGGGCCGGATAAGCGGGCACATGCTCGCAAATGTCGGCCATGCGGAGCAGTTCCTGCTTGCGGACCGGATCGGACGTCGCGGCGGCGGTGTCGCGGGCAAGCTGCGCATGGCGCTTCGCCCAGATCATGATGGCGTCGCACACGATGATCATGGCTTCGAGGAACGGCTTCTTTTCCCATATGTCCACGGAATTGGTCAGATCGAGGTCCGCCAGCTTGGCCTTGGCTTCGTTCTGGATGTCGATGAAGCCGCGCTTCATGGCCTTTTCATAGTCCGGGACCCACTGGAGCGCGGAACGGTAGGAAGAGGTCTCGCTCACCACGAACTTGGACTTCAGGCCGCGTTCGTCGTGATAGGTCACGCCGCGGATTTCGGCGGGCAGCACCTTGTTGAGGTGCTCATGGTAGGTCTTGCCTTCCCAGTAGGGGGCGATTTCTTCCATGAGGATCTGCATGTCGGTGGGATCGATCTGGAAGGGGCTCTTTTCGCGGTTGGGAAGATCCTTCATGACTTCAATGTAGAAGTCGCCGTCGATTTCCGGATACAGGATGCCGTAGCGTCCGAGCTGCCCTACGCGGCCCGCGAGAAGCTGGTCGGGCGTGATGTATACGGTAATCTTTTCAGCCACATTCTTGAGCGCCTTGGCCCAGCGCAGGGTCAGCAGCTCACCTTCGGTCTGGCGCATGGATTCCGTGAAGTACCGGGCGCGCTCGATGTCCACGTGGGGAACGGTGAACTGGATGCGGTCGAGAATCTTATAGACGCGTTCGCGGCCTTGGCGGTTGACTTTCTTGGTACCCTGAAGACGTTCTTCCTGCGGGGACAGGCAGCAGCACTGGGACATGGGGAGCCTCCTAACAAAATGTTTATCTTGACGGTTCGTTTTTTCATCAAGTGGTTGCCCCGTTTAAAGCATCATGCGTGCCATCATGCATATCCTGCCTGAATAGAAAGAAAAATCAGCAAAGCACCCCATACGGTTGTACGTTGCTCCCCGGAAAGCATGGTGTGCATTTCTGCAATGGGCTCTCCGGCAACCGACCCAATTCACAGCGTTTCGACATCATGTGTGCATTTTTGCAATACGAAAAAATACACATGCAAGATGACGTTTTCCGTTTCCGCTCTCCCTTCCGATATCGCCCCATACCCGCTCATGCCAGATGAACATGTTGATATTACATCATAAAAAATTCCGTGTGCATCATATGTTCTGTCGCCACCCCCCTTTTTCCTTCCCTATGAGCGGCATCAATCTTGCTTTTTTGCACACATCAGGACAGTTAGACGTGGTTCCTTTCCGTTCACACACGACGCCGACACGCGGCGCCAGCATACAAGGAGTTCTTTGTCATGAAAGCCATCGATTTCCGTTTCCGCCCCAACACGCCCGACGCCGTGGACGGGCTCATCCACAGCCCCTTCTTTGGGGACATGTGCGCCTTCTTCAACTATCCGGATCGCGCGTGGTCGGCTTCGCTCGACAAAATCGTCGAGATCATGGACGAGCATGAAATCACCGGGGTCATCACCGGGCGCGACGTCGAAACGACCTATGGCTGCCCCTGTTCCAACATGGGCGTCGTGGAAATGATGAGGGCCTACCCCCACAAATTCTATGGCATGGCCGGGCTCGATCCACACAAGGGTATGCAGGCCATCGACGAGCTTTCCCGCATGGTCAACGAATTCGGCATGAAAGGCGCGTCCATCGATCCCTACCTCGCCAAGCTCCCGGCAGATCACCGCAAGTTTTATCCTATCTATGCAAAATGCTGTGAATTGAAGGTTCCGGTGGTCATCAGCACCGGACCTGGTACCCGCGTTCCCGGCGCGATCATGGGCGACGCCTCCCCCGCCCGCGTCGACGAAGTGGCCCGCGACTTCCCGGATCTCACCATCGTCATGAGCCACGGCGGGTATCCCTACGTGCAGGAAGCCTGTATGGTCTGCCACCGCAACGCCAACGTCTATATGGAATGGTCCGAGTATGAAACGTGGCCCTTCGCGGACGGCTACGTCAAGGCGGGCAACGAGCTCATCCCCGACAAGCTCATTTTCGCCAGCGCCCACCCCTTCTATGACAGCTGGGAGCGCGCCAAGCTGTACGAGACTCTCGGCTTCAGGCCCGACGTGCTCGAGAACGTCCTGTACAACAACGCCGCCCGCATATTGGGGATTGCGTAGAATAATAAGCCGGGGGAGGGGAGAGGGAAACTTTCTGTAGAAAGTTTCCCTCTCCCCTCCCCCGTACCCCCT
>NZ_JNJP01000145.1 GCF_000701705.1 Bilophila wadsworthia ATCC 49260 | reverse complement strand
GGGGTTTGGGGAAGGGGAGGGGCCCCTTTTTCAAAAGGGGCCCCTCCCCTTCCCCAATCTTCAAATCCTTTCCTCCCCAACTACGCAAGCGCAACCAGATCGTAGTCGCGGCACTCGACGATGTCGGCATCAACGAGCGCGCCGGGCTCGACGCCGGGGCCGCTGATGTAAACCATACCGTCGATTTCGGGAGCTTGAAACCACGCCCGCCCGGTGTGCAGGCCGGGCCACTCCGGATGGGGCGCATCCACGAGGATAGGCAGGCGGTCGCCTTCAAACCGGGAAAGCCACTCAGCGCTGATGTCGGCCTGCGCTTCCATGAGCAAATCGCGGCGCCATTCCTTCACGCGGTCTTCGACCTGATCGGGCATGGCGGCGGCGGGCGTCCCTTCTTCGGCGCGATAGGCGAACACCCCGAGATGCTGGAAACGCACCTCTTCGATGAACTCGCGCAGATGTTCAAAATGCTCCTCCGTTTCACCGGGGAACCCGACCATGATGCTCGTGCGCAGGGCGGCTTCAGGGAATACGTTGCGGATGCGGTCAATGGCCTCGCGGGGGTTGCGCGCAAAGGGGCGGCCCATGCGGGACAGGACGTCCGGATGGGAATGCTGCACAGGGACGTCAAAGTACGGTACGAACGGCTTGCCCGCCTCGCGCAGATACTTGAGCATTTCATGCGTCATTCCGGCGGGGTAAAGATACATGAGGCGCAGGCGTTCGAGGCCCGGCAACGGCAGGAGGCCGTCGAGCAGAGTACGGAGATCCTGCTTGCCGTCGAGATCACACCCCCATTCCGTGAGATCCTGCGCCACGAGATTCAGTTCCTTGACCCCCTGATCCAGCAGGGCGCGGGCCTCGCGGACGATCATGTCCTTGCAGTGGGAGCGGTGCCCGCCCCGGATATTGGGGATGGCGCAGAACGAACAGGCATGGCGGCAGCCGTCGCTGATCTTGAGCCATGCGTAAGACGGCCCGGTGCTCAGGATACGGCCCGGAACCGTGGGTTCGGGAAGGCCGAGCTTGCGCGCGAGCATGGCGGGCCACGCCTCCAGATCGCTGTTGTCCAGCCAGAGATCCACTTCGGGCAGCTCAGGTGCCAGATCTTCCGCGTGGTAACGCCCCACGAGACACCCGGCGACCGCCAGCAACGGACGCTTGGGCAGCTCCTCGATGTCGGCGATGGCCTGCGCAATCGTCCGCACGGATTCCTCCGTGGCGGGCTGGATGAAGGCACAGGTATTGATGAAAACAAGCTCGGCCTCATCCGGCGACTCGACAGGAACCAGCGCCACCCCAAGGGAACCGAGAAGACGCTCAGTGTCCACCCGGTTCTTCGGGCAGCCGAGGCTTGTGGAATAACAACGCAGGGAAACGGACATGACGCACCTCATTCTAGGACAACGCTGCCGCACAGCAGCGGGATGTCGTATGGCTTCAAAAACAGGAAAACGCACTCATATAAAAGGGGAGGTTCCGACCTCAACCTTAATAAACGTTTTTCCCATTACCGGGAAAGAATCCCATGCCTCTTCTTATCATTCCCTTTGAGCGGGCGGCAATGGGATGTTTTTCTCTCAGCCGGAAGGCTCCAGCGCGGCTTCGCGTCAGGAAACGATTTGCGGGCGGGGCCGGACGAAGGAATATTCCACGGCAGGGTTCCCGCCCTTTCCCGAAAAGCAACGCCCAACCTGTTGACGGAGCATAGGATTGGCGGCAAACTGCGCGGCGCGAGAGTTCGCCGCACGACCCGTTGGTGGTACGCAATATAGCGGCAATGCGCAAGGAGCAGACCATGAGCGAACAGCCTCACGATACGGAACCCGTTACCATCGTCCTCGCCACACGCAACCAGGGCAAAGTCCGCGAACTGGCGGAGCCGCTGCGCGCCTTCGGCCTGCGCGTCGTCGGACTGGACGCCTTCCCCGATCTTCCCGAAGTGGAGGAAACGGGCACCACTTTTGAAGAAAACGCCCTGCTCAAGGCCCGCGAAGTTTCCAAGCGCACCGGCCTTGTCGCCATTGCCGACGATTCCGGGCTCGAAGTGGATGCCCTCAACGGCGCACCCGGCGTGTACTCCGCCCGCTACAGCGAGGACATGCCGGATCTGCCCGGCGCCACCAAGGACGAACGCAATACGATGAAGCTCCTTGCGGCCCTGTCGTCCGTGCGGCTGTGGAACCGTTCGGCGCGCTTCCGCACCGTCGTCGCCGTCTGTACGCCCGAAGGCGAAACCCTCATCGCCCCCGGCACCTGGGAAGGCAGCGTCGCCTGCTCCCCGCGCGGCAAAAACGGCTTCGGCTACGATCCCGTTTTCCTCGATCCCGAGCTGGGCCTCACCGCCGCCGAAATGTCCCCGGAAGAAAAAATGAGCCGCAGCCACAGGGCCAAGGCCCTGCGCGAGCTGCTGCGCCTCTGGCCCTCCTTCTGGGAAGGGTATCTCCGGAAGAGAGCTTGACTTTTCCGCGTCCGACTGTGACTTTGGGGCTGACAAAAACCCTACTTAAAGAGTATACTGATGCCCACGGGAAGGACGGCTTTTCAACGGAAACCGCCCTTGTATGGGTATTATGCCGCTATCCGACAGACAGGAGAACAGTTCATGGATCAAGCCACCCTCATGGATAAAATCAAGACCGGGACCACGCTCTGCAAGGCCATCATGCGCAACGGCTACGACGCCTATGCCATCAATGCGCCGCTGCAGGGCCTGATCTTCGAAAAAACCGGCGTATTCGACGTGGACATCGCCTGTGCCTGCGATACGGAAACCCTCTTCAAAATTTTCCCCAACGCCGTCCCCTACACTGAAGAAGGCGCTATGGCCATGCTTCAGGAAAACGGCGTCACCCTGCGTTTCTATAGTACGGATGTTGAGGACGCCTCCCATCCGGAAATGAGCCAGCTCCGCATCACGCCGCGCCTTGCGCGCCTCCTCGCCGAACTCCAGCTCAAGGGCCAGCTCAAAAGCTCCAACACCAACGACCCCGAAGCTAAGGAGTTCGAAGACTTCGACAAGGCCGGAAGCGTCAAGCTGGTCGGCCTGCCGAGCAAGACGCTCGCCAAGAACTACCTGCTCGCCATCCGTGCCCTGCGCTACGCGGCGAACTTCGATTTGCCCGTCAACCCGCACACGTGGGTGAGCATCATCCAGTCCGCCAACCGTATCCTCGACTACGTGCCCGCCCGCGAAATCATGGAAGAATGGCGCAAGGTCGCCGCCGAATCCATGTGGAAGTTCGTGCAGCTCCTCTTTGAAGCCCAGCTTCTGCACGGCCTCATGCCCGAAATCGCCGCCCTGTCCTGCATTAAGCAAGAGCGCAACGACGACGGGGACATCGAAAGCGTGTTTGACCACACCATCGAGTGCATGAAGCGCTACCCCGAAGAAGGGTTCAGCATGGACTGGTACGGCACCCTCGCCACCATGTTCCACGATGTGGGCAAGCTCTACACCGCCGAACACCTCAACGGCCGCTGGACATTCTACCAGCACCACCGCGTGGGCGCCGGCGTAACCCGCAAAATCCTGCGCCGCCTGCACTTCACGTCCGAGGACATTGACCTTATCTGCCATCTCGTGCGGCATCACATGATGTTCCACTTCATGCTGACGGACCGCGGCATCCGCCGTTTCAAGGCCCTGCCCGAAACCGAGCGCCTGATCGCCATGTGCCGCGCCGATATCGAGGCCCGCGACGGCAGCTACACCTACTTCAACCATAATTCCAAGTACCTCACCCGCGCCGAGACGGACGAGTTGTTGCTTGAACCGCTCCTCAACGGCAACGAAATCATGGAGTACACCAGCCTGCCTCCCGGACCCGCCGTGGGCACCATCCGCGAAGCCCTTCTCAAGGCGCAGGTCGCCGGAGAGGTCACCGACCGCGATTCCGCCATCGCTTTCGTCAAGAATTATGCGGCAAAGCTGAAGTAGTTCGATTCAGATTGATGATTGGTTGAGATTGGGGAGGGGGAGGAGAAACTTAAAGAAGGGGCCCCACGTTTCTCCTCCCCCTCCCCAAACCTGTCCACGCGGCTCGCGCCCTCCCCTCTCCACTTCAAAGGCTTTCGCGTTTATCGAATCCCTGTTGCCGACTTTCCCAAGATTCGAAAAAAGGATATGCGGCTTGAGGCGGAGTTCCCGCCCTATCCGGCACAGGCCGGAATGAGTACCGCTTTCGGCATACCGTCGGGGCGGCATAGCGATCCGGGCTGTTCCCGAGCTTTTTATTCACCTTATCCGCAGAGCAACGCAACGCGCATGATAGACATTCTGAATCTGACGTTCCCCGAGCTTGAACGCTTCATCGTGGAGGATCTCGGCCAGCCTAAATTCCGGGCCGCGCAAGTCTGGCAGTGGATCTGGCAAAAGCACGCTACCTCATTCGACGCCATGACCGACGTTTCCAAGCAGCTCCGCGCCAAACTTGCGGAAGTCGCGGAAATCGTGCTTCCCGAGATCGTGACGGTGCAGACCTCATCCGACGGCACGGAAAAACTGTTGCTTCGGCTGCGGGACGGCGCGTTGGTGGAGACGGTCATCCTCCCGAGCACGGGGCAGGACGGTTCCGTCCGGATCGCCCAGTGCGTGTCTTCGCAAATCGGCTGCGCGATGGGCTGCACGTTTTGCAGCACGGGCACGATGGGCTTTATCCGCAACATGACCGCCGGGGAAATCCTGAGCCAGGTTCTCGTGGCCCGTATGCGGCTCGGCGACAACCGCATCGACCACCCCATTATCCGCAACCTCGTCTTCATGGGCATGGGCGAGCCTCTGCTCAACCTGCGCGAAACCACCCGCGCCCTTGAGATGCTGAACCACGACAAGGGGATGGATTTCTCCCCCCGCCGCATTACCGTTTCGACCTGCGGCATCAAGGCGGGCCTGCGCGAACTCGGCGACAGCGGCCTCGCCTTCCTTGCCGTCTCGCTTCATGCGCCCAATCAGGATCTCCGCGCCAAGATCATGCCCAAAGCCGCGAACTGGCATCTCGACGATCTCATGGCGACGCTGGAAAGCTATCCGCTCAAGACGCGCGAGCACATCACCTTCGAGTATCTCCTGCTCGGCGGCGTGAACGATCAGCCCGAGCACGCCCGCGAGCTCGCCAAGCTCGTTTCCCGGGTCAAGGGCAAGCTCAACCTCATCGCCTACAACCCCTCGGAGACTCAGCTCTACAAGGCTCCCACCGAGGCGGACATCCTCGCGTTCGAAAAAATCCTCTGGTCCAAAGGCGTCACCGCCATCCTCCGCAAAAGCAAGGGGCAGGACATCAAAGCCGCCTGCGGCCAGCTGAAGAGTGATTGGGAGCGAGAAAAAGGGGATGAAGAGTAAGATTGGAGGGGGGAAGGGGAACCTTTCTGGAGAAAGGTACCCCTTCCCCCCTCCAAACCTCCCCCCTCCCTCCCCTCCACCCCGATAAAGG
>NZ_JNJP01000144.1 GCF_000701705.1 Bilophila wadsworthia ATCC 49260 | reverse complement strand
TCAGAAAGTCCTCCCCGCCCCCTCCAATCTTATCTCTCCCTCTTTCTCCTTTCCCTTTCCGCAAAAGCGTTCCTGTTCCCCTGCGTGCGGGGGCGTTGGCCGGAGGGCCTGCCGAGCAGGATCTCGTGCTGGCGGCGGCGCTCTTCATCCGTCCGGGCCACATAAATGGGCGCACCGTCCGGGGTACAGCGGGCGTAATACATGGCCGTCGCCACCGTGCCCGGCGTGGGGATGAAGCACTGTACCTGACGGGGCGACCAGTTCCGGGCCGCAAGCCAGTCCCCGAGCTGGCGCATGTGCGCGTCGGTACAGCCGGGAAAGGCGCTCATGAGGTAGGGGATGACGTACTGTTCCTTGCCGTGGGCTTCGGAGTAACGGACAAAGGCTTCGAGGAAGGCTTCAAAGGGCTTCATGCCGGGCTTGCGCATGAGGTCGAGGACATCGGGCACGCAATGCTCGGGCGCGATTTTGAGCTGCCCGCCGGTGAACTCGCCGGTATAGGCCGCAAGCGCGGTGGCATCCTTGAGCGCGAGATCGAAGCGCACGCCGCTGGCAACCCGGACATGCTTCACGCCGGGCGTGGCCTGCACGTCGCGGAGGAGATCGATGCAGGCGCGCTGATCCACGGAAAAGCCTTTGCAGATGGACGGATACATGCAGCTGTCGCGTCGGCACTTGGAAGGATCGAGGCGGCAGGCCGCGCCCCACATATTCGCGCTCGGGCCGCCCACGTCGGAAATGGAACCGCCGCGCGGCATGGCGGCAATGCGTTTTGCCTCGTCGAGGATGGACGCTTCGGAACGGGAGGCGATGCGGCGGCCCTGATGGAGGGCCAGCGAGCAGAACGAGCACCCGCCCCCGCAGCCGCGATGGGTGGTGATGCTCGTGGCGATCATTTCCACCGCCGGGATCGGTTCCTTGTAGGAAGGATGCGGACGCCGCGAGAACGGCAGGGCGTACAGGCCGTCCAGTTCTTCGGTGGTCAGGGGCGCGGCGGGAGGCATGAGGAGGACCGTGCGGTCGCCGTTGGGCTGCGCGAGGATGCGGCGGGACTGGTGGGTCTCGCGCTCAAGCCGGACGGTCCCGTCCAGATAGGCGCGGGGCACGGCAAGCATCTCGTCGTGCGAGGGCAGGCGGACAAGCTCAAGGCCGTCCAGCTCCTCGGCATCGGAGGGAATGGAGGCTGTTTTGACGAGCCGCGCCGTACCGGGAATCCCGGCCCAGAGGTCCGGCCACAGCTCCCCATCCACGGGTTCCAGCACGGACAGATCGCCCACGAGTTCGGCCACGGCGTCGAGCCGCCGGGCGACATCGAGGAGGGCGCGCTCGCCCATGCCGCAGGAAAGGATGTCCAGCCGGGCGTCGAACAGGATGGAACGGCGCAGGCTATCGGCCCAAAAATCGTAATGGGTGATGCGGCGGAGCGAGGCTTCGATGCCTCCGGCGAGCAGGGGCAGGCCGGGGAATGCCTTGCGGATCAGCCCCGCGTAGACGATGACGGCGCGGTTGGGGCGCGATCCGGCTTCGCCGCCGGGCGTGTAGGCGTCATCGTGGCGTTTTTTGCGGAACGCCGTGTAGTGCGCCAGCATGGAATCCAGCGCCCCGGCGCTCACCCCGGCGAACAGGCGGGGGCGGCCCATGCGGGCGAGGTCGGCGATGCCCTGCCCCTCGTCCTTCCAGCGCGGCTGGGCCACGATGCCCACGCGGTAGCCGTGTCCGACCAGCCAGCGGCCGAGCAGGGGCACGCCGAAGGAAGGATGATCCACGTAGGCGTCGCCCGTGACAAGAAGTATATCAAGGGAATCCCACCCGATGGCGTCCATTTCGGCGCGGGTGGTGGGCAAGAACGGCGGTTGCGGCAGCGGCGTGCGCGCGGGGAGTGTAAGATCGAACATGCCCGGTAGTATAAGGCAGGGAAAACCGGAAGGAAAGGCTGATTCTCGGCCCCAGCGGGGGCGGCATGAAAACCTTGTGCGCTCCCTTTGCTTTTCCCGGCTTGAAGGGTACAACGGGACGGTCCCGCCAACCCTTTTTCCCGCGCCCTCGCGCTCAGAACATCATGGCACGAATCGCCCTCATCCTGCCCCGTCTCAGCCGTTACGGAGGCGTCGAACAGTTTGCCTTCCGCCTTGCCGAAGCGCTGGCGGAAACCCGCAACAGCGAACACGAGGTGGAATTCATCTGCGCCCGTTCCGAGTGTCTGCCGCCGGTCGGCGTGCGGACGCATATCGTCGGACGCCCCGGCGGATTGAAGTTCATCAAGATGCTCTGGTTTCTTATCCGGGCCGAGCAGGTGCGCAAGCGCGGCAACTACGATCTGGTTATCAGCCTCGGCAAGACGTGGAATCAGGACATGATGCGCGTGGGCGGCGGCCCGCAGAAAACTTTCTGGGAGCTTTCCGAGAAGGCGTGGCCCGCCGGTTTTTCCCGTTGGTTCAAGCACCTGCGCCGTCGCTTGTTGCCCTCCAACTGGCTGACCCGGATCATCGACAACCACCAGTACCGCAGCGGCTGCCGGATCATCTGCGTGTCCGACGCGGTGCGCCACTGGACGCAAAAGGCGTATCCCGGCATTCCCGTGCCGGAGGTCATCTACAATCTGCCGGATCTTTCCCGCTTCACGCCGCCGACGCCCGAGCAGAAGCTGCTTTCGCGCATCGCCCTGAACATCGACAACAATCATGTCGCCATCGCCACCGCGACCAGCAATTTCGCCCTCAAGGGCACGGGGATCCTTATCCGTTCCGTGGCGATGCTTCCCGAGACTGTGCATCTGTTCATCGCCGGGGGGCGGGATTCCGAGCCCTACCAGCGGCTTGCGAAAAAGCTCGGCGTGGCCGGGCGTATCCATTTTCTCGGCAAGGTGGAGGACATGCCCGCGTTGTACCGGGCAATGGATCTGTTCGTCCTGCCTTCGTTTTATGACGCCTGTTCCAACGCGGTGCTTGAGGCGTTGGCCTGCGGGCTCAAGGTGTTGTCCACAACGGCCAACGGTTCCAGCGTGTTTCTGCCGCAGGAGCACGTCACCCCCGATCCCGGCGACGCCGAGGATCTCGCCGCGCGTATCAAGGTGCTGATCGACGAGCCCGCGCCCGGGCCGTTCCGTATTCCCGATCATATTCAGGCCGGGCTCGACACATGGGTACAGGTCGTCAACGAGGAGTGCGATCAGCGTACGGGAAAGAGCGGCGAGGTGAGAGAAAGGAAGGCGGACGGGACAGAGGAAAATGAGGGAAACGGGAAGAAACCCCATCCTTCACCTTCCCAAGATTTCTGATTGGCGGGGAGGCCGCGCGGAGGGAGCCCCTTCCGGGGGGAAGCGGCGGATATTGAAAAAAAGAGCCTGAACGGTGTTTCGTTCAGGCTCTTTTCTTTGCCGTTCATTATGGGATGCTTTTTTCTATTCGCCCCATCCGATGCTTTGGGAAATCAGGATATGCTTGGAGTTGGGGAGGCCGAGGGCGGAAGCGAGGCCTTCGGCGTCGTAGGAAGCGCGGACGACATTGTGCAGCCCCACGGAGGCGCAGAACAAGCCCACGTTCTGGTAGGCGGAACCCGTATGCATGGCCGCGAAAAGCTCTTTGCTGTTTTTCTGGGTGTCGGTGACGTAAACCAGCCCTACCGGGGCTTCGCGGACAAAGCCCTGCCCGGCGAGGAAGTTGCGCAGGTCGGAGGAGCTGACCTGTTCGAGGCTGTGTTTCGGGGCGTCGTAGAGCCATGCTCCGTCGCTGCGGAGGACGTAGATTTCAAGATCCTGCCGGTTCTGGGCCGTGGGGATGGTCCGTTTTCCGTTGGGGCGGTTCACGCCGTACGCGGCCCAGAGCAAATCGCCGAGCAGTTTGTCGGAAAGCGGCTTGGCGGTGAACGAGCGGTTTGTCGCCCGTCCGCTGAGCGTTTGCATGAGCGGCTTTCCCCCCTTGGTATCGGGAGGGGGGAATGCAAGGGAGGTGGCGGCCTGCGCCGTGCCCACCATGAGGAAGAGACAGGCGGCCAATACCGGAATGAACCGTTTCGTCATAGCGTGGACTCCTTGGAAAAGAGGCGGCCTCGGAGGGATGGCCTCCGTTCGGCGGAAGGATGCGGGTTATCATGGGGTGGTTACAGACTGGAAATACGCGTAGCCTGCCCTGAAAAAGGAGGATAACCATGAAATGGGGACTGTCCATATTGGCGCTGTGCGCGTTGCTTGCCGCAACCGCGCCGGAGGGCGGAGCGGCGGAGCAGGGTGGCGGTGATGCAAAACTTTTGAAGATGGTGGTGTTGTCGCGGCATGGGGTCCGCTCGCCCACGCAATCTTCCGAAACGCTTGGGAGCTGGAGCCGCAAGGACTGGCCCGAGTGGCCCGTGAAGCGCGGCGAGCTGACCCCGCGCGGGGCCAAGCTGGTCACCGCGATGTGGGAACAGGAGGCGGCATTTTTACGCGAGGCCGGTTTACTGCCCTCAAAAGGTTGCCCGGAGGCCGGGACGATAGCCGTCCGTGCCGATCGGGATCAGCGTACGCGGGTCACGGGAGAGGCCGTGCTCGAGGGGCTGGCTCCGGGGTGCGGGTTCAAGCCTATCGTGAACGAGACGGACCATCCCGATCCGCTGTTCCATCCGTTGGAGGCCGGATATTGCGCGCTCGATCCCGCCGTTGTTCGCAAGGAAATTCCCGTCGGCGCGATTGAGGGGCTTGAGCAGTCGCTCTCGGGCCCCATAGGTGAATTGGCGGCCATCCTTGGCCCCGCGTCTCCCGAATTTTGCCGCAAGCATCAACTGCCCGAAGGGTGTACGGTAGCGGACGTGCCCACGCGCCTGACGCTTGCCAAGGACAACCGCACGGTCCACCTCGACGGCAAGCTGGGGACGGCTTCAAGCGCGGCGGAAATCATGCTGCTGGAGTATGGCCAGTGGGATCATCCCGCCGGATGGGGAGCCGTGGACAAGGGGGCGCTGCAACGCCTGCTCCCGGTGCACAGCACGGTCTTCGACGCCGTGAACCGTGCGCCTTCCGTGGCCGCCGGGCGCGGAAGCGAATTGCTGCTGGATATGGCGAACGCGCTTACGGGCCGGTATGCCGATCCCGCCGTGAACAAGGCGAAGGTTGTGGTGTTCGTTGGGCACGATACGAATATTGCGAACATCGGCGGTATGCTCGGCCTGCATTGGCAGCTCCCCGGCTATGCGCCCGATGAAATTCCCCCGGCAAGCGCGCTGGTGCTGACGCTGTGGCTGCAAAACGACGTCTATCAGCTCCGGGCCCGGATGATCGGGCAGTCGCTGGATACGCTGCACGATCCCGCCATGAAGGGCGAGGTCTTGAGGCAGGATATTGAGGTGCCGTGGTGCGGCCCGTATGAGGACGGCAAGAACTGTACGCTGACCGATTTCGAATTGCGCGTCCGCGATGTGCTCCGCCCCGAGTGCGTCCGGGAACGTTAGAAGAAGGCGTCAAAGAGACCGTCCGCCTCGTTTCGCCGTCTGACGGCATGAAGCTCTCGGTTCCCTTCAAAACATGATGAAGCGGCCCCATGTCCGGTACAAGCCGGATATGGAGCCGCTTCTTTGTACCTGAAGGCAGCCGTCCTTCTCCTGTTTTCCCGACAAAAAAATGGCGATTGATTTCGCCATGCCTCTTAAAGGGAACGCACCAGATACTGATGCAATTTACAGGTTCAGCCTGTACCCGCACGGGAAAGCCGACAGGGGGGATTCGATAAGGCCGAAAGTCTTGGGAGGGAGAGGGGTGGGGTTTGGGGAGGGGGG
>NZ_JNJP01000143.1 GCF_000701705.1 Bilophila wadsworthia ATCC 49260 | reverse complement strand
CTTGACTGCGAGCTGGCGCAAAAGCTGGAGCTTATCAAAAGCGATGCGCTCTATGCCGAAGTTGTGCAGGCTATCAACAACGCCCCGGCCCGGCACGCGGCTTTCGGCTTGTGGATCAGAGACCGCTTGGCAGTAGGACATAAGCAGGGAGAGGCCGCTGTTGTCGGCCTTGTCCCTGAAAAAGTTGTAAAGTATGCGAAAGGACAGGGGCTCACCCCGGCGCGGATCGCCATTATGACCGACGAGAGAGTTCCCCATATAGACAGCGACGATCATCATGAAAAAGGTATTGCACTGTCTCAGAAAGAATGTGAGGAGATTGCAAGGCGTTTTTCTAAAGCGGAGGCTGCGTACTGGAACAAGAACAAGAAAAATGTACTTTTCGTCTTGACGGCAGATGATCCCGACTGGTGTATCCTGCTTCCTGTCGTTATGCCGTCAGGCGACAAAAAAGCCATCAAACGGCATGGACGCTTTGACGGCTTTGCTACGGCGTATAGACAAGAACGTTGGAGATTCTCCCCACCGGGAGAACGGATATTTTAAGCTCATGGGAGGCGGGAATCGAACCCGCATGTCGATTCGGCCAAACCGTTAACCGCCTCCTTACCATTTCGAGGCACTCCCATGAACTTTCTCTTTTTGTACTCTCTGTTAAGGTGATGAGTCAATGAGCGAACTTATCAAAATCAGCATATCCGACGAGGCATTGCGCGCCGCTCTGGGGAGGCTTATCGCGTCGTTGGCCGACACGACGCCGACCATGCGCGACCTGTCGGAAATTATGGTTGACGCTTCGGCCCGCGCCTTCCAGAACAATGCTGATCCCTCTACAGGCACGCCGTGGCAACCGCTGTCGGCGGCAAGGCAGAAACAGCGGGAAGGCAAAGGCCGCTCCGTTGTCAACATGTTGCAGGACAGCGGTCTGCTCGTGGGAAGTATTGCGAACACAGGCGGGCGTTATGCCGTGCGCGAGATCGGCCCCGGCTACGCGCTTGTCGGTACGAACGTCCCCTATGCCGCCATTCACCAATTTGGCGGCAAGACGGGGCCGCGCATCATCCGGGCGAAAAAAGGCAAGGCGCTCAAGATCCCGGGGATCGGATTCCGGCGATCCGTGAACCATCCGGGATCGGTTATTCCCGCCCGCCCGTTCCTGGGCGTCGGCCCGACGGATATCCAGGACATGCTCGACACCATCACCCGGAACCTGCAAAAAGCCCTCAAGCCGTAAAAGCCGTTTTCAGGGCCGTTTTTATCTCAAGATGAATGACGGCCCGTCTTTTTGCTTTACGCATTTTCTAACGGGGGTCTAACGGCCTTCATTCGCACGTCGCTTCTTTTTCCTCCCCCACTTTTCCCGTCCGTACCCGTTCCCCCGCCTTTCCACCCGCTGACATGCGTCAACTGGCACGGTTCCACAGCCCTGCTATTCTGACGTCATGAGCACCACATACACCTCCTCCATCGCCGCCCGCGTCCTGACCAATGCGGGCGACCCCGCGCCCGGACGTATCCAGCTTTTCCCGATGGGCGAATTTTCCGCCCGCGACGGAAGACCCGGCACGCTCAAGAGCGTCAAGGCCAAGACATGGAAGCTCGACGCCTCGCTTGCCGCCACGCTGGTTGCCCGCTGGCAACAGCGGGAGACGCCACTTGTCGTGGACTACGAGCACCAGACCATGAACGCCGCCGAAAACGGCAAGCCTGCCCCGGCGGCGGGCTGGATCGAGTCGCTGGAGGCGGGGCCGGACGGCCTGTATGCCACGGTCAAATGGACGGACGCCGCCCGCGCGTTCATCCGGGCGGACGAGTACCGCTACATTTCCCCCGTTTTTTCTTTTGACCCCGAAACCGGGGCCGTGCTCGAACTGAAAAGCGCGGCCCTGACAAACTATCCCGCGCTTGACGGTATGGACGCCGTGGCCGCGCGGACAGAGGACGATTCACCTATGAAGAAAGAAACGCTTGAGGCGCTCCGGCAATTCTTCGGCCTTGCCGCCGACGCCGACGAAGACGCCGTGGTTGCCGCGCTCAAGGCGCAGGGCGACGGGCGGACGTTGACCGCCATGCTCACCGCCGCCAAGGAAGCCGACCCCGATCCCGAGAAGTTTGTCCCCGCCGCCATGCTCACCGCCGCGCAGGAAAAGAACGCGGCGCTGGCCGCGAAGGTCAAGGAACTGGAAGGCAGCGGCACCCTCGCCGCCCTCACCGCCGAGATTGACGCCGCGCTTGCCGACGGACGTTTGCCGAAGTCCTGCGAGGCGTGGGCGAAGGCCACCGCAAAGACCCACCCGGACGCCGTCAAAAGCTATATCGCGTCTTCCGTCCCGCCCATCGCCGCCCTGAAAGGGACGCAGACCGGCGGCATCCCTCCCGCCGGGACGCCGCATGCCGCCGCACTGACGGATGAGGATCGGTACGCCGCGAAGGTCGCCGGCATTTCCGAAGAAGACTTTATCGCCGCCAAGATGAAGGAGAAGAACTGAT
Organism: Bilophila wadsworthia ATCC 49260; assembly: GCF_000701705.1. Taxonomy (GTDB): domain Bacteria; phylum Desulfobacterota; class Desulfovibrionia; order Desulfovibrionales; family Desulfovibrionaceae; genus Bilophila; species Bilophila wadsworthia. Next base: position 3,329 of record NZ_JNJP01000143.1, on the reverse strand, counting down.
GCCTATTGCCACCAATTCGCTGCTCAACTCGCTTCGGGTAGGCTACAGCGACGTTTTTGAAAAAGCCAAGGCGGCGGCCCCTTCCCAGTGGGCGACGCTCGCCACCCTCGTAGCCTCCACGGCGGCCTCCACCACCTACGGGTGGCTCGGCCAGTTCCCGAAGCTTGCCGAGTGGACCGGACAGCGTGCCTACAAAAGCATGAAGGAATTCGGCTATTCGGTCACGAACAAGAAGTACGAGGCCTCCGTCAAGATTCCCCGCACAGCTTTTGAAGATGACACGCTTGACGTGTATGCGCCGCTGTTCCGTGAAATGGGCTACGCCGCCGCGACGCACCCTGACGAGATCGTTTTCGGACTGCTGAAGAACGGGCGGACCAGCGACTGTTTTGACGGCAAGAAGTTCTTCGCCGCCGATCATCCGGTCTATCCGAACGTCGACGGCACCGGTTCGGTCGCCAATGTCTCCAACCTGATTCGCCCGGCGGCCATCAGCGGCACGGTGACGGATAAGACGGCGTGGTACCTGCTTGACGTGTCCCGCCCCCTGAAGCCCTTTATCTTCCAGGAACGGACCAGGCCGGAGATCGAGGCGATCACGTCCACGGTGAACGGCACGGTCTTCGAATACGACGAATACCCCTTTGGCATCCGTTACCGCTGCAACGGCGGGTACGGCTTCTGGCAACAGGCCGTATGCTGCACCGACGATCTCACCGCCGACAACTTCGAGCTCGCGTTGACCACCATGCAGGGCTTTAAGGCCGACGGCGGACGGCCCCTTGGGCTTGGCTTCGGCGGCAAGGCCGGGACGCTGCTTGTGGTCCCGCCCACGTTGCAGGCCGACGCCCGAAAAATCCTTGTCGCCGAGCGTGATAATGCAGGGGCGTCGAATATCTGGTTCGACGCGGCCACCATTATCGTCAGCCCGTGGCTTGCGTAATGTACGCCACCGTTGAGGACCTTGTTTCCCTGTTCGGAGAGCGTGAAGTGATCACGCTCTCCACAAAGAAAAAGGGAAACGCGATTGACCGGGAGGCGCTGGAAACGGCTATCGGCTACGCAAGTTCGGAAGTGGACAGTTATCTTGCCTCGCGTTACGCCGTGCCGCTCGCCGACCCCGTGCCGCCCGTTGTCATGATGGTGACGGCGGACATTGTGCGCTACCGGCTCACAAGCGGCGACGTGTCCGAAAAAGATCCGATTATCACCCGGTACAAGTCGACCGTGGCATGGCTCAAAGATGTCGCGTCGGGCATTGTGTCGCTTCCCTGCGCCGGTTCCGCATCCGGTGAAACGGCGGACGATGTCGAAATCAACCCCGGCACGAGGGACTGGTAATGCCGAGTCTTGTTGAAATACGCGACGCGGCGATCCGGGAGTTGGGTCTGCTTCTCCCGGACGTCACTGTCGGGGCCATATCCGGCGGGGCGGACGCCGCCGAAGTTTTGCGCGAGTCTCTCGGTCCGGCAACGGTCCTCGTGACCATCCTGTCGGCACAAAACACCACCTCAACGGATTCGTTCGACCTTGACGTGTACGGACAGTTTGCCGCCATCGTCGTGATGTACGGCGGTACGGGGCAGGAAGAGCGGGAAATGGACGGGCTTGCCATTGTTGACGAGGTTGTCCACGCGATCCACGGGCAGATGTTCGGGCTCACTGATACGTCTTTTGCCCAGATACGGTCCATTGCCCCTCTGGACGATGAAGAGTTGGAAAGAAAAGGCGCATGGGCGTGGGCGGTGCTCTGGGGGCAAGCCTTCACGCTCACCCCGCCAGCGGAGAAAACCAATGAATCTGTATGACACCCTGAAAGATCGGGTTCGGCTCGCCGCCCGCGCGCTGGCCCTGCCTCTCGGTTGGGAGGGGGAGCCGTTCGTGCCGCCGCACGCCAGCCACCTGCGGGCGCAGATCGTTTTTGAAAATCAGAAGCAGGCCACGCTCGGTATGAGCGGCCTCACCCAGATCAATGGACGAATCGAGATCAAGGTGATGGTCAAAGCCGGGGAAGACGCGCTTGCCGCGACGCTTGCCGATCAGATTGCCCGCCGGTTCCCGCGCGGGGACGACATCCGTTTTGATTCCGGCACGGCCACCATCACCACGCCCCGCAAGTCCGCGCCCGTTTGTGACGGCAAACGGACCGAGGCTGTGGTCAACGTGGGCTTTTACGCCTTCCAAGCCTAAAGGACGTTACCATGTACACCATCGCATCCGGCGCAAAACACGGGCTCCGGTACGTAAAAGAGGCGACGCCGGGAACAACGCCCGCGTCGCCCACCATGACCGAGCTTAATCATAATTCCTGCTCGCTGACGCTCACCCGCGACACGTTCACGTCGAACGCCCTGCGTTCTGACCGTCAGATTCCTTTTCACCGTACCGGCGTGGACAGGATTGCCGGGGATATCACGTTCGAGTTCGGGGCAAAGGAGTACGACGTATTCCTTGAAGCCGCGCTTGCCGGAAACTGGACGGAAAACGTCCTGAAAGCCGGTGTCGCGGTCCATGCCTTCACGCTTGAGCGGGCGTTTACCAATATCAATCAGTACGCCACGTATACCGGCTGTTTCGTCAATCAGTTTTCGCTTTCGGTGAAGCCTAATGAAATGCTTTCCGGCACGTTCTCTATTGTCGGGCTTTCCGGCGAGCGTGGCACCACGCCGCTCGCGGCGTCCCCCACCCCGGTGGGCGAAATCGATCCGTTCGACAGCTTCAAGGGCTCGCTCAAGATCAACAGTCAGGCGATTGCCGTCGTGACCGGCATTGATCTGACCCTCGCCAACGGGATTGAGCCGCAGTACGCGATTTTCGACCGTTCGGCGAAGGCCGTAAGCTGGGGCCGCAGCACGCTTACCGGGACGCTTTCGGCGTTCTATATTGACGGGAACCTTCCCGAGTATTTCATCAACGATTCCCGCGTGAAGCTGGAATTCACCCTTGAGCGCGGCGAGTATTCGTACACGTTCCTCATCCCTTCCATCACGCTGACCGGCGCTGACGATTCCGTGCAGTCCGAAGGCCCGATCCAGCTCAATGTCCCGTGGTCCGCCGCGCTTGATGCGACGCTTGGCACCAACTTTCAGATCACCCGGACTGTGCCCGCCGACCCCGGTGCGTAAACCTTCACCTATATATAAGGATAAAGCCATGACCAAAGCTACCGAATCCGCCGCCGTCGAAACCGCCCTTGCAACCCCCTTTGACTTCACCACCCGCGACGTCGCCAAAAAGGCCGAAGAAGGGGCGGAGCTCGAAGTGCTTGATCCCGTCACCAATGAGCCCGTGGGCGTCTTCATCACGCTTGCCGGTGCCGATTCCGCCAT
>NZ_JNJP01000142.1 GCF_000701705.1 Bilophila wadsworthia ATCC 49260 | reverse complement strand
GAAACTTTCTTAGAAAGTTTCTCCTCCCCCTCCCCAAACCCCACCCCCTTCTCTTCAAAGATTTTTACGTTTATCGAATCCCTGTTCGCAGCGTTCCCTGAAACGGGTTTTGGGGAGAGGCCACGGAATTCAAAGGTCGTTTCTTTCCAACCGTGGAATGGAATCACCGAGCCAAACGGAAACGGTTCCGCATCCGGTACAAACCGGGCGCGGAACCGTTTCCGTTTGGCTTTTAAGGGGAAATAATCGTTTTTCTATACGTGGGGAGAGATAGCTTTCTTGAAATGTCCCTTCGGGCATCAGGGGCAGGGTACGGCGTTGGGGCCGCCACAACTGCCGGAGTTCCCCATATCGAAGGGGAGGCCATGATCCTGCGGCGCGGTTTGCCCGGGCAAGACCGACTGGCCGCCGAACATGGGCTCGGAAGGCGCGGACGGGGCTGTGGGGCGTGCCGCGGGGGAGGCCGGTGACTTCGCTTTGACGAGTGCCGAAGGGATGCCCATGAATTCCACCAGCGGCAAACGGCCCTCGCTGGAGCTGATGACCCGCGCATCGTTGCACCAGAGCCGGAACTGGGTCGTCAACACTTCGAGGCTGAACAGATCCCAGAACGTCATGGGTTCCGTCTCCAAAGACGGCAGGAAGGAGCGGGTCAGCGGCGTACCCATCTCAATGCGTTTTTTGAGGTTCAGGATGATGGCGAGATCCTTTTCCTCTTCCGCAACCGGGCACCAGATGATCCTGCGGGCGTCGGCTTCGGACATGCCCATCACCAGCTGGCGGCAGGCGCTGCACGAGGGGGAGAAGAAAACACGGGCGGTGGTTTCGTCTTCCATTTCGGGGGCCTGAATCGCCCACGGGCCGACTTCGCTCCGGGCGAGCCCCCCAAGGGTCAGGAGGAAGAGGGCACCCCAGAGGACAAGCAGGGGGGAAGCGTGGTGCAGGGCGCTGCGGTGGGTATCCGCAAGCGTGGCGGCGCGGAATGTGATGTACGAGAGCGCGAGGAGCAGCGCGGCCACCATGCAGGCGACGCAGGGAAGCGTCAGGATCATGATCCCGAGCAGCACGCAGTCCAGCAGGACGGCGAGCCCGGCCAGCCAGCGCCCGAGCACGGCGCGGCCGGTAAGGGCCAGCAGCCCCAGAAGGGAGAAGATACCCACACCGCCCCACCACAGGGAATAGCCGTTGATGGAAAAGTTCTGATAGAGCGTGCACCCGGCCGAAACACAGGGCACGGACGCCGCATCCAATGCGTTCCAGACGGAAAAGAGAATCCCGCAAACGGCAATCAGCAGGGGAAGATACAGCGGGCTGTGGGAACGGTTCGTCAACATGCCAGTACCTCGGTGATGCGGCCCGTGGGGCGGAGTACCCCTTCGGCGGCTGCGTTTTCCCGTTTTCTCTACCGACTTTGACAGCGGAGGTAAAGCCGCGCCGTTTACGTAAGGAAAACAGCGGAAAAACACGGCCGTGCCGGGAGTCGGCGGCTATTTGCAGATTTTTTCGCGGCGGGCGGCTTCAATGCCAGCGCAATCGCCGGAGGAGCAGGCCTTTTCGAAGGCCTCGCAGGCCTCTTGCTCCTTGCCCTCTTTGAGGGAAACCGCTCCGAGGATGTTCCACACGCGATAGGATCTGTCGTCGCGGCGCAAGGCTTCTTCCAGATCCTTGCGGGCCCCGGCGGTGTTCCCCTGCTGGAGCAGGCAGATCCCCCGCGAGAGATACGCCTCCGCTGAAGGTTCGAGCCGGATGGCTTTCGTCAGATCATCGAAGGCGTCGTCGGCGTACCCGAGCTGGCTCAGGGCCAGCCCGCGGCGGATCAGCGCCTGTGGGTAATCGGGCTCGATTTTCAGTGCTTCGTCAAGGTATTCCAGCGCTTTTTCCGGGTCGGTACACGTCTCGCCTTTCCAAAGGACATGTGCTTTTGCGAAAAGCTGTTCGGCCTGCGGGTCATGCTTGCCCGACACGCCCGTGGGGTTGGCGGGCTTGGGGGGCATCTTTTCCGGCTCCAGCAGCGAACAGCCGGGCAGCGCGAGGATGGACAACAGGGCCAGCCCTCCCGCAATCGACCGGAATCGGACAGGATTGATTTTATTTATAAGCTTATATAGAACATTTTTACTAATGTTAAAACTTTCTATATTCATTATCATATAGTAACTCCGGAGGTAATGATGTTTCGACACAAGGTACCGGCCATCAAGGTTGCTCGTGACCGGCTTTTGGACTTGCCTGTGGAACAGGCCCGAACGGGAGCTTTGGTTCTCGGAGGGTTGCGCCGTGCTTGCGAATTGGCCGACACGCTCGACTCCTGCATAACCGAAGACATGACGTTTGCTAAGCATTTTTTCAACGAATTGGCAACCCTTCCGCATGATGACGAGAGCCACTGGATGAATCTGCTGGAGGATTTGGCTTTGATTTTCCGTGCGAAACGGTTGGCTTTTCCCGACCTGCCCGAGGAAGGGGAAGAACGCCGCCTCTTGGAGTTTTTCGAGACGTCGGAAGAGTGGGGCGATCCTGAAACGGAAGTGGGCTCATGGTACTGGAAACTTCTCCCCGAACGTTTGTCGCGTTGAACCTGTCCATGTTCGGTTCCGGGGGCGCGTCGGTCAGGAACAATTGCGGGCTGTTGCGCTTTCTCGTATGATCTCCTTCCTGCCGTCGCGCAGGAGCGCCCGCCGGAAACGCGCCGTTTCCGGAACGGGTCAGGGAGGCGAACATGAAGCGTTCAGGGATTCTTGCCCTATGGCTTATTTTGAGCCTTGTTTCCGTGGTGACTTCCGGTTGCGGATACAGGGTCGCGGCTACGATTCAGGCCAATGCGGAAGCGACCCCGGTGCCTACGAAGCTCTCGTGGGCGGCTGTGCCGGGGCCTGCGCTTTCCGCTTCCGCTCCGGAAACGCTTTCCGGGCTCCAGACTGTGTCGGTGCCGCTTGCCACGGCGCTTTCGCTGTATAATTGGAAGTGGCTTTCCAATCCCGATCAAGCCGCCGAAGCCGACGTGCTGGTGCGGATCTGGTGGATGACCGACGGGCCGCAGTACATCACGGAACGGGCCGATCCTTTTTATCGCCCCGGCCTGAGTTTCGGTACAGGGATCGGTTTTGGTTCTTCCCCGTGGCACAGGGGGCCGTTCGGGTATGCACGGCAGGCGTTCTATGTGCCCGAGCCAAGCATTCAGGCCATTTATTCCCGCGTATTGGTCGTGGAAGCCTTGCGTGCCGATGCGTTGCCCAAGGCCACGCTGGAGGCATTGCTTCCCGCCGCGAAGCCTTCGGGCATCGCCTCCAAGCCCGCGCCTGCGGCGAAGCCGGACGGCGATCCTTCCAAGGGGCCGTATGCGCCGCCGATTGCGCTTGAAGGGGAAGCCCTCAGCAAGCCCCCCTATGCCGCCCCGTTGAAGGCGACGGGGGCGGATCCCGATCAGGAGCCGCCCTACGCGCCTCCGCTGTTGGCCTCCGCGTCGCAGGGCGTCCCGGGCGGGGCCGTGCTTTGGCGCGTTGTGGTGACGAGCGGCGGCTCAAAGGGCAATACCTACGAAATCCTCCCTCAGCTTGCCACCGCCGCGGCGCAGGCCGTCGGCAAGAACATGCAGGCGGACGTGTTCGTCGACAGCGACATGCGCGTGACGTTCGGGAAGTAAATTGTTGTGGGAAATTGGAGGGGGGAGGGGAACCTTTCTAGAGAAGGGTTCCCCTCCCCCCTCCAAGCCTCCCCCTTCCCCTCCCAAGATTTTTGACCTTATCGAATCCCTGTTCAACGGTTTTCCCTGTTTGCCAAAGAAAGGCAGTGAAGGGGAAGGCGCTGTCATGGGCTGTGGTTGCTTCATATCCACAGCATACTGAAAATACAGCGTCTTTCTCTCGTTTTCCCTTTGGAGGGTTCCACGGTTAAGGTGTTTTATTCGTTATCTTTTTGGAATTTCAAGAAATACAATATCAATCCTTTGTTGGGACACGGTCAAGAGGAACGGTTCGCAGTGTGGGGAGAAGCGCATTGAAGGCCGGTAGGCGGTGGTTGGAAACCATTGCCTTGCGGGCCTTCTTTTTTGCGATGGGAGAAATGTTTTTTGAAGTGTGGATGTTGTCCGCATGGGGCGATGGAACCGGGGAGTGATAGAATCCGGCGGGCGTTTGACAGGTGTTCCGAAACCGTGCATGCTTATCCTACGATCCCGCGCCTGCGGGCTTTTTCTTGTCTTCCCCGCTTATTATCCTTTTTGGAGGATTTGTATGTCGAACACGTTTGACGTCATCATCGTGGGCGGCGGCCCTGCCGGGCTGTTCGCGGCTTGGTGGCTGGCCGACCATTCGGATTTGTCGGTGTGCATTGTGGAGCGCGGCAACATGGTCAAGAAGCGCGGCTGTCCGCTCGGCAAGGCCAAGAAATGCATGAAGTGCGACCCCTGCCATATCCTTTCGGGGATGGGCGGAGGCGGGCTGTTCTCGGACGGCAAGCTGAACTTCATCCACAAGCTCGGCAAGACCGATCTCACCCAGTTCATGCCCCGCTCCGAAGCGGAAAGCCTTATCGAAGAGACGGAGGCCATTTTTGACCGTTTCGGCATGACGGCCCCGGTATTTCCCTCGGACATGGAGAATGCCAAATCCATCCGCAAGGAAGCCAAAAAACACGGCATCGATCTGCTGCTCATCCGTCAGAAGCATCTGGGGAGCGATTGCCTGCCGAATCATATCGACGGCATGTGCGAAGCGCTCCGTGAGCGCGGCGTGTCCATCCGTACGGGCGAGGATGTCAGGCACGTCATCGTCGAGGACGGCGAAGTGCGCGGCCTGATCACCGACAAGGGCGAACTGCGCTGCCGGGCCGCGATCCTTGCGCCGGGTCGCGTGGGGGCGGACTGGATGGGCGACATGGCCAAGAAGTACGGCATGGAGCTCCAGCAGCGCGGCATCGAAGTGGGCGTGCGTGTGGAAACGCACAACGACGTGATGTCGGATCTCACCAATGTCATTTACGATCCCACCTTTTTTGTACAGACGCAGCGTTACGACGACCAGACGCGCACGTTCTGCACCAACCCCGCCGGGTTCATCACGCTTGAGAACTATCAGGATTTCGTGTGCGTAAACGGGCACGCCTACCGCAACCGCAAGTCGGACAATACGAACTTCGCGTTCCTGTCCAAGGTGATCCTGACCGATCCCGTGTCCGACAGCCACGGGTACGGCGTCGCCATCGGCAGGCTCGCCTCGCTCATCGGCGGCGGCAAGCCCATCCTCCAGCGTCTCGGGGACCTGCGGCGCGGGCGGCGTTCAACATGGCAGCGCATCCATAACGGCTACGTCGAGCCCACCCTGACCGAAGTCACGCCCGGCGACATCGCTATGGCGCTGCCGGGCCGCATCGTGACCAACCTTGTGGAAGGGCTGGAGCAGCTCAACTTGGTCGTGCCGGGCATCGCCGACGATTCGACCTTGCTCTACGCGCCGGAGATCAAGTTCTTCTCCACACAGGTTGCCACGTCCAGCGATCTTGAAACATCCGTTTCCAACCTTTTCGTGGCGGGCGACGGCCCCGGCGTGTCCGGCAACATCGTGTCCGCAGCCGCCACCGGCATCATCCCTGCCAAGGCCATTGTGAGGAAGTTCGGGAAGGGCGAAGGGAAGGAGTAGAAGATTGGGGAAGGGAGGGGAACCCTTCTGGAGAAGGGCTTCCCCTCCCTTCCCCAAACCCCATCCCTCCCCTCCCAAGACTTTCATAAACGGGGCGGGCAGCGGGCGGGGCGGCGCGGAAGCCCAGCCCTGATGCAAGTTCCCCGGAGCCGCAGAACAAAGCCTGAACGGATTTCGTTCGGGCTTTGTTTTTACGGGGAAAACCGGCAGTGGGGATTCGATAAGGTCGAAAGTCTTTGGAGAGGAGGGGGAGAGGTTT
>NZ_JNJP01000141.1 GCF_000701705.1 Bilophila wadsworthia ATCC 49260 | reverse complement strand
CACTACTTCTGCCACCCCATATTTAGGTGGAATCGACAGTAACATGTGCACATGATCCACACACAGGTGCCCTTCCAGTATCTTGCAACCTCGGCGGTTGGCCAATTCATGAAATACGCCCACCAACTCCTCACGAATCTTGCCGTACAAAACCTTTTTCCGGTATTTCGGAATCCACACTATATGATACTTGCACTCCCAGACCGTATGACTTAAACTTTGTAATTGCTTCATAAAAAGCCTCCTTGTTCTGCCTTGAGCGGTTCGGACAAGGAGGTTTGCTGTTTTAGGGAATTGTCAAACTGCAGGAGCCCCCCGGCTTAGCCGGGGGATCACGTCAAGGATTTGAGGGAGGGGAGAACATGTTCAGAAAGTTCTCCCTCCCTTAAAGGCTTTTACTGTTATCAACTTATTGTTGTTCTTTCTAACGGAAGAGCGGAGCAGAGCGTTTTTTGTTTGAGGGCGGGAGCGGTCAAAGGTATAATCGCTCTTCTTTTTGGGGAAGGAAGGGCGCGGTGTCCTCTCATTGGCTCCCCTTATTCCTCCAGCTTGAGCAGCCGCCCGGCAACGACGAGAAAGGCTTCACGGGCTTGCGCGGCGATAAGCTGGTTGGCGAGGCCGAGGCCGTCACAGTAGTTCCGCCCGAGCCGGGTAGGTTCGATGCCGCCGAGCCCGGTTTCGCCGGAAACAACCACCCATTGGCAACCGGAAGAGCGCATTATGTCGAGCAACGCTTCCGTCTCAAGGCGCACAGCACCTTCGAAAGAGCTGAGATCTTCGGGATCAGGCAGGCTGAACAGGATATTCGATACCCACAAGGTGATGCAGTCCAGCAAAACGGTGGGAGTTCCCGCCGTGTTACGGAATTCCGCAAGGGCGGTGCCAATGTGCTCTCCAAGCTGGAGCGGACATTCGAGCGTCCGCCAGTTTTCCGGGCGGCGGGCACGGTGCCGCCGGATGCGTTCCGTCATCGAAGGATCGTCCGGCCGTGCTTCAGCTGTAGCGACATACAACACCGGACCGTCGGCCCGTTGAAAAACCCGGGCCTCCGCACGTGCGCTTTTGCCGCTCCGCGTGCCGCCGAGATAGAGAGTCAAATCAGGCTTATCCATGATGCTGCCCTTTACGGATCGGGAGGCCCTTTCGGGAAAGGGGTTCCCGGCTGCGTCATTTTTTTATGCGGGAAAATGTTGCATCGGTGGTTCATCACGAGTCAAGCGCAAGCACTTTCCCCATGCGAAGCATTCACTCTTCTGATGTTTTTAATATTTAACTTGTTATTTTAAAATGTTATATTATCACTTTCATTGAAAGTGTGAATGCCTCTTCCCTGCTTGAGAAAACGTGTGAAAAGGGATTCGATAAGGCCAAAAGTCTTTGAAGATGGAGGGGGGGGGGAGGGGAGGAAGGGACTTTCTCCAGAAAGTCCCTTCCTCCCCTCCCCAATTTTCCTTAGAAAGAGGCCGCATACCGCTCCCACGAGTGCATGAGCACGGCATGGGAAGCGGTAAAATCCTCGACGGAAAAGACCTCAAGGTTGAGCACGCCGGAGAATCCGGTTTTCCAGAGGGGGTGCATCACATCATCCACGAATTCCGGCGGCATGAGCCGGAGTGACTTGTGGTCACGCGGACGAGGCCCGAACAGGCGGGACAGGTTCCTTTCCGCCAGTTTTTCCGGAGCTTTCTGCTGGCCTTGCGGCTTTGCCGCGTCCGCCTCGCTCCCGCGTGGCTCCAGACCGTGCAGATGGATGACGCGCACCCGAGGGAGCCACGCCGCAAGCACAGGGGCGGGATCGCCGCCGTCCTTCCAGATATGCCCCACATCAAGGCAGCGGGAGTATGGCGTGCCCGCAAGCCAGCGATCCCAGAACGAGGGGGCGTAGGTCTCAAGGTTTTCCACGGCGAGGCGTTCCGGCGCGGGCAGACACGCCGCGATTTCCCGCAGGGCTTCGGCGGTCCACTCCTGCTGTTCGGCGGAAGGTTCCCCCCCTGTCCCATGCAGCGAGGGGAAATCCACATGGAGCACGAAGCTGTGCGGATCGAGCGGGCCGGTGAGTTCGGCGACGCGGCGGATTTTCCCGATCATCGACCGCGCGCCTTCCCACGTATCGAAATCGGCGTCCGTGGGGAGATGCACGTGCAGGGTCGCGCGCTCTCCGGCAATGATCCTGCCGATTTCGGCGATTTCGCCGGGTGTGGCGAGATATTCGTTGCGCTCGCCCGGTTCCACCAGCAAAAGCGCCACATCATCACACCGTTCCGCTGCAAACCGCACGGCGGGCACATAGGTTTCGTGCAGCAGGAACGAGGTCGCGCCGAGGCGTATATTCGGGATCACGTATTTCCGCATCAGGTTGTTTCCCTCCCCTGGTTTCACACGCAACATACTATGAGGACAGCACATTCCGTCAGTTCGACGAGGCATCCGAATACGTCCCCAGTGACGCCGCCGAGCCGTTTCTTTGCGGTGGAAAGCAGAAGGTATGCGGCGAGCAGGGCGATGGCGAGAGCGTAGAGCCCGCGCACCCCGTTGACGGCGCATATGCCGAGCCCGATAGCAAGGGCGATCAGCTCATGGCGCGAGGTCACGCCTTCGTGCAGGGCTTCTCCGAGCCCGCCCGGACGCGCCGAGGGAACGCGCATTGCCGCGAAAACCATGCACCGCGCCAGCGTTCCGGCAAGACAGCAGGACAGCAGGAGAGGCGCGAAGGCGTCCGGACCGCTTCCATCCGCCTGAAAAGTGCCCGCCAGCGCGCCGAGGGCCGCGGCCTTGAGCGCGAGTATGAAGAACAACGCGGCCCCGCCGAACGTGCCGAGCCGGGAATCTTTCATGATCTCCAGCCGCCGGGCCGGGGGAGCCTCCACGATGAGCCCGTCCCCGCAGTCCGCCACGCCGTCAAGATGCAGCCCTCCCGTCACGGCAACCCAGACAAGGCAGCCGATGACGCCGCACAGGGAGGCGGGCAGGAGCTGTGCCGCAAGGCCGAGCGCGAGGGATACGAGCGCGCCGATGATGAGCCCGACCACGGGCAACCAGACGGCGACGCCCCGGAACGTGGGCGGCAGCGGTGCGGAACCGATGGGCAGGCGGGTGAAGAAGCCGAGGGCGGCGCGGAGCATCATTTCATGCCTATGCCTTGCAGCGTGTTCATTTCCGTAAGGATGCGGACGGCGGCGTCGATGATCGGATAGAGCAGCGCCGCGCCCGTGCCTTCCCCAAGCCTGAGCCCGAAGTCAAAATAGGTGGGAATGCCGAGGTAATCCATGAGGATCTGATGCCCCGGCTCCACGGACGAATGCGAGCCGATGAGCATGTCCCGCACGCCGGGCCGGATGCCGATGGCGATGGCTGCGGCGGCACCGGCGATGAAGCCGTCCACCACGACCGGAATGCGCAGCGACGCCCCGCCGAGCATGAGCCCGCTCATGGCTGCGAGTTCCGGCCCGCCGACCTTGGCGAGCACGTCGACGGCATCACTTGGGTTGGGGCGGTTGATTGCAATGCCGCGCCGGATGAGGCCGGCCTTGTGGCGGACGCGCTCGGAAGGGATGCCGGAGCCGATGCCTGTCACCTCGTCAACCGACGCGCCTGTGAGCACGGCGGCGATGGCCGAGGAGGGCGAGGTGTTGCCGATGCCCATTTCTCCGGCGGCAAGCAGGGTCACGCCTCGGGCGGCCTCCTCGCGGGCCATGTCGATGCCCACCTGCACACAGGCCAACGCCTCTTCACGGGTCATGGCCGGGCCTTCGCTGAAGTCGCGTGCCGCGTGCATGACCTTGCGCCGCACAAGCCCTTCCACGTCGTCGAGGTCGTTCTTCACGCCTACGTCCACGACGGAAAGCCGCGCTCCGGCATTGCGGCAAAAGGCGTTTATCGTCCCGCCGCCCTTGACGAAATTGCGCACCTGCATTTCCGTCACCTCCTGTCCCGTGGCGCTCACGCCCTGAAGGGCGATATCGTGATCCGCCGCGAACAGCACCACGGATTTTTCGGGAAAAGCCGGGCATTCTTTCCCGGTGATCCCCGCGAGCCGTACCGCTAGCTCCTCGATCCGGCCAAGGCTCCTCGGAACCTTGGCAAGATTGTCCAGACGCCGTTGCGCCGCTTCCGCCGCCTCAGCCGAAAATGCGGGAATCGTCAGTGTGTTCATGGGTACTCTTCTCCAGCTCATTGTTCTTACAAGCTCAACATACCGATAAGAAACACTTCAAACAGCGTGAAGACGATAACGGAATGCCACATGAGCCGGACTGCCAGCACGATGTGCGCGGGCTTGGCATCGGGGGTTCCGTCGCCGAGCCACGGATGGTCGACGCACAGATCCCCGTACACGGCGGGGCCTCCGAGCTTGAGGCCGAGGGCTGCGGCAAAGGCCGCTTCGCTCCATGCGGAATTGGGGCTTTCGTGGGCCGTGCGGTATTTCCAGCCCACGGGAAGGATGTGGTTGTGCCGCAGGTTCGGGATGATGCGGGAGGCGAACGCGATGCAGGGCAGAGACAGCCGGGCCGGGACGAAGTTCAGGGCATCGTCGAGCCGGGCCGCGAACGTGCCGAAACGGATGTATTTTTCGTTTTTCTTGCCCCAGAGCGCATCGAGCACGTTGGCGGAGCGGTGCAGTACGGCAAGGCACGCGGCCCCCGGATACCCGAAGAAGAAAAGGCCGATGCCCGCCCAAAACAGCGTGGACAGGACCCCGTCCGTGAGGTTCTCGCCCACGCTTTCCACACAGGCGCGGGCCACGCCGTGGGCGTCGAGGCGGTCTGGATTGCGGCCCACCATCATGGAAACGGCCTTGCGTGCGCCTTCGAGATCGCCTTTGGCAAGCGGGACGGCCACGCGCAGGGCGTGTTCGTCAAGGCTCCGGGGCGCGACGCAGATCCAGATGATGATGGCCGAGACGAACCATGCCGCCCGGGGGTCGGCGTAAACCTGCGCGGCCCACGCCAGCCCGCCCGCGAGGGCGGCACAGGGCAGGACGACAAGCAGACAGGCGAGAGTGCCGGAGAGGGACATCAGAGCGTTGTTGGAACCGCGCCGGAACAGGGTTTCGATGCGGGAGGCCAGCACGCCCATCATGCAGACGGGATGCACGCGGGAAGGCAGTTCCCCGAAAAGGCGGTCGATCAACAGCGCGGCGGGCAGCAGCGCGAGGAAGGCGAGATTCATTTCAATCCCATGCTTTGGTAAATGGTTTCCATGTCGGAATGTTCGCGCACAATATCCGCGAGCCTGTCCAGCGCCTTTTCAAGATCATAGGCAGCCAGCTGGCGACCTTGCGGCGCAAGGCCGATGTCGGCGCGCACATGATCGAGCCAGGCGCGGCGGAAGGCGTCGTCATCGAAAACGCCGTGCAGGTAGGTCGCCCATCGCCGCCCCGAGACATAGCCGCAGATGCGCTCCGCTTCGGAAGGATAGGCGCGGTCGGCCCGCAGGAACAGCGGCAGGGCCGAAGGGCCGTGATCGGTGAGGCCGTGGTGGATTTCATAGCCGCCGGACGGCACGCCGAGCGGGGTTTCAGCGCGGGCCACGCGCACGAGCGTCTTGTCGGCTGCGAAGGTCGAGCGCAGATCCATAAGCCCGAGCCCCGGCACTTCCGGCGCGGCGGACTCGATGCCGTGGGGATCGAGGATGGCCCGGCCCAGAATCTGCAACCCGCCGCAGATGCCGAAGATCCATTTGCCGCGCTCGGCGTGCCCGAGGATATTGTCCGCCAGCCCGCTGCGGCGCAGGTCGTCGAGGTCGGGGACCACGCTTTTCGAGCCCGGAAGCATCACCACATCGGGGTCGCCCCATTCCTCCGCACGGCGCACCGGACGCAGGCGGACGTCGGGTTCGGCGGCGAGCGGCGCAAAGTCGGTGTAATTGGATACGTGCCGCAGCATGACCACGGCGATGTCCAG
>NZ_JNJP01000140.1 GCF_000701705.1 Bilophila wadsworthia ATCC 49260 | reverse complement strand
CTCCCTTCCCCCACGCCCCCATCCCTCCTCTCCCAAAGACTTTCATGCTTATCGAATCCCTGTTCGCCGCTTTCCCGGTTTATCTGAGGCCGGTCTTTATTCTTGCGCGCTCAGACAAAAGAGGTTCCCGTCTCCATGAAGACGGGAACCTCTCGAATGGCAATCAAATTTTTTCCGCGTGGCGGGATTTCCGCCATGTGGGTTCTCCACCAGCTGGCGGAAAAGGGGAAACGGGATCAGGACGGTTCTATGGCTGTCCTTTTGTTTTCTTCAACCTCGCTGTCGAGTGCGGCCTTCTCTTCAGGCGCGATTTTGAGCGCGGCGGCAAGGCCATCAAGATAGCTGCGCTCCATGAAGTGATCCACGTCAATGATCATGGCGGAAAGCCGATACAGATCACGGGCTTCGTCGTGGTTGGCTATGCGGGACGCCAGCGAGGCCGGATCGAGCGGTTTATTCAGCAGCGTATCCAGAACCTGCGCCATATCCCGGCCCGGGAACAACGATTCCACGGCATTGTGGATATTGGCCCGTTCCTTGTCGTCGATGTGTCCGTCGGCGCGGGCGGCGAAAACCATCGCCTCCAGCAACAACAGGGCCGTCTGATCCGCCGAAACAGCCGGGGGCGGCGTTTGCTGCAGCTCGGCGGGCCAGCCGCTCGGTGCGGACTGGGCTGACGGGGCCGGTTCGGCGGGTTGCCCCTGTGGGGCCGCGCCGTTGGCTCCGGACCACTTCTGGTAGAATTTCCATGCCAAGGCACCGACGGCGGCCGTCCCACCAACCATCAGCGCGCCTTTGGCAACCTTGCGGGCCGTCTTGCCCGACATCAGCGTGCCGAGCAGTCCCCCGAGCGCCGCCGAGCCGAGCAAACCGCCCAGCCCTCCGGCGGATTTCACCATATCGCCAAGGGCGTTTCCCGTCCCCTGACCGGACGGGGCATCCGCCTTCTGCTGTCCGCCGAGAGCGCCGTTCAGCTTGTCGCCAAGCCCTCCCAGCCCGCCGAGGCCGTTGCTTATCTGATTGAATAAATCCTTCATGAGGAACTCCTTGCCTGTTTGTGAGGCGGAAGAACCTCCCGCCCGGTTACGACACTAACAAAACCGGGCAAATCCGCCAGCGCATGAGAATCTCACGCCTCCCGGCTGTGATGGACCCGGCGCATCTCCCGAAGGAACATGTACAGCACGCCCATTGAGGTCACGAATGACAACGAATCCGAAACGGGCAGACTGATCCAGATGCCTTTCAACTCAAAAAAGCGCGGCAGAATGAGCAGGCAGGGAGCCAGAAACAGCAGCTGACGCGTCAGAGAAAGGAAAATCGACAGTTTGGCCTTGCCGATGGACTGAAAAAAGTTGCCGACGACGATCTGGATGCCAACCAAGGGGAATACCAGCGTAGCGAGGCGCAGACCTTCCACGGAGAGGGCGATCAGGCCCGCGTCGTCGGTGAACATCCGGGACACGATTTCCGGAGCGAACTGCCCGGCAAGGAACCCCGCCGTCGTGATCAGCCCGCCCGTGATGACGCCGTACTTCAGCGTCTGCTTTACCCGTTCGAACTGCTGCGCCCCATAGTTGTATCCCACAATGGGCTGCATACCTTGCGTAAGCCCCATAACCAGCATCACGAACAGGATGAGTATCCGGTTGAGGATGCCGAACGCCCCGATGGCCATGTCGCCGCCATACCGCTTGAGGCCGATGTTGATGAGCACCGTTACCAGACAGGCGCACACATTCAGCAAAAACGGCGACATGCCGATGGAAAAGATGCTTGAGACAATCTTCCAGCGCAGCCGGAACGTCCCTTGCCGGAAATGCACAGTGCTTTTCGGATTGCGGAAGTGGCTCAACACCCACACCATACCTACGCATTGTGACAATACCGTGGCGATAGCCGCGCCCCGGATGCCCCATTTCAGCCAAAAGATGAATATCGGTGCCAGAATGATGTTCATGCCCACGGTCAACACGGCGGAAAGCATGGCTTTTTGCGGATACCCCGTGGCCCGCATGATGTGGTTGAGCCCGAACATGGTACAGGTGACCGGCAGGCCGTACAGAATGATCTGCATGAAATCGCGGGCATAGGGCAAGGTGTGTTCGCTGGCCCCGAAAGCCGTCAGCACCGGATCAAGCACCAGTTGCGACAGCAGGCCGAACGTCACCCCGTTGATGAGGCCGAGCAGCAGGACGTTGCCGAGCACGCGGGTAGCGCCGTCGATGTCCTGTTGCCCCAGCCGGATGGAACAGATGGACGCGCCGCCGATGCCGACGAGCAGAACCAGAGCGAAGGTCAGGTTCATGACCGGAAACGTGATCGCAAGGCCGGAAATGGCCAGCGGACCGACGCCGTGCCCGATAAAAATACTGTCGATGATGTTGTAAAGGGAAAAGACCACCATCGCAGCGATGGCGGGCAAGGAATACCGGAGAAGCAGTTTTCCGATCGGTTCTGTTCTCAGCAAAAGCGTGGCGCTGGTGTCAGCCATATGTACCTGCCTTGTCTCTATCGATTGGAGCAATACGAAATACGGAAATCCGTTCTGCGTTGCCGCGCAGGACGGGAAGATGTGGCACTCAACGGGGGGAGGAGTGGAAGAGAAAGCCAAAAAGGTGAGGTGGGCCTGTTTTGAGGCATCCCGCCTGCAAAATCAAGCGGAAAAATACACGTCCGGAACCGCCCCTAAAGACGGGTTCGGCTGAAATACGGCGTTATTGCGGAAGTTACGCAATCTTAGAGCAATGCAAAAAGGCGTCCCGCATTCAGGACGCCTTCCTCCGAAAACGTTAGGCTGCGGAAGGCCGATGCTCCAAAAGAAGTCGCCCGTCAAGCCCGAACACACGGAACGCACCGGCTTCGAAGACGCCATAAGAAGCCGGAAAGCCGCCCTTGGGCAGCGTTGTGCTGCCGGGGTTCCAGAAATGAACGCCGTCGACGGTTTCCCCGCGCGGGATATGGGTATGCCCGCTCAAGACCACATCGCCGGGGCGCACGCCGGGAATGGGGGGGCAACTGGGAAGGTGGTGTCCGTGCTGTGCCACGATGCGCAATCCGTCAGCGGCTATCACGGCGCTGTCTTCCACCGCGAACGGAAGCAGCATGAGATCCACTTCGGCGTCGCAGTTGCCGCGCACGGCCACGATGGGCGTGTCGAAATCCGCGAAGACGGAAACCACGCTTGGCGGCCCATAGCTGGAAGGAAGGGGGTTGCGCGGGCCGTGATACAAATAATCGCCCAGGAGGACCAACATATCGGGCAACAGCTCCTCGCAGCGCCGGCGCAGAAACGCGGCGGCTTCCGGGGAACCGTGCAGATCGGAAGCAATGAGCAAACGCATGGGATATCTTTCTCCAGAAATAAGGATGAATGAGTCTACCCTGTTCCTCCATTGCACGCAAACGGGGTAGA
The DNA here is from genome assembly GCF_000701705.1 of Bilophila wadsworthia ATCC 49260. GTDB lineage: Bacteria > Desulfobacterota > Desulfovibrionia > Desulfovibrionales > Desulfovibrionaceae > Bilophila > Bilophila wadsworthia. The sequence continues at coordinate 2,595 of NZ_JNJP01000140.1, read as the reverse complement.
ACGGCCGTCCCCGCATGGCCGTGCACACGGGGGCTCGGGATAAAATCCCGGTTGACGGAGTTCCGACCCGGAAGTAGGGTTCTCCGCCGTGCCATTTCCGGCGGAAACGACGGCCATCCGGACCGCCCCCAACCTCTTGAGCCAGCCATGCCCATCTTTTCCCATACCGTCACAGGATACCTGTTCGCCCTGCTCGCCACCGTGGTCTGGAGCGGGAATTTCGTCGTGGCCCGCGGCCTCGCTGGAGCCCTCTCTCCGGTTGAGCTGTCCTTTTGGCGCTGGAGCATCGCGTTTCTGACCATCCTCCCCTTTGCGGGCCGGAGCCTGCTGCGTTCGCTTCCCCTCGTCCGCGGCACATGGGGCAAAGTCATTCTCATGGCCCTGCTCGGCATCACCTGTTTCAACACCTTCATCTATCAGGCCGGGCATACGACCGACGCCACCAACATGTCGCTGCTCGCCACGGCCTCTCCCATCGTCATGGCCGCCATCGCGCACCTGTTCCTGCGGGAGCGGCTTTCCCGGTTCCAGTTCTTCGGGCTGTGCGGCGCCCTCTGTGGGGTCATCATCCTCGTGTCGCGCGGCAGGCTCGGCACCCTTCTCGGGCTGCGCTTTGCGCAAGGCGACTTATGGATGCTCCTTTCAGTCTTCCTGTTCGCCGTCTACAGCCTTATGCTCCGCTGCCGTCCCAAGGCGTTTCCACAAAAGGCCTTTCTTGCCCTGCTCATCGGCATCGGCGTCCTCGGCCTGATCCCACCCCTGCTTTGGCAGGCCGCCGACACCGGGCTGAGCCCGCTGGACGGCTCCATCCTCAGCGCCCTCATCTACATAGGGGTCGGGGCATCGGTCGTTTCCTTCCTCGCGTGGAGCCTCGCGATCGAACGCATCGGCATGGTCAGGGCGGGCATCATCTACAACAGCATCCCGCTGTTTGCGAGCCTTGAGGCCACATTGTTCCTGGGCGAGTCCATCACGCTTCCGCAGATGATCGGCGGAGTGCTCATCATCGGCGGCATCTGCTACGCTTCATTCGGCGATCTCTACGCGGCAAGGCGTCTTCTCAAGTAATCCTTCCCCTCACGCCGTAAAACGAAAGGCCCTCCTCAACGGAAGGGCCTTTTTTCAATCTCGATGTTTCTTGTCATGGTGTTCTTTGAATTTTTTCGCCTGTCCGGGCGGAAGCCCTCCCTTCTTGGCAAGGCCGGGAGGCACGCCCTTCCACTTATCCCGATCGTGATCGTAGCGAGACTGCCCGTATCCGAACCGACGCGGATCGACCTTGTATTTCCGGGCAATGCGCTCCCAGCTGTAGCCGTCGTCGCGCAGGGAGCGAATACGGGATTCGCTTACTCCCGCGATGTGCGCCATCGTGCGGATTCTCGCCCGTTCGAGGCGTGACTCGGCATTGCGCCAATCACGATCATACCGGCTGTAATCCCTGCCCCCCTGCATAGCGTCGTTAAGGGCATCATGGGCCCTGTCGGCGGCACGGGTCATATCCGCCAATTGTTCGAGCGCATCGGAAAAATTGCTCAGATTTCCCGAAAAAGCCGGAAGCGGCGCAAGGCTCAATACTCCGGCAAGCGCCATAACGAGCAGGCAATGCTTTTGGTTCATATGGCGGTTCTCCTGTTCTTGTACAGTATTCCTGACCGTGTGGAAACGCCTCTACGGTGTTTCGCCAGAAAGAGCAACGCCCTTACGGACCACGCCCGGATGACTCGTTTTTTCCCTCTCCAAAACAAGTTGGTTTCATTCGGAAAACTCTAATACTGCGGCCTGAAGCAAAATATATAACGCCATGCCGAACGGCTCTCAGAGTCTTTCCGCGTCATGGGCATCAAAAGCCTCGGCATCACGGAAACGGTGATTCCGTTGGCCGCAGCCGCCTCATGGCAACGTGCCGCCGCAGGCTCAATGGAAACTGAAGTTGCCACCGATAGCTATTGAGGCTTTTGACGCGGCGAACGCCTAAAGGGCTCTCATCTTCTTTCCTTATGTTCTTTCGGTGAACCATGATCCTTCTTCCATGATCACTGGCAGTATAGGTTCTTTCATACCTTGAAAACATCGGTACCGCATCGTTCCGTTTTTCAGATTGCCCCAACTCCACCCCACGCAGCAAATAGGGGAAAAAGAACTTTACAGAAAAGGAAGGGGCGACGGGAAACAACGTGAACCATCCCTTTTTCGATTCCATGTCCGGCCCATTGCATTTTTTCATCTTCCCTCCGCCTTCAGTACGTGTCCACCTGCCTCTCCCGCATCTATAAGTCAAAACCCCCGGCAAAGCCGGGGGCTTGAAACGCGGTAACCGCTCAAAGCGGTTTTTGCTATTCGCCTACGGCGAATTACAGCAGCTTAAGCTGCTCCACCTTCCTGTCTTCTTTTTCCTGGTTCCCTATGTAGAGCCGAATTTCCCGTTCTCCTACTCCTACCGTGCTTACAAAATATCCTCTCGCCCAGAAACTCGCTCCTGTTATTTTACAAACTTTTTCAAAATGTTTCGCTATCTCAATAGCGCTTTTTCCTTTTAAATAGCCCACTACTTCTGCCACCCCATATTTAGGTGGAATCGACAGTAACATGTGCACA
>NZ_JNJP01000139.1 GCF_000701705.1 Bilophila wadsworthia ATCC 49260 | reverse complement strand
GAAGGGGCCTTTCTGGAGAAAGGCCCCTTCTCCCTTCCCCCGAACCCCCTTCCCTCATCCTCCAAAGACTTTCATGCTTATCGAATCCCTTATCTCGGCTTTCCCCTACGGCTTTATGCAGGGAAAAGCCGTTTTCCTTATCCGGTAAGCAAAAAATACACGTCCCGATTCACCTATACCCTAACCATCGAGCCCTGTAGGAACGCGGAACAGGGACTGGGTAACGTCAAAAGTCTTTGGGAGGGGTGGGGGTGGTTTGGAGGGGGCGGGGAGGACTTTTTTTAGAAAGTCCTCCCCGCCCTCCAATTTCTTCAACCTCTACCGTTCGACGCCGGGCCGAAGCTGGCAGCGGACGCGGATGTCCCGCCCTCCGCGCCCGTACTCGTCGAGCGTGGCGAAAAGCTGGGCCTCGGTGACGTCGATTTCGGGAGACGCGGAGGCAAAGGCGGCCTGTCCACGGAGAAGCGCACACGCCTCGGCCTTGGCTTCTTCGAGCGTGTAGCGCCGTGTAATGGGCTTGCGGATGTCGAGGCTCGGAACCAGCAGCATACCAGCCGCCGTATCCGCAAACAGATCAAGGCTCGCCGTGGGACGGGTGAGTGCCGCGCCGATGGCGTTGGCGACAGGGCCAAGCACAGGATCGCCGAGCGTCTCCACAGGAAGCCCCAGAGCGTCCCCGAGCAGAGGAGCCACCGCCTCGGCGGGGCCGCCCACAAGCACGGCGCGGACCGGGCGAACGGCGCGTTCCTCAAGCAAGGCCGCCAGCGTGTACACGGGACGGCTGTTCACCTCATCGAGCAACGACCGCACGGCGGAGGCGACGCGGGAACGGGCGCAATCCAAAACCTCCTGCGAGAGGGACTCTGCGCTCAGCCCGTGGGCTGCGGCAAGGGATTCCACACCCGCGCGTGACGCAGCAACATCCCCGGCGTCCGCATGTCCAAGCACATTGAGGCAGTCGAGAAATGTGGGGCCGTCCGTCCCGCCGAACGCCAGCGCGGGCCCCTTGCGCAGCGGGCCGACCTGAATGCCGGGCGCGACCGTCACCTGCGAATCCCCTCCAAGCCCGATGGAAACGGACTTGAGCGCGCGGACCAGCGTGGAGCGCCCGTTGACCACCAGATCGTCTGACGACAATACGGGCTGCCCGGCGGCGAGCAAGGCTATGTCCGTCGTCGTTCCGCCCATGTCGAGCACAAGGGTATCTTCGGAGCAGGACGGCATCAGGGCCATCATGCCCATGACGCTGGCGGCGGGGCCGGAAAGCAGGGCTTCCACAGGCCGCTCGCGGGACACCGAAAGCGGGATGGCTCCCCCGTCGGCCTTCAAAAGATAGGCTGGCGCGTCGATGCCCATGTCCTTCAGGCTGGCTTCCACCGCATCCGCGAACCGGTTGTGCAGCGTCCAGACCGCCGCGTTCCAATAGGCCGTGGCAATGCGGCGCGGAAAATTCAGGCGGCCCGACAAACGATGCCCGAGCGCGATCACCGGTTCCGGGCCGTCCGAGAAAACTTCGCGTATGACCTCCGCCATCGCGTCCTCATGCGCCGGATTGCGCGTCGAAAACTTGGCGACGCAGGCGAACGCGGCCAGCCCTTCCTCCCGCCAGCCGCTCACAACCCGCCGTATAGCCTCCCGATCCGGAGGCGCGACTTCCGTCCCCCGGTGATCCACGCCGCCGGGAACGAGCGCCGTATGGCCTCCCAGCCCGAACCAGCCCGGATCAAGGCCCGGCCCCGCGCCGATCAGCAGACCCACAGGCGCGCAGGCGTTCTGCACCACGGCATTCACGGCGAGGGTGGTCCCGAACGTCGCCCGGCTCACGTCCGCCGGAAACGCCGCTCCCGACTCGAACAGCGCGTGCAGGGCCTCTCGTGTGGAAACCAGCAAATCCTGATGGTTGGTGGGAACTTTGACGGACGCGAGCAGCGTTCCGCCGCGCAACAGCACGGCGTCGGTATGCGTTCCGCCCATATCCAGCCCGAGCACGGCCGGGGTTTTCCGTTCTTTTGACACGTACGGCCTCCTGAGGCGCCTGTTTCCGGCAACGGACCTCGCGCCCGTCGGCAGCGTAACGCAAAACCCCGGCGCAGGGAAACCCCGCCCGCCCTTGCCAAACGGCATCCCCGACCCTATACTTTCCCCTATTACAAGGAAAAGAACCGGATCGACAACCGATCCGGGATCGGTCGCAACACCAAAGGAGAATACGTACGTGACCAGCCAACTGAAGACATTCATGTTGCTTGCCCTGCTTTCCGGCCTCATCATCGTTCTCGGAGGCGCTCTGGGCGGCAAGACGGGGATCGTTATCGCTTTCGGCCTCGCCCTGATCATGAACGTGGGGAGCTATTGGTATTCCGACAAAATCGTCCTGAGGATGTATCAGGCCCGCGAACTGTCGGAAAGCGAAGCCCCCATGATCTACAGCATGGTGCGCGAGCTGGCCGCCAACGCCCAGATCCCCATGCCGCGCATCGCCGTGGTTCCCGAAGAAGCCCCCAACGCCTTCGCCACGGGCCGCAACCCCGAAAACAGCGTGGTCGCCGTCACGGAAGGCATCCTGCGCCTGCTGTCCCCGGAAGAGCTCAAGGGCGTGCTTGCTCATGAAATCGCGCACATCGCCAACCACGACATCCTGATCCAGACGGTCGCCGGGGTCATGGCCTCGACCATCGTGTCCATCGCCAACTTTATGCAGTTCGCCGCCATCTTCGGCATGGGCCGCAGCAGCGAAGACGGCGAAGGAGGCGGCAGCAACCCGCTCATGGCCATCGTGCTCGCCATCCTCGCGCCCATCGCGGCGTCGCTGATCCAGTTCGCCATCTCCCGCTCGCGCGAATACCTCGCCGACGCCAGCGGGGCGCGCTACTGCGGGCAGCCCCTCGCCCTCGCCGCCGCGCTCGGCAAGCTCCAGTCATGGAACCAGCGCATTCCCATGCAGAACGGCAACCCCACCACGGCGGAAATGTTCATCGTCGCCCCCCTCTTCGGCGGCGGCATGGCCAAGCTGTTCAGCACCCACCCCGACATCAACGACCGCATCGCCCGTCTCCGCGAAATGGCGGGCGTCAGATAAAAAATCTCCGGCGGGCAGGGGCATTGCCCCTCGCCCGCCCGGGGGAAAACGCTCTGGACGGCTTTGGAAATGCCCGTGCATTCGCCTGAATTCACGGCCCCGCCGCCCTTCACAGTGCATTTCCTCCACGTCTCGAAAGAAGATGGGTTCCGTATCCGGCGCAAACCGGATGCGGAACCTTTTTTGCTTATCCCCGAGCAATCAGACACTCCTTTGGCAACAAATCGGAAGGAATATGTTTCCTTCCTCCGCTCGAACGGCTCTGAAAGCCTCGATCCTTTTTAATGAGCGTGAACGCCCCCCTGCGCGGCCTCCCCGCCACCCGAAGGGGACCACGAAAAAAACGGAGACGCGGCAGAGGACATTTTTCCCTTCTTCAGAAGGGGTTCCCCTTTCCAGCCGCTTCTATCATCCTTGACGCTGGACGCATATTCCGGTAGCGAAACAGACCCTTCGGAAGCATTTTCCGGACGGCGGCCCCGGCGGGAAGATACGGGGCCTTCCGGGGGCGTTCCCGGAAGCCGTCCACCATCCATCCTGAATCATGGCTTTTTCGGTGTTCCTTGGAGTAAACGATGCAATATGGGAGCCTTTCGATAGGTCTGGCGCTTGCGGCGTGCCTTGGCGTTTCCGGGTGCGGCGAGAAAAGAACCCTTGGCGAGGAACCCGTGCCGGTGCAGCGCTCCGAGTGCGGCGGCATTTTTGTTCTCGCGCCCGCGTCATATATGCAGTATATTCAGCACGACGAAGCGACGCTGCTGGCTTCGGAAGGCCGCTATGAGGATCTCCCCGTCTTCTGTACGGAAGAAATGGCCCGGATGCTCGAAGAACGGCTGGAACACGATCATGAACTCCTTCCCGGCCTCTGGCGCGTGTACCGACTTGAGGGCGTATGGGAAGAGGATGTCGTGGAAGTGCGGCCCGGTGAATGGCGTATGCGCCGCCCGGCCCAGCTTATTGCGCTTTCGGCATCTTGAGATTTGATGACATCCCGCTCCGAAGCGGAAGTATGAAACCAACATTTTTGCGTTTTTGAGGAGACTATATGGCAACAGCACACCGTTGTGGATGGGTAGCGCTGATGGGTCCGCCCAATGCGGGCAAATCCACCCTTACCAACGCCCTTGTGGGCCAGAAGGTGGCGATCGTCACGGCCAAGCCGCAGACGACCCGTAACCGCATCGTCGGCATCCTGACCCAGAAGGATGCCCAAGTCATTTTTATGGACACGCCCGGCGTGCACGCCCTGCGCGGCCAGACCAGAGGCCAGCTCGGCAAAATCATGGTCCAGTCGGCGTGGCAGAGCTTCGCGGTGGCGAACTGTATCGTGCTCGTCATCGACGGCGATCTGTACCTGCGCAAGCCCGATTTCATGGAGCGCGATCTCGCGCCCCTCATCCAGCCGCTGGCCGAAGAGGAGCGCCCCGTCGTCGTTGTGGTGAACAAGGTCGACCTGTTCCATGACAAATCGCGTATGCTGCCCCTGCTGGAGTCCGTGGCCCAGATGTTCCCCAAGGCGGAAATCTTCCCGGCGTCGGCCCTGCGCCGCAACGGCGTGGAGCAGCTCCTTGAGCTTATCCGCTCCCACCTGCCCGAAGGCGAGGCGCAGTTCCCCGAAGATCAGCTTTCCACGGCCCCCATGAAGTTCATGGCCGCCGAGATCATCCGCGAGAAGCTTTTCGAAAAGCTGTATCAGGAAGTCCCCTATTCCGTCGCCGTGGACGTTGAAGTGTGGGACGAGGAAGACGATCGCGTGCTCATCCATGCCGCCATCTATGTGGCGAAGCCCTCGCACAAGGCCATGGTCATCGGCCGGGCGGGGGAAGGCATCAAGGCCATCGGCACGGCCGCCCGCAAGGAAATCCGGGATCTGGTCGATAAAAAGGTTCACCTCGAACTCTGGGTCAAGGTTCGTGAGGACTGGGTCGATGACCCGCAGTTCCTGCACAGCCTCGGCTTTGGAGCTGAAGCGGAGTACTAGCCCATGAATCCGTCAGAAACAGCAGCGCTTGGGGAACGCCTCGAAGCCGTGCGCGGGCGCCTCGCCGGGGCCGCCCGCATCGCGGGGCGCAAGCCGGAAGATGTACGTCTCATTGCCGTATCCAAGCTCCATCCAGTGGAGGCCATTCTCGCGGCATACGGGTTCGGACAACGGGTTTTTGGCGAAAATTACGTGCAGGAAGCGCTTGCCAAGCAGGAAGCCCTTCCCGATCTCGATGTGGAGTGGCATTGCATCGGCCACGTCCAGACCAACAAAGCCAAGGACGTCACCGGGCGTTTCGCCCTCATCCACACTGTGGACAACTTGAAGTTCGCCGAAACGCTGGCCCGCCGCCTGCCCGAAGACATTCCGGTGCAGCGCGTGCTCCTTCAGGTCAACATCGGCAACGAGCCGCAGAAAGCCGGCGTCGACGAGCACGATCTGCCCGCCCTTGCCGAAGCCGTCCTTGCACTCCCGCGCCTTGAAGTCCGCGGCCTGATGTGCCTGCCGCCGTTCTTTGACGACGGCGAAGCCGCCCGGCCCTATTTCGCCCGGCTCCGCGAGCTGCGCGACGATCTCGAAGCCCGCCTCGGCATCAAGCTGCCCGAACTTTCCATGGGCATGTCCGGCGACTGCGTGCAGGCCGTCGAGGAAGGCGCGACCCTCGTCCGCGTCGGGACCGACATTTTCGGCCCCCGGCCTGTGAAGTCGTAGGAGAGAGAGAGAGAGAGAGAGAGAGAGAGAATATTTGGAGGGGGAAGGGGAAACTTTCTAAAGAAAGTTTCCCCTTCCCCCTCCAAACCTCCCCTATCCTCTTCAAAGACTTTTGACTGGTGGGGAGGTTACGCGGCGGGAGTCCGTTCCAGCTGAGGGCTTTTCAAGCTTGCAAGGCCCCCAATAAAGTACATTGTTCAACAGCCCTGAACATTTTTTTGTTCAGGGCTGTCTCTTTTTCGATAGGAATAGCCGTCAAGAGGGATTCGATAAACGCGAAAGTCTTAGGAGGGAGAGGGGTGGGGTTTGGGGAGGGGAGAGGCCCCCTTTTTCAAAAGGGGGCCTCTCCCCTCCCCAACCTTCAATCCCCTTC
>NZ_JNJP01000138.1 GCF_000701705.1 Bilophila wadsworthia ATCC 49260 | reverse complement strand
GGTTTGGGGAGGGGGAGGAGAAACTTTCTTCAGAAAGTTTCTCCTCCCCCTCCCCAATGCTTCAATTATTTACCGCTCTCTTCTTCAGCTTCCGAAACCTCAAGCGGGGCGGGCTTCCACTCGCCGGGCATGGGCGTATCCCCGAGATCGGCCTTATCGCCAAGATAGGGATTGAAGTACCCGTACGTGATCCACGGACAGGCCCGCCGGATGCGCTTGCGGAAATTGTTCAACCCCACGGACGGGCCGAACGAAATCCCTTCGAGCAGCGAGGGGTAAAATTCGGGATCGATATTCAGATTCCGGAGCTGCACAAGACTGATGCCGGTGGACTGGAACAGTTCGATGAGGGCTTCGATTTCCTCTTCCGTATCCGTGATTCCTGGGAAATACAGCAAGTTGACGGCGACATGCACCCCGCGCGAACGGGCCTCTATGATGGACTGCCGCACATCGCCGAACGTGTAGCCGTGCGGGCGGTAGTACCTTTCGTACACTTCGGGACGGGCGCTATTGAGGCTCACGCGCAGCGAGGTCAAGCCCGCTTCCGCAAGCTCGGCGATGGCCTGCGGCCGGGAGGAATTGGAGTTCAGGTTGATCGTGCCATGCCCTCCGGCCTCGCGGTAACGCCGCACCGACTCGATGAGCAGCGGCGCTTCGGTCAACGGCTCGCCTTCGCAGCCCTGCCCGAAGGAAAAGACCGGCTTTTCAGTCTCGCGGCTCGCGTGGAACCGCATGATCTCCACCACTTCCTCGGGCGTGGGCGTGAAGGTCAGCCGACACTGGGGGGTAGCGCAGATTTTGGAGCCTTCCTCCTGCTGTGAAATGCATCCGATGCATCGGGCGTTGCAGGTCCGGGACGTGGGCAGCGGCGCTTCGTAGCGGCCAAGGCTCAGGTTCTTCGCCGCCGGGCAGCCGTAACGCAGCGTACAATTCTGCATGATGTGCTGCATGAGCCTGTTGTCCGGGAAATCTTCAATGATCTTTCGGGCGGAACGGTCGATCTTGCCGCGGGAAATCCCTTTGAAGACCTGCCGCACGTCCTCATCCACCTTCTTGGCGCAGACGTAGAAACGCCCGTTGGCGAATCCGACCGCCCCATAGGCGAACAGAGGCAGCATGGGCGCGCCTTCATCGGTCATATACACGGGATGCGCCGTCAGCGTGTGCGCGGGCGCGGCGAAAGCGGCAACGGCCCAATCTTCCATGACTTCGGTTTCGCCGGTCTCCGGGTTCAGGCCCACGGCCCGGCGTCCGGGCAGCAGGAACAGCTCGCTTTCCTCCGGCAGAGGCATCAGTTCATCGGGACGGGGCAGGCTCCATTCCTCGCCCCGGCGGCACAGAAGCAAAAAATCCGGATGATCATAGATATTCCCCTGCTCGTCAGCGACAAGCATATGGGGACGGATGGAGGGAGATGCCATATGTAAGGTCCTTGCGGTTGCGGTCAATGGGTATTATGAGGTAAGCCGATGCGCCTACAGGTACTGGAAGTGACACGACTCCGCAAGGGGCAGGCCGGGGCGCGCACATCACGCAAGGAAAAAGGAAAAGGTTATGCTGCTGGCTTTCGAGGTTGTGTTGTTCGGAGGTTTGGCCTTCATGTTTTTCTGTATTCTGCGCAATCAGGACAGTATGTTGAAGACCATGCGCGAAGAGCACGGCGCTATTCTTTCCACGCTGGCCAAACTGGAGAAGCGCATCGCCACACTCCAGCAGCTTGAGGCCAGCATCGCCATCAATCCCTTGGCCGTTCAGCCGCCGTATCCCCCGGAAGAGAAGCAGGAACTACCCCAAACGTGGGACCGCGCTCCCGAGCCCACCGAGAAACCGTCCTCTCCCCTCGGCGGCTTGAGCATGGACCCGCCCTCTTCCCTCGGTTATTCCGACGACAATCCCCCAAAGGGCGGTTTGCCTGAATTGAAGCTATAGAAGCAAGAAGGGATGCCAGATTGAAAGGGAAAAACGAAAGGCCGGGAAGTCCCCGGCCTTTCGTATCCGCTCTGAATAAAAACTACTCTTCGCCCATGATCACTTTACGCATGACGTCGATCAGTTTGGCGTCGGACCCGCCGCCCTTGCACTGGGCGAGCACTTCGGCCACATCTTCTCGGAACATATCCTGATGGATGGCCTGATCCTGATCCGCTTCCTCGTTCTCGGAAAGCTCGGACTCCAGATACCCCTGCGTCCACAGCAACAGCTGCGCGAGGTCTTCAGTTTCCGTCATGCCGTCAAGATCGGAACAGCGGGGCTCGCTCCCGCCTTCGGGGACATCATACTGCACTTCTTCAAGAATACCGTCGAGCGCTTTGCCGGGGTTCTTGGCGCAGACGGCCATGATGCCGCTCTCGAAATTTTTGACGGCCTCCGGGACGAATACCGTGCTTGACCCCTCCGCGGCGTAGCCTTCGAGGAAGGCCGTAACAAGCCGCCGCGTGCCCGCGTCCAGCCCGTTATACTGCTTGCAGGACAATTCAAACGGATCAACGTCATTGCCGACGCCCTTCATGGTAAAGGTGCTGAAATCGTCCAAGGCCAGAGCGTTCGACGTCATCATGACGCCCGCGACACCCAAGCAGGCAAACGTGAAAAAACGCTTCATACTCGCTACTCCAGAAAGAAGCGGATCGGGCTGCGAACGGGGCCAGCCATGTTCAAAAATATGCCGGAGCCCCCCGGCTCCCTGCGGCACCATGCTGCAGGGATTGCCCGGAGTATCGTATGTTCGAACGCTTGTCCATATGCTTGTATGATAAGAAAAACGGCTAGGTTGGAGAACGGGGCGACGGCATGGGGCAACAGCGCCTTCCCGCCGCCCGGGGGCCTTACGAAAGAACCAGGACGGAACCTTCTGCCCTCCGTGAAACTGTCCCGACTGCACGGAAAAAAATATCCTCAACGCCTCTCCGCATGTCCCGTAAACGCGATTTCGACCGTCCATATCCAACGGAAAAATTGAGCCCTTGAAAAAGAAAGAGCCGCCCGAAGCGAATGCTCCGGAACGGCTCCTCCATGTTGTATCCGTTTATATCCTAGAAGCTGTAACTGGCCCGCAAGACCGCGCCGAGCGCACGGTCCACGTCCGTCTTGGAAAATTCGTCGCCGCCCTTGTCATACAGGCGGAGCTGGCGATCAAACAGCAGTTCGGCGCCAACCGTCAATTTCAGGTCCGCAATGGGCGTGATGTCGAGGTACGCGCCGCCCGTATAGCCGGACTCTTCCACGTACCCCTTCCCGGCGACGCTGCTGTCGTTGGACAGGCGGTAGATGTCGCGATCCCATTTCGCCGCCACGCGTGCCGCGAGCAGATCATTGAAACGATACTGCACCCTCGTGCCGGGAAATCCTATAATGCCGGACAGCCCATAATCATGCTCGTTGCGCCACTCAGCCCCGACTATCGGCATGACAAGCGGGCGCACCGGAGAAATCAGGCCCGCCGCGCCGACATGGAATTTCAGGTCGTAGGTGGGCGAGAAGGTCAAGCCGCCGCGAGGCGCGAACGTAAACGAGTCCCAGATCTGATCTTCAAAGCCGGAAATGATGGAGCCGCCCGCAAACCAGTTCACCGACTCGCCCAGAGCGCCATTGAACGAAGCGTCCAGCGTCAGCTTGTTCAGCTGGTCCCACGGTGAGCCCTTTTTGCTGAAATTCACCGAGTCGGAATGGCTCCAGCTAAAGTCGGAACGCTTGTAGGCCAGCGTGAACCACTTGTATCCGGCGGATACCCCGGTTTCCGTCTTGGAATATGAACCGCCTTCGTCCACATCGGCCTTTTCATAGCCTTGCGTGTATATGTTGAAGCGCGGCCCGTCCGATTCCCATGCCCATGAAGTATCCGGCATACCGAACGCCGCCAGAACCATAAGACATGCGGCAACGGTGAATCCCCTGAACTGTCTTGCGATCATCTTTTTCTCCCAAAAGCGTTTTACTGCCCTTCCGGGCGGAACGAACAATTAGAATACACCGGAAAGTATCGTGTTGTACACCCCCGTCTTTCCACGCTCCGGGACAACGGGCGTTCTTGCAGTATTTATGCTTTCCCCGCAGACAGAACAAAAGAGGGAAAGACAGCGGCGGCAGCGCCGAAAAAGCCGCATTTTCCCCGCATGACCGGAACGGCGGGTGCCCTGCCCGGATCCGCCGCGGCCTGCTCTGCATCGTAAAGGTGAACCCCCGCCCGGCCCCCCCGCCGTACGGCCGCCCGGCTTGCCCCGCCACCCAGCGCGCCCCATCCCTCGAGCCAAACGGCCGCATTGGATGGGCAGGTATCTTTTGCCTTTTTGCCGCTTCGGGGTTACACTATTGCCCATCTTTAAGAGCCCGAACGCATCCGAAGGGCTCCCCATTTCATTCTGAGGTACATCTATGCGCTGGAGTCAATGGTACATCCCCACTCTGAAAGAAGCCCCGGGCGACGCTGAAGTCATCAGCCACAAATTGTTGATCCGCGCGGGCATGATTCGCAAGCTCACTTCCGGCATCTATACGTGGCTGCCTCTGGGGCTGCGGACCCTGAACAAGGCCGCGAACATCGTGCGCGAGGAAATGGACCGGGCGGGCGCTCAGGAAATCCTCATGCCGACCGTGCAGCCCGCCGACCTGTGGCGCGAATCCGGGCGTTGGGAACACTACGGCAAGGAACTCCTGCGCTTCAAGGACCGCCATGAGCGCGACTACTGCCTCGGCCCCACGCACGAGGAAGTCGTCACCGACCTCATCCGCGGCGAAGTGCGCTCCTACCGCCAGCTTCCCATGAACCTGTACCAGATCCAGACCAAGTTCCGCGACGAGATCCGCCCCCGCTTCGGCCTGATGCGCGGGCGCGAATTCCTGATGAAGGACGCCTATTCCTTCGACAGGGACGATGCGGGCGCGGACATCAGCTACAAGAAGATGTTCGAGGCGTACAAAAAGATTTTCAGCCGCATGGCGCTGCAGTTCCGTCCCGTGGAAGCCGACTCCGGCTCCATCGGCGGCAACTTCTCGCATGAGTTCATGGTGCTGGCCGAAACCGGCGAAGACACCATCGCCTACTGCACCGGATGCGACTGGTCCGCCAACATCGAGCGCGCCGCCGTCCTCCCGCCCGCCAAGGCCTGTGAGGAAACCTGCGCCGCCATCGAGGAAGTGACCACCCCGGATCAGCACACCATCGAAGAAGTCTGCGGTTTCCTCAAGGTTCCCGCGCAGAAGCTCATCAAGACGCTGCTCTACGTGGTGGACGGCAAGCCCGTCGCGGCCCTCGTGCGCGGCGACCGCGAGCTGAACGAAATCAAACTGAAGAACTACTTCAAGGCCGACGAAGTGGTCCTCGCCTCGCCCGAGCAGGTGACCCAGTGGACCAACGCCCCGGTGGGCTTCGCTGGTCCCGTGGGCTTCACCGCCGGCCCCATCGTCGCCGACCATGAACTCATGGCCGACACGGACTGGATCGCGGGCGCGAACAAGGCCGACACGCACATCCTGCACGTGGACCTCAAGCGTGACGTTCCGGCATTCGCCTATGCGGATCTGCGTTCCATCGCGGAAGGAGACGTCTGCCCCCGCTGCGGCAAGCCGGTGGCCTTCGCCAAGGGTATCGAAGTGGGCCACGTCTTCAAGCTCGGCACCAAGTACTCCACCGCCCTTAACGCCATCTACCTTGACGAAAACGGCAAGGAGCAGACCATCATCATGGGCTGCTACGGCATCGGCGTTTCCCGCGTGGTCGCGGCCTGCATCGAGCAGAACAACGACGGCGACGGCATCGCCTTTCCCCCGCCGCTCGCACCGTTCGACCTCGAGCTCCTCAACCTCGATCCCAAGAACGCCGACACCGCCGCCAAGGCCGACGAGCTGTATGATCTGCTGACCGGCATGGGCCTCGACGTGCTTCTCGACGACCGCGAGGAACGCCCCGGCGTGAAGTTCAAGGACGCCGACCTCGTCGGGCTGCCCATGCAGGTGGTCGTCGGCGGCAAGGGCCTCGCCCGCGGCATCGTCGAAGTGAAGAACCGCAAGACCGGCGAGAAGGGCGAACTGCCCGTGGAAGGCTTCGCCGAAGCCTTCGCCGCGTGGCGCAAGGGCGTCCTCGCCTGCTGGGGTATGTAAGGAACTTTATTGGGGGAGGGGAGAGGGAACCTTTCTGGAGAAAGGTTCCCTCTCCCCTCCCCCAAGCCCCAGCTATCCAACCTTAATCCATATTGATGACGGCAACCTTGCCGGATTCGGCGTGCAGCACGTGCACGGCACACCCCAGTCACGGGTCAAAGGCG
>NZ_JNJP01000137.1 GCF_000701705.1 Bilophila wadsworthia ATCC 49260 | reverse complement strand
GAAGGGACCTTTCTGGAGCAAGGTCCCTTCTCCCCTCCCCCGGCATCCTTTTTCCCCAATCGTTCATGCAAAACAACGTGGCTGATTACATACGGTCGCTGCTGGCGTCCGAGCGGTTCGCGCGGCAGGTGACGCACCATAGGGTTCTGCCCGCGCGTGAGGCCCGCTATGGCGAAACGCGCCGCCCGTGGCCCCGCGCCATTGCGGGGGTGCTGCGCGAGCGGGGGATCGCGTCGCTGTACAGCCATCAGGCGCTGACGGCGGATACTGTCCGCGCCGGGCGCGACGTGGTGGTCGCCACGCCCACCGCCAGCGGCAAAACGTTGTGCTACAGTCTGCCGATACTGGAAAAATGCTTACAGGACCCGGACAGCCGGGCGCTGATGCTGTTCCCGCTGAAGGCGCTGGCGCAGGATCAGCTTGCCGCATTTGGGGAGCTGACCGGGCATTGGCCCGAAGCGGCGAGGCCGTCCATCGCCATCTATGACGGCGATACGACCGATCATTTCCGGCGCAAGATCCGCAAGAACCCGCCCAATGTCCTGATTACCAACCCCGAAATGCTGCATCTGGCGATTTTGCCCTTCCATGAGCAGTGGACGACGTTCCTTGCGTCGCTCTCGCTGGTGGTTGTGGATGAGGCGCATACCTATCGCGGCGTGCTCGGATCGCATATCAGCCAGCTTTTCCGCCGCCTGAACCGGATCTGCGCCCGCTACGCCGCCCGCCCCAATTTTGTTTTCTGCACGGCGACGGTCGGCAACCCGGAGGAATTGGCGGGCAATCTGCTGGGCAGGGAACTGGTGCAGGAAAAGGGGCTTCCCTCGGAGAATGCTTTCCCTTTTTCCCCTCTGTTTTCCCCTTCCTCCTCTTCTGAGCCAGTTGCGTTGGGGAAGGAAACGTCCCTCAATGCCCCCCAAGAGTCGGCGGGCATCCCTGTCATCCGCGAATCGGGCGCACCGACGGGCAAGCGGCATATGGTGTTCATCGACCCGGAAGACAGCCCGTCCACGACGGCCATCGCGCTTCTGAAGGCGGCTCTGGCGCGGGGGCTGCGGACCATTGTGTACTGCCGTTCAAGGCGCATGACGGAACTCATCGCGCTGTGGGCCGCTGACAAGGCCGGAAGCTTCGCGGGCCGCATCAGCGCGTACCGGGCGGGCTTTTTGCCCGAGGAACGGCGCGAGATCGAAGCCCGCATGAGCGACGGGCAATTGCTTGCCGTGGTCACGACCAGCGCGCTGGAACTGGGGATCGATATAGGCAGCCTCGACGTGTGCATCCTTGTGGGGTATCCGGGCACGGTCATTTCGACCATGCAGCGGGGCGGCCGGGTGGGGCGGGCCGGGCAGGAATCCGCGGTGCTGCTCGTCGCGGGCGAGGACGCGCTGGATCAGTATTTCATCCATCAGCCCGAGGCGTTTTTCGGGCGCGAGCCGGAACGGGCGGTCATCAATCCCGACAACGACGTCATCGTCAAGCGGCACCTCGAATGCGCGGCGGCGGAATTGCCGTTGCCCAGTGATGATCCGTGGCTGCGTGGGCCGGGCGCTCAGGCGGCGTTGCGGGAGCTGGAAAGGGAGGGCCTGCTCCTCAAATCGGCGGACGGCAGGGAATGGGTGGCGGCCCGCAAGCGCCCGCAGCGGCATGTGGATCTGCGGGGCTGCGGTGCGTCGTGTACCATTGTGGACGCCGAGGGCAGGCCCATCGGCAGTGTGGACGGGCATCAGGCGTACAAGGAGACGCACCCCGGCGCGGTCTATCTGCATCGGGGGAAGACGTATGTGGTCAAAAGCCTTGATATGGCGGAGCGGGTTGTCCGCTGCGAGGTGCCGCAGCAGCGGGTAAACTGGCATACCAGGGTCAGGAGCCACAAGGAAACCGCCATCATCGAAGTGAAGGCCTCGGGCTCGGCGTTTGGTGCGCCCGTCGCGTTCGGGCGGCTGCGGGTCACGGAGACGATAACCGGCTATGAGCAGCGCTCCGTTGCCGACAACCGGCTGATCTGCGTCGTGCCGTTGGATCTGCCCCCGTTGGTTTTCGAGACGGAGGGCTTGTGGTTTTGCGTGCCGGATGGCCCGCGCCGGGCTACGGAGGACAGCCTCATGCATTTCATGGGCTCCATCCACGCGCTGGAACATGCGAGTATCGGGCTCATGCCGCTGATGGTCATGGCGGACCGTAACGATTTCGGCGGCATTTCCACGCCCATGCACGCGCAGCTCGGGATGCCCGCCGTTTTCGTGTATGATGGGTTGCCCGGCGGCGCGGGGTTGTGCCGTTCGGCTTTCCCGCGCCTTGCGGAATTGTTCGCGGCGGTGCGGGATCTGTTGTTGCGGTGCCCCTGCGAACTGGGTTGCCCGTCTTGCGTACACTCGCCCAAGTGCGGCTCGGGAAACCGGCCCATCGACAAGGCGGGGGCGTTGTTTTTGTTGGAGCGGATCATGGAGGCCCCCGCTCCGAGCGGGGATATGGCTGTGAGCGGGCTGGAATCGGAACAGCCGAAGGAGAAGACCGTTATGGCGGCGGATATTGAATTGGGAGGCCCGGCGGCGGGAAGTTCTGAGCGTATCGTTGCGCCGCTTCCGGAGCGGTTCATGGTGCTCGACGTGGAAACCCGGCGTTCGGCGGCCGAGGTGGGCGGCTGGCATCGGGCGGATCTCATGGGCGTCAGCGTGGCGGTCCTGTACGATTCCAAGGGCGATTGTTTCACCGAATACGAGCAGGAAGATCTCCCGGCCATGTTCGAGCGCCTGAGAGAGGCTGGATTGGTCATCGGGTTCAACTCGTCGCGCTTCGACTACGCGGTGCTGCAGCCGTTCGCCGGGTACGATCTGCGTTCCTTGCCCACGCTGGACATGCTTGTGGAGGTCAAAAAACGGCTTTCCTACCGTGTTTCGCTGGATAATCTGGCCCGTGCCACCCTGAACGCCCCCAAGAGCGCGGACGGGATGCAGGCGCTGCAATGGTGGAAGGAAGGGAACCTTGCCTCCATCGCCGAATATTGCCGCAAAGACGTGGAGATCACCCGAGACGTGTATCTGTTCGGGCACCGGGAAGGTTATCTGCTGTTCACCAACAAGGCCGGGCAGCAGGTAAGGGTTGTGGTGGAGTGGTAGGGAAGGAACCGTTGGAGAGGCTCTCTCCGAAAAAAGTTCCCCCATCTCCCGAGGATTACGGCGCTATCGAATTCCTCTGGGGTTCAGGCCGTGAGTCTCGGGAAATGGGGGAATGCGGGATAGGGAGGCGTCCGTCAGCGTGAAGGCTGATCGGGCGTCTTTTCTTTTTCCTTTGTGTCCTGTTGCGCCCCCTGACCGAGGGCGTGGGCGTCGGGGCATCAGCTCGGTACGGAGCGCCGGTTTTTGCCGATCATCCATCTAAAGCCCCAGACGACCCAGCCGACCAGCAATATGATGAACAGGATACTTTTCATCGGAACAGCTCCACGATTTCCCGGGGCGTGATGTCCGGGCGGATATCGCGCAGGGCGAGGTTGATGAAGTCGTCGGCGGTGTCCATGTCGAGTTTCATTTCCGGATGGTGCAGGGCCGGATCGAGCGGGTCGAAGGTGCGGATGGCGAACAGTTCCGGGTTGTCCACGATATACGAGAGGCAGTGCTCGCGGTGGGCGGGCAGGGTGGCCTCGTTCATGGCCTTGGTGAACAGTTCGAAGGAGACGATTTCCGCGCCGAGGCCGTCTGGGTAGAGGTTGTTGCGCGGGATGTGGTTGTAGGCGTAGTCGCAGTTTCCGGCGGTGTGTTCTCGCTGGTAGAAGCGGATCAGGTTGTCGATTTCCCCGCCCCAGATCAGCGGATTGTCGGCGCACACGCGGACCACGAGATCCGCACCGTGCGCGGCGGCGGCCCCATGCATACGCGAGAGCACGTCTTGTTCCGATCCCCGGAAGGTGTTGACGCCCTGCGCCCGCAAGTGGCGGGCAAGCACTTCGTCGCGCCGGGTATCGGGCAGGGCGACGACCAGATCGTCGGCCAGCTCCGAGCGCGCGCAACGCCCCACCACCCAGTCGATGACGGGCAGGCCGTGCAGGTTCAGCAAGGTTTTGCAGGGCAGGCGGCTTGATCCCAGCCGTGCCTGAATGACGATGACGGTTTTCATGGCTGTGTCCTTTGGGGGAGAGGTGGGAGAGAAGAGGAATCGGGGGAGGGGAGAAGGACCCCTTCAGGAGAAGGGCTTCCTTCTCCCCTCCCCAGGGCCCCCTCCCCTCATCCTCCTAAGACTTTTGGTTTTATCGAATCCCTGTCCGGGAGTGTTGCCGGTCGTCGAAGATTGTCAGGAGCACGGCGGAGTATGTCCTTTGTCCGTACCGGCCGGGGGACGTATCAGCAATGGCGTGAGAGTCCGTTTGTTCCGCCTCTGGGCCCTTTTCCTTCGCTCTGTTTTCAGCTTTCTTTTTCTTTCTTCAAGAGCTTCAAAATGCCGCTGACGACCTTGGCTTTGTTCTTCTCGAAATGGATGCGGGATTGGCGTTGATACAGGACGTTGCGGCGTTCGGGTTCGTCGATGAGTTCCACAAAAACTTTGCGGAGGCGTCCGGCGTTGAATTTCCGCATGATGCCCATGTAGGCGAAACCGTGATCCGCGCGGGCGAAGGTGTGCCGCGCCTCGCGTTCGTGCTGCGCCAGAACGATGCTCGGGATATGCATGTGGGCGAGTTCATAGACGGTGCGCCCGGCGGAACAGATGGCGAGGTCCACGCCTTCCATCATGCGGGACATGATGTTGGTGGCGTACTCGAAACGGAGCAGCGGATTGCCGAGGGCCTTGATGTGCCTGACCAGCTCGTCGCGGTGCGCGTAGCCCGGCCCGGTTACGACCCGGATGGCGATGCCCCGCTCACGGCAGAGCGGCTCGACGGTATCCAGCGTCTGACGGGTATAGTCGGGCATATCCGTACCGCCGAAGGTGATAAGGATGCACTTCGGGTCCGGGCGGAACGCATTCTGTTCGGCCTGCAAGAATTCGTCGCGCAGGCAGAAGTACTTGTGCCCATACAGAAAACGCTCGGGCTGTTTGCCGTTTGTTTCGTTTTGAGGCTCCTCGTACAGGGCGTTGACCACCTGATCGGCCAGCACCGAACCGGGCCCCTCGTCCTCGAAGTTGACCACGGGGATGTTCGCGGCCTTGAGGTGCTCCATATATTCACGGGGCGTGTCCAGCATGTCGTTGATCACAAGATCGGGATCGAGCGCCAGCACGTCTTCCCAAAGTTCGCCCTGCTGGATGACGGTCTTGTAATCGCGCGCGGCGATGTTGGAGGCGGCGAGTTCGCTTTCTTTGGTGCAGACGAAAAAGACTTTATGGTTGGCGATTTCGTGGGCCAGCATGAGCGAACGGAAGACGTGCCCCATGCCGATAGCGGGATAGCCCGCGACCACGAACACCACGCGGCGTTGCGTCAGAAGGCGTTCGCACAGCCACCAGTCCTGATAGCTGTTGATCTCCATCGCCCGATCATTGAGGAAATACGGTACCGTATGTCGGATGGTACCGCCGTCCAGCGCGTCGCTTTTGACGATGATGAGGGCCTTGCTCTCGACCACCAGCTCTGATTCGTCTTCGGACATGAAGGATTCCAGCCGCCCCTGATGGACTTCCCATATGCGGTGCCGGACGCTTTTGACGGTGACGAGGCAGTCGGCCTCGTTTTCAAGGAACGTCTTGTAGGCGTCGTCGATGTCCACCCACGTCAGCAGCGGGCAGCTTGCCCGATAGATGATGATGTGCCCGTAATCGTTGCCCAGTTCGCGGAGGATGGATTTCATCTCCGTGATGATGTCCAGCGAGGTGAAGCGCAGCCCGGCGTTGTAGTGCACGCGCACGCCGTTGCGTTCGCAGATCAGGCTGATTTCCTGGCTGTCCGTGACGACCACGACGTCGTGCGCCGGGACGACGCCGCGCGCCGTGTCGATGGCGCGCTGGATCAGCGTGACCCCCGCGAGGCGTTTGACGAGCTGGTCCGGAATGACCGCGTTTTTCTTGATGGCCGGGATGACGATGCAGCGTCGCGTTTCTGTCATGGGAAAATGCCTCCGGCGGCAGGTATTCCCCCTGTGAAGGCTGGCAAAAAGGAAAAGGGTACAGCCGGGGAACTTGCGTTAAAGACCAGTCTGTTGCGAAGACGCAACTCCGTATCGACCCATTTATGAAAGTCTTTGGGGAGGGTGGGGGAGGTTTGGAGGGGGCGGGGAAACCTTCTTCAGAAAGTTTTCCCGCCCCCTTTAATTTTAGTCTTCCGTTTTTTCCGTACCGGGCT
>NZ_JNJP01000136.1 GCF_000701705.1 Bilophila wadsworthia ATCC 49260 | reverse complement strand
ATCGACGACATGGCTCCCGACGCGGAGCTGTCGGCGGCGTGCGCCGAACTGCTCGCACCCCTTTTTGACGAAATCCGGGAGGGTGTGGAGCCCGCCGAGCTTTTGGTGCGCCTTGGCGATCTGTATCCGAAGATGGACACGGCGAAGCTGCAAGAGCTTATGGCGCGGGCGATCATGCTCGCAACCATCATCGGCGAAGCCAGCGCGCGGGAAGAGGCCGATGCAAACGCCTGATCTCGTCTACGCGCTAGGGCTCCCGCCGCGTGACGCCGTGGCCTACCTTGAAAGCAAGGGCATTACACCTACGCGGCATTGGTACGACATTTGGCAGGAGGCGCAGGCCAAGGCCGTCACCGTATCCGGCATGACCCGGTTTGATCTTCTGGAAGACGTCAAAAAAGGGTTGGTTGACGCCGTCAAAAACGGCAGGACGGGAAAGATGTTTATTGACGATCTGGCCCCGATCCTGCGGGCGAAGGGCTGGACCGGGAAGCGACAGAGCGTCAACCCGAAAACGGGAGAGGTGACGGAAAGAGGGCTGGATCTTCCGGCGCGCCTGTCCCTGATCTTTTTTCAGAACGTCCAGAGCGCCTACATGTACGGGCGTTACCGGGCCATGCTCGCCAACGCGGAGGAAAGGCCGTGGTGGATGTATGTCGCGGTACTCGACAGCCGCACCCGCCCACACCACCGGGCGCTCCACCGCAAGGTCTTCCGCTATGACGATCCGTTCTGGAAAACGCACTATCCCCCCAACGGCTTTTATTGCCGCTGTCGGGTGCGGGCGCTTTCGGACGTGCAGCTTGAACGGGAAGGGTTGACCCCGGAGAGCGGCGAAGGCCGCATGATAAGCCGGGAGGTTGTCGTCAACCCCCGCGCCCCGGAAAACCAGCAGGTTATCCGGGAGGTATGGGGCTGGCAGGAAAGACCGGGTGGCCTCACACATTGGACGGACACGGGCTTTTCGTACAGCGCGGGCTATACGACCTATCAACTTGACTGCGAGCTGGCGCAAAAGCTGGAGCTTATCAAAAGCGATGCGCTCTATGCCGAAGTTGTGCAGGCTATCAACAACGCCCCGGCCCGGCACGCGGCTTTCGGCTTGTGGATAGAGGAAAAGCTGGCCTCAAAATGGAAGACGGGCGACGCCGTGGTGGTGGGGCTTGTGCAGCCGGAAGTGGTGGCCGCCGCCAAGGCCGCCGGGCTGGACCCGGCCCGCATCGCCGTCATGACGGACAAGAAAGCCGTCCATGTAGACAGGGGGATACATCAAGAAGTGGGAAAAGCCTTGTCATTGGAGCAATACAAGGCACTGGCGAAAAATTTTGCCGATCCCGAGGCGGTCTATTGGGACGTTTCCCACAACAACGCCTTGTATGTATTCCCTGACCCCGATCCGGAGTGGTGCGTCATCATGCCGCTTTCCATGCCGTCCGGGGACACTAGAGCGATGAAGAAGATAGGAAAATATGACGGGGTTGCAACGGCCTATCGAGAGAAGAGGTGGGAGATAAAACGACGCGGAATGGCTGAAATAAAATTGTCCCGCAAGGACAGGAATTGAACCTGTATAATCAGCGCTAGCGATGCTCACCGCCCCATTGCCAATTCGGGGGACACTTGCGGGATTTCTTATAAAATACCTTCTTCCATCTGGGGAGTCAATGAGCGAACTTATCAAAATCAGCATATCCGACGAGGCGTTGCGCGTCGCTCTGGGGAGGCTCATCGCGTCCCTGACCGACACGACGCCGACCATGCGTGCGCTGTCGGAAATCATGATCGACGCTTCGGCCCGCGCCTTCCAGAACAATGCTGATCCCTCTACAGGCACGCCGTGGCAACCGCTGTCGGCGGCAAGGCAGAAACAGCGGGAAGGCAAAGGCCGCTCCGTTGTCAACATGTTGCAGGACAGCGGTCTGCTCGTGGGAAGTATTGCGAACACAGGCGGGCGTTATGCCGTGCGCGAGATCGGCCCCGGCTACGCGCTTGTCGGTACGAACGTCCCCTATGCCGCCATTCACCAATTTGGCGGCAAGACGGGGCCGCGCATCATCCGGGCGAAAAAAGGCAAGGCGCTCAAGATCCCGGGGATCGGATTCCGGCGATCCGTGAATCATCCGGGATCGGTTATCCCCGCCCGCCCGTTCCTGGGCGTCGGCCCGACGGACATCCAGGACATGCTCGACACCATCACCCGAAACCTGCAAAAAGCCCTCAAGCCGTAAAAGCCGTTTTCAGGGCCGTTTTTATCTCAAGATGAATGACGGCCCGTCTTTTTGCTTTACGCATTTTCTAACGGGGGTCTAACGGCCTTTATCGGCGCGTCGCTTCTTTTTCCTCCCCCGCTTTTCCCGTCCGTACCCGTTCCCCCGCCTTTCCACCCGCTGACATGCGTCAACTGGCACGGTTCCACAGCCCTGCTATTCTGACGCCATGAGCACCGCATACACCTCCTCCATCGCCGCCCGCGTTTTGACCGATGCGGGCGGCCCCGCGCCCGGACGCATCCAGCTTTTCCCGGTGGGCGAATTTTCCGCCCGCGACGGAAGGCCCGGTACGCTCAAGGGCGTCAAAGTCAAGGCGTGGACCATCACCCCCACTATTGCCGCCGCCGTAGTTGCCCGTTGGCAGGCGCGCGAGACGCCGCTTGTGGTGGACTACGAGCACCAGACCATGAACGCCGCCGAAAACGGCAAGCCCGCCCCGGCGGCGGGCTGGATCGAGTCTTTGGAGATGGAACCGGACGGTCTGTATGCCACGGTCAAGTGGACGGACGCCGCCCGCGCGTTCATCCAAGCTGACGAGTATCGTTACATTTCGCCCGTTTTCACTTTTGATCCTGAAACCGGGGCCGTGCTTGAACTGAAAAGCGCGGCCCTGACAAACTATCCCGCCCTTGACGGCATGGCCGCCGTCGCCGCGCGGGCAGAGGACGATCTTCCTATGAAGAAAGAGCTTGCCGACAAGTTGTGCAGACTGCTCGGCCTTGCCGCCGACGCGACGGAAGACGCCATGCTGACGGAGCTTCAAAAGCTCCCGGACGGCAAGGCGCTTGCCGTGGCCCTGTCCGAAAAGGATACCGAGATCGCGGCATTGAAGGCCGCCGATCCGGACCCCACCAAGTACGTTCCCGCCGCCATGCTCACCGCCGTGCAGGAGAAAAACGCGGCGCTGTCCGCAAGGGTCAAGGAACTGGAAGACAACGGCGTCCTCGCCGGGCTCACCGCCGAGATCGACGCCGCAGTTGCCGACGGACGCTTGCCGAAGTCCTGTGAAGCGTGGGCGAAGGCCACCGCGAAGACCCACCCGGACGCCGTCAAAAGCTATATCGCGTCTTCCACCACGCCCATTGCCGCCCTGAAAGGTACGCAGACCGGCGGCACGCCTCCCGATGGTACGCCGCGCACCGCCGCTCTGACGGATGAAGATCGGTACGCCGCGAAGGTCGCCGGTATTTCCGAAGAAGACTTTATCGCCGCGAAGGCGAAGGAGAAGAACTGATGCCCGTTGCCACTAATGCACTGCTCAACTCGCTTCGGGTGGGCTACAGCGACGTCTTTGAAAAAGCCAAGGCGGCGGCCCCTTCCCAGTGGGCGATGCTCGCCACCCTTGTAGCCTCCACGGCTGCCTCCACTACCTACGGCTGGCTCGGGCAGTTCCCGAAGCTCGCCGAATGGACCGGACAGCGTGCCTACAAAAGCATGAAGGAATTCGGCTATTCGGTCACGAACAAGAAGTACGAGGCGTCCGTCAAGATTCCCCGCACGGCTTTTGAAGACGACACGCTTGACGTCTACGCGCCGCTGTTCCGTGAGATGGGCTACGCGGCGGCCACCCATCCCGACGAGATCGTCTTCGGGCTTCTGGCCGCCGGGAGAACCGAGGACTGCTACGACGGCAAAAAGTTCTTCGCAGCCGATCACCCGGTCTATCCGAACGTCGACGGCACGGGATCGGTTGTGAATACCTCGAATCTTCTCCGGCCTGCGGCTGTCGAAAGCGTCGTTACCGACAAGACGGCGTGGTATCTGCTCGACGTGTCCCGCCCCCTCAAGCCCTTCATCTTTCAGGAGCGCACCAAGCCGGAGATCGAAGCGATCACGTCCACGGCGAACAACACGGTCTTCGACTACGACGAGTTTCCCTTCGGTATCCGCTACCGCTGCAACGGCGGGTATGGCTTCTGGCAACAGGCCGTTTGCTGCACGGACGATCTCACCGCCGCCAACTTCCAGCTCGCCCTCGAGACCATGCAAGGCTTCAAGGCCGACGGCGGACGGCCCCTTGGGCTTGGCTTCGGCGGCAAGACCGGGACGCTGCTTGTCGTCCCGCCCACGTTGCAGGCCGATGCCCGCGAAATCCTTGTTGCGGAACGCGATCAGTACGGCGCGAGCAACATCTGGTTCGACGCGGCAACCATTATCGTCAGCCCGTGGCTTGCGTAATGTACGCCACCGTTGAGGACCTTGTTTCCCTGTTCGGAGAGCGTGAAGTGATCACGCTCTCCACAAAGAAAAAGGGGAACGCGATTGACCGGGAGGCGCTGGAAACGGCTATCGGCTACGCAAGTTCGGAAGTGGACAGTTATCTTGCCTCGCGTTACGCCGTGCCGCTCGCCGACCCCGTGCCGCCCGTGGTCATGATGGTGACGGCGGACATTGTGCGCTACCGGCTCACAAGCGGCGACGTGTCCGAAAAAGATCCGATTATCACCCGGTACAAGTCGACCGTGGCATGGCTCAAAGATGTCGCGTCGGGCATTGTGTCGCTTCCCTGCGCCGGTTCCGCATCCGGTGAAACGGCGGACGGCGTCGAAATCAACGCCGGGACGAGGAATTGGTAATGCCGAGCCTTGTGGAAATACGCGATGCGGCGATCCGGGAGTTGAGCTTGCTTCTCCCGGACGTCACCGTCGAGGCCATATCCGGCGGGGCGGACGCAGCCGAAGTTTTGCGCGAGTCTCTCGGTCCGGCGACGGTCCTCGTGACCATCCTGTCGGCACAAAACACCGCATCAACGGATTCGTTTGACCTTGACGTATACGGACAGTTTGCCGCCATCGTCGTGATTTACGGCGGTACCGGACAGGAAGAGCGGGAGATGGACGGGCTCGCCGTGGTTGACGAGGTTGTCCACGCGATCCACGGGCAGATGTTCGGGCTCACTGATACGTCTTTTGCCCAGATACGATCCATTGCCCCTCTGGACGATGAAGAACTGGAAAGAAGAGGTGCGTGGGCGTGGGCGGTGCTCTGGGGGCAAGCCTTCACGCTCACCCCGCCAGCGGAGAAAAACCATGAATCTCTATGACACCCTGAAAGACAAGGTCCAGCTCGCCGCCCGCGCCCTTGCCCTTCCTCTCGGATGGGAAGGCGAGCCCTTTGTCCCGCCGCACGCCTCGCACCTTCGGGCGCAGGTAGTCTTCGAGAACCAGAAGCAGGCCACGCTCGGTATGAGCGGCCTCACCAAGATCGACGGACGGATCGAGATTAAAGTGATGGCTAAAGCCGGGGAAGACGCGCTTGTCGCGACCCTCGCCGATCAGGTCGCCCGGAAATTCCCGCGCGGGGAGGATATTCACTTCGACGACGGGACCATCACCATCACCACACCCCGCAAGTCCGGACCCGCCTGTGACGGCAAGCGCACCGGGGTCGTGGTCAACGTGGGCTTTTACACCTTCCAAGCCTAAAGGACGTTCAGTATGTACACTATCGCATCAGGCGCAAAACACGGGCTCCGATATGTCAAAGAGACGACGCCGGGAACGACGCCCGCGTCGCCCGCCATGACCGAGCTCAACCATAATTCCTGCTCGCTGACGCTTACCCGCGACACGTTCACGTCGAACGCCCTGCGTTCTGACCGTCAGATTCCCTTCCACCGTACCGGCGTGGACAAGATCGCCGGGGATATCGCGTTCGAGTTCGGGGCAAAGGAATATGACCCGTTCCTTGAAGCGGCCCTTGCCGGAAACTGGACGGAAAACGTCCTGAAAGCCGGTGTCGCGGTCCATGCCTTCACGCTTGAGCGGGCGTTTACCAATATCAATCAGTACGCCACGTATACCGGCTGTTTCGTCAATCAGTTCTCGCTTTCGGTAAAGCCCAATGAAATGCTTTCCGGCACGCTCTCTATTGTCGGGCTTTCCGGCGAGCGGGGCACCACGCCGCTCGCGGCGTCCCCCACCCCGGTGGGCGAAACCGATCCGTTCGACAGCTTCAAGGGCTCGCTCAAGATCGACAATCAGGCGATCGCCGTCGTGACCGGCATTGATCTGACCCTCGCCAACGGGATTGAGCCGCAGTACGCGATTTTCGACCGTTCGGCGAAGGCCGTGAGCTGGGGCCGCAGCACGCTTACCGGGACGCTTTCGGCGTTCTATATTGACGGGAACCTTCCCGAGTATTTCATCAACGATTCCCGCGTGAAACTGGAATTCACCCTTGAGCGCGGCGAGTATTCGTACACGTTCCTCATCCCTTCCATCACGCTGACCGGCGCTGACGATTCCGTGCAGTCCGAAGGCCCGATCCAGCTCAATGTCCCGTGGTCCGCCGCGCTTGATCCGACGCTT
>NZ_JNJP01000135.1 GCF_000701705.1 Bilophila wadsworthia ATCC 49260 | reverse complement strand
AACACATAGAAATACCCTCGTTTTGATGTTTGGCTTGGCGTCCCAAACCCAATGAAAAAGCCCGGTTGGTTCCGGGCTTTTCGATGGGGCTAGGCACGAAAAAAGGCTCCTCGTTTCCGGGGAGCCTTTCGGGTGTGTTTTTGCAGATGGTCAGGCGACCTTGATGGGAGTCCTCGTCAAATCCCCCTGACCGGCAAGGAGTCCTTCGACGGAAATGTCTTCATCGAGGTGTTCCCAGTGGATGCCGAACGCGCTCAATTCAAACCGTTCGCGTTCCGCAACCGTCGCGTTGAGCAGACGGGGGAACCAAGCAAGAGGGACGCCGATGACGCGGGCGTCATTCAGCCCTACCCACAGGGAATCCTCGTCGAACCAAACCTTTTTAGGCGAAATAATCATGATACGCCCCCTTCAGGATGTCCCGTTTTTCCTGAACGAGCTTGCATATTTTGCGCAGCTCCTGCGCGGAAAAACCGGCATTGAGCAGAACGCCGTACGGTTCGACGAGTGAGATTTTCGCTTCTCCGTCTTGGCTTCTGACGTGGATGTGAGGGGCCTTTACCGGATTTCCTTCATTGGAATAGAAGAAAAAGCGATAGGGCCCGACGATAAGAATAACGGGCATTATTCCCTCACTTTTTCAAAAGAATAGCGGGTTTCACGACCTCTGTCCATACGCTTCGACCGTGTGTGCTCGGGCTTGCGCTGAGCGCCGTGGGGTACGTTTCCTCGCCGTACAGCGTCCAGTTGAGGGCCGTCATCGCGCCTGTTTTCAATGAGCGGGTCGGGGTGGGTTCCCGTCCTTCGTTGAAAACAAGGTAGGTAAAAATTACCTTATAGTCAAGAGAAAGAGCAAAATTTTTCCCTAAAGAGGGGTAACAAAAAAGCCGCCCATTATGGCGGCTTGATAGGTCGTTTTATATTAACGGGTTACTCTATTTGTGGGTTGCTAAAAGGGCCTTTATTTTTTCCTGTTCCTCTTTTTGGGCCGTTTCCGCATCCGCAAAAGCCTGTTTAATCACCTTTTCCCAAGGCAAACCGAGGGCTGCTAAGAGGTTCATTACGTCGGTCATTCTGAGTTGTTGGGGTTTACGATTTTCACCCGAGCCCTGCCCCTTTCTGATTGATTGAACTTTCCGTCGGGAATCCGCCACATGAGGAAAAGCAAGCGAACCAAGTGCTTGTTCAGTCATACCTATGACTTTACGGCGCTCCTCAAGTGCCTTGCGGATGGATTCTTCAAACGCAGCCATCCCTGTTTCATTAAGCACTTGCATGTCTCCTTTTCCTCCAATCATAGCAAAATCACCTCTTTTCATCTCGGCGTAATTTTATGTATTGACAAAAGAGGTAAAGTTTACCTATCAAAGAGTCAAGCATGGCTTGCCCCGTGAGGTGAACGCCACCGCCTGCTCATTGACAACCAGCCCCGACGAACCCGCCGCCGACGCCGCGCCCGGACGTGAACAACGCCGACCGCCGCCGGGGGAACAGGGGGAGGGAAGCCCGATAGGATCGGGCTGCGCTTGTGACGCCGTTTTCGAGCTGGGCGCGAAACCTTGCGTTGGGTATGAAAAAGGCTCCTCGGAAACGAGGAGCCTTTTCTGCCGGAGCAACTAACTACGGATAGAGCTACTTTTCTGAGTGGCGGTGATGTAATTCATCATTGTTTTCTTTTTCGTGTCTATTCTTTTCTAAGAACGCAGAAACAATACCGATGAGCGTACCTCCTGTTAAAAGAGTACCAACAACGGAATGCCCTGCGTAAACAAGAAACCCTCCAATAAGAACTACTCCTGAAGCCAATGTCCAAGCCATCCACTGAGAACGTTGTATCTCCTTACGTTCATTAACAGAGTCTTTAGCATAGGCTTCTGTCATTAGGGCTTCCATCTTATGCCTGTGTGCTTGCTCTTTTTCTGCCATAGCCAGAATACGTTCACCTGCACCAGGGGTAGTGTGATCATAGGCTTCGAAAGTAGCAGGATCTGGGAGTGGGCCAGAATAGGTCGCTATAGCAAGATGTCTTTCTGCCTTAATAACTTTTGGTTTAGTGGATGGCGTATTGGGGGCCGATCTACTTTTTGTCATGCTCGTACTTCTTCATGGAAAAAGCGATATCGTTTCCTACGTTTCTAAAACAAGCTCTAAGCGACTCAGTATCAGAACGATTGGCCAGTCTGGATCTTGCCTCAACGATTCGCTTCTTTGAGCATGTATTTCCCCGGGACGTTACATTCAGCAGGTTCCCGAATGAACACCATAACCTGCCTAAAAAACGTGACATAATTTACCCTCCCAAGGAGGATTAATACTCCTTTTGGTATTAATTACGCTATGGCAAGCAGAATCGTCAATGTCTTTCCCGTTGTCCGTCTATGAGACTAGGCATGGAACCCCCGGCGGAGCCAATCCCCGCCGGGGCGTGCACATCCATACGTTTCAGGTCCCGCATGGTTCGGGGCGACGGGTGTTCGCCGCCCCTTTCATGTGAGGCCGTCAGTCCACAGGGGCAAGCCTGTAGCCGAGTTCCCGCACCATCACGTTGAGCGGGGTGGAGTCGCCCGTGGTTTCGATGATGGCCATGAACGTCTCGACGCCGAGCTTTGCGCCGGGGTCAAGCGGATTGGTTTCCCTGAGCAGGGTCGAGTAGGGCTTGCCGATGGCGATAGCAACGGATTTTGCGGGCATCTTGCCTTGCGTCACGAGTTCGTGGACGGCCTTGACGACTTTGTTCATATGTTTGTCCTGAAAAAGCCGGATGATTCCGGGTTCGATTGTATTTCATGAAAATTTTTACGGGATAATACCCGTCTGCATTACTGTTGCAGCTCTGCCGAGCCGGGGGATTAGTCACCTTTCCCCGCGCTGATTGGGTATTCATCATACCGTCTACGCCCGCCGACCCGTCGCGGCTTGTGAGGACGGCGGGGGTGTCCCGGTCGTCGTGAAGCGATATTTACCAAACAGCAAATATTGTGTCAATATAAAATTTCCATTCAGTAAATATTGTGTTACAAAAATACCGACACCACGAAGGGATCGGCGGTCACGCTCGGCAGGGCACAAAAAAGCCCCTCATGAGGAGGGGCGGGGAGGCATAATGAAAATCCAAAAAACAGACAGCGGTTGCTATTTTGTTGAACCAGTTTGTTCAGACGAGGAAAAATTGATGGAGGCAATTAGCATTGCCGTTAAGTTTTTTAATGAGAGTTATTACCCAAAAGATGAGCCTTATGAATCTATTGCCGATTGCAAACAGGATTCAAGGAATGAATCAGATCCGTCTCGATATCAAGACGTTGTTGAGAACCTGAAACTTGCATAATAGAAATATGGGTACAACCATTTCTCTCCACACAAGGCCATTTTTCATGGCTTCCGATACGGGTTCCAAGCTCTCTTGTTTCACCAACATATAAAGCTATTTGTGAATAGCCTCCAGATGCTGTTACGTACCTTTTTGTGAATATATACACGGCACTTACGTCGTTAAATTTGGTGCTCTTCTCGTAGGTGTCAAATGTGTACTTTCTCCCGCTCTCCCCAGTAAATGTAATTGTAGTAACTTTAGACATTTTTCTCCTTCTCCCCGCTCCGGCGGGGATTTTCATTTCTTCACGAGCTTGAGGAAGGGCTTATTCACGAAGCGAGCTTGTTCTTTTCAGGAAGTTTTTGAGTATCCACGCCGCTCTGGGCGCGAAGTGCTTCGAGATGTCCTTCCCACTTCGCTTTGTAGATGCGTAGAGATTCGATTTCTTTCCGAAGTTCCGCAATGGTAGCTTCATACTGTGCGGATTCAGGCGTGTCAGGCGCATTTGTCGCAGGTACGTGATCCCAGACAAGCTTGGCTCCTATCTTGTCCAAAATATTTCCAAGCGCCTTGAGGTGCTTTTCCCGCTCTCCATTCAGATAACGGGATGTCTGCACAGCCTGAACACCACAGTGTCTAGCCATATCCGCGTTCGTCGCAAATTTTTTGCCTTCACCGATGCACGACTTCATGCCGTTGATCAAATCTTCGTAGAATCCCATACGATTATTTAACATACGGTAAATTTCCTGTCATTTTCTTTTTGGAAAAAAACTGCTTGCCTTAATATTTACTATTTAGTAAAAAGATGGACATGAGCATTCAAAACACTCTGAAAAAATTTTTGCAGGAAAGGAATTTGACACAGGCACAGTTTGCGGAACTTGCCGGACTCAATCCCTGTGGTCTTTCAAAGTTTTTGAACCGGGAAGGCGGAGAGTCGATTGCGGAGCGTGTCTATCCTTATTTGCATGAATCAAAGGCTCTGATAGCCCCACCAACCGCTCCCACCGAACCCGAAAAGGAGCACGCCCATGAACTGGCCTGAAGCAATCGTAAGTATTGCCTATTTTGCAGTTATCGGTGTCATTTTCTGGCTTGCACTTCGCTAGCCCTGCCGCGCACCGCCGAGCCACGGCTTCTGGAGTCGGGTACTCCGCGACGCGGTACGACCGCCAACACAGGCGGGAAACACCATGGATCAGGATGCGGACCCGCCACACTGGGCCACGCAGAGTGATGAGCAGATGGACTGTAGGTACATGCATGGGTTCCGAACCTTTTTCAGCCATCTTATCGGAACGCAACAGGCCGTAAAGTTGAAAACTTCAGAGGAAAAGCAGGATGGCCGACTACAAGAACATGACTGCGATCGAGGCGCTTCGGGAAGCCAAGGACGCCAGCGGCATGACCGCCGAAAGCATAGCGCAGGGAGTGGGCATCACCGCGACGCATTTGCGCCGCTATCTTGATCCCAATGACAACTATGCGCCGAGCCTGCACATCATCCCCGGTTTGTGCAGGGTGATGCGGAATAGAATCCTCCTTCAGTGGCTCGAAGCGCAGATTGTAGCTGATGACACTCCGGTGACGCCTGCCGCGACGCGGGCGGACGTGCTGACGGCGGTGGCGCGTGCGGGTTCGGCCCTTGGCGAGGTGCAGCGGATCGTCGCCGAAGCGCAGGTGCTTTATCCGAGTACGGCGCGGGAGATCCGTTCCGGGCTTGGGGACGTGATCGCGGCGTGCCGGAGCGCGCAGGCCGGGCTGCAACCACTGGCGGAACGGCGGGATCGGGATGTGGCGCTGGCCAGCCTGTCGGACGGAGAGCAGGCGCCTCCGGTGGCGATGCCTGAGAAGAAGGAGATGAAGAGATGGTGGCATTTCTGGAAGCGTTCAGGCCGCGCCGCGTCAAGCGGTTGACGAGATACGCCCCGTGGAATGTTTGCCGCGAGTGCGGGTGGACCCCTTCGTTGGCGAGAATGTCCATTCCTTTTGTGGGGCCAGAACCTGCGTGCATTACGGGGGTATGTCCCACTTGCGGAGGTAAGGTTTCAAGGGAAGTAGGGCAGATTGAATTCACTGAAGAACACTGGCTGTGGTTTGTAAGCTTGTCCTCTGAGCAGCATTTTATCCCGAGGAATCGCGATGAATGGGATGCAGATTTTCCAGAACGTGGAGTTCGGCCCTATACGCATCATCAAAAGAGATGGCGGCGAACTACGTTTCGTGGCGCGGGACGTGTGCGCCTGTCTTGGCATCGGCAACACGGGAGACGTGATCGCCGCTTTGGATGACGATGAAAAGGGGATCGACAGTATCGATACCCCCGGCGGCAGGCAGGAGATGTCCACGGTTTCCGAACCGGGCCTGTATTCGCTCATCCTCCGGTCGCGCAAGCCGGAGGCCAAGCGGTTCAAGCGGTGGATCGTGCATGAGGTGCTCCCGTCCATCCGCAAGACCGGTTCCTATGGTGTCCCGGCGATTCCGAACTTTACGGATCCGGTGGCTGCGGCCCGTGCATGGGCGGATAGTGAGGAAAAGCGGCGTATCGCCCATGAAGCCCGCCTCGCGCTGGAGCAGAGGATGGAGGAAGTGAAGCCCAAGGTCGTCTTCGCCGAGTCCATCGAGGTCGCCAAAACCAGTATCTCCGTCGGGGAAATGGCGAAGCTCATCAAGCAGGCCACGGGCTACGACATCGGGCAGAACCGCTTTTTCGAGTGGCTCAGGAACAGGGGCTACCTGCACAAGGATGGTTCCCAGACCAACATGCCTACCCAGAGAAGCATGGATGCCGGATGGATGGAGATCAAGGAGGGCACCCGCATCGGAAGCAGTGGGGAAAGCCGCATCACCCGCACGCCGAAGATTACGGGCAAGGGGCAAATCTACTTCATCAACCTGTTCAAGAAAATGGTGGAGTCATGATCATCCGCTGCCGCCACCGCATCCCGTCGCCCGAGGCCGTGGGGTTCCTCACGGTGGAAGGGCTCAGGGAAGCCGCCGCGCAATATCCGCACCTGCGGCCCTGCCCGAAGCAGGGCTGGCGTTGGCTGTATCGGACGGCCTGCGCGAAGTGTGGAGACAGAATTGAAGTGCCACTTGAAGGTTCGGCACGCGAACACGAAAAAGGCCCGCTGTTGGAGCAACGGGCCAAAGGGGAAAAGATGATGCAAGTTCATCAAAACGTTGAAAACAGTATGCCCGCAACCGGGCCTGCCGTCAAGGGAAAGGTGTGAATATGGGCGGCTATTTCAAGGTCTGGCGCAAGATTGAGGACTCGAAGTCGTGGAGCCGGGGCGCGCTGTATCGTGGGCTGATGATCACCCTTCTCCAGAAGGCGAACTGGAAGCAAGGATACTTTCACGGGCAGGAAATCCTGCCGGGT
>NZ_JNJP01000134.1 GCF_000701705.1 Bilophila wadsworthia ATCC 49260 | reverse complement strand
AGGGAGGAAGGCCCTTTCTGGAGAAAGGGCCTTCCTCCCTCCTCCAAACCTCCTCCCTCCTTCCCCAAAGACTTTTGGCCGGTGTGGGGGGGGGCGGCACCCCGGACGCGGGCACGGGAATCAGGCATACGCCACGCGCAGGCTTTCCGCCAAAATCGATCCTGCGCCAACATGCTTTTATTCCATCAAAACAACAGGGTATCTTTCTTCAAAAAACGCGTTGGGGAACCGAAACACGTCAGAAAACCTTTCCACACTTTCCCGAGATACTTTTCTCTGCCAGCGCACCCAACGAAACAATCTCATCCAGCAGGCCCATCCCCATACGGGAAAGTTCCAACATGCCACCCTCCCCCTCCCCAACCTTCATCTCCCCTACTCCACCACAACCCCAAACTTCGCAAGCACTGATACGGGCATGGCGAAACGGGCGGTCTTGAGGGGGTCGACGATCTGGGAAATACGGGCATGGCCGCAGAGGCTCATGAGCAT
Source organism: Bilophila wadsworthia ATCC 49260 (assembly GCF_000701705.1). GTDB lineage: Bacteria > Desulfobacterota > Desulfovibrionia > Desulfovibrionales > Desulfovibrionaceae > Bilophila > Bilophila wadsworthia. The sequence continues at coordinate 6,242 of NZ_JNJP01000134.1, read as the reverse complement.
GAGGGCCTCGTCCGCATTGAGAGACGTCTTGGCAAGAAGGAAATCGTGCATGTACCCCGTCGAGGCATGGATCGCCCCGTCCACGGTCTCGGCGCTGGCGAGGAAAGAAACCTCATCGCCGTCGTGCAACAGCGGACAGGGCAAGGATGCGCCCTTCTCCAATGAAAGATCGAGATCCACCTCACCGAAAACTTCGAGGCCGGTTACGGAGACTTCCCCGTCGCCCATCGCCGCGTGCAGATCCCCAAGGCCAAGATACGCGCCCTTCACGAAAACGGGCAGGCGCAGGATCGCGCCCTCACGGATGCCGATGGTATCCATGTTGCCGCCGTGATCCCCCGGCGTGCCGCAGGGCACAGACTCGCCAGCCGGAGCCACGCCGATGACCCCGATCATGGGATTCAGGGGGAGTTCCACGCCCATAAAAGTGAAATGCCCATCGGCTATGGGACAGATGCGCGTGTCCCCCTTCACCCGATCCGGCAGGGCTCCAGCGCCCGGCGCGGTCATGAGCGCCCCGGTCTTCTCGGGGCGGATGGCCCGGATATGCACGCGGAGCACGTCGCCGGGTTCCGCCCCTTCCACCACGATAGGGCCGGTGGCCGGGTTCACATGCGAAAAATTGAGCCGGGCTTTCGGTTGCCCATCCTCGGTCACCTGCCCGTTGAAACAATCGCAGGTCTCCACGGTCAGCGAACAGGGTGCCGTCACCGTCGCGACGGGTTCGGAGACGCCCAAACTGTAGACGTGACGCTCACGAGTAATGCGCATAGCTTCTCCTCAAAGACGCCCCGGAAGCGGAGACCGCCGGCGGAAAAATCCGTCCGGCGGCCTCAAACAAGCGTTCCGAGAACGGAAACGGTTACATCATGCTCTTCTTGAAGGCATCGGGAACTTCCTTGTAGCCCTTGGACTTGATGTAGCCAAAGACGATGCCCACGGCAAGCCAGCTGAAGCCGAGGATCTGGGTCAGATGGTCAAAGCCGCTCCAAACGTACAACAGGATGAGCGTACCGACCAGAGGGTAGACGAGGTAGTTGACGAGGTCCATACCGCTGCGGCGCTGTTCCTTCACAAAGAAGAACCAGATCACCGCGAGGTTCAGCATCATAAAAGAGCTGATCGCGCCGAAGTTGACGAGCTTGGTAAGCTGTTCGTCGGTGAAGATAATGGTGCAGGCCAGCGATACCACGCCGATGAGCAGAATGGCGACATACGGCGTACGGAACTTGGGGTGCACCTTGGCGAGGGCACCGGGCAACAGCCTGTCACGGCCCATGGAGAACAGCACACGGCTGCACGCGGCCTGCGCGTTCAGGGTGTTGGCGATGCCCACGGCAAGGATGTTCACCACAAGCAGCACGATGCGGAACCAGTCGCCGATGGCGACGGCGCAGGCGTCGAACAGGGCCGTGGAAGCATTGAACTTATTGTAATCAGGTTCAATAAGGCAGACGATGTAGGTCTGTAGGAAGAACACCGTACCGATGACGACCAGCGCGATCAGGATGGCGCGGCCCACGTTTTTCTCAGGTTCGGAAACCTCCTCAGCCAGCGTGCTGATGCCGTCAAAACCGGTAAAGTTCAAGGCCGCAATGGTGCAGGCCGTGGCAATGAAGGTCAGGTTGACCTTGTCCGCCTGATAGATGGGCGTCATGGTCAGCTCTCCGGCCCCTCCGCCGCCGAGCACGTACTTGAGGCCGCCGATCACGATGATCAGGACGATGCCGATTTCAACGACGAAGAAGAACATGTCCACGCGGGCCGTGGTCTCAATGCCCTTTATGTTGATAGCCGTGTTCACGGCGATGAAGATGAGAATCCAGACCCAGCCCGGGATTTGCGGGATGAGGCTCTGGCACCAGTTGCCGACAAAGATGTACAGCAGGCTGGGAACAAAAACATAGTCGAGCAGGATGAGCCACCCGGCGAGGAAGCCCACATGCGGGTTCACGCCGCGCTGCACGTACGAGTACACGCTCCCGGCGATGGGGAAGCGTTTCGCCATCTGGACGTAGGACAGCGCCGTAAAGAACATGGCGCAGAAGCCTACCAGATACACGAGAGGCGCCATGCCCTGCGCATCCCGGTTCACGTATCCGAAGATACTGTGCGGGGCGATGATGACCATGAACAGCAAGCCGTAGACGGTCAAATCCCACAGGCTCAGGGTACGGTGCAGTTCCTGCTTGTACCCGAATTGTTCGACGGACCCTTTTTCTTCAGCCATTGTAACCTCCACAAATGTTGACTCAACGCTCGCGGCACGAAACAAACGCGCCGGAACGTCCGCCCGTGGACCCTCTCCCCGGGCGGGCTTCCCTCCGGAAACGCTGGGGCGCGCCCCTCGCTTCCCTTATACAAAACGGCCCGCCCTCTCGGGTGAAGCCGTCCCCTCTCGTTTCCCCCCGTTTTCCCCGTTCGGAAAACTGGAGACATATTTTTCCCCTCCTTCATTGCGAGGAGGAAAAGCAATCACGGGGGGAGAGCCACAAAAGGGCTCTCCTCCCGGAATTCTTACAACAGCGGCTTATCAGAGCGCTTGGGCACGGAGATGCGGAGCACGATTTCCACAGGGCAAGGCTGGCAGCCTTGATTGATGCACACGTCGCCCTCAAGGGACAGGTACAGATAGGCGTCCGTGGGATCGAGGCCGTAGGCGGCGCAGACGAGTTCCTGCATCTGCGCGGAAGCGTCGATAAGCGCGGAAGTATAATCCTTGCGGGCACTCACGACATGCCAGGCATCGGCCGTTTCGATAACGGGCCAATCAAGCTTGCGGCCCTTCAGCACGCTCACGCGGACGGTGATGACCCCGCCGATTTCAAGCCCCGTGCCGCACAGTTCGCAGTCGCCCATGACGGCATGGATGTCGCCCATCTGGAGCAACGCGCCTTCAACCTGCACAGGCAGATACACCCGGCTGCCCGCAGTGAGCTTCTTGGAGTCCATGTTGCCGCCGTGCTTTCCGGCATAGCCGCAGGCGATGGGTTCTCCAGCCGGGGCAACGCCCATGACGCCGATCATCGGGTTGATCGGAATGCTCAGGCCGCCGAGTTCCGTCTTGCCGTCCTTCACGGGAAGGATGCGGGTACGGTCCACGCACCGGTCATACAGCGGACCGATGTTCGGGATGGTGGTGACGGCGCCCTTATCCGCCACTTCAACGGACAGCACATCCACGACGAGCACGTCGCCGGGCATGGCCCCTTCCACATAGAGCGGCCCCGTCGCCGGGTTGGTACGCGAAAAGTTGAACGATTCACCGACAATGTCTTCTTCCGTACAAACCTGGCCGGAATAGCAATCCAGTGTGCGGAACGAGAATTCATCCCCGTCTTTGGCGCGTGCAATGGGTTCATTCGCCTTGTCAAAGGCATACACGTATTGAGTGAGTTCCGTCATGATACCCTCCTTGGTAGGCACCTGCTCGAGGCAATCGATCAGGTTTTGAATCTTCGCTCACAACGAGATGAGGAGTATCTTAGACCTTTTAAATCCGTTTGTCATTGTATAAATAACAATTAAATTAAGCATGTTAGATCAGAATAACATTCTTGGTTTTGCCTTGTCTGACCATATGATACGAAACGGCAACAAGTTGATGATGAAAGCCCGCGCGACTTTCATGGGCTTATATGCTACACGGTGACGCGCCGCACAAGACGGCTCCTTCCGGCACGCGGCCGCGTACCGGGCGACAATGCAATCCCGGATCGGCCTCCCATGCAAAGCAAGATCGGCTGTTATATCATCGCCGTCGCCGTCATCACGGTATGGAGTACGACGTTCGTTTCCACCAAAATCCTCCTGCACAGCCTTAGCCCGGAGGAAATCATGTTTTACCGGCATGTGCTCGCCTACCTCGTCCTCCTCGCCGCGTATCCGCACCGTCATCCGTCCGGAGGATTTCGTGAGGAACTGCTGTTCGCGGGAGCGGGGATCTTTGGCAGTACCCTTTATTTCCTGACGGAAAACTATGCCCTCAAATACAGCATGGCTTCCAACGTTGGGCTGCTCCTCGCGACGACGCCCATGCTGACTGCCATAGTGGCCCGTTTTCTGACGACAGGAGAGCCGTTCAACAGGCAACTCGCCGCAGGCTTCTGTATTGCGTTTTTGGGAGTTTTCCTCGTCATCTTCAACGGGCACTTCATCCTAAAGCTTCATCCGATAGGCGATTTCCTTGCCATTGCAGCAGCGCTCTCCTGGGCATTCTACTCCACCCTCGTCAAAAAAATCGGCAATCGCTACAACGGGATCTACATCACCCGTAAAATCTTCTTTTACGCTATCGTCACCATGCTCCCGGTTCTCGCGTTCGGCGATTTCCGTTACGACTTTTCACGCCTCTGGCAGCCAACTACCTACCTCAACCTGATCTTCCTCGGCGTCATTGCATCTTCGCTCTGCTTTTTGATTTGGAGCAAAATCATTTGGAAAATCGGCCCGGTCGCGGTCAATAATTTCATTTACCTCATGCCTCTCATTACGATGCTCGCTTCATGGCTGCTCCTCGACGAACACCTCACGCCCATCGCCATCGCAGGCGGCCTCGTCATCCTGGCCGGGGTTTACGTATCCACGAAAGCCGCCCATAGGAAAAAATAAAACTCTCATCCCTCAAATACAAAAAGACCGTCTGCCATAAAGGAGACGGCCTTTTACTTCATTGGATTCAGGTACTATTCCGCTTTTTTCTTTTCGCGGGCCTGCTGGGCCTTCAAGACATTCGCCTGAAGCTTGTTAAGCAGCTTGCTGCTGATCAATTTCTGTTCCGGACCATAGCCGCACAATTTCTTATATTCTTCCACAGTCAGATCGTGGCTCTGAATATGCTTGGTGGTCAAATTTTGAAAGGTCTTACCGCAAATGCAGCAAGCGATTTCCTGTTCGGAGATAGCTTCTTCCGGTTTCACCACCAGATTGCGGCGAGTGTATTTTTTCTTGGGAGCGCTCGGCTCGGAAACGGTTTCTTCTTTCTGAGCGTCTTCAGCACAACACAACGATTCGGAGAGCGCCTCCGAATCCATGCCCGCGAGCTTGTTATTAGCCTGAATGAGGCCCGCCTTCATGACCGTAAACTGTTCAATAAGAAACTGAGCCGGCTGTTCGGGGTATCTATCCATAACGAGCTTAAGAAGTTCGGCATCGCTGATCATTATATCAACTCCTGTAAAACGTAATCACAATGTGCGGGTCATACCTAAGCCATTTTTGTATCTCTGTATATACCCTCTCTCAGGGGAATACATTTTTTCCATGAACAAAATCTGCTTGAACATACAGAGATGCTATCTCCATCTTTCAGAAAATTACCCAATATACAAGGCAATTCCTTTGAGAATGCTTTTAGAATTTTACCTGATTTTCGCATATAAGAAAAATAAATATTCATCTAGGGCACTTAGTGGGAATATTTTATAATAAAAGACACTGTGTTATACTCAAAATAATCTGATCTAAAATATACTTAGCAAAAATAATCCAGCTCACACATAGCCATAACAGCTTATACCTGGTTCCCTTCTAATACAGAAAGGGTGAGGGTACGTTGCCCTTTACCGCGTCAACAACTCTTTCATTATTCGAATAAATTTTAAAAAATCAGACTATGGGCTTTACAAATAGAGCGCATATTAAAAAATTGATATTTCGTACTCTTTCAAAATACCTCGTATACCGAATATCAATGAACATTTTCAGTGAAGAACCTTTTCTATCTCCTACTCGCCTCTATGGGCAGTATCCCCCATCGCAATCATATCTCCAAAACAAAGCTAGCTGGCTAATCCCACTAGAAAGTACGTGTGGGGTATTATCTCTCCTCCCCGCCCATCCTTCGAGCGCCCCAACCTCAAAAAGTTGGACGTCCCAAGAGGAGGAAGGAGCTTTTCCTTCCCCCTCTTTTTTATACGGCTCAGGCTTTACGTAGCAGGGGAGGAATTACCGAGAACGTCCCTACCCTTTTCCTGCCCTTTCTTCATGGAAACGGCATGAGAGCCATGCATCTCTATGAGGACACCTCTCCGCCTTACCCAGAGGTTTTCCGGGCCTCTGCTTAAGTGAATACAAAAGGTGGAGAGGAAGCGAATGAGCCAATTATGGAGCGAACCGGGCGGGTAAAGCTGTAGGAAAAAGAAGCTGGGGGGGAGATGGAGAAAGAGCAGGAGGGGCTTGCGCCTAGCCTGGGGCTTGGGAAGGGGTTGCCTGTGATGGGGATGGGCTTCGGGCAAAACAAA
>NZ_JNJP01000133.1 GCF_000701705.1 Bilophila wadsworthia ATCC 49260 | reverse complement strand
GGCGGGAGCATATGGTTCCGCTGTCGCGGCAGGCCATTGCTGTGCTGGAGGAGATGCGGCGCGTCAATGGGACGCAGCCTTACATCTTTACGGGGCAGGGGAGGCGGCGACGCCCGATCAGTGAGAATACAGTCCGGTGCGCGCTCCAGTCGATGGGGTTTGCCGGAGAGATGACCGCGCATGGGTTCCGCAGTATGGCGTCCACCTTGCTCAACGAAATGGGCTGGCGCTCGGATGTTATCGAACGCCAGCTCGCACACGTTGATAAAAACAAAGTCCGTTCCGCGTATAATCGGGCGGAATACATCACCGAGCGTCGGCAGATGATGCAGGCGTGGGCTGATTTTCTTGATTCCCTGTGATGACTTTTTGCAAGGCGGACATCCGCCAGAGGGAAGAGCGGCCATGTTTTTCCGGCTGAGGATAGAATCCCGCCCAGACGCCTCGGTACCATGTCGCCCGTGAAACGGGGATGACCTCAAGTACTTCCTTCAGACGTAATAATCTGTCTTCCATGAATATTCTCTCCTTATGCGCCCCTGACGCTCTGGATTGACAAAGCCTTGGGACATGATAGTTAGATTATACAGGGTTAGCCTTTCATTCCATAGCATTAGCACTGCAACCCGCGAGGAGGCCTTATGGAAGGTTCGAGAGCTCAGTCATTTGAGATCAACAACGAGAAGTTGCGGAGTGTTCAGGAGGGAAAACAGGTGCCTTCCTCCACACCGGTTCTGGTGGATTATTTCGGGCATTCTTGCGTGCGGATCGTTTCCCCTTTGGGTTTGTCCGTCCTGATAGATCCGTGGCGCAACGATCCCGCATGGGGCTGGTGGTTTCCAGTCGACTTCCCAGAAGTCAAAGTGGACATCGCGCTTTCCACACATGCCCATTTTGATCATGATGCGCTGCATATCCCGAAGGCGCTCATCACCATGGAGCGTATGGTGGGGACGTACACTCTGGGGGATATCCGCATCACCGGCTTGGCGGATAAGCATATGTCCGCTTCCGTTGGGAAGACGCGCTGGACGGATATCCAAAAGGACACAGGGGAGGACTTTGCGCCTCCGACAAACAACCTGCATATGGACAATGTGATATACGTGGTGGAGACAGGCGGGATCACGTTGGTGCATTGGGGGGACAACAGGCCCGTTCCTGAGGTCTTTGTGGATGAGTATTTGAGAAAGCAGCCCATCGACGTACTGTTTATCCCCGTGGACGAAAGCGAACATATTCTGAGTTACGGACAGGCTGACGCCATTATGGAAGCCTATAAGCCGGGTGTGACCATCCCGATTCACTACCTGATGCATGGCGTCAATACCGTGTTGAGCACGCTCCAGCCTTGCGAACCCTGGATCCTTACCCATAAGAATATCGTTGAGATCTCTTCCTCGCGCTTCCCTGTCAGTCCCGGGCAATACCCTCAGCAGGGTGATGCAGTAGGCACTTTTGGGAATCACTATACAAGGGATTGATTGCCCGCATGATTTTGTCTTTTGGTGCCTCGTTATGGCGCGAGGAAGAGCGTTCCATTGTCTGACAACATATTCCGTATCGACCTTTGGGGAGCAAGGCCCGCACATACCACACATAGGGCAGTACACAGCAGCTCTTGTAGTCACAGAAACAACTGCATCGGGATTTCCACACGCCGGGCACGGTAGGGTCAGGACTCGTTAATTAAGGTAGAAGAGAACAGTGACAGCAAGACAAATGGCTGAGAAAAAAGTATGGGCACAGCGGTCATATCGGGTTGCGATACGTCGCCAGTCCTTCAACTTGCTGAATGTATTTTCAATAAGATGGCGACCTTTATACAGCGTCTTGTCGAAAGGAAGTTCTTCATTTCTGGTTTTCCGCGGTGGTATGCAGACGGTTATCCCTTTGGCTTTTAGAGATTCCCGCAACCAACTCGCGTCATAGGGTCAGGACTCGTTATTTTCAAAGGAACAAAAACAGGGTATGCAGAGGGCATGGAGGTGTCGCATGCGTACCCTGTTTTATCTTTCCGAAAGCCAGTTGGAGCGTATCAAACCGTTCTTTCCCCGTTCTCACGGTGCTCCGCGTGTCGATGACAGACGCGTCGTCAGCGGCATCATATACGTCATCAAGCACGGGCTTCAGTGGAAGGATGCACCTGATGAGTACGGCCCGCACAAAACGCTGTACAATCGATTCATCAGGTGGAGCAGACTCGGTGTTTTCAATAAAATTTTCACTGAGTTGGCCAACAAAACGTCTTTTGATGGCTCACTGATGATCGACTCCACTCACCTCAAGGCTCACCGCACGGCGGCAAGCCTGCTCAAAAAGGGGATTCTTCGCGCCTCATAGGACGAACAAAAGGTGGCCTGAATTCCAAACTTCATGCCGTTTGTGATGGGCACGGGCGTCCTGTCCTGCTTTTGCTGACGGAAGGACATATGCGCGGCCCACGGTTTGGGGTATGAAAAGCCCCGCCGGGGGAGGGCGGGGCGTGGGGTGCTATCTCTTCTTCGGTCGCGGGCACCCGCACACGGGGCAGGCCGCGAACTTGTGGCTTGTGCCGCACTTGGGGCAGTCCGTCGGCGGTTTGCCGCCGGATGTTTTCAGACCCTTGCAGGCGGCGTTGATGCGGGCGAAGTTCTTTGCCTTGCGCTTGCCCGTCCATTCCGGGCGGTTCGGGTTGTCATAACCGGGCATGGTCAGCCTCCACAGTAGCCGTAGCGGTCGGGGCAGGAAGCACAGTTGATACTGCTTTCCTACAATCCCCATTATAGGAACACCTTCCCCCGTCCACTTTTCCGTCCCGCCATTTGGGGCATTCTTCGCCCGTCCACTTTTCGTATTCGATGATCTCGCAGTTGAGCTGGACACCGTTGACATGGTGCTCATAGATTTTGGCCATCGGCATCAGCGGACAGGGCTGTTTTTTCGCCTGCTCTCTGGTCAGCACGGTATTCCCTCCTTCGGGGCATCCTTCCATGTCCAGCGGTCCTCGTCGCCGCCGTGTCCGGGATCGGGGTTCAGGCTGCACCCGCCGCAGGGGAAGCCGTCCACGGTGCTGGTGACGTGGGCGCAGGTCTTGCACTCGCGGCGCGGTTCCCAGTTGTCGGCATCACCGCCGTTTGCCTGTGCGCAGGCCATGCAGGGCTCGGCCTTTTCCGTGCCGTCAGCGGAAAGGTGGCGGCACGACAGGCAGGTGCGGGCGTTGGCGACGGGCGGCGCGGGCAAGGTGAGCACTTCCGCCCGGCCTTCGCCGTTGTCCGCGGGCTTGTCCGGGGTGACGAGTTCAAGGCGGTGCTGCCGCTCCTCGGCGGTCATCGGGCGGCGGCTGATTTCCTTGCCCGTCACGGAATCGCACCATACGACCTCCATCGTCGTCCGATCTTCAAAGCGGTCGCAGGAGACGGTTTCAAACCGTTTGCCGGAACGGTATTCCGCTGCCGCTTCCGCAGCCTTGGAGACGGAAAGGTCGATGCGTGCCTTGTAGTCCTTCTTCACGGCGAGCAGTTCCGTTTCCAGCTTGTCGCGTTCGCGCAGGGCGTCCGCCATTTCGGAGCCCAGATCAAGGAGCTGTTCATCGGTGAGATCCACCAGCACCTCGATGTTTTCCCGCCCGCAGGCGCGCACGTCATGCGGCCCCGCATCGTCCGGGGTGAGCCCGGTGTCTTCCCACGCCTCGCGCAGGATGTCGCAGGCGATGGTGTCGCCGACGTCTATGTCCTCGGCGTCATGCAGGAAGGCGTCGGTAGAGAGTTTCGTACCGTGGCCGTGTTTGTCCGAGACGATGCAGCATTCGCCGTCTTCGGAGAACTCATGGATGGTGAGGGTGACGCGGACGTAATCCGTGGCGTCCTGTTGTTCCTGACTCATGAAAAGTCCTTTGCCGGGGTACATGCCCCCCGGCGGGCTCTATGGGGACGGCGCGGGAGGTGGGCGCCGGAAGGTTAGAAGACAGTGACCACGCCGACCGTGCGGAGCATGGCAAGCGCCTCCTGTACGGTATCCTCATACTTCGGCGCGTACTTGACGCTGAGGGTCAGGGTACAAGCCACGTTCACGGGCGGGGCGAAGGGAAAGCCCTCCTCCCGCTCAATGAACGAATCGGGGCGCGGTTCCGCAGGTTTGACGACGTGGGCGGGCTTGCTCTCTTCGCGGGCCTCGGCTTCCGCCGCATACACCTGCCCGATGATGCCCGCGGCGTCCTCGCCGGAAATGTCCGGCGTCAGGCAGGCCGCAAACTTCGACAGGGGAAGCGCGAAACCGTGTTGTTCCGCCTGAGCCTTTGCCGTGGCCTCCACCAGCGCGATGCGGTCGGCTTTGGCCTGTTCCATCCGGCGGGTTTCTTCGCACTCCCGCTTGTATGCGGCGATGATCCGTTTGATATCCTCGTGGATCTCGGCTTGCCTCGTGGATTTGTTCAGCCATGAAGGGTTGATGGGGATGTCCAGTTCCGGCACGCCTTCACAGCTCTTGATGTTGTCGACGACACACTGGACGGCCGCGCGCCGGCCTTCACGGTCGCGCCGCTCGAAGTCCTTGACCTGCGTGTCCAGCGCAGCGCGGGCATCCACGATGCGGGCGATCAGCGCCTTGACCTCGGCGTCGAACCCGTCCAGCGGCCCGGCAATCCGCCGCTTAATGTCCTTCCGGGCGTTGTCCATCCGTTCCTTGAGCCTGTTCAGCCCCGCCATTTCGTTTTTGATGGCGGGCACGTCGGCTTCCTGTACCTCCAGCCCCGCATACTGGGCTAGGACGGTATCCAACAGCGTGGACACGGCGTCCTTGTCCCATGTGATGACCAACGGCGTCGCGGTGACGTTCAGGTCCAGCAGGGCGAGCCCGGCGGGTTGCTCCTGCGCGGGCGGGAGGGCTTCCAGAATTTCTGCGGTCTGTGCCATATTCTATCCTATTGGTTTTGCCTAAAAAGGCACGTCATCGAGGCCGGAGGCTTCGGAAGGGAAGGCGGGGCCGAGGTCTTCATAGTCGGCGGAGTGCCGCCTCTGTGTCTGGCGTCCGCCTCCCTGTCGGCCCTGTTGCCCGTCGCCGTCCGCCTTGCGGTCGAGGAACTGGACGCGCTGCCCCTGAATCTCGGTGACGTAGCGGTCCTGCCCTTGCTGATCCTGATACTTGCGGGTGGAGAGCCTGCCCTCGATGAACACGAGGCTCCCCTTGGCGAGGTACTGCGAACAGGTTTCGGCCTGCCGGTCCCAAAAGACGACCTTGTGCCATTCCGTCTTGTCGACCTTCTCGCCCCGGTCGTTGGTGTAGCCCTCATCCGTAGCCACGTTCAGGCTGCATACGGGCTTTCCGGCCTGGGTGTAGCGCATCTCGGGATCGCGCCCGAGCCTTCCGATGATCATCACCTTGTTGAGGCTGCTCATACAATCTCCTGCTGAGGGAAAGAAAAGCCCCGCCTGATTATCAGGGCGGGGCTGTTGTTACGCGGCGCATTCCTTGTCCTGCGCTTCGATCTTGCGCTGCCGTTCCCGGTAGGCGGCGTAGATGGCCCCACTGTCCGGGTGGTTTTCCGGGATGCCGAGCCGGGTTGCCGCCTCCTTGAGCGCGGTTACGGTTTCCGCCGCTTCAAAGGCGGCGATCACGGCGTCCAGCGGCACGAATTCGGGCGGGGTTCCGGCTTCGGCTTCGGCCTTGGCCTCGATCTCCCGGCGCTTCTTGCCGAACATGTTCTTGACCGCCTCGTAGTCGGGGTGTCCCTCGGTAATCCGATGGCGGTTGTAACAGGCGACGAACCCCGCACAGTCCCGTACTTCGCTCAACTCCTTAGCGAGGGCGGCGAGATCCACACGCTCGGGCTTGGGCTGAGGGGCTGGCTCGGGAACGTTACGCCGGGGCTGTTCCCGGTCATCGTCCCGCCTCCATGCGCCTTCCCCGTCGTCATCGTCGTCGGCCACCACGCCGACCAACGCCGAAAGGGAATAGCGCCGGGCGTAGGTGATGGCGCTTCCCATTGATTGGATGGCGTTCTTGGAGCCTGTATTGTCGTATGGCATCCTGCATTCCGATGCCAGCCATTGCCCCGACTCGTGCATCAGCATCGTCCTGACGTGCGCAACCCCTTCCGAGGGGAGGACAATCTGCGCGATGGAGAGGCCGTGCTTCGGAAGCACCTTGCGGACGGCGTCGATCATCGCCGTCAGGTCAGCGTATTTGCGCTTGAGCTTTCCCTCCTTCCCGACGGCGGCGGTGGAGTTCTTTTCTGCGGGTTCAAGCTCGCCCTGCGCGGCGGCAAGGGCCTTCGCCAGTTCGTTGATCTGTTCGCTATGGGTATCGCACATATACTTACTCCCCGCCTTCTTCCGTTTCCGTGTGCTTGCGCCGGTTCCGCGCAAAGGCGGCATTGCCCGCCGCGATCATGAGTTCCTCGTCCGTCCAGTCCCCATCAAGTTCGGGGTAAGCGTCGTCCGTCCAGTTCATCACGGATCTCCTGCAATTCATTGGCGATGGTCAGCAACCTTCTTCTCATTGCCAAATCCAGTTTTTGTCGGGCGCTCAGGTGTCCCGCCTCATTGTTGCATGAGGCACAGGCAAGGGTCAGGTTCCGCAAGCTGTCCAGTCCGTTTCCGGCAAGCGGCACGATATGTTCCACGGTTGCCGTCTCGGGGGTCAGGACCCGCCCGCAGTACATGCAGACCCAACCGTCCCTTTCCGCGATGGAACGGATCAACAGGTTACGCTCGCGGGCATTTCGGGGCCTCCGCTCACGTTTTCCCCCGCCCTCCCACTTCCGCTGATCAAGAAAGGCGTTGAAAGCATCCTGCGCCCCGTTGATTCCTTTTGTGATTTCGCCGTCTTTGTTCCTGTAGAGCACG
>NZ_JNJP01000132.1 GCF_000701705.1 Bilophila wadsworthia ATCC 49260 | reverse complement strand
GGCGATTCCGAGTTGTGTCGTAAAGCGGATAACTTCATAGTCATTCGTCGTGGCAAGCACCTCGGAACCATGAGCGAAGAGCCAATCTGAAAAACGCCGCAGCATTTTTTCGTTCATTGCCCCGCCTCCATGACGAGCGGCGTCATCTGTTCAAAGAGTTCCCGATCTTGCCGCTCAAAATACCCCGTGAGAAGAAAACAGAGAGCGACGATAAGAGCCGCCAGCCACGGGCGGCTCCAAAAGTTGAAGTTGAGGAGTACCGCCCATAGCCGTTTCCAGATGTCAAAGTTCATGCGGCCGCCTCCAGCCGTTCAAGAACAGCGTCGATTCCGCCGTCCTCGTCGATGAACTGGCAGTTGGTGATGGGCCGCGTGGGGACGAGTTCCCCATCGTCCCATTCCGCCGCCCGGAGGCTCCAGCCCTCCCGTGTCGCCTTGAGGAACGACATCACGGCTGCGGGTGAATTGAAAAAGTGTCTGACCGTTCCGCCGTAGAGCGAATTCCCGGTTTCGATGCAGAAGAATGTGGTGGTCATGCGACCCTCCTTGCGTCGAGCTTTTCAATCCACAGGCCGACGACTTCGGCATCGGAAACATGCCCGGCGCGTATATCATCATAGAGCGCGATGAGTTCCGCCGCGTCGCATTCCCCGCCGCATTCCGGGCAGGTGAACAGGCCGTTTTCACAGGTGAGGCTGTGGCGTTCGCCCTGCTCAAGGCAGTTGGGGCAAGGGAAATGCTCCCGGCTCAGGGCCGTGTCGCGTGCCAGCCGCGCGGCAAGGTTCTCTTCCGCGTCGCGCTCAATGGCGCGCATGATGCAGTCTTCCGGGTGATAGCAGGTTCCAAAGGCCCCTTCACGTCCGCAGTTCGTGCCGTAACACATAGAAATACCCTCGTTTTGATGTTTGGCTTGGCGTCCCAAACCCAATGAAAAAGCCCGGTTGGTTCCGGGCTTTTCGATGGGGCTAGGCTGTGGGTTTAAGGGCATCACAAAATTGATGGGGCAGAAGCCCCATACCAATCATCTTCATCCAGGATTAAAACTCGCCTGAACTCTGATTTTTGAATATGTATGAGTTCTACCGGGGTTACAGTTTGAACCCATGCCCGGCGAAATGCCCCCATCTCGTAATGATAAATGCAGACGCGAATCATGATCTGTTCTCCTCAATCGACAATTCCACAAATCTGCTTGGCATAATACGTTGCGGCATTGCTCCGCATCCGTTGCCATGCTCCATTGCGCGGGCTCCAGCGAAAGCCGTGACTCTTGAGCTTGGTCCGCGTGTCGGCGTCGGGCTTATCGTCGAACAAGATTTGCAGCCGATTCTCTTCAACGTTGTCGACGATGGTTCCGCTAGCGAAAGGCGTCTTGATGGTCACGTTCTGAGCCGTAGCCTTGAGCTTTTCAATCCGTGCCTTGATGCGCCGTATCTCCGCACTGTTGTTCGCCAGAGAAAATTGTGGGTACGGTTGATGGTGACAGCTCGACATAGTTGCCCGCATTTTGTCGATTTGAGCCTGCGTCATGCCAAGGGCAAGCAAGGCCGCATCGCCTTTCTTGAAAGCCTTGTTGACTTCCTTCATCCATGCGTGGGCTCTTTCCCTTTCCGCCAGCTTCTTTTCAAGCCGTTCCAAGGCGTCCGGGGCATCCGAAGAAATGCCGCTCTGCCCTACGCATTCGGCTTTCTCTTCATAATATGCGGCCTTCTTGTCGAGGCAGATCGCCTTGTCCATCGTCTGACCGATGCGGGCACGGTATCGGCGGTCCCGGCCTTCCGAGTGATGCCCCACAAGAATGGGCTGCCCCATCGGTATGATTGAAGCCATTTTTTCCGCTTGGCGGGCGGCTGCATCGCTCTCCTGCCGGGCTCTTTCCGCCCGCAGTTCGTAACGTTCCCGGCGGGCCTCCTGCCGTTCGTAATAGTCGGCTTGCGGCATATCCTTTTTCCTCCCTTTTCGTATTGTTTCCAGCCAGAACCGTTATCGTTCCGGCTGGTTCAATGCGAAAATTCACAATTCCTCTTCCTTTCTCTTCCCCGGTTTGCTTTATCCGCCGGGGGCTCCGCCCTGCTCTTTTACCAATGCTCCAACGCCTTGCCGTGGTCATGGCCTTGCCGCCTGTTACGCGGGGGCTCGACGGGTACAACGCCGGGTTTGGGGGCTTCGTCGCGCTACTTGTCGAAGAACTGGCGAATGGGGGGCTCATTCGTCGTGAAGATATGTTTCCATACAGAATCAAAATAGTCAAGCTAAATGTTGCCAAATAGAATCAATTGGTTTAAAAAAATACCGCCGACACCACGAAGGCATCGGTGGTCACGCCCGGCAGGGCACAAAAAAGCCCCTCATGAGGAGGGGCTTGAACCGTTTTTGAGATTCACGTATGATAATGTAAACTCTGGAGAAAAATTTATGTGCCAAGCAAGAGACAGGCGGGCGATCCTTGATGAGCATGAACTCAAGGCACTTCTGATGGTTCAGGGCATTATTGCAAGAATGGCGGACAATTCACAAAAGTGCAAAACATTTTTTTTGACATTATGCGCCGCTGTGACGACGTTGGCTGGCGCGTGTGGTATGAATTTTTCTGGTAAAATCGCGTGGTTATTTTTGGTGTTAACAATGGCTTTTTGGTATCTAGACGCCCGTTATTTGCAGCTTGAGCGCAAATTTAGGCAACACCACAAGGCCATTATAGGCGGAACTGTGCCATATTTAGATCAATGGGATATTGATTTAAATCGATATAATGCTGGCTTTGGGAGCTGCTTAATTTCTTTTTCTGAATGGCTATATCCCGTGACGGGTGCAACCATCCTAATTATTGTGCTTGCCTAAAAAACAGCCTCATACCAATCCTGTATGGGCTTAGCATTATCTTCCAGCACGTTGGCACGCGTCTTCTATCCAGTTGCCAATGTTGTACAGCCCATTGTCACGAATCCATGAGTATTCATTGACAATGAACACCCCAGGTGTATCTACGGGTACATACATTCCATGATGGGCGTAAGGATCTTTGCCGCGTTTTGAGGGAATTCCATATCTATCAGGCATTCCCTCAAGGTAGACGTTAAGACGCCCCATTCTTTTTTGAGTGGCTCTTTCCAATTCGTACTTTACCCATCTACTCAAATATGTTTTTTCCCCGATAAGTAAGACGAGGCAAGAGCATCCTTCCATATTTTCATCAATCCAACGCTGAACGGCTGCGTCACTTTTTCTCACTTCCTCGTTTGGAACATTTTTGACAAACCCTGCAAGCTCGGCACCAACAATAAACGGTAGGTTAACAATTTGATTGACGCGCCATACATCTTCATCCCAGTCATATGAAGGGAAAATTTTTCTGTAGCTTGGCATAGTCACCTCCTCCCCGCTCCGGCGGGGATTTTCATTTTCCACTACATGAGGCCGCACACATCATCAGCAAAAGTTCGTCAATATCTGTGGCAAGACCGTACAGGCAACCCTCAATCATACTGTTCACGTGGTTAAACTGCGTATCCCCGCCTTGTCGAAAGTCGGTGCGGATACCAAAAATAGGAAGCCCCTTGGCGTAGGCGTACCCGATTTCCCAAGCCGTGCCGTCATCAACCTGAGTGCCGTCAAGCAGGGCGACAACGCAGGTACTGCAATCAATGGCGTTGCGGCATGTTTCAAAGATAAGGGCGATCGCCCCGGGGCCAGCGGCTTTGATTTGGTCTGAGGTGAGCAAGTCTCCCGGCCAGACCACGGAGTGCCCTGCTGCGCGTAGGCGTTCGGAAAGTTTACCATGCCACGACCGCTCCGCATCTGAGAAAAGGGGGCCAGCCTGATAGATTTTGCGCATACTACCTCTCTCCGCTACTTTCAGCCTACTCGCTCATGCTCATACGATAACTAGAAAAGCTGCCATACCCACACAACTTTCCCGATAATCACATCCTCGTAGCCTTCAAAGGGTAGCTCCTGTGGCTCATATCGAGGATTATCTGAATACAGAATAATATTACCCTCTTTGCCGAGACGTACCCTCTTCACCAAGACCCCAAAAGGAGGACGGCTAACGAGGTAGATTCCTCCTTCAATGAGGTCTTCACCTAGAGGGACTACACCTACATAGGCCCCCTTTGAGATAGTCGGCTCCATGCTATCCCCGGTCACTTTGATCGCGGCAATATCAGGAAGAAAATATTGAGGGAGTACAGGAATCGTTACCTCGGGGGTACCTGAAAAGAATTCTGAAGGGGAGCCAGCTCCGGCATGAGAAAAAACAGGGATAATCGGCAAATTGTCTCCTTCTACAGGTTCCGCAGGAGAGTGCACACCAATTCGTTTCAAAACTGGCGCTAACCCAAGCTTTTCTTCAAAGAAAAGAATCTTATCTGCAGGAACCCTTTCTCCTTTCAGTTGTCCATTGATATATTTAGATACTGTTCCACGTTCAGTGTTCAACAGTTCGGCAAGACGAGAAACGCTTCCACGCCCGCCTTCATCCACCTTTTCCTTCATGCGTTGGACGATTTCGTCCCACCGTTCTTGTTGAGTTTTCATGTGGTCATCCTTGCCAGAAAAAAATGTTTCTGTCTCGAAACACACTTGCTATTTTTGATTCTTTATGGAATCATACAAAACATGAACGCACTACAAATTTATAAGCAACGCAACCAACTGAAATACGCTGACATTTCAAGAATGACAGGGATAACACGCTCATCTGTCTGGAAGCATTGTCATGCGGAAAAAATCCCACATGGAGCGTGTGCCGTCTACGCATTGAAGTTGGGCATTAGTTTGGAAGCGCTCATACCAGACTGTCCTCCAGCCACCCCCAACACTCCCACCGGATTCGAAGCGGAGACGCACCGCACTGGCTGATGCCCTGCCCACTTTGGGAGTGGTCATTGTGGCACTTATCACCCTCCCGACGCACTAGCCCTTCCGCGCACCGCCGGGCCACGGCCTCGGGCGTCGGGTACTCCGCGACGCGGTACGCCCGCCAGCGTATCCGGGGATCCCCATGGATCAGGATGCGGACGCGCCACACGGGGACGCGCAGGATGATGAGCAAATGAACCGTTTCCATGAATGCAGGATGGGCGAAACCCCGAATCCCGGCAATTTATGAATACACGGAGGATTCACACCATGAGCATGAACTTGCGGCACATGGGGTTCAACGAAGCGCTGGACGCGGCGAAGCAGCGTTCCGGGCTGACCAACGAGGCGATAGCCAACCGCTCGTCCCTCTCCACCGCTGCCGTTTCCAGATACTTCAACAAGTACGACGACTACACGCCATCCCCCGAACTCATCCCCCTCCTGTGCCGGGCGCTCGGCAACACCATCATTGCGGACTGGATCGCGGCGCAGGTCGAGGACATGCACCCGGCAACGAACATCACCACCACGGAAGACCTCACGCGTGCGGTCATGCAGGCGACCGAGAACACGGGAATCCTGAACAAAAAGACTCTGGACGCCGTTGCCGACGGAGAACTGTCGCCTTCCGAGGCCGCCACTATTCAGGCGCAATTCAGGGCGAACGCAAAATGGAACAACGAAGCGGCGGATGCCCTTGATCCGCTGGCCGGCGGACAAGTCTATCGCCACGGATACGGCTTTGTGGCCGTCCCCGTACTGGACGGGAGCCCCAGATGAGCGGGCTGCGAATTTTTCAGAACAGGGAGTTTGGGGCCGTGCGCGTGATCGAGTACGGAGGCGAGCCGTGGTTTGTGGCGCGGGATGTATGCGCCGTCCTCGGAACGGAGACGCGGGATCTGCCGGACATTCTGGAGCACGACGAGCAACGCCCCATTGTCGATATTATCCACACTCTTAATGATTCCACAGGATTGCGACGCGATAGCCGTATCATTTCAGAACCGGGCCTGTACTCGCTCGTCCTCCGATCCCGCAAGCCGGAGGCCAAGGCGTTCAAACGCTGGATCGTGCATGAGGTTATTCCGTCCATCCGTAGGACGGGCGGCTACGGTGCCCTGGCGCTTCCGAACTTCAGGAATCCGGCGGAGGCGGCGCGGGCGTGGGCGGACAAGGAGGAGCAGCGACTTCTTGAAGAACAGAAGCGCCTCGCGCTGGAGCAGAAGATGGAGGAGGTGAGGCCCAAGGTGGTCTTCGCCGAGTCCATCGAGGTCGCCAAGACCAGCATCCTCGTGGGGGAAATGGCGAAGCTCATCAAGCAGGCCACGGGCTACGACATTGGGCAGAACCGCTTTTTCGAGTGGCTCAGGAACAGGGGCTACCTGCACAAGGATGGTTCCCAGACCAACATGCCTACCCAGAGAAGCATGGATGCCGGATGGATGGAGATCAAGGAGGGCACCCGCATCGGAAGCAGTGGGGAAAGTCACATCACCCGCACGCCGAAAATCACGGGCAAGGGGCAAATCTACTTCATCAACCTGTTCAAGAAAATGGTGGAGTCATGATCATCCGCTGCCGCCACCGCATCCCGTCGCCCGAGGCCGTGGGGTTCCTCACGGTGGAAGGGCTCAGGGAAGCCGCCGCGCAATATCCGCACCTGCGGCCCTGCCCGAAGCAGGGCTGGCGTTGGCTGTATCGGACGGCCTGCGCGAAGTGTGGAGACAGAATTGAAGTGCCACTTGAAGGTTCGGCACGCGAACACGAAAAAGGCCCGCTGTTGGAGCAACGGGCCAAAGGGGAAAAGATGATGCAAGTTCATCAAAACGTTGAAAACAGTATGCCCGCAACCGGGCCTGCCGTCAAGGGAAAGGTGTGAATATGGGCGGCTATTTCAAGGTCTGGCGCAAGATTGAGGACTCGAAGTCGTGGAGCCGGGGCGCGCTGTATCGTGGGCTGATGATCACCCTTCTCCAGAAGGCGAACTGGAAGCAAGGATACTTTCACGGGCAGGAAATCCTGCCGGGT
>NZ_JNJP01000131.1 GCF_000701705.1 Bilophila wadsworthia ATCC 49260 | reverse complement strand
GTGGAAAAATCGGGGAGGGGAAGAGGGGACTTTCTCCAGAAAGTCCCCTCTTCCCCTCCCCGATTTTTCCACCCCGCACAAAAGAGCAGCGCCCCGGAGGAGGAGACGGGGCGCTGCAGAGGAAGGAGGAGGATACAGTTTCTGTAAGGAGGAGGATGACTTTGCCATTGAACGAACAGACTCAGCTAGGCACCTGTGAAACGGTCAGGTGGAACCGGTCGTTCAAAGTTGTAGAGGCTCTCGTATATGTAAACGGCTTTGCCGATTATTGTTTCCCCTGACTGGATGGGAGTCAGGGTTTTTCGCCGCTGGAAAGGGAGACTGACCAACGGCTGGAGGGGGGCTTGTTATTCGCTCGCGGGAGCTTCCGCTCCGGGCTGCGGACCGTCGGGCATGACGGTCATCCCTGTTGCGGGGCATCGGCGGGGCCGTTCAACCGGGCACCCCGGCCCCTTGCCTTGAAATATATTGATGCCGATTTCCTTGGCGACCCTGTCCACCATCGCGCTGCGTTCCTTGGCGAATTCGTTGCGGAGCGCCACGAGTTCTTCCGTCGCCTTGCCGATGGCTTTCGGGTCCGGAGTGGGGCTGTTGCCGAGCGTGCGCAGCTCAATGTACTTGGCCGCGAGCTTGTCCCGCAGCGGCGCGGTCTTGTCGGCGAATTCCTTCATGATGGCATCGTACTGCGCTTTCTTTTCCTGCGTGAGCGCCTGGTAAATGCAGTCCTGATACGACCTCTGCTGTCTCCAGTGGCCGTCGTGACCGTCGTGGGGCGCTGCCAGCGCCTGCCCGGCAATCCCGCCTACCGCGAGGAAAGCGGCAAGGGCTACGGCGATAGAGGCTTTATTGAGGCTCATTGAGGTTCTCCTGAAAGGTGTTTTGTTCGTCACTCTTGCCTGGACTATAGCAACGCCCGTGCCAAACATGTTAACTATTCGATTTTCTATGTAATCATCAATATAACGCCTCTGGTGGGCTTTTCGTTGTTCTGAAAAGCTGTATAGAATTTGTACAGGGATATTTGACAGTGTATAAGAATCACACAGGGAAAAGCCCGGATGCGCGGATGTGGCTAAAAAAAAGACAGCCACACTCCTTTCGGGAGCATGGCTGCCACGGGAACGGCGGGATGGGATCACTCCACGCTCTGTTCGTTGAGGGGTTGTGGGTTCAGATCTTCCATTTTGGTGCCGCGCACGCGGGCACCCCAGCCGGGATTGAACCCGGCGAGCTTTTCCATTTGTGCGGAAATGCGCTGCAATTCCCGTATGGCCTCGGTACGCAGGCGGATGAGCCTGCGCCCGATGACGGCCAAGGCGTCAGGGGGCGTGTCGGACGCGAAAGAAAGGTTATGAAGTTCCACAAGCGTTTGACGTAGTTGGATATGAATGACCGTAAGATAGGGTTCGGCCTCGCGCATGATGGCGAGCGCGGCCTGCTGCTGTTCGGGGGTGAGGTTCGGAGGCAGCGGCATGGCGAACAGGCGGCTCTCGAACCGGCTGGTGTCATGGGTCCGCTGCGGGGCGAGAGCCGGGCATTTGGAAGGCGTATCCGGAGAGAATCCGGGGAAAGCCTCCGGCATCCGGGAAGTGGGCAGCCCTTGGGGAGCCTGCCGCGGCTGGTCGTCGTGAACTCCGGAAGAGGCGCCCGTGGCGAAAGCCTTGTCCGGACAGATCCAGATAGAGAGCGCAACCCCCAGTACAATCAGGTAAAACAGCGGCAGACAGAATCTGTTTTCTGTATATATCTGCATGAAGCCCCTTTCGCTTTTTGGGTGGCAAGGAATGAAAAGTATGGGTATGGTCAGGAAGCTTCCCGAGCCAGAATCTGCACAGTATGACATGTACGTGAGCTTTGAAGGGCTCGTCAATAGTCGGAAAATTTGCAAAAAGCATACCATGAATTAGGCCGGCGGATCGCCGCAGAGCCGTTCCGCGCCGGGTGGTTGGAGCGTTTCTTGCTTCGCTCCAGCAGTGTTTTTTGCGCATTGTCTTAAAGGAATATCCGCATCCATGCAGACGACAGGACTTTTCTCTTCCTCCTCTCCGCAGCAGGCCAATGTCGGCGGCGGAAGCTCGTTGATAGGGACGCTCGGCGCCGCACTGGTACTTGTTTTCGGCGTAGTGCTTCTTACGGGGCTTTCGCTCGACCGCACTCAGACGGCTATGGTCCGTTTCCTTGCGGAAAAAGGCGTGGCGCTGGTCACGGCGCTGGAAAGCGGCGTCCGATCCGGGACCCGTTCACGGACGGGAATCCGGTTGCAGTACCTTGTCGAAGAATTGGCGGATCGGCCTGACGTGCGTTTTATCGCGGTGACCATGCCGGACGGGACCATCCTTGCGCACAGCAACCCGGCGCGCGTGGGGGAAGTGCTGAACACCCGCGGCGGCAGGGAGCTCGGCGCGGAGACGATCGCGGCATTGCGTCCCTCGGAAACCCCTTCGTGGGCGATCATAGATATGGAAGGCTCACGGGCGTTCGTGGTCTTCAAGACATTCCATCCCAAGATAAAGGGTGAGGGGCGGCAGGATGAACCGACGGTAGGGCCGTTGCCGTATGTCTTCCTCGGGCTTGACCTTGCTCCGCTCGAAGTGGCGCAGGCGCAGAACCGCGAGCGCGCCGTCCTGCTGGGGGCGGGGGTGCTGCTGGCTGGCATGTTGGCCTTGCTTGGCCTGCACGCCGTGGAGCGGGTCCGCTCGTCCCGGCGCGGGCAGCGGGTGGCCGAAGCGTTGGCCGAAGAACTGGCCGTAGCGCTTCCGGACGGGCTGGTCGTCTTCGACGCCAAGGGCCGGATCACCCGGATGAACAAGGCGGCGCTGACCCTGCTCGGCATGGAAGCCCCGGCCAAGGGCAAGGCGTTCCTAGGCCGGAAACCGGCGGAAGTGCTCCCTTCGGCGCTGGCGGAACTGGCGGCGAAGCTGTTGCAGGAGCCGGTGCTGCCGGATACGGAAATCATCTTGCGGCACGGAGAGGAACAGCAATACATTTCGGTACGCGGCGGGCACGTCAATGAAGGGTATGAAGGCCGCCTGGGTTCGCTCATGTTCCTGCGTGACCTCACGGAAGTCCGCCGCCTTGAGGCGGAAGTCCGCCGCAGGGAAAAGCTTGCCGCCGTGGGCAACCTCGCCGCGGGCGTCGCCCATGAGCTGCGCAATCCGCTCAGCTCCATCAAGGGGTATGCGACGTATTTCGGCGGGCGGTTCCCTGAAGGCAGCGCGGATCGGGAGGCGGCGCAGGTCATGGTCAAAGAGGTGGAGCGTCTCAATCGGGCCATCGGCGATTTGATAGGGCTTTCGCGCCCCACGGACATCCGGCCGCGCATGACCGGGATGCGGCGTCTGATCGGAGACACGCTCCGGCTCATCGGGCAGGACGCCGCCAATCACAAGGTCGCCATACGGTTTGACGCGCCCGAGGTGCTGCCGGATGTGGCCATCGATCCCGACAGGATGCGTCAGGTGATCCTGAACCTGTGCCTGAACGGGCTTGAAGCCATGCCGGACGGCGGCGAGCTGTTCCTGTCGCTACATCCCGAACCCGATGCCCTGCGCCTCGAAATCCGGGATACCGGGGTGGGCATCGCGCCGGACGCCTTGCCGCATATTTTCGATCCCTATTTCACCACCAAGGGGCAGGGGACCGGGCTCGGCCTTGCCACCGTGCACAAGATCATGGAAGCCCACGGCGGGAGCATTTCCGTCACTTCCGAGCCGGGGCAGGGCGCCGTATTCCGCTTGCTCCTGCCTTTGGGCGGAGAGGGCGGGAAGGTTCACGGGCATGAATGAGCGGACGCGGAAACCGGTTGAGAAGAAAGGCGGGCATCGTGTGGATTCCCGCTTCCTTCCTTTTTTTGCAGTGGCTTTTGAGAAAAGGGCTGACGATTGGGGCGGCGTGACTATTATTGGATTGTAGGAACGTCTTCGGCTGTGCAGGGAAGCGGGCCGATGAATTCACAGAAGGCATGACGCAACTTGGACGTCTTCAGGTGTGCAGGGAAGCTGGTGCGCGTCTCCGTCCGGGAGGCCCGCTTGCGGCGGAGAAGGGTTGAGAAGACGGATATTGCGTTGCCGCCGGGAGGTATCCGGCGGGTACGGCATCTGCGGCGCCGAGGAGTCCGGGAACCCCTTTTCCGGAAGGGCGGCCTGACGGATCTATTGCCGCCGGAGGCGAGGAGGTATGAGATGAGCACGCCACCTATTATATTGATCGTGGACGACGACAGTTCCCACCGGGCGATGCTGCGGACGGTGCTCCGGGGGTGGGGGTATGCCACGGATGAGGCCGACGACGGGGATACCGCCGTGGAGAAAGTCAAGGAGCGGGCTTACGACGCCGTGCTTTCGGATGTGCGCATGGCCCGCATGGACGGCATTTCGGCCATCCGGGAAATTTTACATCATAACCCCTCGATTCCGGTCCTGGTCATGACCGCGTGGCAGTCCGTGGAAACCGCTGTGGCGGCTCTGCGGCTCGGGGCGTACGACTATCTGGAAAAACCGCTGGATTTCGATCTGCTGCACCTCACGCTGGAACGGGCGCTCGATCATACCCGGCTGGCGGCTGAAAACCGGGAACTGCGGGAGTATATCCGGGAAAGCCCTTCCGGTCTTCTCGGGCGCAGCCCGCGGATGCGCGAACTCATTGAGATGGTGAATACGGTCGCGCCCACCGAGGCGACCGTCCTGATTACCGGGGAGTCGGGGACCGGCAAGGAGCGGGTCGCCCGCGCCATTCAGGAGGCCAGTGCCCGGAGAGGCAAGGCGTTCGTCACCGTCAACTGTGCGGCCCTCAATGAATCCCTGCTGGAGTCCGAATTGTTCGGGCACGAGAAGGGCGCGTTCACAGGGGCGGACAAGCGCCGCGAAGGGCGGTTCAGCCAGGCCGACGGCGGCACGCTGTTCCTCGATGAGATCGGCGAACTGCCCCTTTTGCTTCAGGCAAAGCTTCTGCGCGCCCTCCAGCAGGGGGAAGTCCAGCGAGTGGGCAGCGATACGCCCGTCATCGTGGATGTGCGGGTCATCGCCGCGACCAACCGCAACCTGCGCGAGGAAGTCAGCGAAGGGCGTTTCCGTGAGGATCTCTACTACCGGCTCAACGTGATCGGCGTGGAAGTGCCCTCCCTGCGGGAGCGCCGCGAGGACATCCCCGTGCTCGCCACGGCTTTTCTGGAGCGTTTTGCGCTGGCGAACCGCAAGGAGATCAAGGGATTCACTCCGCAGGCGATGGATGCATTGCTCAAGTACTCTTGGCCCGGCAACGTGCGTGAACTGGAGAACGCCGTGGAGCGGGCGGCTATCCTCTGCCTCGGGGAGTATATTTCCGAACGTGAGCTGCCTATGGCGGTGTCCTCCGCGCCCAAGAACAACGACGCGCCTACCCTTGCCGAGCTGCAGGGGGCGGCAGGTGAGGAGCCGATCAGCATGACGCTGGATGAGATGGAGCGCGCGGCCATCTTGCGGACGCTTCAAGATACGGGGGACAACAAGAGCGAGGCCGCCCGGCGGCTCGGGATCACGCGGGCGACGCTGCACAATAAGTTGCGGAGATACGACATGGAGTAGTTGACAAAAATAGTAACGAGTACTATTAATCAGTCAACGCAATCAATGTTACTTGCAAAGGTGGATTGGACATGAATACAGCGCACCTTTCCTCTACGAAAAATACATCTCCCTTGGCGGCGTTTGCCGACCAGCAGATTGATTGGAACCTGACGCCCGAGATGGCGGTGACCCTTTATCTGGAGTGGGGCAATAACGACTGGCGTTCCGAACATCCGCCGGTCCGTTCCAAGAGCGACGTAGCCACCTATTTTGTCGTGGACGCGTGGCAGGACCCTTTGAAGGTACGGCTTGTGCGCCGCAATTCCGAATCGGCGGACGATCTGGTGACTGTTCCGCTGCCGGAGCCGCTGGTGAAAGCGTTCCGGGACGAGTACGGTTCCCTCAAGGGGGTCTTTGAGCCCCTGCCGGTCATTAAGGACTGGCTCAAAAAGGAGCTTGGTCAGGCTTAATCCGTACGGGAGGAGTGCGGGAACAGTGACGTTCGCCTAGCAGCCTGTCCGTGGGAGTCTCCCCTGACCCCAGCGGTTTCCTCAATTCTTCCGTTTTTTTCAATTAAAAAGGTATCTCCGTTTTCAGGTGCAGTATGTTCCGGTGCGCGGGTGGCGCACCGGTACGCCTCCGAAGCCCCCAAAGGCAGCAATGCCCGAGGGGGTTTTGTTTTGGAGGTGGAGATGGTGAGGGGGATAAGGTGGATGAGAAAGACTTTTGACTGGTGGGGAGGCCGCGCGGCGGGAGTCCCGTTGGGTGTGGGACAGAGGAAGCAGCTGATTGCGTGTAGGTATAAAGAAGTGCTGTGGACTGAATAGAGCTACAGCTCTCTCTATATATAATTGTATTTTCCGTAATCTGGTCCCTGAGGAGCCCCGCCGGAGGTATTTTGAAGGAAAGGGCGCCCTCCGCTCTTCTTCTCGTTTATAGCCTTCCATACCTCTCTTTCCTTCAAAAGAGGGGGAAAGCTGTGAAGAGGGATTCGATAAAGTCGAATCCTTGACGTGATCCCCCGGCTAAGCCGGGGGGCTCCTGCAGTTTGACAATTCCCTAAAACAGCAAACCTCCTTGTCCGAACCGCTCAAGGCAGAACAAGGAGGCTTTTTATGAAGCAATTACAAAGTTTAAGTCATACGGTCTGGGAGTGTAAGTATCATATAGTGTGGATTCCGAAATACCGGAAAAAGGTTTTGCACGGCAAGATTCGTGAGGAGTTGGTGGGCGTATTTCATGAATTGGCCAACTGCCGAGGCTGCAAGATATTGGAAGGGCACCTGTGTGTGGATCATGTGCACATGTTACTGTC
>NZ_JNJP01000130.1 GCF_000701705.1 Bilophila wadsworthia ATCC 49260 | reverse complement strand
AGGGGTGGGGTTTGGGGAGGGGAGAGGGAAGCCTTTCTTCAGAAAGGTTCCCTCTCCCCTCCCCAATCTTCCATTCTATCCCACTACTTCCCTTCAGCCTCGATCTCTTCGCGGACGTAGTTCACGAGTCCGCCCTTGTCGATGAGGTTCTGCATGACGGGGGACAGCGCGGGCACCTTGATGGTCTCGCCGGTGGTCAGGTTCTTGATCACGCCCTCTTCGGGGCTGACTTCGAGCTTGTCGCCGTCCTTGATCTTGTTCACGTCGTCGCCGATTTCCAGCAGCAACAGCCCCATGTTGAAGGCGTTGCGGTAGAAGATACGGGCGAAGCTGTGCGCGATGACGGCCTTCATGCCCGCGCCGAGGATGGCGATGGGGGCGTGCTCGCGGGAAGAGCCGCAACCGAAGTTGCGCTCGGCCACGAGGATGTCGCCCACCTGCACGCGCTTGACCCAGCCGTGCTCAAGGCCTTCCATGCAGTTTTCGCCGAGCTTCTTGGGATCGGTCGTCACAAGGAAACGGGCCGGGATGATGGCGTCGGTATCGATATGTTCGCCGACTTTATGCGATACACCAGTGAAAGGCATATGTTTCTCCTGTAGTACTCTCGCTAGAAAAATCCACGGGGGTCCGCACGCTCCGAAAGGATGCGGCGGAACCGAGGCGGCCGGGCGGAACCGCTCCGGTACGCCTCGCACTCCGGGCCGCCTTGAGAGGCGGCCCGACCGGACGGCATTACAACTTTTCGGGGCTGGTGATCACGCCGGTGACGGCGGAAGCCGCAGCCGTACAGGGGCTGGCAAGATACACTTCGGCTTCGAGGCTGCCCATGCGGCCGCGGAAGTTGCGGTTGGTGGTGGCGATGCAACGCTCGCCGTCGCCAAGAATGCCCATGTGGCCTCCGAGGCAGGGGCCGCAGGTGGGCGGGCCAACGATGCAGCCGGCATCGGTAAAGATGTCGAACAACCCTTCCTTCATGGCCTGACGCCAGATGGTGGGCGTCGCGGGCAGGACGATACAGCGCACGCCCTTGGCGACCTTGCGGCCCTTGAGCACTTCGGCGGCGTCGCGCATGTCGGAGATGCGGCCGTTGGTGCAGGAGCCGATGACCACCTGATTGACGGTCACGTCCTTCACTTCGGAAACGGGCTTGGTGTTTTCGGGCAGGTGCGGGCAGGACACCTGCGGCTCCATGTTGCTCACATCGATGCGTACGATTCTTTCATACGTCGCACCGGCATCGGGCGCAATGAGTTTCGCATCGGGGCTGTTGTGATCGCGGCAATAGGCGAGCGTTTTCTCGTCGGACGGGAACAGGCCGCACTTGCCGCCCGCTTCAATCGCCATATTGGAGATGCAGAGGCGCGCTTCGACGTCGAGCTCGGAGAGGGTTTCGCCGCCGAATTCCAGCGCCTTGTACAGGGCGCCGTCCACGCCGATATCACCGATGAGCCGCAGGATCAGGTCCTTGCCGCGCAGCCATTTGGGCATCTTGCCTTCAAATTCCACGCGGATGGTCGGGGGCACCTTGAACCACAGCCTGCCGAGCGCCATACCGGCGGCGACATCGGTGGAGCCGAGGCCCGTCGCGAATGCGCCGAGGCCGCCGTAGGTGCAGGTGTGGCTGTCCGCGCCGATCACGAGGTCTCCGGGCTTCACGAGGCCCTGTTCGGGCAGGAGGGCGTGCTCGACGCCGCAGTCGCCGCCTTCATAGTAGTGGGTGACGTCCATTTCCTGCGCGAACTTGCGGGTCACCATCACCTGATTGGCGGAATCGATGTCCTTCTGCGGGGTGAAGTGGTCCATCACCAGAAAGACGCGATCCTTGTCGAACACCTTGGCCGCGCCCATCGCCCGGAAGGACTTGATGGCGAGCGGTCCGGTGATGTCGTTGGCGAGCACGCCGGAAAGATGGCAGTTGACGATTTGCCCGGCTTCACGGACTTCTTCATCCGTGTGGGCCTGAAGGATTTTCTGGGCAAGAGTATGAGGCATGGGACGGCTCCAGAAGGTAAAAGGTTTCCCGACCGACGGGCGAAAACGCCATTCCGCGTTTCCTCATCAATCGGAATCGTTACAACATTTTTTCGACCGAAAGACCAGCGCCCGGCAAACCGCTTTCCCGCCGGAAACCGGGACCGCGCAGGAAAAACGCGGCACCGCCCATCAGCCGGACCGAGGGCGGAAACCGGAGGAACGGCCCGTTATGGCTTTCCCCCGGCTCCGCGCCTCAGTTGCACGTATTGATGGCCGGTTCGCCGGTGGCTTCCTGCGTGCGGAGGGCGTCGCGTTCCTTGTGATCGAGACGGTTCAGGGCATCAATATAGGCCTTGGCGCTGGCGACAATGATGTCCGGGTCGGAACCTCGGCCCGTAGCGCTGTATTCACCCTCGCGCAGGCGCACGGTCACTTCGCCCTGCGCGTCCGTGCCGCCGGTGATGGCGTTGATGCTGAACTGCTCCAGATCAGGGGCGCGGCTTACAATCTGGGAAATGACGTTGAAGGTCGCGTCGATGGGACCGGCGCCGAACCCGGCGCGGCGCATTTCCTCTTCCCCGGCCTGGATGACCACGGCGGCGGTGGCGGGCATGGAGGAGCCCATGGTCGTCTGCACGGAGACGTTGCCCAGACGGTAACGATCCGGCAGGCGGTAGACTTCGGAGAAGACCAGCGCTTCGAGGTCTTCGTCATGCACGTTGGCCTTCTTGTCCGCAAGGTCCTTCACGGCGGCGAACACCACGTTGACCTGCTCGTCGTCCAGACGGTAGCCCAGTTCCTCAAGGCGGGTACGCACGGCGTTGCGGCCGGAATGCTTGCCGATGACGAGGTCCGTGGACTTGCGGCCGATGGACTGGGGCGTCATGATTTCGTAGGTTTCGCGGTTCTTCAACATGCCGTCCTGATGGATGCCGGACTCATGCGCAAAGGCGTTGCTGCCCACGATGGCCTTGTTGGCGGCGATGGGGCGGCCGATGATGAGCGACAGCAGGCGGCAGGCCGGATAGAGCTGCTCGTTCTGGATACCGCAGTCCACGCCGTACACGTCGGGGCGGACCTTCATCGCCATGACGATTTCTTCCAGAGAGGCATTGCCCGCGCGTTCGCCGATGCCGCAAAGGGTCACTTCGGCCTGGCGGGCACCGTTCTGGATGGCGCTCAGGCTGTTGGCGACGGCGAGCCCGAGGTCGTCGTGACAGTGCACGCTGAACACGGCCTTGTGGGAATTCGGGGTATTTTCGATGACGTACTTGATCAGCTTGCCGTATTCGTCGGGCTGGGCATAGCCGACGGTATCGGGGACGTTGATGGTGGTGGCCCCGGCATTGATGACCTCGGTGAACACGCGGACGAGGAAATCAGGATTGGAGCGCGAGGCGTCTTCGGCGGAAAATTCCACGTTGTTGGTGTACTTGGCGGCGTGGCGCACGGCGGCGACGGCCATTTCCACGACCTGATCCGGGGTCTTGCGGAGCTTGTACTCCATGTGGATGGGCGACGTGGCGAGGAAGACGTGGATACGCGGGTTGCGCGCCCCGTTCAGCGCCTGCCATGCGCGGTCGATGTCGTTCTTGTTGCAGCGGGCGAGCGCGGCGACCTGCACGTCGGTGACGGCGTTGGCGATGGCATGAACGGCTTCAAAGTCGCCCACGCTGGAGGCCGGGAAACCGGCTTCGATGACGTCCACGCCGAGGCTTTCCAGCTGACGCGCCATACGGAGCTTTTCCTGGAGGTTCATGGTAGCGCCGGGGGACTGCTCGCCATCGCGGAGCGTCGTGTCGAAAATAATGACGCGATTGGACATGGGATTCTCCTTGGAGTCTTTCAGCCGGAAACAGTCCGTCTCAGTCCCGACGCCGCCCGATGCGACTTCTCTTAACTATACGGTTTTATTGCTGTTTTCCGTGAAAAAGATCTCATATGCAGAAGGGAGGGACAGGGAACCGCTCTAATCAGGTTCCCTTCCCTCCCCTGGATCAAAGCGCCATCTACCGTTAATTCTGCGTAAGGCTCCCTAGGAGCTGCCGGTTGCGGCGGGGCAGAATGATGTAGGTGTAGATGGGGCCGGACAGAAGGTAGATCGCGCCCAACAGGAACCCGAAGACAACGGGCTGAGACAAGATGAGCACGAACACAAGCAAAGCGGAGATCATGGAGCTGAAGGCATGTGTCTTCAAGAAGCCGTATTCCTTGAACGAGAAATAGCGCACGCGGCTGACCATGAGCAGGGCCATCACAAAGGTGACGACCAGCCCGAGGAACGGCGTGCGGGCTTCCAACCATGACGGGAGATAGGAGGAAAAGAGGATGAACATGGCGACGGCGCACCCGGCGGCCGGGCAAGGGAGCCCGACGAAGAACTTCTTGCTCACCGTGGTGACGCAGACGTTGAAACGCGCCAGGCGCAGGGCTGTGCAGGCCACATAGAGGAAGGCCACGCCGATGCCGAGCTTGCCGTAGCCTTCGAGCACCCACATCCACGAGGTGAACGCGGGAGCGACGCCGAAAGCGACGAGGTCGGCCAACGAGTCGTACTGGATGCCGAATTCGCTGGCCGTGTTGGTCAAACGGGCGACTTTCCCGTCCAGGCCGTCCATGAGGGCGCTGAACAGGATAGCGAGGGCACTGCCTTCAATATTGCCCTGCACCGCGAGGAGCATGGCAAGAAAGCCCGTAAACAGGCTGGCAGTGGTAAAAAGGTTCGGGAGGATATACACTCCCCGCCGAACGGGTTTTTCTTCTTGCATAATAAGGTACCTGTGGGAATCCTGCGAGCAGATTCCGGCCGCGTCGAAGAGGCGCTAGGCCTGAAATTTTCTGGCCAGGATGCTTTCTCCTGCCGCGACCACATCACCGTTGGCAACGACAGCACTATAGTCAGGAGGAAGATAGAGGTCAACCCGAGAGCCGAAACGGATCATGCCGTAGCGTTCGCCGCGGGCGAGGGTGTCGCCCTCTTCCACGCGGCAGACGATCCGCCGGGCGATGAGCCCCGCCACCTGCACCATAACCCATGACCGCCCGCCGTCGTCGCGCACAAGGTACGCGCAGCGTTCGTTGTCCGTGGACGCCTTGTCGAGCGCGGCGTTGAAGAACTTGCCGGGGAAATAGCGGATGGCCTCCACCCGTCCGGCGACGGGCGAACGGTTGACGTGCACATTGAACACATTCATGAAAATACTGATGCAGGGCCGGACCTCTCCCGTGATGGGATCGGCTTTCGGCTCCACGCGGATCACCCGGCCGTCGGCGGGGCTGACGGCGATGTCATCCTCCGAGGGCACCACACGCTCGGGGTCCCGGAAAAAATGCCCGGAAAACCAGGTGAGCACAAGAAAAACCAGCGCCAGCGGCCAAAAACGCAACGCCGCGAACGCCAGCGCCGTCAGCGCGAGCAGAAAGAGAAACGGCAGCCCTTCCGGCGCCACACCGATATTGCCTTTTCGCATCTGTCATCCTTCACTTTATGGCCGGGGAACGGCTGCCCTTCCCGGCCCAACAAGGTTAAACGTGATTTTCGGATCATGACCGAAAAAGGCCACGGATGCAACCCTGCATCGCCGCTCCGCATACGGCCCGGCTAGTCCCGCCAGAACTCGGGGATGAACAGCACGAGGATGGCGTAAATCTCCAAACGGCCCAGCAACATGCACAATGTCAGAACCCATTTGGACAGCGTCGGGACATGGCTGAAGTTGTCCACCGGCCCCACGCTGCCGAGCCCCGGCCCCACGTTGGAAATGCAGGTCAGCGTCGCCGTGAACGCGCTCACCAGATCCATGTCCTGCACGGTCAGGACAATCGTACCCACTGTAGTAACAATAAGATACAACAGGAAAAAACCAACCACCCCCGAGATGACTTCAACGGGCACGGACTTCCCGGCGATCTTGAGATGGCGCACGGAATGGGGGTGCAGCAGGCGGAAGATTTCCAGATACGCCAGCCGGAACAGCATCACGAGGCGCATGACCTTGACGCCGCCGCCCGTGGACCCCGCGCAGCCGCCCATCAGCATGAACATCAAAATGATGACCAAGGTAATGGAGGGCCAGAGGTTGAAATTTTCCGAAACAAACCCCGTGGTCGTACAAACGGAGACAAGCTGGAACACCGCCGCCCGCGTGACCGCCTCGAATTCCGGGAACGAACGCATCCCAAACAGGCCGTGCTCCACGAGCCCCGCCACGATGACCGCCGAGCCGAGGATGAGCAGCACGGTATAAAAACGGCATTCCCGATCTCGCAGGTAGACCTTGACCACGCCCCTCAGCGCCTGCGCGTGCAGAGAAAAATTGATGCCCGCGATGAACATGAAAAAAATCAATATCCACTGGATGGACGCCTGCGGATACGCCGCGATGGAGTTGTTCTTGGTCGAGAAGCCGCCCGTCGCCACGGTCGAAAAGCTGTGGTTGAGCGCGTCGAACCAATCCATGCCCGCGATGTACAGCAGCACGGTCAGCACGATCGTCATCAGGCAGTAGACCCGCCAAAGCGTGAGGGCGGTGTCCTGCATCCTCGGCGTGAGCTTGTCGGGGCTCGGCCCCGTCACCTCCGCCCGGTACAGCTGCATCCCGCCGACGCCGAGCAGGGGCAACACGATCAGCGAGAGCAGGATGATCCCGAGGCCGCCGATCCAGTGGGTCAGGCTGCGCCACATGAGCAGGCCGTGCGGCAGGCCCTCGATATCTGCAAAAATCGTCGCGCCCGTGGTCGTGAAGCCCGACGCGGCCTCAAAAACCGCATCCGTCACCGAGGCCGTCGACGTCAGCACGAACGGCAGCCCGCCCGCGAAGCTCGCCACGATCCAGCAGATGCCCACCACGGCGAACCCATCGCGCAAGGTCAGGTTCAGGGGCGTCTGCGAACGGTTGGTATACGCCAGCGCGAGCCCGCCGCCCACCATGATCACCAGCGACGAGAGCAGGCCGAGGAAGGCCCCGTCCCCATACCACAGCGATACCCCGAGCGGCAGCACCAGCGACGCGCCCACGCACACCAGCAGCACTCCCACGATAAACAGAACCGAACGTATTTGCATGGCTGACCTTCTTGAGGAGGAAAGATTGGGGAGGGGAAGGGGCGCCTTTCTCGAGAAAGGCGCCCCTTCCCCTCCCCAAACCCCTCCCT
>NZ_JNJP01000129.1 GCF_000701705.1 Bilophila wadsworthia ATCC 49260 | reverse complement strand
TCTGAAACGCCTGAAGAAGTCGGAATGTCCAGTGTTTTAAAGAAAAAAATAGGTATCACATATCTTAATAGCTTTTGTTTTGGTTTTAGACCGTCTGTAAAGTTTGATTTAGATTATCTTGCATTTATGCTTAGATCTGAATCGGTAAGAAAGCAAATAAAACTTTTGGCACAGGGAATTTCGAGATTTAATATAGCAAAAACAAAGATGATGTATATTGATATTCAAGTGCCAAAAATAGATGAACAAATAGCTATTGGCAAGTATTTTGCTCAGCTTGACCGTCTTATCACCCTTCATCAGCGTAAGGTTGCATTGCTGCAAAATATCAAGAAAGCCTGTCTTGAAAAGATGTTCGTATAGGGGAAGCCGTATGACATTGGAAAACAAACTGGGTTTGACCGAGGCGGCGGAACTTGCCCGCGCCGAGGAGAAACTGAGTAAGGCAAAAGCGGCCCTGCTTTTTGAACAGGGCCTGCTGGACACCCTTCCGACAGGCACTTTTGCCGGACTCGCGGCTATCCACCAGTTCTTGTTTGAAGATATTTATCCCTTTGCCGGGCAAATGCGCCATGTGAATATCTCCAAGGGGCAATTCCGTTTTGCGTCCGTCCTCTATTTGGCGGACGCCTTGCGGCGTATAGATCGTATGCCGCAAGGCGGCTTTGATGAAATCGTGGAAAAATATGTGGAAATGAATGTGGCTCACCCCTTTCGGGAAGGCAATGGCCGCAGTGCCCGCATCTGGCTGGACGCCATGCTGAAAAAGGAATTGGGCGTGGTAGTGGACTGGAGCGGAATAGACCGGGAAGCCTATTTGCAGGCAATGGAACGCAGTCCTGTCAATGATGCTGAAATCAAGGATCTTTTGAAAAAGGCATTGACCGATCAGGTCAATGACCGGACCGTCTATATGAAGGGTATAGACGCAAGCTACCACTATGAAGGTTATCATATTTTCCGTACAGAAGACCTGAGTCG
The DNA here is from genome assembly GCF_000701705.1 of Bilophila wadsworthia ATCC 49260. Taxonomy (GTDB): domain Bacteria; phylum Desulfobacterota; class Desulfovibrionia; order Desulfovibrionales; family Desulfovibrionaceae; genus Bilophila; species Bilophila wadsworthia. The sequence continues at coordinate 6,314 of NZ_JNJP01000129.1, read as the reverse complement.
TAATTGACGCGAGGAAAGCATGAAATTTCGCAATGAAAAAGATTTTGAGGATGCGCTTGTTGCCATGCTGCCTACGGTCGGGTGGGAGGACTCGGTTCTGGAAAATTATGATGAAACCAAACTGTTGCAGAACTGGGCCAATATTCTGTTTGAAAATAACAGAGGTATAGATCGTCTCAATGATTTTCCGCTGACAAAGGGAGAGATGCAACAAGTTCTGGAGCAGGTGAAAGAACTCAAAACACCACTCAGGCTTAATGGTTTCATCAATGGCGGCAGTGTTCAGATTACGCGCGATAATCCTGAAGATACGCTGCATTTTGGCAAAGAGATTTCCCTGAAAATTTATAACCGCAAAGAAATAGCCGCTGGGCAGAGCCGCTATCAGATCGCCCGGCAGCCCCGCTTTTCCGTCAAATCAAAACTTCTCAATGACCGCCGGGGTGATATGCTGCTGCTGATCAACGGCATGCCGGTCATCCATATTGAATTGAAAAGAAGCGGCGTTCCTGTCAGCCAGGCTTGCAACCAGATCCAAAAATACGCCGCCGAGGGCTGCTTTACCGGTTTGTTCTCGCTGGTACAGATTTTTGTGGCCATGAATCCTGAAGAAGCTCTCTATTTTGCCAATCCCGGCCCGGAGGGTAAATTCAACCCTGATTATTATTTTCACTGGGCGGATTTCCATAACGAACCAATCAATATATGGGATAAATTTACACGCGACCTGCTTTCCATCCCTATGGCTCATCAGCTTATTGGCTTTTACACCGTGGCCGATGATTCGGACGGCATATTGAAGGTGATGCGGAGTTATCAATACCAAGCTGCCAATGCCATTTCCGACAAGGTGGGCAAAGCTCGCTGGGAAGCTGAAAATTTGGGCGAAAATCAGCGCGGTGGTTTTGTCTGGCATACCACAGGCTCCGGCAAGACCATGACTTCCTTCAAGTCCGCCCAGTTGATCGCTTCCTCCAAGGATGCCGACAAGGTTGTTTTTCTGATGGACCGTATTGAACTTGGAACTCAGAGCTTAAAGGAATATCGGGGATTCGCTGAAGAGAATGAAGATGTGCAGGCAACGGAAAACACCAGTGTGCTTGCCGGTAAACTGAAAAGCAATGATCCGGCCGATACCCTGATTGTCACGTCCATCCAGAAAATGAGCAATATCAAGAATGAGGGTGAATATGGTCTGAATGCTGCGGACTTGGAAAAAATGCGATCCAAGCGCATTGTTTTTATTGTGGATGAATGTCATCGCTCCACATTTGGGGAGATGCTGCTGATTATCAAGGAAACATTCCCTCTGGCCATGTTCTTTGGTTTTACCGGAACGCCGATTCACGAAGAAAATCAGAAGAAAAAAAGTACGACAGCTACTGTATTCGGCAATGAGTTGCACCGGTACAGTATTGCTGACGGGATACGCGACAAAAATGTACTTGGGTTTGACCCTTATAAAGTAGCGACCTATAGAGATCAGGATGTTCGGAAGGCTGTTGCTTTGGAACAGGCCAAAGCCTCAGATGAGGAAGAGGTACACTCCGACCCTAAAAAGGAAAAAATTTTCTATAAGTACATGAATATGCCCATGGCAGGGCATACCGATGCCACGGGGAAGCGCTGCAAGGGGATTGAGGACTATATTCCTCATACCCAGTATCAAACCCCTGAGCATCAAAACAAGGTTGTGGAAGACATTCTGGAAAACTGGTCAACGCTCAGCCATGGAAACAAATTTCACGCAATTTTTGCTACATCATCCATTCCGGAAGCTATAGAATACTATCGTCTGTTTAAGTTGGCCAATACAAAACTCAAAATTGCCGCCTTGTTTGACCCTAATATTGATAATGATGATGCCACAAAGGCTCTCGACAAGGAGGCCGGGCTGAAAGAAATTGTTGAGGACTATAATGCGCGCTACGGGCAACATTTCAGTATTCCCACTTTTGCCGCTATGAAGAAAGATATTGCCTCCAGACTTGCGCATAAAAAACCGTATGAACGCATTGGACGGGAACCTGAAAAACAGCTCGATCTTTTGATTGTGGTCGATCAGATGTTGACGGGATTTGACTCCAAATGGGTCAATACGCTTTATCTGGATAAACTGCTCCAATATGAAAATATTATTCAGGCGTTTTCCCGTACCAATCGTCTTTTTGGGCCGGACAAACCGTTTGGAACTATTAAATATTATCGTTACCCGCATACTATGGAGAAAAATATTGAGGCTGCCGTGGCTCTGTATTCCGGAAACAAGCCACTTGCCCTCTTTGTTCAGAAGCTCCCCGAAAATATTGAGGGGATGAACAGGCTTTTTGCCCAAATTTCCGATTTGTTTAACGGCGCAAAAATTGAAAATTTCAGCAAACTTCCTGACGATACTTCAGAGCGGAATAAATTTGTCAAGTTATTTAATGAGCTTAATGAATATTTTTCCGCCGCCAAAGTGCAGGGCTTTTCATGGGGTAAAACATGCTATGAATTTATAGATAGGGAAACAAACAGACCATGTAGTGTAAAAGTTATAATTGATGAATATACATATAACACTCTTGTAAAGCGGTATCAGGAGTTACATTCTGATACAGGTGCTGGTAATAATGAAGACGATGCCCCGTATGATCTTGATGGATATATTACAACGATTGATACGGATAAAATTGACTCGGATTATATGAACAGTCGTTTTGTAAAGTATATCAAAGCATCGCGCCAAGAAAATATAAGTGAAGAAGAAAAACAGCAAGCCCGGAATGAGCTGCATAAAACATTTGCAAATCTTTCTCAGGAAGAGCAGAAGGTGGCAAATATTTTGCTTCACGAGATGCAGCGAGAAGATTTTGTGTATGAAGAGGGCAAGACCTTTCGAGAGTATATTTCAGATTATCTGTTCAGAAAGCATGATGCACGCATTCATGTCCTCGCCTCCGTTTTTGGCCTTGATGAAAAAATGCTGCACAGTATGATGAACTTGCATCTGACTACACAAAATATCAATGAATTCGGTCGATATGATGCATTGAAAAACACCATAGACAAACAAAAAGCCAAATTATATTTTGAGTCACTGGAAGGAAAGAGACTTATCCCTCCCAAAGTGTCGGTAAAAGCTGATAATCTTCTTCGAGAGTTTATCATCAGCGGAGGTTTTGATATTCAAAAGCCGGAAACTTACGATTAACCAAAGTGGAATGCTAATTTTGCATCCAAAGGGCCGGAGCTTCTGCTCCGGCCCTTTCGCATGTTTGGGAACAGCGTAAGCTGGGGGAAATTGGTACTTCTTTCGACTATGGTTTGAATGCTGCGGCAAAGCCCTTTGATGGAAAAAATAGATATATCAGAATTACTGACATTGATGATAATTCAAGGTCTTTTTTGCAGACTGATTTGACATCACCTGATACAAACTTGGATCAGGCTAAAAGTTCTATTCTTCAAGAAGGAGATATTGTATTTGCTAGAACTGGAGCAAGTGTTGGGAAGACATATATTTATAATAAAAATGATGGATTAGTATATTTTGCGGGCTTTCTCATCAGGGTAAGGGTCAAACCTGAATACAATGTAGATTTTGTTTTCCAGAATACTCTGACTAAAAATTATGCAATGTTTATTAATATTACCTCACAGCGGTCTGGACAGCCAGGTGTAAATGCTCAGGAGTATGCGTCTTTCACATTTTTGACACCCACTTTGCCAGAACAAGCCCGCATCGGCGCCTTCTTCCGCCACCTCGATCGCCTTGTCGCCCTTCATCAGTGTAATTGTAATATGGCTACAAGGCCATGCGAATGGAGTTCTGGGCTTAGAGCAATCGCTTGGGAACAGCGTAAGTTGGGGGATTTGGCGGGATTTCTGCCAAATAATACGTTTTCAAGAGCTGAACTTTCTGAAAATGGCAGGATACAGAATATCCATTATGGCGATGTGTTGATAAAATTTGGAGAGGTGCTTGATGTCGCCAATGAACAGCTTCCATTCGTAGCAAAAACAAAAAAGATTAATAAAATTAGTGAATTAAAACTTGAAAATGGCGACATTGTATTTGCTGATGCCGCTGAAGATAAAACTGTCGGTAAGTGCACAGAATTATTTAATATTATTGATAAAATTGTGATTAGTGGCCTTCATACCATACCATGTCGGCCCCAAATCGCCTTCGCGACAGCTTATCTTGGATACTTTTTCAATTCTCCATGCTATCGCACTCAACTTTTACCATTAATGCAAGGGATTAAAGTTTTGTCACTATCTAAAACCGCACTGTTACAAACTGATATCTTTTATCCAAAAGACCAATCTGAGCAAGCCCGCATCGGCACCTTCTTCCGTCACCTCGACCGTCTTATCACCCTTCATCAGCGTAAGCATATTTTATTGACCTAGGAGGTAGAATTATGTTGAGCAAGGTAAAAGCGACAGATCTTTTTTGCCAATATTATGCGCACTGGATAAGGGTATATAAAGATGGAGCTGTCAGAAATGTCACGATGAAAAAATATCTTATGACACAGTCATGGATAACAAAATTGGCTCCTGAGCTTCGTGTGTGTGATGTTACACGAGTAGCATACCAACAGCTTCTCAATGATTATGCAGTTTTTCATGAGCGCCAGACGACTATGGATTTTCATCATCAGTTAAAAGGAGCTATTCTTGATGCTGTTGATGAAGGATTAATCGCAAAAGATCCAACACGCAAGGCAATTATAAAAGGGAAAAGTCCTCGTGAAAAGAAAATAAAATACTTAAATCAATTTGAACTGCATAAACTTTTATCTAATTTGAATCTTCATAGGGGAATATGCTGGGACTGGCTGATTCTTCTTGTAGCAAAAACTGGAATACGTTTTTCAGAAGCGTTAGCTATCACACCCAAAGATTTTGATTTTGCGCATCAAACTTTATCCATCAGCAAAACATGGGACTACAAAGGAAAAGGAGGTTTTCTCCCAACAAAAAATATATCATCTGTACGAAAAATTCAGATTGACTGGCAGACAGTTATTCAATTTTCAGAACTTGTCAAAAATATGCCGCCAGCAGATCCCATCTTTGTTGTAAAAGAACAGATGTACAACTCAACAGCAAATGCAATACTGGCAAGGCATTGTAAAAATGCTGGAATTCCTGTAATTTCTATTCATGGGTTACGACATACTCATGCCTCATTATTATTGTTTGCTGGAGTATCAATTGCCAGCGTGGCACGCAGGCTTGGGCATTCCAGCATGACAACAACACAAAAAACTTATCTTCATATTATCCATGAACTTGAAAATCAAGATATTGATTTGGTGATGCGTTCCATATCAAGTCTTAGTTGAAAAGTTTATAGATATTGTACGGTGATGCGGATGAAGGGAGTTAAGCTTTGCCGAAGCGGAGCATATAGTTAATTCAGTATGTTATCATGTGATTAAATATGATCCCCCCTAACATTAGAAAAAAGAGCGCTATCAATCCTTTTTTGTGCCACACTTTCTCCGCTTCGGCAAAGCTCATTGCGCTCAAAGTACCACAAAACACACCCGTCGCGAGACACAGCCCGCTGATAAGCCAGCCGGAGGGCATGTGCAGGAGTGCCGCAAGAGGAATGTCCCTGCCGGTGTCGATACGGAAGCCCGCCCAGAGCATCAGGCTCCCGTAGGCTAACAGGCAAATCAGGGCCAGCAGCCACATCGGCACCAACTTGCCGTATTGAATCTTTGAAGCAAGGTTCTGTCCCTCCTGCACCAAGCTGTCGGTGAGCTTGGCTTGTGCGGCGGCAGTTTCCTTTTCTGCGGCAGCGGCCATGCCGTCCATGATGGTTTTGGACGCTGCGGCGATTTTCTCCGGCAACGCTTCATAGTAGACGCGCTGATATTCCATCGCGGCCAGCAACGGCCAGAGCGCGTCATCCTCCCGGAGATTCAGCCTGTTGCCGACCTCCCGCAGACGGGCCGCTTCCGCTTTGGATAAATCCCTGCCGCACGCCTTGCCGAGATCAATCACAGTATCCATGCTCATGACGCTTCCCCCATAACGGAATCAAACATTTTCGCGCACACTCCCCGCCAGCGTTGCAGTTCCGCCCGTGTGCCGAAGGGCATTTCAGGATGGGCTGTACGGATGGACATGCGTCTGGAATACAGCCAGTCGGCCACGCGGTTGCCGACAGCCGGAAAATCCAGCGTCCTGCTGTTCTTCTCCACCGCTTCCCGCGCTTTGGAAGTGTTATACAAATCAAAACGCCGCGCTTCACCGAAATACAGGTTCCGACAAACGTGGATGGGCACGTCTGTGAACACTTCCTGAAAGGA
>NZ_JNJP01000128.1 GCF_000701705.1 Bilophila wadsworthia ATCC 49260 | reverse complement strand
AGGGGAGGTTTGGAGGGGGGAGGGAGAAACTTTCTCCAGAAAGTTTCTCCCTCCCCCCTCCAATCTTCACAACCCCTTCCCTCAACTCTTCTCGCGCTTGTCGATGACGCGTTGGGCTTTGCCTTCGGTGCGGGGCAGGGAATTGTGCTGTACGAGTTCGACCTTGGGCGTGATGAGGATTTCGTCCTTGAGGGCGCGGGCGATGGTCTCCTGAAGGCCGCGCAACACGCGCATGTCTTCCACAAAGCTCTCCTCGCGGATTTCGACCTGTACCTTCATGGTGTCCTTGAGGCCGTCGCGCTCAAGGACGATGACATAGTTCTGACCCACTTCGGGGTAGGCCATGAGCACGCGCTCGACCTGCATGGGATAGATGTTCACGCCCTTGACGATGATCATGTCGTCGGAGCGGCCAAGGATGCGGTCGATGCGGCGGTGCTTGCGGCCGCAGGGACAGTCGCCGGGGATGATCCGGGTGAGATCGCGGGTCCGGTAGCGCAGGATGGGCATCCCGTGGCGGCACAGGGTCGTGAGCACCAGTTCGCCCACTTCGCCGTCCGGAACCAGCTTTCCGGTGTTCGGATCAATGATTTCCAGCAGATAAGCATCTTCCCAGAGATGCAGGCCGTTCTGGTATTGGCACTCGAAGGCCACGCCGGGGCCGTTCATTTCGGACAGGCCGTAGGAGTTGTACACCTTCATGTCGAACAGGGCTTCGATGCGGCGGCGCGTCTCTTCGGTGTAGGGCTCCGCGCCCACACAGGCGATGCGCAGGGAAAGGGCTTTGGGGTCTTCGCCTTCCTCAATCAGGGTCGTGCCGAGATGCAAGGCATAGGAGGGCAGGATGTGGGCCACGGTGGTCCCGAAATCCTTCACCAGCTTGAGCTGGCGCTTGGAGTTGCCCGCGCCCGCCGGAATGGTCATGCAGCCGAGGCGCTCGGCGCCGAAATGGATGCCGAGGCCGCCCGTGAACAGGCCGTAGCCGGACATGTTCTGGAACACGTCGTCCTTGCGTACGCCCGCCATGTAAAGGCAGCGGGCCATGAGATCGGCCCAGCTGTTGATGTCGGGCTGGGTATAGCAAACGGCTACCGGGGTGCCGGTGGTGCCGCTGGAGCAGTGCATACGCACGAATTCGGAATGCGGAACCGTGGCGAGCCCATACGGATACTGGGAGCGGAGATCGTCCTTGCTGGTAAAGGGAATCCGCCGGATGTCCTCAAGGGAGCGCAGGTTGTCGGCGGACACTCCGGATTCGGCAAGGCGCTTGGCGTAGAAAGGCGCGCGGCTGGCTTGCTGAATGGTCGTTTTCAGGCGCGCCAACTGGACGGTTTCCAGCGTGGCTCTGTCCCATGTTTCGGCTTTGTCAAAGTAATCCATCTTCGTATCCGTATTGGGTTGAAAAACGGTTAACACGCTATCCGTAAAAGCATTCCCTCACCAACGGAACTCCCGCCGCGCAGTCCCCCACCAGTCAAAAATCTTGGGAAAGGACGGGAAAGGGGTTGGAGAAGGGGAGGAGAACCTTTTTTAACAGAAAGGTTCTCCTCCCCTTCCCCAATCAAACCATTATGCTTCTCGCAGCGCAAGGCCGTGCAGCAGCCCGTGGCAGCCCGCAATCATCATGTCGCCGTGCGGGGCGATGAATTGGGCGTGCCCCAGCAGCATCTCGCGGCGCGGCCCGACCGCGAAGGTCGGGGCAAAGCCTTCCGCTTCAGGAGGCAGAGGCGCAAGGAACGCGCAGCCGTGCCCGCCTTTGGCGCGCACCTGTTCGTCGGGAAGCCAGCCGAAACCGAATTCCTTGAGATCGAACAGCAGGGCGTCGGTATCCAGCATTCCGGTGTGGTGCTCATAGACGCCGAGAATGCGCCCCTTGAAGACGAGGAACGCCGCAACATGGCTGTTGCCCACGTTGACCACCGTAACGCCTTGGCGCTGGCTGCGCTTGGCGACTTCCGGCGCGGCGAGCGCGCCGAGGACGGCGGCCGTGGCGGTATCCGCCACAGGCCCGCCCGTGCATTGCTGGAGGGCGTTGAGCCTGGTGCAGGGCGCGGGGGGCGTGTCGTACAGCCAGCGGGCGGGATCACCCTGCGTTTCAGTGAGCAGGGCGCGCCAGAGGTTGAAGCGCCCGACGCGGTTGCCTTCGGGATGGTGCCCGTGATCCTGTGCGGCGGCAACGACGAGGGAGGGTTTGGGAAGCCCGGCGGCGCTGAGGAGGCCGTCCCAGAAACCGGGCTCGTAGTCGGCCAGCGGAACGGCGGCGTATCCTTTGGGGCAGGACGGCGTAATGGAGACGCCCTGCGCCTTTACGCGTTCGGGATTGTCGTGCAGGGCGAGGGCCGCATCAGGAGAAGCGGCGGGGGCGAGACCGGCTGCCACTTGTTCCTGAACGGCGACGGCGAAACCGCCGCCCATGTTGTGCCCGTACAGCCAGACGGGGCGACCGGCGGCTGTGTGGCGGCGGATGCGGTCGGCGATGCCGAGCGCGGGGGAGGGCAGGACGAAACGGGGCCAATTTTCGGCCCGTTCGCCGGGCAGTGCCAACAGGACATCCTGCGTCCCGCTGCCTATGTCGAGGCTCAGGATCGGCCCGGCGGCCGCCAGCAGACGCGCAACGGCATCCCCGGCGGACGCGGGAGAAAGTTCAGCCATGACTATTTTCCTTTATTCTGGATAAGCACCAGCGGGATGCGGTGCAGCGCGCTGGAGAGGCTTTCCGTAGTGCCGATGCGCCACCATACATCGTCGAGTTCCCATCCGGCGCGGCTCGCAATGTCACTGACCAGACCTTTGAGATTGATGATGGGATGGCGCTCGAAAACCTGCGGCAGGCCGTAGGTCAGGCTGCACACGAGGCAGCGGCCCGCGCGCTGGTGGAGTTCGAAGTAAAAATGCAGTTCGCCATCGTCGCTTTCCTCGGGATCGACAACGAGACGGATATCATAGGCTCCCTCTTCCGCATCGCCGAACAGCGCATCGAAAAAATCATTGGTCCGCTGGATGGGGAAAAGATCATTCAGACATTCAGGGGTAAAAACGTCGTATACGGCCATGAAGGAAACCTTCCTTGCGTTGGGAGCCTGCGAAACGCACAGACGAGTGCGACAAGACAACAGCCCAAAAAATAGCATCCATCGGCGCAAGACGCAACAAGAGACACCTTGCGGCGCGACAACAAAGGGGTTTTCGTGTCAACAGACGACGGAGAGCGAAGCCGTGAGATCGGCTTCAATAAGGACCCGTTCGGGAAGGAAGCGCAGGCGGCCCGGATCGAACGCCGGAAGGAGATTACGGGGATGGGCGGGGGCGAGCGCGCCGATCAGCCCCGCCTTCCAGCCGAGGTAGCCGGCTACGGCGGCGGGAGAGACGCCCGCGTCCCGCAGGGAGGCCAACGTGAGGCTTGCGTGGCGCTTGGCGAGGCGTTCGCCTTCGGGATCGCAGAGCAGGGGCAGGTGCATATAGGCGGGGCGGGGATAGCCGAGGAGATCGAACAGGGCGAGCTGGCGCGGCGTGGAGACGAGTAGATCCTCCCCCCGGACGACTTGCGTAATGCCCATGAGCCCGTCGTCCACGACCACGGCAAGCTGGTAGGCGATGACGCCGTCAGAGCGCCGCAAGGCGAAATCACCGCCGCAGGCTTCCAATGTCATGCTGAAAGGGCCGAATACGGCATCCTCAAAAGCATAGTTCTGGGAAGGGCAGCGGAGCCGGATGCACGGGCGGCGTCCGGCGGCTTCCAGCTCGGCGCGGCGTTCGGGGGGCAGGTTGCGGCAGGTTCCGGGGTAGGCGGCCCCGGCGTCCCCCACATGGGGCGCACCCGCCAACGTGCGAAGCTCCTTGCGGGTACAGTAGCAAGGGTAGATATGCCCGGCCCTGTCCAGACGGTTCAGGGCGTCCGCGTACAGCCCCATGCGGGCGCTCTGGACGTACGGTCCTGCCGGTCCTCCGGCGTCCGGGCCCTCGTCCCAGTCCAGCCCGAGCCAGCGCAGATCGCGGATGATCGCGTCGGCGTACTCGGGTCGGGAACGGTCGGGATCGATGTCCTCCATGCGCAGCACGAGCGAACCGCCTTTGCTCCGGCAGGCCAGCCACGCGAGCAGAAAAGCCCATGCGTTGCCGAGGTGCAGGAAACCGGTGGGGCTCGGCGCGAGCCTGCCCCGGACGGGACGGGAGGCGCTCATCCGTGCTTTCGGGAAACGATGAAGAAGACGGAAAGGACGGTCAGGCAGCAGGCCGTGACGATGACGCCGTCCACCTGTTCGCCAGCGAGCAGCCAGCCGAGGAATACGCCGATGACCGGATTGACGTATTCGTAGGAAATGGCGACCACGGTGCGGGTGTGCAGCAACAGCCAGAAATAACAGGTGTAGGCGATGATCGCCCCAAAGATGACCAGATAGAGCAGCGCCCCCGCGCTCAGCGGAGTGACGGAATCCATCGAGAACGTGGAAAACTCCCCAAGCACGGCGGCACCCACGAGGCTCTGCAGGCCGCCGATGAACATCAACAGGCCGCTCGTCTGTATGACGGAAAGCTGGGTCTCGCTCGCCTGTTTTTTGGAGAGGAACGAGCCAGTCACCCAGCCGAAGGCGGCGCACAGCACAAGCAGGATGCCCCATCCGGAGTCCGTGCCGGAGGCCGTCTGATTGACGCTGAGAAGGATGAGGCCCGCAAAGCCGGTCCCGAGCCCGAAGAACTGCACTAACGAAGGCCGGGGATCGCCGCAGAACAGCCAGCCGCCGAGCACCATCCAGATGGGCACCGCGCCGAGGATCATGGCCGCCGTACCAGAGGAGATGGATTCCTGCCCTTTGGCGAGGAAACCGCTGGCCATGAACACCATGAAGAACGCGAGAACGAAACTTTGGGAGAGGTCCTTGCGGGTTGGCAAGTTGCGTTCGCCACGCGCCCAACTCCAGAGATACAGGAGTACGCCCGCAAGCATCATGCGCAGGCCGCACATCATGAACGGGGGAAAGCTCTCAATAGCGAATTTGATGGAAATGAAACAAGAGCCCCACGAGATATAAACCAGAGTGAGGCATCCCAGTACTTGCGCGATGTGTTTTTGCCGTGTCGTCAACATGCGCGGGAAAATATCCCGTCGTCCGCCGTACTGCAAGCCCCGAAAAACGACAAAAACGACAACTGGTTGTCTTTGCTCGCGAAAAGAAAAAAGCGAAAACGATATTGACATGAAAAACGAATCAGGGCATCATGCCACCCATGAACATTCAATCCGTCAACCTTCTCTCCGCTCGCTGGTGGTGGCACTCTTGCTAAAGAGTGCCGGGTTGTCGAGTCTTCTTCACAGAGCGTAAACATCCAACCGCGGCCGGGATACTGGTCGCGGTTTTTTTGTGGTGGTATCCCGTCCTAAGATGAGGAAACTGCCATGAATACGTCTTCCACTTCCCTCTCCGCTTCCGAATCCACCGGTTTCTTTGGCGCTTACGGCGGGCAGTTTGTCCCCGATGATCTGAAGGCGCGTCTTGACGAAGTGACCGAAGCCTTTGATCGGTATAGCGACAATTCCTTTTTCAAGGACGAGCTGGATTACTATTTCAAGCACTACACTGGGCGTCCGAATCCCATCTTTTTTTGCGCCAATCTGAGCGAACGCCTCGGCGGGGCCAAGATTTATCTCAAGCGTGAGGATTTGAACCATCTCGGCGCGCACAAGATCAACAATACGTTGGGCCAGTGTCTGCTGGCGAAGCGGATGGGCAAGAAGCGGATCGTAGCGGAGACCGGCGCGGGGCAACATGGCGTGGCGACGGCGGCGACGGCGGCCCTGCTCGGGCTGGAGTGCACCGTGTACATGGGTGCCGAGGACATGAAGCGCCAGCGCCTGAACGTCATCCGCATGGAGATGCTCGGCGCGAAGGTCGTGCCCGCGCTTTCCGGCCAGCGCACGCTCAAGGAAGCCGTGGACGAGGCGCTCGCCGCGTGGATCGCCAATCCCGATACCTTCTATGTGCTCGGTTCGGCGGTCGGCCCGCATCCCTATCCCACGATGGTCCGTCATTTTCAGGCCGTCATCGGCTGTGAAGCGCGCGAGCAGATGCTCGCCGAATGCGGGAAACTGCCTGTGGCCGCTTTCGCCTGTGTGGGCGGCGGCTCCAATGCCATCGGCCTGTTCGCCGGATTTGTGGACGATGCGGACGTGCGTCTTATCGGTGTGGAGCCCGCCGGACGCGGCCTGACCTACGGCGATCATGCCGCCAGCCTGTGCAAGGGTGAACCCGGCGTGATGCACGGTTTCCATTCCTACATGATCAAGGACGAGAAAGGCGAACCGGGCGCGGTGTACTCCATTTCCGCCGGGCTCGATTATCCTTCCGTCGGCCCCGAGCACAGCTATCTCAAGGACATAGGCCGCGCCGAGTACGTCAGCGTGACCGACAAGGAAGCCGTGGACGCGTTTTTCCTGCTGTCCCGCACGGAGGGCATCATCCCCGCGCTCGAATCCTCCCACGCCTTGGCGCAGGCCGTTAAAGTGGCTCCCACACTGCCCAAGGACGCCGCGCTGCTGGTGTGTCTCTCCGGTCGCGGCGACAAGGACGTCGAGCAGATGGAAGCTTTCCTGGAGAGCGCGAAGTAGGCGGGATTGAGAGGAATTGGGGAGGGGAAGGAGAACCTTTCTGAGGAAGGGGGAACTCCCCCACGGCTCTCCTTCCCCTCCCAAACCTGCCAGCGCGGCTCGCATCCCCCCTTCTTCCTCTCCAAAGCCTTTCGTGTTTATCGAATTCCCCATGGCGGTTTTGCCTGTTGAAGAAGAAAGCGCCTTTCCCGTGTTTGTGCGGGAAAGGCGCTTTTTATTGGCTTGGATTGTTTTTCCTTCGAATGTTGCATTCTTTCACAGGGAATCCATTCGCTGATTTTTTTGAATTGTGCACTGTTCAATCCGTAATACTCAAAGGGGAACCTGCTCTATATCTTTCCATCCTCCCAAAATGGGGAAAGGCGCGGAACAGGGATTCGATAAGGTCAAATCCTTGACGTGATCCCCCGGCTAAGCCGGGGGGCTCCTGCAGTTTGACAATTCCCTAAAACAGCAAACCTCCTTGTCCGAACCGCTCAAGGCAGAACAAGGAGGCTTTTTATGAAGCAATTACAAAGTTTAAGTCATACGGTCTGGGAGTGTAAGTATCATATAGTGTGGATTCCGAAATACCGGAAAAAGGTTTTGCACGGCAAGATTCGTGAGGAGTTGGTGGGCGTATTTCATGAATTGGCCAACTGCCGAGGCTGCAAGATATTGGAAGGGCACCTGTGTGTGGATCATGTGCACATGTTACTGTCGATTCCA
>NZ_JNJP01000127.1 GCF_000701705.1 Bilophila wadsworthia ATCC 49260 | reverse complement strand
GTATGGGCTAACGGCAGATAGAGTGGACGCATATTTTTGTTTCGGAGGCGTACGTCTCCCGGAACCGCTTGGAGAAAGCAAAAAAGCCGGAGGAATCGTCTCCGGCTTTTCCCGTTGAGGAGATCAGCGGGTGGTTTTGATGATATTGTAGTTGCGATACGCCCCGGTATCGAGATTGACTTCTTCCGCAGTGGAGCCCCGGTAGCCGGTCATGGTGTTTGTGAATGTATCGTACTTGATGACTTGGGTCTCGGTGGCAAGGAACTGATACCTGTTGATGAAGGCGTATGCCGCTGTAAAAATAAGAATACTGCACGAAAGAAGCAACAGGGACGCCGGAGTGGAGACGTTTTTCAGCATGTGGGCCTCACGCAAGGAAATTGGGGATTGATGAGGCCGTAACCATGTTACAAGTGATAACGAAAGTCAATAAAGTGGCGACGGCTTTCAGGTACCTGAAGCACTTCTTTGGCGGCAAAGAGTGTATCCCCGCCGCCGGAGGCATACGCCATTCTACTGTATGCCGATGAAATGCCGGATGGCGGATTCGAGCCGCCGGATGCTGACGAAGGTGTCGAGGCAGGGGCCGTTGGGCCGTTCGTTGATGACGCCGAAGACCGGCAGGGGGTGCGTATCCTGAATGCCGGAGGACAGATCGCGCTCGCAGGCCACGGCTACGATGAGCTTGGGGCGGGCCTGCACGACGATGCGGCGGGCGATGGTTCCCCCGGTGGCGATGGCGACCTGCACGCCGTAGGTGTCCCGCAGGTTGAGTACGTCCTTGAGCGGGCAGGCCCCGCAGCGGGCGCAGTTGTCGATGTGGTAGGTAAGGCGGTGGGTGCAGCGGCTCGACTGGATGCAGTGGGGCAGGAGCACGAGAAGCTGGCGCGGCTCGCACTGGATGCCGCTGCTGAGGACCAGCTCGTTGTTGACCTTGATGAAGGAACGGCGCACGGCGGCTACGGGGATGCGCATCATCCGGCCCATGAGCTCCATGATCGGCAGGAGCAGGCGGATAGTGATGCCGCGCAGGCGCGATGTGCCGAGTATGGGCTTTCCGGTGTAGGCGTGGAGCACCAGCCCCACGGAAAGCCAAAGGATTCCGAGGATGGCCCCGCCGAAGACGATGCCCGCGATGAACGGGAGCCACGGATGGATGGCCGCGAACCCGATGGTCGGGACAAGCCAGATGAGCAGAAGCAGCACGCAGAGCAGGATGGCCGTGCCGATCACCAGACCGATGAACAGCCGCTTGCCGGTACCTTCGTATTCATCCTTGGACAGGGAAAATGCGGACTTGGAGATGCTCACCTTGGGTTCGCCCGAATGAGGTGAAAGGATTGAGGAACATCAAGGAAGATATTTTTTCTTTCCGCGCAACGGGGCTCCTCGTGCGCGGCCTCCCCACCAGTCAACGTTTTTGCGGGTGGGGGGGCGTGGGCGGACACTTTTGGGACAAAGCGCCCTCCCACGGTCTTCTATCCTAAAGAGGGAGAAACGGCGCGGCCGCAGCCGTCCTTGTTGGCGGCGCGGCAATAACCGTTCCAGAAGGCCTCCGCGGACATGGGCTTGCCTCCGGCGGGCTTGAGCGTGGAAACCTCATACAGGGCGTCGCGGCAGGCGATGAGCAGCTTGCCGCCCCGCAAGGCCACGAGGGTTCCCGGAGCGGGGTGCCCACCAGTGAATGTCTCACCTACCCGGCCCGGCTGAAGCAGCGCGGGCAGGGGATCGCGCCCCGGCAGCAGGAATACCGTCTGTGCGCCGGGCCACGGGGTCACGCCCCGGATACGGGCATGGATGACGGCGGCGTCCTCATCCCAGTCAATGTGCCCGTCGGCCTTGGTCAGCTTGGCGGCGTAGGTCGCCAGCGCCTCTTCCTGCGGGATGGGCGTGGAGGGATCGCCGTCGGCGTACTGCCGGAGCACTTCCACCATGAGACGCCCGCCGAGATCGGCCAGTTCGTCGTGCATGGTGGCGGCGGTGTCGTCGATGCCGATGCCGAGCGCGCGCTGCAACAGCATGGGCCCGGTATCAAGCCCGCGCTCCATCCGCATGATGGTGATCCCCGTGAGGTGGTTGCCGTCCATGATCGCCCGCTGGATGGGGGCCGCGCCCCGGTACTGGGGCAAGAGCGAGCCGTGGACGTTGAAAGGCCCGATGGTCGGGATGTCCAGCACGGATTGGGGCAGAATGAGGCCGTAGGCGGCGACGACCAGCGCGTCGGGGCGGAGCCCGGCGAGCGCGGCGCGGTCGGCTTCGTCCTTGAAGTTGAGCGGCTGGAAGACCGGAATGCCGAGCTCCTGCGCCAGCACCTTGACGGCGGGCGGCTGGAGTTTGTGCCCGCGCCCGGCGGGGCGGTCGGGCTGGCAATAGGCGGCGACGACCTCGCAGCCGGGCCATGCCGCCACATGTCGGAGCACCGTGGCGGCGAAATCCGGCGTCCCCATGAATACGACGCGCATTTTCTGTTCCGGAGCGGCCATCTATTTCACCTGACTCTGACGGGTGCCTTTCTTGAGCTTGTTTTCGAACATGATCCGCTTGAGGCGGCTGATACGGTCGATGAACAGCTTGCCGTCCAGGTGATCGATTTCATGCTGGACGCAGATGGCAAGGATATCGTCCGCGTCGAAGCTGACGGGGTTGCCGTCCAGATCGGTGGCTTCGACGTGGACCCGGGCGGTACGGCGGACCTTGGAACGGTAGTCGGGCACGGAGAGGCAGCCTTCCTCGCTTTCCACATACCCGGCGTCCGGAAGGGGCGTCCATACGGGATTGACCAGCACCATTTTCCCTTCGCGCTTTTCGGGGCCGGTGACGTCGATGATGACGAGACGGATGAGCTGGCCCACCTGCGGCGCGGCAATGCCGATGCCGTCCGATTTGTACATCGCTTCGGTCATTTCTTCGGCGAGTTTACGGATCTCGTCGGTGACTTCAGTGATGGGGAGGCTGGGCTTGCCAAGAAGCGGATTAGGATAAGTGACTATTTTCAAAGACATGTATGCTCTCGTATACGGGTTGGCATTCGTGGTTAAAACGGGTTAAGAAGCGGCTAGGCCTTCATGTTGAGGCACTATCAATACCCTGTCCGAACAATAATGTACAGATTGTACGCAAGCCTCGCCGGGCCGCCGGGACGGAGAACCTCCCACGGCGGACGGGCGACCGATGGTGGCCACCTTGCCGAACGACGTTTTTTTGCCTTTCGCTCCCGACAAGCCGTGGCTCGCCCCGCTGGCCGGATGGTCGGACTTGCCTTTTCGCCTGTTGTGCCGCCGGTTCGGCGCGGCGGTCTGCTGCACTGAGATGATCAGCGCCAAGGGGCTCATCTACAAGAGCCCCGGCACGGCGGAACTGTTCGCCACCTGCCCGGAGGACGGGCCTGTCGTCGTCCAGCTGTTCGGCAGCGAGGCACCTTTCATGGAGGCGGCGGCCGGGCAGCTCAGGGACAAGGGGTTCGTCTGGTTCGACTGCAATATGGGCTGCTCCGTCCCCAAGGTGGCGCGCACGGGGTCCGGCGCGGCGATGTGCAAAGACATCGACAACGCCCTGGCCGTTGCCGAAGCCCTGATCCGGGCTGCCGGGCGCGGACGCGTAGGCTTCAAGCTGCGCCTCGGCTGGGATGAGCCGGGACGTTCCCCCGCCGCCGAAACGTGGCGAGTGCTGGCCCCGGCGCTGGAGGCGCTCGGCGCGGGCTGGCTGACGCTGCACCCCCGCACGGCGAAGCAGGGCTTCACCGGGACGGCGCGCTGGGAATATCTCAGCGAGTTGAAAGCGCTTGTTTCCTTACCCGTCATCGCCAGCGGGGACTTGTTCACGGCGGAGGACGGTGTACGCTGCCTCGCCGAAACGGGCGTGGATACCGTCATGTACGCGCGCGGGGCCTTGCGGGATCCGGCGATTTTCAAGGCGCATCTTGATCTGCTCGCCGGGCGTGAACCCGAGGTTGCCGATGTGGCGACGCTGCTCGCCCGCATCCGGGAACATGCGCGGCTCGCCCGGGAACTCAGCACGGAAAAGGTGGCGTTGCTCAAGATGCGGACCATCGTGCCACGTTACGTCCGGCACATCGAAGGTTCGAAACAGCTCAGGGCGGATATCATTGCCTGCCGGAGCTGGGACGATTTTGAAAAAGCGCTGCGCTCATTCGAGGCTGGAAAAAGTTCTTCCGAGTGATCTTGTATATTTTCCTCAGTCAGTTATTTACAGATAAGCAGTCCCGCCCCAATTGTCACCCTACCGCCATGCCGGGGAATCTATGAAGTTTTCTCCTTATCGTCTGGGTTTTACCCTGATCGAAATCATATCCGTGCTGGTCATCCTCGGCATCCTCGCGGCTGTCGCCGTCCCCAAGTATTTTGATATGCAGGATGACGCCGAGAAAAAGGCCGCCCTTTCCGCCGTGGCCGAAGCGCAGTCCCGCATCCAGCTTTCTTTCGGGCAACAGATCTTGCAGGGAAAGCCGTGTGATAAGGCTGTGGAGGAAGTCAGCGAGATCAGTAAGCTGAGTGACGACGGCAAAAGTAAGTTCGGCGATTTTTCTCTCGGTATTGACAAAAGCGCCAGCGGCGGGACCCTTACCACCTCCGGGGTGGCTATCTACGCCAAGCGTGGCGACAGCGACACGGCGGTAGAGACGGGGGGCAAACTGTATTTGCCGTCGTGCACTGATGAAAAAGGGCTCAGTGGAAATTTTTCTCAGGCGGTGCTCGGCTATCTTGATAGAGTACTGGCTACCGACAGCCATGATTTTCGTGATGACATCTTGGGTGAAGTTATTTCTCTCGGCAATGGAGTCTCCTACACAGTAAAGAATATTGTAAATCAAGGTGGCAACGGTGCATATGTCGATTTGCAATACACTAATGCGAGCGGAGATACATTGACTTTTCAGGTTCATAAGAACAGTAACGGCGAGAGTTGGATTCAGCAGATGGTTGCTCATTCCAATGACGGAAAGTCCATCAACCTGATTAAGGACAATTACCGTGCCAACTTGAGTGATGCACAGATCCGCCAAGCCCAAAATATAGTCTCAAGCATGGGGATGGATACGTCCAGCTTTGGTCCTGCATTCGACTCAAAATTGGGTGCGGGTGTCCTCTATTTCGATAAAGGATTTGTTCCCAAACAGTGACGAGGAGCGATACTTCCCCCTTCCATAAGCCTTTGCGCCACGGCAAGTACGGGGAGGCCCACGATTGTCGCCCATTGGCCTTTGATTCCCGAGACAAGGAAGGAGCCGAGGCCCTGTATGGCGTAGGAGCCGGCCTTGTCGTCGCATTCGCCGGTGGCCGCGTAGGCGCGGAGCACGTCTTCGGGCCACTCCGCGAAGGTCACGTCGGCGGCGTCGTAAAACAGTTCCGTCCGGCTTTCCCCATGAGCCGACAGCCAGATGATGCAACACCCCGTGTATACGGTATGCGTCCGGCCCGAGAGGTGCAGCAGCATGGCGAGGGCTTCGTCGCGGCTGGCGGGCTTGCCGAGGATGATCGGGCCGTGTTCCTCGTGCAGTACGACGATGGTATCGGACCCGAGGACCACCGCGTCGGGCGTTTCGGGCCCGGCGGCGCGGGCTACGGCTTCGGCCTTGGCTTGCGCCGCCCGCATGGCATAGGCGGCGGGATCGTCTTCCAGCGTGGGGGCGGGTTCGGAGCCGTCCACAACCTTGATGGTGAAGTCGATGCCGAGGCTGCCGAGCAGTTCGCGCCTGCGGGGAGAGGATGAGGCGAGGATGATGGGGCGAAGCGCGCGGAATGCGCCGGAAGGCATGGTTTCTTGCACGGTTTTGGTCCTTTTCGTCTTTATGCTACTGGAAAAAGTTTGCGGAAGGCGCTAGCCTGACTTCACAGAGAAATCTGAAAGGAGTCATCATGTCGTCCACTCGCAAACTCAGTTCGCGTCTTACGCAGTTGCTGGAATTATTCAACCGCAATGACGACTGGCTCATCGTGATCAATGCCGATCCCGACGCGATGGCGTCGGCTATGGCCCTCAAGCGGATCATGTCCCATCGTACCGGGAAAGTCACCATTGCCCGGATCAATGAAATTTCGCGGCCGGACAATCTGGCGATGATCCGGTATCTGCGCATCCCCATGCTTCCGCTGACCGACAAGTTGAAAGCCTCCTATTCACATTTTGCGATGGTCGATTCGCAGCCGCATCACAACCCCGCCTTTGCGGGTATCCCGTTTTCCATTGTTATCGATCATCATCCGGCTGTCCCCGAGCATCCCGTGGATGCCGCCTATGTGGACATCCGGCCCCAGTACGGCGCGGTGAGCACATTGCTCACGGAGTACCTGCGGGCTTACCACATCCGGCCCGGCATCCGGCTTGCCACCGCCCTGCAATACGGTATCCGTACGGATACCGCCACGTTTACCCGCACGGGCACGGAAATCGACCTGCGCGCTTACCAGTATCTCGCCGCTCACGGGGACACCGCCTTGCTCACGCGCATCACCCGCAGCGAATACCTCCCCGAGTGGCTCAAATACTTTGCGCGCGCCTTCTCGTCCATGCATCAGTGCGGCTCAGGGGCCTACTGTTATCTGGATACGGTGGAGAACCCCGATATACTCGTGGTGGTTGCGGATTTCTTTACGCATGTTCACAGCATCAAGTGGGTCGGCGTTTGCGGCGTGTACAACGATACTGTCGTTGTCATCTTCCGGGGCGACGGTCATGTCGATCTTGGCGAATTCGCCGCCTCACGTCTTGGTGCGCTCGGTAATGCGGGCGGGCACCGCGCCCTCGCGCGTGCCGAATTTCCCCTTGAGGCGACCGAAGGCCGCAGCGTCGATGTGTTCGTCTTCCGCAAGCTCACCGAAAAGCCCCAAAAGAAGAAAGTTGAAGACGTTGAGAGTGTGGAGGGGGGAGAGGAAGAGTAGGGTATGGATATGGAACCGGGGGAGGGAACCCTTTAAAAAGGGTTCCCTCCCCCCTCCTCTTTCCTTCCTAAACTTTTCGATTGTATTGAATCCCTGTTTGCGGCGTTCCCATTTTGCCAGGGGACAGGGCGTGGCGTTTTTTCTTGGAAGCAGAAGGGCTGCTGAACAATCTTGTTCAGCAGCCCTTCATATGAAGAGGTTGGATACAATCCGTTAAAAGCGCCGACAGGAAAAGCCGAGAGCAGGGACTGGGTAAGGTCGAATCCTTGACGTGATCCCCCGGCTAAGCCGGGGGGCTCCTGCAGTTTGACAATTCCCTAAAACAGCAAACCTCCTTGTCCGAACCGCTCAAGGCAGAACAAGGAGGCTTTTTATGAAGCAATTACAAAGTTTAAGTCATACGGTCTGGGAGTG
>NZ_JNJP01000126.1 GCF_000701705.1 Bilophila wadsworthia ATCC 49260 | reverse complement strand
TGGGGTTTGGGGAAGGGAGGGGGAACTTTCTTTAGAAAGTTCCCCCTCCCTTCCCCAATTTCCTTTCTTACTCGGCTTTCTCAATCCACTTTTTCAGCGGGGTTTCCATCTCTTCGCGGATGGCGGCGAGGGCCTCGGCACTGTCCGCTTCGAAGCGGGTGACGAGGACGGGCTGGGTGTTGGACGCGCGGACAAGCCCCCAGCCGTGGGGGAAATTCACGCGCGCGCCGTCCAGCTCGATGGTGTCGTAGAGGGCGCGAAAATGGGCTTTCACCTTTTCGACCACGGCGAACTTGGCGTTGTCCGGGCAGGGGATGTTGATTTCGCGGGTGGCGAAGGACGCGGGCCAGCCGGGGAGTTCGGTCATGGGCTTGTCCTGCGCCGAGAAGAGGGCGACAAACCGGGCCGAGCCATAGATGGCGTCGTCAAAGCCGTACCAGTTGTCGGCAAAGAACATGTGGCCGGACATTTCACCGGCGAGCGGAGCGCCGACTTCCTGCATCTTGGCCTTGATGATGGAGTGCCCGGTGGTCCACATCATGGGGGTGCCGCCGTGCGCCTTGATGTCGTTGAAAAGGCGGCTGGAGCACTTCACGTCCGCGATGACCGTGGAGCCGGGCTTGCGGGTCAGCAGCTCACGGGCGTAGAGGGACAGGACTTCGTCGCCGAAAAGCAGGCGCCCGTCGGGATCGACGATGCCGAGGCGGTCGGCGTCTCCATCCAGCCCGATGCCGAGATCGGCCTTTTCTTCCTTCACGCGGGCCATGAGCGCCTGCATGTTGGCCTCTACGACGGGATCGGGGTGGTGGTTGGGGAAATCGCCGTCCGGCTCGCAGAACATGGGGATGACCGTTGCGCCGAGTTTGATGAGGATGTCCGCGCAGATTTCACCGCCCGCGCCGTTGCCGCCGTCGAGCACCACTTTGACCGGGCGGGCCAGCTTGAAGCGGCTGAGGATATCTTGCTTGTACGTGGGGATGATGTCGATGCGCGAAGCCGTCCCCGTGCCCTCGGCGAAGGCGCCTTCCTCAAAAATGGCCTTGATCTTTTGGATTTCTTCGCCGTGAATGGTGGACTGTCCGGCCCATACCTTGAACCCGTTGTATTCCGGCGGGTTGTGGCTGGCGGTGATCATGACGCCGCCCTGCCGGTTGAGGTGCTTGACCGCAAAATAGAGCGCGGGAGTGGGGACCATGCCGATGCTGATCACATCGGTCCCGGTGGACAGGATACCCTCCACAAGCGCGTCGTGATACGCGGGCGAGGAGTGGCGGCAGTCATAGCCGATGACCGCGCTGCTGATGCCCCTGCCGGCCAGATAGGTGCCGCAGGCTTTCCCGAGATGGGTTACCCATTCGGCGTTGAAATCCTTGTCCACGACGCCGCGAATATCATAAGCGCGAAATACGTTGCCTGCGTTCATTTTTTTCCTCCGGATGTGCCCGTTGTAAGGCGTGCAAAGTGTGTACGGCATGTTAGAAAAAGAGAGGCGTTGAGTACATAAAGAACCGTATCGGCCGGTTTTCATATGATGCGGCCTTGATGCGTTTGAGATTGGAGTGGCCGCAACCCTTTTTATAGCAGACACCCCCTCCGCCCGCAAATGAGAAGGAAAAAGGCTTGGCGGACGGCAACAGGATAATGCGTGCCTTCTGGTCGTTAGAACGGCGAAAGTCGCGTTCTTGGAAGAAAAAAACTAAATGAACTTGACCGTCTGTGCAGGATGACCTATATTTTGTAAACTCTGAATCCATTTGGCAGGCAATCCCGGAACGGACGGATCCCGCCTGCGCCCGGATGGATTTGCCCCCCTCCGAAGGGGACGTGCGATGCCCGGCCTGTGCCGGTGCGCCCCGCATGTTCCGGCACGGAGGAGTTTTTCTGGCCATATAAGGAATCTTGATGAACTGGGACTGGGACAAGCTCCAAGAGAAACGGCAGAGGCAGAACTGGGGTAACAGCAATAACAACAGTAATAACAACAATAATAACAATAAGAACGACGAAGAGCCGCCTTTCGGCAGTGGGAGCGGCAACGGCGGCGGCAAGGGGCCGGACTACGAGAAGTTCTCCGACGCCTTCAAGCGCCTGCCCCATCTCTCCGCGCCCGCCGGCGGCAAGGTCAAGTGGATCCTTGTCGCGCTCGTCGCCGTATGGCTGCTTTCCGGCATCTATATCGTCAATCCCGATGAAGAGGGCGTTGTCCTGCGCTTCGGCAAATACGACCGCACGGTCGGAGCCGGCCCGCATTACGCGCTGCCCTTTCCCATAGAAACCGTCTACAAGCCCAAAGTCACGCAAGTCCAGCGTGTGGAAGTGGGCTTCCGCTCCGTAGGGCAGGGCCGCACTTTCCAGCAGGGGGCGAACCGTTCCCTGCCCGAAGAGTCCGGTATGCTCACGGGCGACGAAAACATCGTCAACGTACAGTTCAGCGTCCAGTACCAGATCAAGAATCCGGTGGAATATCTGTTCAATGTGACGGATCAGGCCGCCGTGGTCAAAAACGCCGCGGAAGCCGCCATGCGCGAAGTCATCGGCAACAGCCTCATCGACTCCGCGCTGACGGACGGCAAGCTCCAGATCCAGACGGAAGCCACGCAGCTTCTGCAGGAAATCCTCGACCGTTACAAGGTCGGCGTGCGCGTCATAGCTGTCCAGCTTCAGGACGTCCACCCGCCCAAGGAAGTCAGCGACGCCTTCAAGGACGTCGCCAGCGCCCGCGAGGACAAGAGCCGTATCATCAACGAAGCCGAAGCCTACCGCAACGAGCTCATCCCCAAGGCGCGCGGCCTCGCCGCCGAGGTGGAGAACCAGGCGCAGGCCTACAAGGAAACCCGTATCCGCAACGCCGAGGGCGAAGCCAACCGCTTCCTCGCGCTCCTCAAGGAGTACGAGCAGGCCAAGGACGTCACGAAGCAGCGCATGTATCTTGAAACTATGGAAGAAATTCTCAGCCGTCCCGGCATGGAAAAGCTCGTTCTCCCGAAGGACGCCGCCGATCGCGTGCTGCCGCTGTTGCCGCTCATGCAATCCGCCCCGTCCGCCGGGAAGATTGCGCCCCAAGAACAACCTTCCGGGACCCAGCTTCCGGAAGCAACCCTGAGCAGACCGAGGGGGAATAACTGATGGAAAAGCGTTTTCCCTTTCTGATCGGCCTGATCATCATTCTGGTTATGATCGGTTCCCAGAGCATCTTTATCGTCAATCAGACGGAAAAGGCGCTGGTGATCCAGCTCGGCGATCCCGTGGACAAGGTGTTCGGGCCGGGCCTGCATTTCAAGATTCCGCTTATCCAAACCGTCGTGCGTTTCGACGCGCGCGTATTAGATTATGAGGCAAGGGCCGCAGAGGCCTTGACCAGCGATAAAAAGACTATAGTTCTCGATAACTACGCTCGCTGGCGGATCATCGATCCCTTGCAGTTCTACAGATCGGTGCGCACGATCCCGGGAGCCCAGGCCCGTCTTGACGACGTGGTGTACTCCCAGTTGCGCGCCCAGGTTGGTCGGCACAGCCTGACCGAGGTCGTCTCGAGCAAACGCAGCGGTATCATGGCCGACGTGACCCGCCGCGCTTCGGACATCATGAAAGAGTATGGTATTGAAGTTGTTGACGTGCGCATCAAGCGCACCGACCTGCCCGCCGAAAACCAGCGGGCCATTTTCGGAAGGATGCGGGCCGAACGCGAGCGCCAGGCCAAGCAGTACCGCTCCGAAGGTGTCGAAGAAGCGACAAAACTCCGTTCCGAAGCAGACAGGGAACGGGCAGTTATACTGGCAGAGGCCAACCGCCGTTCATCCGTCATCCGTGGTGAGGGCGATGCGACGGCGGCACGGGTTTTTGCGGAAGCTTTTTCCCGCGCCCCGGACTTCTATAAGTTTCAGCGCGGGCTTGAAGCGCTCAAGAAGGGCTTCGAGCAAAATTCCCGCATTGTGATTACGAACGATGACCCTTTCCTCGCCCCCATCAGATAACCCCGGGGGTATGGAGTTTTTCAATGACGTTTTTTCAGGAAGTTTATGACCGCATCCGTTGTGCGACGAATGCCAGAACCCAAACGGAACTGGCCGCCGTGCTTGAAATACGGCAGTCAAGCATTTCGGATGCGAAGCGTCGGAATTCGATCCCTTCCGACTGGTACATGAAACTGTTCGAAAAGTTCGGGCTCAACCCCGATTGGATCAAGAGCGGCACCGGCCCGATGTTCCTGAAGATCGATCAGGTATACACGCCGGTCGAAGGCCCGCCGGAAGGGTTCCACGAGGAACCGGCCCACTATGCGGACCCCAACGCCATCAGCACGCTGACTAAGGTCTATTCGACGCAATGCGCGTATGAAGAGGGGCATCCCGCCCCGGATTTGCAGACTTCGGGCAAGATTGCCCTGCCGCAGTCCTATGTCAATGCGCAGACGCTCGTGTTTCATATCGAATCGGATTCGTTTTCCCCGCTGGTCCGCCGCGGGGCTTATGTCGGGGTGGATACTTCGCGTACGCACCCCATTTCCGGCGAAGTGTACGCCGTATACATGCCGCATGAGGGCGTGGCGCTTAAGCGCCTGTTCCTCGACGGCGATCATGACCGTTTCATCCTGAGGACGGAACAGCCCGCCCATCCCGGCGTGGCGTTGCTCCCTCAGGACTGCCCGGGGCGTATCCTCGGCAGGGTGTCCTGGGTGTTGCAGAATGTGTAAAGCATAACCGGGGGAGGGCGCTTTTTGAAAGGAGCGTCCTCCCCCGGACCCCCACCCGCAAAACTTCACGTTTATCGAATCCCTGTTCGCGGCTTTCCCTGTTGGTCTTTTGGGCCTGTGGAGAGGCCGGGAGCAGGGATTTTATGGACTGGGAGAATTGGAGGGGCGGATAACGTTTAGAAAGACGTGGTGAACCGTCTTTTTTGAAGAGGGTCGTTTCCCTATTCAATGCAAAAACAGGAGAGTGTTTTGGAGAGTTCCGTGATGCGGCGTACTTTGAGCGCCGTTTTGCTTTTGCTGGCGTTGGCTGGAGCGGGGTGCGCGCAGAACCGGATCGTGTACGCGCAATCCGGCGTGCAAGTGCAGCCGCCTCAATATCCGTCCTATCAGGGTTCGTACACAAACGGCGCGATCCCCTCGGCATGGCTGCCCCTGTACCAGCGCTTGCGTGCCGACGGTCTGGACGGCCCGGATTTGCCGGTGCTCTTCGCCTCAATGGGCATGCCGTCGCAGGACCCCATGGGCCGCAAGATCAAGGAGCTGTATACCAAGGCCTTCGCTCCCAAGCCGAAACCCACGCCGCCGTCCTCAAAGCCCACAACGCCCGCCCGGCCCAAGCCGCTGGTCTATCCCGGCGTGATCACCGCCGGGAACGTGGAGAAATGCCGGGCCTTCCTTGAGGCCAACAAGCCGGCCTTCGATTATGCCGAACGGACGTTCGGCGTGCCGCGCCAGATTTCCGTGTCGCTCCTGTTCGTGGAAACCCGCCTCGGCACGTTCTTGGGCAAGGAGAAGGCGTTCTACACGCTGGCGAGCATGGCCTCATCCCGGCGGCCCGAGGCCATTTCCACGTATGTGGCCCAGCTTCCCGGCTCCACAGCGGCCGATCGCCAAAGCTGGATTCAGCAGCGCATGGAGCAGCGTTCGGACTGGGCCTACAAGGAACTGGTCGCTCTGCTCAAGAATATCCGCTCGTCCGGCGAGGACGCGCTGGCCATGCCGGGCTCCATTTACGGGGCTATCGGGCTGTGTCAGTTCATGCCCACGAATATCAGCCACTACGGAGCCGACGGCAACGGGGACGGCGTGGTGAACCTGTTTACCGTGCCCGACGCCGTGGCGAGCCTCGCCAACTACCTCGCGCAGCACGGCTGGAACAAGGCCGCGACCCGCGCCCAGAAGCAGAAGGTCATCAAGACCTATAACCGTATAGATATCTACGCCAATACGATTCTCGGCCTTGCGGAGGCGCAGGGATACGTGGCGGAGTAAGTTTCCCTCCTCCGTCCAAACGGGGGAGGGTTTTCGTTTCGTCCTTCACGGAATTGTATCCGTCCGTTCGCCAAGGCGTCACGGAAGCGGCGTATCAGTTGGGCCTGTCTCTAGACGGGCCAAACTTTTATTCGGAGAATGAAAATGACGTATCGACTTTCCGGCAGGCTGTTGAACAAGGGCCTCATGGGTGCCGTGGCCGCACTGCTTCTGCTGATGAGCCTGCTGGCCCCGGCACGGGCCGAGCTGGTTCAGTTTGTCTATACCTCTGACCAGCATTACGGGATCACCCGTAAGGCATTCCGTGGGCTGGACAAGGTGTCCTCCCGCGAAGTCAACGCGGCGATGGTGCAGGCCATCAATACGCTTCCCGGGATCTCGCTTCCCGAGGACGGCGGCGTCCGGGCCGGACAGCCCGTGCAGTGGGCCGATGCGGTGATCTCCACCGGCGACATCGCCAACCGCATGGAAGGGACCGACGAGCGCCTGATCCCCTCGGCCACGGAGTGCTGGGACCTGTTCGAGAAGCAGTATATCAACGGCGTTTCGCTCAAGGACCGTGCGGGGAAGGCGGCTGAAGTGCTGGCCATTCCCGGCAACCACGACGTGACCAACGCTGTGGGGTTCTACAAGGCGATGACCCCTGCGGAGGACAACGGCTCTCTGCTCGCCATGTACAATCGCGCGAACAACACTTCGCTGGCGCCCGAAGCCTTTGACGCCAAGCGGGACAAGGTGTTCCTGAACCGGGAATACGGCGGCGTGCGTCTGCTTTTCGTGCAGATGTGGCCCGACAGCGCGGCTCGGGCATGGCTCGACGCGCAATTGGCCAACGTCCCTTCCGGAAAGCCGGTGCTGCTGTTCACCCACGATCAGCCGGATATTGAAGCCAAGCACCTCATCAATCCCAACGGTTCCGGGGACATCAACGCCAAGGACAAGTTCGAGAATCTGGTTTCCGACGTGTCCAGCGTTCAAAAGGCCAAGGAAATCCCGGTCAAGGAACACCGGGAGCTTGCGGCGTTCCTCAAGAAGCATCCCTCCATCGTTGCGTATTTCCACGGCAACGAGAATTACAACGAGTTCTACACGTGGGGCGGCCCGGACAACGACATCGCCATGCCCGTGTTCCGCGTGGATTCTCCCATGAAGGGCAATGCGTCCAGCAAGGACGAGAAGCTCCTTTCCTTTCAGGTGGTGAGCATTGATACCGACGTCCGGAAGATGACCGTGCGCGAAGCCCTCTGGAACGCCGATCCCAAGCATCCGGCGATTATGTGGGGGGAAAGCAAGACCATCGGGTTTTAAGTAAAAGGTGGAGGAACATTGGGGAGGGGGAGGAGAAACTTTCTGAAGAAAGTTTCTCCTCCCCCTCCCCAATGCCTTCATACTTCTACCGCTTCCGCTGCATACGGTCGCGT
>NZ_JNJP01000125.1 GCF_000701705.1 Bilophila wadsworthia ATCC 49260 | reverse complement strand
TCTGGAGAAAGGTTCCCTCTCCCCTCCCCCAAGCCCCCTCCTCTCTCCCTCCCAAGACTTTCGACTGGTGGGGAGGAAGCACGAAGGGAGTTTCCTCAAACACATTTTGTTATGGCGATGAAGCGGCCTTGCCGTTTCATCGCCATGCCACATAAAGCCCGATTCCGGGCGAAAGAAACACCCATCACCCGCCCCGGCTCACAACGTGCCGGGTCAAGGGGCGGCTCGCCCCTTGCGGGTACAGGGCGGAGCCCTGTCCGCCGGAGGCCCCATCCCCTCATGTCCATCCTCACCGTCCGCCAACTGACCGCACAAATCAAGGATGCCGTGGAAAGCGGCTTTCCCTACGTCTGGGTGCGCGGCGAGGTCACGAACGTATCCCGGCCCTCGTCCGGGCACATCTATTTTTCCCTGAAGGATGAAAACGCCCTGCTCCAGGCCGTCTGGTTCAAAGGCAGCCAGAAAGAGCGCGAAACGTTCGATCCCCTGACCGGAGAAGTGTTCGAGGACGGCCCGCGGATGAGCCTCGCCGGGACGCTGAGAAACGGCCAGCAGGTCATCTGCGCGGGACGCCTTACCGTATACGCTCCGCGCGGCGGCTATCAGCTTGTGGTCGAACTCGCGCAGGACAGCGGCGAAGGGCAGCTCCATCTGGCGCTGGAAGCCCTCAAGCGCAAGCTGGCGGAGAAAGGCTATTTCAGCCTCGAACGCAAACGCCCCATCCCCGAACACCCGCACCGCGTCGCCGTGATCACAGCCCCCTCCGGAGCCGCCATCCGGGATTTCCTGCGGCTGTCCGGAGAGCGCGGTACCGGCTGCGAAATCCGCATCCACCCCGTCCCCGTGCAGGGCGACGACGCCCCACCCCGCATCGCGGAGGCGCTGGACGACGAAAACCGGCGCGGTTGGGCCGACGTGCTTGTGCTCATCCGGGGCGGGGGCTCGCTTCAGGACCTGTGGGCCTTCAACGACGAACGCGTGGCAGGTGCCGTGTACCGCTCACGCATCCCGATAGTGGCGGGCATCGGCCACGAAGTCGACACCTCCATCGCCGATATGGTCGCGGACCTGCGTGCCGCGACGCCAAGCCACGCCGCGCAGCTTCTCTGGCCGGAACGCCAGTGGTATGCGCAGCTCGTGGACGATCTGGAAGCGAACCTGCTGGAAGCCGCCGAGCGGCGCCTTTCCCAAGCCGATCAGCGGTTGGACACGCTTGGCAGGGCTCTGGCGTGGCTTTCGCCGGAACGCGGCCTTGCCCGGCTTGAGGAGCGGTTCGGCACCCTTGCCCGCCGGTTGGATTTCGCGCTGGAACAGAAGCTGGAACGGACTGATGCACGGCTGCGTTTTCTGGAAGCCGGAATGTCCCGCTACGCGGAATCCCGTGTGCTGGATACGCGGCTGGAGCAAACGGCGGCCCTGACCCGCCGCCTGCGGCAGGCGCAAGCCCTGCGGCTTGAGCAGATCGGGGGACGGCTGGACACGGCCTCTTCCCGGCTGGAAGAACGCTTTGCCCGGCAGTTCGAAGGGCTGGAGCGCCAGCTGGAACGCCACGATCTGCGGCTTCGCGGACTCGACCCCGAAGGGCCGCTGGAGCGGGGCTATGCCTATGCTTTTACGGCGGACGGCCATTTCGTCCGCAGCATTCTGGATGTGCAGCCCGGCGCATCCCTGACCGTCAAAATCCGCGACGGCGAAGCGGATACCCGCGTAACCGCCGTCCGCGCAACTGGAGAGTCCCATGATATCCCGTAACTGCCGGATCGCGTTGCTGGCCGTGTGCCTGACGTTGCTTCTGTGCGGCGGCGCGCTGGCCGCATCGCTGACCATCCATGCCCCGGAGGAAGCCAAACAGGGTTCCGCCGTCAAAGTCCGCGTCGTCATTGACGAGCAGCTGCCCCAGCTCACCTTCACGTGGCTGGGCAAAAACATTGCCGCGCCCACGGTGGCGGACGGCGGGCACCGCATCGCCGAAGCCCTGCTTCCCGTGCCCGTCAACGCCGACAAGGATCTGATCGTACAGGCCACCGCCGGGACGCTGACCGGAAAGGCCACCGTGAAAGTCCTCAAGGTGAAATGGCCCGAGCAGCAGATTTCGGTCAAGAAAACCTTCGTGAACCCACCCAAGGAAGCCATGAAGCGCATCGACGCCGAACGCAAAAAATCCAGCGAGGCCATCAACCGCGTGACGCCGGAACGCTACTGGCGCGGCGAATTCCAGCGCCCCGTTCCCGGTGTGGTGACCAGCGCCTTCGGCGGCAGGCGGATGTTCAACGGCGAACTCCGCTCCTACCATCGCGGCGTCGATCTGCGCGGTGCGGAAGGCACGCCGATCAAGGCTGTGGCCGACGGCAAGGTGACCATCGCTCAGAACATGTATTTTGCGGGGAATACCGTCTACCTCGATCACGGGCAAGGCGTCGTCAGCTCCTATGCGCACATGTCCCGCCTCGATGTGAAACCGGGTGAGATGGTCAAGGCCGGACAGCAAATCGGCCTCGTGGGTGCGACCGGGCGCGTGACCGGCCCGCACCTGCATCTTGGGGTCAATATCCTCGGCGTCGCCGTCGATCCCCTTTCCCTTGTCCCCAAACAATAGGAGCCCGCATGGCCGCCAAGAAAACCCCGTCCTTCGAGGATCGGCTGCGCCGACTTCAAGAAGTCGTCGCCTCGCTGGAAAACGGCGAACTTCCGCTTGAGGACAGCGTTCGCTTGTACAAGGAAGGGCTGACGCTCTCCCGCTCCTGCCGCGAGCAGTTGGAAAAAGCCCGCAACGAAGTCCGCCTTCTCACCGAGGAAGGTCTGGAGCCTTTTGACGAAAAGAAGCTTGACGAGGAAGGGGAATAGGACCGGAGGAGGGAACTTTTTGTAAAAAAAGCTCCCTCCCGCCTCCCCCCGCAAAACTCCGGCCGATGGGGAGTCCGCGCAGCAGAAATGCCGCCGGGCGCAAACCGGACAACCATGAGGATTGGCGAAAAAGATATAAGGCTCCGGCGAGCGGGGACAAACCGGAAGGTACTGACAAAAGGCCTTTGCTGTGTTCTTCTTTTTCCTCTTCCCGCGTGCCCGATCCCTGTCCCCGCTGCTCACAAACCCCTTGGAACCAGAGAACGGAAGACACTGGAAGCGATGCGGACGCTTTCATGCCGTCAGGATGATTTCCCGCCCGAGAAACCACATAAAGGACCCATTCATGAGCACCCCTTACGATTCCCAGCAGGTCAAGACGATCCTCGCCGAACGCGGCGCGCAGGTGGAGGCATATCTTCAGCACTGCCTCGACGCCATTCCCATGCAGGGACGACTCAAGGAAGCCATGTATTACAGCCTCCTCGCGGGCGGCAAGCGCCTCCGTCCGGTGCTGTGCCTGTCCACCGCCGCCCTGTTCGGCCTGAGCGCCGAAGCGGTGATGCCCTTCGCCGCCTCGCTGGAAATGATCCA
Organism: Bilophila wadsworthia ATCC 49260; assembly: GCF_000701705.1. Taxonomy (GTDB): domain Bacteria; phylum Desulfobacterota; class Desulfovibrionia; order Desulfovibrionales; family Desulfovibrionaceae; genus Bilophila; species Bilophila wadsworthia. Next base: position 4,106 of record NZ_JNJP01000125.1, on the reverse strand, counting down.
CACGTACTCCCTCATCCACGACGATCTGCCCGCGATGGATGATGACGATCTGCGCCGTGGCCGCCCCTCCTGCCACAAGGCCTTCGATGAAGCCACCGCCATCCTTGCGGGCGACGCCCTGCTGACCGACGCCTTCGGGTTTATGGCCTCCACCGTAAAGGATCTTCCCGCCGGGCGGGTGCTCGAGGCTCTGGCGTCCGTCTCCTCCGCCGCCGGTTCCGCGGGCATGGTCGGCGGACAGATCCTCGATATGGACTGCACCGGGAAAACGGACGTACCCCTGGAAACCCTGCAAACGCTCCATGCCCTCAAGACCGGAGCCATGTTCCGCGTGGCCTGCGTCAGCGGCGGCCTCCTCGCCGGAGCCTCGGAACCCGATATTGCCAGCCTGCGCGCCTACGGCGAAGCGCTCGGCGTCACCTTCCAGATCGTCGACGACATCCTTGATGAGACCGCCGATACCGCCACGCTCGGAAAGCCCGCCGGAAGCGATGCCGAAATGGGCAAGACCACATATCCTTCACTCATGGGGCTCGACCGCAGCCGCGAATTGGCGCAGGAGTTCGCCGAGAAAGCCGTCGACAGCCTGAGCGCCTTCTCCGGACAGGACGCCGCATTCCTCAAGGGGCTCGCGCTCATGTTGGTGACGCGCAACAAATAAAGCCACTGAAAAACCGATGGAGCGAAGCATCCCCGATCCCGCATCGGGGAGCACCGCTCTCCGCAAGGTCCGTTTGCCAATTCGATAAGGCGGAGCTATACAGGGAGTTCCGCATACCACAAAGCAGGCGCCCCGCGCCCAAGCCCCGGCAACCTGCCCAGACCACAGGAACGCACTCTTCATGAACGAAACGGATAGTACCCTTCCTCCCCTTCTCGCCCGCATCACGCACCCTTCCATGGTGGCGGACCTGTCCCTCGCCGACAAGCAGATCCTGGCGACGGAACTGCGCCAGACCATTATCCGCACGGTTGCCGCCAACGGAGGGCATCTGGCCCCCTCGCTCGGCGTCGTCGAGCTGACGCTCGCGCTCCTTTCCGTATTCGACCCTGAGGAAGACAAGCTCGTCTGGGATGTGGGGCACCAGAGCTACGCATGGAAGCTGCTGACCGGAAGGTCGGAAAACTTCCATACCTTGCGCCAGCTTGGAGGTATCAGCGGTTTTCCGAAAATCGAAGAAAGCCCGTTTGATCATTTCGGCGTCGGACACTCCTCGACATCCGTTTCCGCGGCTCTCGGCATGGCGATGGCTCGGGATCTGGCGGGAAAGAAAAACCATGTGCTCGCGGTCATCGGAGACGGCTCCCTCACCGGAGGGCTGGCCTTTGAAGGGCTGAACCAGGCGGGCGACATGGGCCGGCGCCTCATCGTGGTCCTGAACGACAACGAGATGTCGATCTCCCACAATGTCGGTGCGTTGTCCCTCTTCCTCAGCCGCAACATGGAACGCGGCTGGGCGCGCAGGGTACGCCGGGAAGTCAAGGACTGGCTCAAGTCCATCCCCGGCATTGGCGATGAAATGGCGGAATACGCCCATCGCACGCACCGCAGCCTCAAGACCGTATTCACGCCGGGTATGCTTTTCGAGGCCCTGCGCTTCAACTACATCGGTCCGGTGAACGGGCACAATATCGAGGAAGTGGAACGCCATCTGAGAATGGCGGCCTCCATCGACGATCAGCCGGTCCTGCTGCACGTGCTCACCCGCAAGGGGAAGGGGTACCCGCCCGCCGAGGCTCAGCCTTCCAAATTCCACGGGCTGGGCAAGTTCGACGTCGCCACAGGCCAGACGCAGCCCAAACCCGCCGGAGCTCCGCCGACCTATACAGACATTTTCGGCGAAACGCTTTGCCGGCTCGCCAAAGAGGACGACCGCATCGTGGCCGTGACCGCCGCCATGTCCAGCGGCACGGGAACGGGACATTTCAAATCACGTTTTCCCACCCGCTTCACGGACGTGGGCATCTGCGAACAGCACGCCGTCACCTTCGCGGCAGGCCTCGCCTCGCAAGGCTACCGTCCCTTTGTGGCGATCTACTCCACCTTCTCCCAGCGTGCCTATGACCAGATCATACACGATGTGTGCATTCAGAAGCTGCCCGTGACGCTTTGCCTTGACCGGGCGGGGCTGGTGGGCGAAGACGGCCCCACGCATCACGGGGCGTTCGATCTTTCGTTCCTCCGCCACATTCCGAACATCAAGATACTCGCTCCCCGCGACGAACCCGAACTGCAGGCCGCGTTGATCACGTCCCTGAACCTCGGTCAGCCGCTGGTTATCCGCTATCCCCGCGGCTCAGCTCCCGGCCGCCCCCTGCCCAACGCCGAACCGCTGATTTCCCTGCCGCCCCTTCCCCTCGGCGAAGGCGAACTGCTCCGCGAAGGTACGGACGCCGTGGTTATTGCGGTAGGAAGCATGGTGGTCGCGGCACAGAACGCCGCCGAAAGGCTTTTCACCGAAACGGGCCGCAGCGTGGCCGTATTCGACGCCCGCTGGATCAAGCCTCTGCCTGAAAAGCAGCTTCTCGATCTGGTAGCCCGTTTCGACCGCATACTGTTCGCCGAGGAAAACGCCCTTGCCGGAGGTTTTTCTTCCGCCGTGCTGGAACTCCTCGTCGACAACGGAACCCTGCGCGGGCAACGCATCAAGCGCATCGGCCTGCCCGACGCTTTTGTGGAGCACGGCACGCAAGCCCAGCTCCGCCACCGCCTTGGCCTTGATGACGAGGGCGTCTATTTGACATTGAAGGCGTTGATGGAAGAAAAATAGATATATTGGAGTGGAGAGGGGAGAAGGCTCCGTTCTTCAGAAGGGGTTCTTCCCCCCTCCCCCGGTCTTCATCAACACTCCGTCACCATCCGTCGTTATGCATACGCCGCCGGGGAATTGAAAAACCTTCCGGCTGCGGGAGGAGACGGCGGCTTCATCCAAGCGGAACAGCGTTTCGGACTGCGCCTGTCCGCGCCCGAAGCGGTGGAACAAACCGGCATATACGCGCAGGCGCGCCGCACGCGGCAACGAGACAAAGGCAGCACGCGGCAACAGGAGGCTGCCGTTTTCCTCCCGGAGCTGCGCGAACACTGGGGCAAGCACCTCGTTCCAATAGTGTTCGTCCTCACGGGCAAGCTCCCAAAGCGTGCGCGTGGAGCGGGAAAAAGAAGGGTTTTCAGCCTTCAACAGCGGAATGACATGATTGCGCATACGGTTGCGCCGGAAGGCATCGCTCCGGTTCGAGGCGTCTTCGATCCAGTCCACGCCGAGAGAGCGGAGAAAAGCCTCCAGTTCCGCCCGTGGCGTCCCAAGCAAAGGGCGTAGGAGACGCCGGGCCGGATCCACGGCCTTCATGCCGCCAAGTCCGGGCCAGCCGGAACCGCGCACAAGCCGCATCAGCACATCCTCACTCAAATCATCAAGATGATGGCCGGTAACAACCCACTCCGCGCGTTCAGACAAGAGCGCCGAATCAAAAAACGCGTACCGGGCACGCCGTCCCGCGTCTTCAAGGCCGATCCCTTCCGAACGCGCCAGCGCCTCCACATCCACGCGCCGCACCATGCAGGGCACGCCGAGCCGTTCCGCGAAGCGCCGCGCGGACTCCGCCTCCTCCCCGCTTTCCGGGCGAAGCCGATGATCGAGGTGCGCCAACACGAGGGATACGCCGAGGCAACGCAGGATCACGGCCAGCGCCGTGGAATCCGCGCCGCCCGAAAAGGCCACGATGACATGGTGCGGAGATACGCCGCACGTCTCTTTCAGAAAACGCCCGACCGCCATGCACAACCGAGCCCCGGCGGGCGGTAAATCCTGCATCCGGCACGGAAGAGCGTCTTTCCTCTCTGTCATCGTCATTTTGCCTGCCACGTAACATTCCATCAAAACGGCTTCATCCCATACAACTGTCACTTATGAACCGGCTTTTGCTCGGAGCGTCCCCTGCCTGCGGTTCCTCCGGAGGAACCGCAGCGCGCATCAACGACCACTCCAGCCGTTGTTTCCACATGGCTCCTCTTCAAACAACCAGCCATCAAACTTTCCCGTCTTTTCGAACAGGGATTCGATACGCGTAAAAGTCTTTGCGGGAGGGGATGGGGGCGTGGGGGAAGG
>NZ_JNJP01000124.1 GCF_000701705.1 Bilophila wadsworthia ATCC 49260 | reverse complement strand
AGTCAGCGGGCTGACGGAAGGGCTCGGCTTCTTGCTCCGCTCGAACGAATCATGGGAGAGCACCAGCAATCTGTCCGCGTATCTGATTGGCTTGGAATACGGTTTGACCGGGCGCGAAAAGCGTCCGCACGGGAAGCATATCGCGGCCCCGTCGTTCATCGAGTGGATGATGGGAGTGCCGGAAGGCTGGACAGACCCGGCGGCGTGAAGCTACTTCCCCGTGAGCTGGTACCGATCTGGACGCAACGCCTCAAGGCCCTCGGCAACGGTATCGTACCGCAACAGTCATATGCGATCGCCGCTTGCATTCTGGAAGCTGAGGAGTTATCCGTGCCTTCCATTCCTTACCCCCTGAGAGCCTAGAGTTCCGGTGCAGAGGGCCACGAGCCCCGCGAAGAGCTTTTTTAAGGATAAAGGGACAAGCTACACAAGATGGGGCAACTTTAGGGGCAATAAAAAAATGAAAAAATTTTTATCCACGATAATTCACTATACTATGGAGTATTTTTAACGGCCCCCCTCTCCGCCATAAATTTCAAGGGCTTGTTGAAATCCAACAAGCCCTTTTTTCGTATACCAAATTCACTATACGCTAGAATGTACGAGTAATCTGTACGATTTCAACGGAGCGCGCGGATTCGGTGTAACGTGCTTATCTCCGGTGCAGGGCACATCCCGCCGCCGGCGGAGCGCGTGCTCGAAAAGATGGAAGCCTTTTTCCGGTGGTACGGTGCGGCGCGGGGTGCGCTGCATCCTGTGGAATTCGCGGCCCGCGTCCATGCGGATTTCGTGAACATCCACCCCTTCAAGGACGGGAACGGCAGAACGGCCCGGCTCATCATGAATTTCGAGCTCATGCGGGTGGGCTTTCCCACGGTGATAGTCCCCGTGGATGCGCGCCCGGACTATTACCGAAATTTGGATATCGCCGCCACGCAGGGGGATTATCTCCCCTTTGTGATGCAAATCGCTGAATTGGCCCAAAAGAGTTTTGCCCCCTACGGGGCATTGCTTGGCGAATAGCGCATAAAAAGAATTGAAAAAGTCCTCCTCTGCTAAAAATGGCAGAGGAGGACTTTTTTTATTTGTGAACCTTTTGGGAAAAATGAAATCATTTTTCCATGCTTTTTTAAGTTTTTTCATTTTTTGGCTAGAGTTTTTCATTTTTCCGTAAATACGACATATCTGGGCGGCTTTTCCGTGCGCCCCTGCGGGGAGGTCGATAGCGTGGACGGAACTTTTACAAAAGGAGTTTCGTCCATGGAGATGCCTCAGATTTTCGAGAACAAGGAATTCGGAGCGGTTCGCACTTTCAGAGATAAAGCAGGAGAACCGCTGTTTGTGGCAAAGGATGTTGCGCTTGCCCTAGGTTATGAATGGAACGGCAATGCCCGGATTGCACATATTCCAGCAGAATGGAGGGGGGTCACATCCGTTGTGACCCCCTCCGGGACGCAAGAGATGGTTGTGCTCATTGAACAGGGCCTGTATTTTTTCCTCGGGCGCTCGGACAAGCCCAAGGCCCTGCCGTTCCAAAAGTGGCTGACTGGAGAAGTTCTTCCCGCCATCCGTAAAACAGGTGGCTACGGCACGCCCCAGACGGAAAATGAAATCCTGTCGCGAGCCATAACCATCGCCGCCAACCGTCTTTACCGTGATCTGCGCAAGGATGGGTACCTGATTCGGCGAAAGGGCGCCAATTGGAACATGCCGAAGCAGCGTATGATGGACAAGGGCTATTTCCGCGTGGTGGAACGCTCGACCGATACGGAAGACGACTACCAGTTTGTCACGGTCACAACCATGCTCACCGGAATGGGGCAATACCACCTGTTCGCACATTTTCTCAATAAATATGGCGTTCGTCGGCAGCTTTCACTTTTTGAGGGCAGGGCGCGGGCGTGAGGTGAACTTGCATTTCTGCTGAAGAGTGGATAAAAAGAAGGGGCAGGGAGTACGAATCCCTGCCCCAGTGGGGCACGTCCCCCACAACTCGTTGAATTACGGTTTTTGCGCCCCGGTAGATAGCACCTCTACCGGGGCGCGGCGTTTAGAAGTTCAGCAAGTGAACTGCCACAGCCGCAAGGAAGCTGGCCAGAAAGCCGACCAGCACGTCCCGGAGGAAGCGCTTCATGGGGTTTTCTCCTTTACCGGGAGAACATGCCCCACGCCGGGCAACCTACGCGACAACGTGAGCCGACACAAGGCCCTGCCCGATCTCTCGGGCAGGGCCTTTTCATCTTTCCCGTAAATACGGCATATCTAGACGGCTTTTCCGTGCGCCCCTGCGGGGAGGCCGATAGCGTGGACGGAACTTTTACAAAAGGAGTTTCGTCCATGGAGATGCCTCAGATTTTCGAGAACAAGGAATTCGGGAAAGTTCGGGTTACGGAGTATAACGGCGCGCCGTGGTTTGTAGCGAGCGACGTGGCGAAGGCGCTGGGGTATGAACGTCCAGCAGATGCAGTCAACATTCACTGTAAAAAAGCCAATAAAATCACTCAATACTGTGATTCACCGGATCGGGTAAAGACCCCGCCTATCAATCTTAACATCATCCCCGAGTCGGATGTGTACCGTCTCGTCATGCGGTCGAACCTGCCCGGCGCAGAACGGTTCCAAGACTGGGTTGTGGAAGAAGTTCTTCCCGCCATCCGTAAGCACGGCGGCTACCTCACGCCCAAAAAGCTGGAAGAAGCCTTGCTCAACCCGGATGTGCTGATCAGGCTGGCGACCCAGTTGAAGGAAGAGCGCGAGGCCCGCGTGCAGGCTGAGGCTCGTGTGGCCATCCTTTCCCATGTCCGAAAAACGTATACGACAACGGAGATCGCCAAAGAGCTTGGGATGCGCAGTGCCGTGGCCCTGAACCGTTTGCTGTGCGAGCGGCATATCCAGTTCAAGCAGAACGGAACCTACGTCCTGTACGCCGAGTATGCCGAGCATGGCTATGTCCACATCAAGCAGGAAATCCTCGAAAACGACAAGATCGTATATCATCGCCGATGGACGCAGCTCGGAAGGGAATGGCTCCTGGACATGCTCGGCTAAAAAAAGTCCCCGCCACACGTTTGGGCGGGGACTTTTTTCATATGTCGATCATGAACCCAAAAGCTCCTGATCCGTAGAGTGGAGGTTCCTGCGTCTGATAACCCGGGGAAATTGTTTTGGGTTTGTGCTCCTCAATGGGATATTGCGAGAAGTCCACGCGGGACGCCTGCTCGAAAATCATTTTGGCGCGGGAAAAGTCCCCCTCCATCATCTGGTGCTGCACATCTTCCGGGATGAAGCAGGGGAAAGAGGAGGCGAGCGCGTCGATCAACCCTGCAAGCCGTTCCTTCTGCGCTGCGGCTTCCAGAATGGCGGACTCGCATTGGGCCTTTGAGGTGGAGGCGGTTTCTTCGCTTCGGCGCAGCCGTTCCGTCAATTCGGCTTGTCGGGCGGTGGACTCGAAAATGGCGTCTTCCAGCGCCGCGAGACGCGCCTGCGTGTCCAGTTTCCATCCCGCGAGGTATTCTTCGGCCTTTCTGTCATCCTTATACGGTGGCCGCGAGGCATTCAAGGATCATCTGTTCCTTGCCGGCCGTGTCTGCGGCGCCTTCAAGGATGTAGCCCCGGTTCGAGCTGAACCCCGAGTTGAGCACATAGTCGAATCCCGAAAAGCCGGAAAGTCTGGTTGGCTTCCCTCTGCCCCCGTCGACCCCGGGGCAGGCCCATGAGAATCCTCCGACACGGGAGGCGTGCAGGGTGGAGACGATCTTTCCGGTTTCGGTATCCAGGACTTCCTGTGGATGTGAGACGACTCCCTCCGGGGAAACATCAAAGGCCACGGTCACGTTGGAGGGGATATTGCTGACTATGGCCTTCCCGCCGTCCGGCAGGGTGACGGCTTCGACTTCGCCGATGTTCATTTTCCCGGCAAGGATGCGCCGTCCATGGCCATAAAAGCCGAGGGCCTCCCTGAGCCTGATTTTTTCTTTGGTCGCTGGTGAGTTGCAGATCTCCCGCGCGTTCTCAATGATGTATTTCCTGTGATTGCCCGTATACTGGCGGCCCTCGTCGAGAAGAGAAAAGGAACAATTCAAGCGTTGTGCTGGCATATGCCCGCCTACGTCCGGAAGAAATTATGGGAGTCGACAGATTTGTAGACATTCTGTGGATGCCAAGCAAGTGGACAATGACCGTGCAGGCAAACAAGAGTTCGTCTGCGGGCAACTTGCCGAGCGTCTCCGTAAATACTGCCGGGGAGGCGAGTACGGAAAATGGTTTCGTGGCCGAATGAACATTAACTTTGAACGTCCTTTTGTTATGTTGGACTGGAGAAACTCAACGCCATGAAGGATCTTAGATAGGTTATTTTACTGCTTCTCATCTCCATTGTGGAAAGACAATTTTACCTTGGAGATCGAAAGATCCCTAAACTTCTGCTATGCGACGAGGAGTGGGGCCTATTCCGTAATCCCAATACGGAGGCATTTATTGAGACCGGTTACAGAAGAATACGCAAATACTTTGGTTCAATCGGATCTATTGTTCAAAGTTTCTTAGATTATACAAATAAAGGCAACTCTCATGTTGGGAAGGCTATCCTCTCTAACAGCGAATGGAAGCTCGCTTTGCAACCCAAAACAGAAGAACTCAAGGAGTGTATTGAAAAAAATTTAATAACGATGAATGAAGCACAGATGCACATTGCCGATACTGTACACACAACGAAAGGCAGCTACTCAGAAGTGCTTCTGCTTTCTTCAAAACAATCCACTGTGTTTCGATTCATTCCCATCGAAGCGGAAAAAGTCGCCTACACGACTTCTCCGGTGGAAATGCAGATGTACGAAGGATATTCAAACCGCACTGAAAACACAGAAGCAGGAAGAATCACCGGAACCGCTCCGTGTCTTGGGGGTGGCCTGTTATGCGAATGAACAGCTGGCTCAGGGCTACAGTTTTCAAGATGCCAAACGTCTTGTTCTTGAGCGCGAGGAAGAAGCTCTCGCATATGCCGCCCGACAATTCCGGGCCGCTTGAGGGGAGATTGTATGCACTTCCTCGTTTATGCATTCAATGACGGGTACTCGTTGTATATGTTCTTGAGCGGACTCCACAGTTACTTTGGGTCGCCCGAATGGAGCGGGCTTGTTTTTTTGATGGTCAGCGGGCTGACGCTTGCCGGTCTGCTCATGATTCGCTAAATCAGTCCGTTGGGTTATTTCAAAGCCTATGCTGGTCCTCTTCTGCTGTATGCCCTGTTCTTTGGTCAGACCGCCCAAATTCGCATTCAGGATGAGTGGGCACACGAAGCTTATACCATTGACAATATGCCTGTGGGAGTCGCCATACCGCTTTCTGTGCGTTCAACGGTGGAGAAAGTGATTCTGGATATGGTGGAAACGCACATCATGCCGCCTGACATGACCAGCTTTTCAGATTTTGACTTCTTTATGGAAGCAACAGCGCTCAGTGAGCTGCTCAACGGTAAAGCCATAAGCCAGTTTGAAGCCCTGTCCTCAGTGGGCAGATATTATGAGGACTGTGTTCTGAAGGGAATCGCAACCGTTTTTGTAAACGAAAGCGCCTACTATCGCAGCGGAAATCTCCTCACCGACAGCTATATGCCGTGGGGTGTCTTTACGGAAGTGGTCAACAGGGATGGCACAAGCGAGAGCACTGGCCGTAAGTGATGCCCATCGGACGGGGACCGGAGAGGAGTGGTCACAGTCGGCCACCAAGCACGAGGGATTCCAATCCGCCATGCAGCGCACGAATTCCGCGTGGCAATCTCTTTCCGCGACTCAAACCCGCATGGCGGAAACCCAGACCACTTTTTCGGCATCGGCGGGGAAGAATATCAATACGGGTACGCTTCTGGCTGTCACCAGCAGGGCGGATCTGGAGCGGATGGCAATGCCCCTCGGCATGACTCGTCTGCATGGTGAGCTGCATCGCGGCGTCAATGCCATTGACAGTTTGCGTATCGCCGCCAACGCGGATACGGCCTCGCTCATGTGGCAGGCGGAAAAGGTAATATCCGGGCCCAGAGCGCGGTGAAGGATGTGCTTGGCGTGGTGGCCGACAGCAATCAATATAATGCGGCGGATGCGCGTCTGGCTATAAGTATCCTTGAGCAGCGGACAGAAACCGCAGGGGGCCTTGGCATGCAGGAGCACCTTCCCACCGCCCTGTCTCAGGAAAAAAGCGAATCCCAATCCCCGCAACTCCCGCGCTCGACGGTTAACGCGCATATCAGCCGGGGGGATTCCAGTCCGTACAGCGGGAGCAGCGAACAACGGGAACGCCCTCAGACCGGTCATGGGATGAGTGGCGGCAAGGTCCCCGCAGGGCACGGAAGCTTCAACAGTGTGGCTTATGAGGCGACGTTGTACAGAAACGGCTACGCAAGCGGCGTGGACGCGGGACAGAGGCGGCTGGATGAAAACGTGGACACAAGCAGGTTGAAGACAGACTTTACCCCTAATGAAACATTGACATCAAAGGATACTTTCGGCGCGGAAACCGCGTGTCTCGCTGCGGGAGCGGCATCGGATCGCGCGGTGCTGGATCGGGCTGCCGCGGAGGTTCAACGGGACCTGCGTGATCAGGGCGTACAGACGGTGGATAATGTCAGTCACCTGGATGTCAACAAGGGAACATTCGAGAACACCCGTGCGGTACTCTCTGGAGAAGTGGCGGACATTTTTCTGGACCCCTTGGGTAAGGTGAAGTCCTTCGAGGAAGCCCCTTCTTCAGAGAAGAAATAACTTTTCTGAGGCCGTCCCGAGTGTTCTGGGGACGGCCTCCGGTCCGCTCTTCTTGGTTGGTTTTTCGCGTTGACGGGGTTAATGTCCGGTTCTATTCAGTGACAAAAAGGTATTCAGGAGCGTCAATAGCAAACGACTGCGTAATATCTTTGTAACTATCGATAATCTCACAAGATATATCTATATAAATAATATAATTGGTACAGTCCATTTTTTTACCATGAAGTAAAGATATTTGGTTGCCATTAACTTGTAATGAAGTGTCTTCTCCTGCGTTATTCCTAAGATTATGAACTGTATTTCTAGCTTTATGAATAAAATTAATGAATTATAGATCTTTATCTAGGGTCAGGACTCATTATTCCCAATGAAGTGAAAACAGGGTATACTGAAGACATGGAGGTGTCGCATGCGTACCCTGTTTTACCTTTCCGAAAGCCAGATGGAACGGATCAGCCCTTTCTTTCCCCGCTCTCACGGTATCCCCCGTGCCGATGACAGGCACGTCGTCAGCGGCATTCTTTACGTTATCAAACATGGACTTCAGTGGAAGGATGCTCCCGCGGAATATGGTCCGTACAAGACGCTGTACAATCGGTTCGTCAGGTTGAGCAGGCTCGGTGTTTTCAGCAGGATCTTCACCGAGTTGGCAAACCAGACGCCCTTTGATGGCTCGCTGATGATTGACTCCACTCACCTCAAGGCCCACCGCACGGCGGCAAGCCTGCGCAAAAAGGGGGCTCCGCGCGTCTCATAGGCCGGACAAAGGGCGGATTGAATTCCAAACTCCATGCGGTCTGCGACGGACATGGGCG
>NZ_JNJP01000123.1 GCF_000701705.1 Bilophila wadsworthia ATCC 49260 | reverse complement strand
CCCCGCCCCCTCAAACTCCCCCACCCCTCCCAAAGACGTCCGTAAGGGTCGGTGATGGGCTGAGAGACGGCCCAGTCCCGTTTGCCGGCCTACGTCTCCCGGTTCCGCATCAAAAAGACAAAAGGCAAGGAAACGAACCTTCCCTTGCCTTTTTCACATGATAAAACCCCAAAAACACACTGTCTCCTCTTCTCCCCCAACCACGGGGAAAACCAGCAAGAGGGATTCAATAAGTCCAAAAGTCTTTGAGATGGGAGAGGAGGGGTTTGGGGAGGGGAGGGAAGAACTTTCTACAGAAAGTTCTTCCCTCCCCTCCCCAATCTTCCTTCTTCTCTTCCCGTTCCTACAAATACGGATCAGGATTCATCAGATAATTCTTGATGTAGTCGGAGACGCCGTCCTCAAGGCTGTGGAACTGAATGTCGCAGCCAAGGCGTTCCAGCCACGCCATGTCCGCCTGCGTGTAATACTGATAGCGGCCCTTCAGCTCAACGGGCATGTCGATGTAGTTGATGTCCGGGATCTTGTCCATCGCGGAATATACCGAGTTGGCGAGATCGTTCCACGTGCGGGCCTTGCCCGAACCGATGTTCAGGATGCCATTGGCTTCGGGATGCTCCAGCAGCCAGAACATGACGTTGACGCAGTCCTTCACATACACGAAATCGCGCATCTGGCCGCCGTCGGGGTACTGCGGGCGGTCGGACTTGAACAAGCGGAGCGAGCCGGTTTCGCGCAGCTCGGTGAAAGCCTTGCAGGCCACGCTCTTCATCTCGCCCTTGTGGTACTCGTTGGGGCCGTACACGTTGAAGAACTTCACGCTGGCGATGCTCTTGAGCAGATTCTCGCGGTAGGCCCACAGATCGAACATCTGCTTGGAATAACCGTACATGTTGAGGGGACGCAGGGAAAGCGTGGTCAGCAGGCTGTCGGAAAAGCCGTGCGAACCGTCGCCGTAGGTCGCCGCGCTGCTCGCGTTGATGAGGCGCGCGCCCTGCTCAAGGGCGTAACGGCAGACCATCTGGCTGTAATGCAGATTGTTGTCCATCAGGAAATCGGCGTTGCGTTCCGTAGTGGATGAACACGCCCCCATGTGGATGATGGCCTCGACCTTCTGCGGGGCACGGCCTTCCAGCACCATGCGCCGGAATTCGTCACGGTGTACGTAGTCCCGGTACCGACGGTTGACGAGGTTACGCCATTTCTCGCTGGAAGCCAGATTGTCCACAACCAGAATATCGTCGATGCCCGCTTCGTTGAGCCGCCAGATCATGGCGCTCCCGATGAAGCCCGCACCGCCTGTTACGATGTACATGGTCACTCCTTAAAAATGCAATGACGCCGTCGGAAAACGGACGCTTCCGTTTTTTGTACGCTACAAGGCCGCATCCAGCAACAGATTGTCACGGTGCACCACTTCGGGGTAATGCGCGTCGCCGAGAATGGCGGCGACCTCGTGCCGTTTCAGGCCCCTGATACGCAGCAGATCCGCCGCATTGTAGTTGCTCAGGCCCACGCCCACCGTTTCGCGGTCATACACGAGCCGCACCAGCGCCCCCGCCTCAAAGCTGCCGTGCACTTCCGTAATGCCGCCGGGCAGGAGGCTCTTGCCGTGGTTTCTGACCGCATCCGCCGCGCCCGTGTCGAGGTACAGCGTCCCCTGCGGATCGGCCTGATACGCCAGCCAGTATTTACGGCGGGAAACCGTGCGCTGTTCGGGCCGTACCCATGTGCCGATGGTTTCGCCCGCGAACAGGCGAGGGATGACATCCGGTTCGCAGCCGGGCAGGATGGCGGTGGGCACGCCGAGCTGCGCCACCCGGTGCGCGGAAAGCAGTTTGGAGTACATGCCGCCCGTGCCCACGGAGGTCTTGCCGCCGCACAGGGTATCGAGATTGAGGGCCCGGACATCTTCGATGCACGGCATGATCGTGGCGTCGGGGGTTTCCAGCGGGTTGGCGTCCAGTACGCCGCCGATGGTCGTCAGGTTGACGAACAGGTCGGCCTCAACCGGATTGATGAGCAAGCTGGCGAGGTTGTCGTTGTCGCTGAACTTGAGTTCATTGACGGACACGGTATCGTTCTCGTTGACCACCGGGATGACACCCCAGTTCAGCAGTTCGCTGAACGTATTACGGATATTGAGGAACCGCGTGCGGTTCTTGAGGTCATCGCGGGTCAGCAAAACCTGCGCCGTCAGAATGCCCCGCTCGGCAAAGGCGTTGTCGTACAGGTGCATGAGCCGCCCCTGCCCTACCGCAGCGGCGGCCTGTTTGCCGCTCAATCCCACGGCGGCGGGTTCTCCGGGCAATTTTTTGAGCGCGGTCCGTCCGGCGGCCACGGCCCCGGACGACACCAGCACCACGCGGCGGCCCTGACGGCTCAGCACGGCGAGCTGGTTGACCAGATTGTCCAGCACGGGGAGGTTCAGTTCGGACCCGGTGCTGAGAACAGCCGACCCCACCTTGACCACTACGCATCGGGCCTCGCACAGCGTCGCGTCCCGTTCTTCCTGCCAGTTCATGAAGTACTCCGTATGATGCCGCCGGCGGGCTTGTGCCCACAAGGGGCGAGCCGCCCCTTGACCCGGCTTAATTGTCTGCACAACGCCCCGGTTACACCACAAATTCCCCTCGAACGCCAGTCCCCCGGCTCCTTGTTCCCCGCAACAAAAAAAGACGGGAAGATTTCCCGCCTTCCGCAATACAATAAAAACATCTTGCCTCTTCTTCCACCCCAGCCGGAACGAACTCCCGCCGCGCGGCCTCCCCACCAGTCGAAAGTCTTTGAAGAGGAGGGGATGAGGTTTGGGGAAGGGGAGGGGAAACTTTCTATAGAAAGTTTCCCCTCCCCTTCCCCAATAAATACTATCCCGCTACTCGGTCTCGCGCGTGTACACGACTTCGATGTCCGGGAACTCCTCGTCCTCAAGGACCATTTCCTGATAATGCAGCAGCGGCGCGTGGGCTTCCATTTCGGCGCGGAGGCTCCACATGGCGGCGAGCAGTTCCTCGACGCCTTCGCCCTGATCCGCGGACATGAAGAAAATCTCCCGCCCGTCCCTCGCGGCGATGGCGCGGAGGGCATCCACTTCCTCGGGCGTGCGCAGGTCGATCTTGTTGATGACCTGCAACTGACGGCGCAAACCGAGATCCTCGTCGAAGGCGTTCAGCTCGTCGTTGACGAGATCGAAGCCCGCCCAAGGGTTCTCCTCGGGGTTCACATCTTCGATGCTGAGGATGTGCACGAGAAAACGGGTCCGCTCCACATGCTTGAGGAAACGGTGCCCAAGGCCCTGCCCTTCACTGGCGCCTTCGATGAGGCCGGGGATGTCCGCCACCACCATACGCTGATCGGGATCGTACTCGTCGATCACGACGCCGAGGTTGGGCGTCAGCGTGGTGAAGGGATAGGCCGCAATCTTGGGCCGGGCCGCCGAAATGCGGGAAATGAAGGTGGACTTGCCCGCATTGGGCAGTCCGATGATCCCCGCGTCCGCAAGGATCTTGAGTTCGAGGCGCAGATTGCGCTCCTCGCCGGGTTCGCCGGGCTGCGCGAAACGGGGTGCGCGCATGGTCGAGGACTTGAAGTGCTCGTTGCCCTTGCCGCCGCGTCCGCCCCGGACCACCAGATATTCGTCGCCCGCTTCCGCAAGATCGGTCAGCATATGCTCGCCTTCGGGGGTCTGCTCGAACACGAGCGTGCCCACGGGCAGGTTGAGGACCAGATCCTCGCCCTTGCGCCCGTAGCGCTGGCTGCCCATGCCACCCTGCCCGTTCTGCGCCTCGTAGTGGCGCATGATGCGGAAGTCGTACAGGCTCAAAAGGCGCGAATCGGCGCGCAGGATGATGCTGCCGCCGTCGCCGCCGTCGCCGCCGTCCGGCCCGCCGCGGGGTACGAATTTTTCACGCCGGAACGACACGCAGCCGTTCCCGCCCTTGCCGGCCTTGACGCTGATTACAGCTTCATCCACAAAACGCATATGAGTATCCTGTTCCTTACATGAATTATATATCGCCGCCGCCCAGCCGCGAAAGCCGTTTTTTGCAGCCGAACACGGCCAAGGCCAACCCGGCCGCATAGATCACGCCGTCAACCGCCAAGCCGTACGCGGATACCGGTGGTATGCCCCGCTCAGACGCCCCCACCCAGACGAAAACCGTAGAGACGAGCAACGCCAGCAAGACGCCGCAGACGGCCTGAATCAGGGAAAACGTTTCCTTCCCTTTGAGTATCCGCCACCGGGCAAGGGCACAGGCTATCAAAAGCGGCCCTCCGCAGTAAACGATATTCCACAACGCCCCTTCGGACGCCCTACCGGAATTGGCCCACAACAACGCCTGCATACTGCGCCAAAAGGGAGCCAATACCCCCAGCTGGAGGGCGAACAGAAACACTTTGTTCATCGTATCTCCTTGAGCCTTGCACAATCGCATCGGAGGAGGGAAACGCCTTTCTGTGGAAT
Source organism: Bilophila wadsworthia ATCC 49260 (assembly GCF_000701705.1). Taxonomy (GTDB): domain Bacteria; phylum Desulfobacterota; class Desulfovibrionia; order Desulfovibrionales; family Desulfovibrionaceae; genus Bilophila; species Bilophila wadsworthia. The sequence continues at coordinate 3,436 of NZ_JNJP01000123.1, read as the reverse complement.
AAAAAAGGAGCGGGGAAGGGGGTGCCGGGCCATCTTTGGGAGAAACGAAACGGGAGGGGCTGCCTTTGGGGAAAGGCACCCTCCGCTTTCTGGGGACGGCGCATACACCAAAAGGGAAGAAGCCTGACGGCCCCTTCCCTTGAAAAATCGTCTTTTCTGCGAGCTATTCGGCAGCGGGAGCTTCGAAAGGCAGAATGTGGACGCGCTTCTGGATCTTGCGCTTGCGAACATAGGTTTCGTACTTCACCGTGCCGTCGATCTTGGCGAACAAGGTGTAGTCGCTGCCCATGCCCACGTTTTCGCCGGGATGGATCACGGTGCCGAGCTGACGGACAAGGATATTGCCGGCGAGAACGGGCTGCCCACCAAAACGCTTCACGCCGCGGCGTTGTGCGTTACTGTCGCGGCCGTTACGAGAACTGCCGCCTGCTTTTTTATGTGCCATGAGGGGATCTCCTTACACTTCGGGCTTAGGCTTCGATGGCCTTCACCAGAATGGCGGTATAGTCCTGACGATGGCCCTGCAGCTTACGGGAATCATTGCGGCGCCACTTCTTGAAGACAAGAATTTTGTCGCCACGCACGTGATCCAGCACAGTGGCCGTCACCTTGGCATTTTCAACATAGGGCGCGCCGACCTTCAGTTCGGCCCCACCAACCATAAGCACTTTGTCGAGGGACACTTCGCTGTTCACGTCGGCAGCCATGCGATCCACGAGGATCTTGGTGCCTTCTTCAACGCGGAACTGCTTGCCGCCCGTTTCGATAATCGCGTACATTAAGAACCTCCGAAAAAAGAGAAGGGATAAGTACCCCCTTCTCCGCAACCTGTCAAGCGGATTGGTGTACTTTGCAGGTTCGCCCACGTGCGGTTGCTCTTAGGTGAAGGGTTCGTGCAGGCCAGCGGGCGCGAATTCCGTTTATAATCCTATTTCAAAGGATATGGCAAGTAGGCTAAAAGAGCCGCCCCGGAAAGGGAACAAAAAGAACAATTATTTACTGACAGTTATTAAAAAAAAGGAAAAAATGTAAAAAAAATCGTCGTTCCCCCCTTCCCAATGCGCGCAGGGGGATTATTTAATGCCACGAGAGGCCGGAACACCACGGCCCGCTTGCAAGGCTTACCCCCCCGGCGAGCGTTTTCCCCGATTTGAAACGAGCGGCCTCTTCCGCTACATCGGGGACACGTCCGCCATTTCGGAGAGCTTGCAGGGATTCCCCGCAGGCAGTCCGGTGATGACGGGGCTGGTTGCAACAAAAAAATACCTTTTTTGGAGGATAAGTCGTCATGAGTTTGAAACCTTTGAATGACCGTGTTCTTGTGAAGCGCCTCGAATCCGAGGAACGTACCGCCAGCGGCCTGTACATCCCCGACACCGCCAAGGAAAAGCCCTCCAAGGGTGAAGTGGTCGCCGTGGGCCCCGGCAAGCACGCCGACGACGGCAAGCTCGTTCCCATGGCTGTGAAGGTGGGCGACATGGTCCTCTTCAACAAGTATGCCGGCACCGAAGTCAAGATCGACGGCGCCGAGCATCTCGTCATGCGTGAAGACGACATCCTTGCCATCATTGCCTAAGCGACCCTTTTGCCGCTTGCGACCCAAAACATCATTCTTATTTAGATAGTTCTGGAGGATATTCTCATGGCTTCCAAAGAAATTCTGTTTGACGCCAAAGCTCGTGAAAAACTGTCCCGCGGCGTGGATAAGCTCGCCAACGCCGTCAAGGTGACCCTTGGACCCAAGGGCCGCAACGTCGTGATCGAAAAGTCCTTCGGCGCCCCCGTCATCACCAAGGACGGCGTTTCCGTCGCCAAGGAAATCGAGCTCGAAGACAAGTTTGAAAACATGGGCGCCCAGATGGTGCGCGAAGTGGCCTCCAAGACCAACGACATCGCCGGCGACGGTACCACCACCGCCACCGTGCTCGCTCAGGCCATCTACCGTGAAGGCGTGAAGCTCGTGGCCGCCGGCCGCAACCCCATGGCCATCAAGCGCGGCGTCGACAAGGCCGTTGAAGCCGTTTCCAAAGAACTCGGCAACATCGCCAAGCCTACCCGCGATCAGAAAGAAATCGCCCAGGTCGGCACCATTTCCGCCAACTCCGACGCCACCATCGGCAACATCATCGCCGAAGCGATGGCCAAGGTCGGCAAGGAAGGCGTCATCACCGTTGAAGAAGCCAAGGGCCTTGAAACCACGCTGGACGTCGTCGAAGGCATGAAGTTCGACCGCGGCTACCTGTCCCCCTACTTCGTGACCAACGCCGAAAAGATGGTCTGCGAACTGGACAACCCCTACATCCTCTGCAACGAAAAGAAGATCTCCAGCATGAAGGACATGCTCCCCGTGCTGGAACAGGTCGCCAAGGTCAACCGTCCTCTGGTGATCATCGCTGAAGACATCGAAGGCGAAGCCCTGGCCACCCTCGTGGTGAACAAGCTCCGCGGCGCCCTGAACGTGGTGGCCGTGAAGGCTCCCGGCTTCGGCGAACGCCGTAAGGCCATGCTCGAAGACATCGCCATCCTCACCGGCGGTGAAGCCGTGTTCGAAGAACGCGGCGTGAAGCTGGAAAGCCTGCCCCTGTCCTCGCTCGGCACCGCCAAGCGCGTGGTCATCGACAAGGAAAACACCACCATCGTTGACGGCGCCGGCAAGTCCGACGAAATCAAGGCCCGCGTGAAGCAGATCCGCGCCCAGATCGAAGAAACCACTTCCGATTACGACCGCGAAAAGCTGCAGGAACGCCTCGCCAAGCTGGTGGGCGGCGTCGCTGTGATTCATGTCGGTGCGGCTACCGAAACCGAAATGAAGGAAAAGAAAGACCGCGTGGAAGACGCCCTCAACGCGACCCGCGCGGCCGTTGAAGAAGGTATCATCCCCGGCGGCGGCACCGCGTTCGTCCGCACCATCAAGGTCCTCGACGACATCAAGCCCGCCGACGACGACGAACTGGCCGGCCTCAACATCGTCCGCCGTTCCCTTGAAGAACCCCTGCGCCTCATCGCCGGCAACGCTGGCCATGAAGGTTCCGTGGTTGTGGAAAAGGTCCGTGAAGGCAAGGACGGCTTCGGCTTCAACGCCGCTACCGGCGAATACGAAGACCTCATCAAGGCCGGCGTCATCGACCCCAAGAAGGTGGCCCGTATCGCTCTGCAGAACGCCGCTTCCGTGGCTTCCCTGCTCCTGACCACCGAATGCGCCATTGCCGAAAAGCCCGAACCCAAGAAGGACATGCCCGCCATGCCCGATATGGGCGGCATGGGCGGCATGGGCGGCATGTACTAAGCCACGGCTTGGCACAGCCCTCGCAGCCTAGCTGAATTAAGCCCCCGGCAACGTCATGTTGCCGGGGGCTTTTGTGTGTGCATTAGGGAGGGGAGAGGGAACCTTTCTAAAGAAAGGTTCCCTCTCCCCTCCCCAAACCCCACCCCTCTC
>NZ_JNJP01000122.1 GCF_000701705.1 Bilophila wadsworthia ATCC 49260 | reverse complement strand
ACAAGCGCGAATGGGATTAGTTTCCGTAGAGTGCTGAATGTGGGGGAGGGGAGAGGGAAACTTTCTGAAGAAAGTTTCCCTCTCCCCTCCCCCACGCCCCCTCCTCTCCCCCTTCCAAGATTTTCGACTTTACCGAATCCCTCATCCAGGCCTTTCCTCTTTTGTGGGAACCGGGCTCATCTGTTTAAGCGCCCGTTTGGTTCGCTTGGCTCTCGTTCCACCCACCGCTGTGAATGTCACAGGTATCTCAAGAGCAAGAGGGATTGATGCCAGACGTGCGGGCGCAAGAGCCATGCCAAACCGTACCTGTGGCCTGGAACATCCCAAAGATGAACACGAAAAACAGCGGCACTCTGTGCGAAAACGCGGAAAAAAACGCTGTCGCAAGTCCCCTCGAGGTCATTTTTTTCCCTAGAGATGGAACTCCCAGAAAAAAACCATAACAATTTTTCTTTTTGGTTTTTGCTTCCTCATTCCTTACGCATCACGATTCTTTTTTCACAATAAAAACACATTTCGACTACATACCCTGCTCATTTTTACAAAAAATTGTGTTGTTTCAATAAATTAAATCAGTTGCTCTTTTATTTTGCGCCCTTCTCCTTCAGTATATAAATTTTGTAAATAAAATAAATATATTAAATGCAATATGCCAAGCAATATATATTTTTTTCACAAATAAACGAGAAACATGTTCTCCCAAAACAGAAGATTTTTTCCTCGTTTTGGGCAAAAAAAAGCGTCATTTTATGACGATAGCGAAAAGGGGGAATTGAAATACAAACTCAGATAGGGCATAGTCTCAAAACAGTGCGGCACATGGCCGCTGTTCTTCCACAGCGCCTATTCCACCGTCCTCGCAAACGGTACGGGACCGGACGGGCCGCACCAAAATATGTCGCTAGCACAGCGAGATTCCGGAGAAGAAACCATGAGCAAAACCGTCACCAAAGCAGATATCGCCAAGTCGATTTGCGCCCAGTCCGAGATGAAGCAGCAGCACGCTAAAAAAGTGTTGGATGCCATGCTCGGAATCATGAAGAAAGCCCTCAAGGAAGAGAAGGAAATGCTGCTGAGCGGTTTCGGCAAGTTCGAAGCCTTCACCAAGAAGAACCGCAAGGGCCGCAACCCCCAGACCGGCGAAGAAATCACCCTTGACTCCCACGACGTGCTGGCTTTCCGCATCTCGCGCAAGTTCAAGGCCGCCATGAATTCCGAACAGTAATTTCAAGGCTCAGTGGAGCAATTTGGAGGGGGTGGGAGAAACTTTCTAAAGAAAGTTTCTCCCACCCCCTCCAAACCTCCCCCACCCTCTTCAAAGATTTTCGACTTTATCGAATCCCTCTTGAGGGTCATTTCCGCAGACTGAAAAAAACAGCCTGAACGCCCCCCGTTCAGGCTGTTTTTCTTACCAATAATGAACCAAAGACGGAACGAACTCCCTTCGCGCGGCCTCCCCACCAGTCAAAAGCCTTTAGAGGGCAAGGGAACCCTTTCCTCAGAAATCCCCTCCCCAATCAACCACCTAAGCCAGCGCCACATCAAGGCACATCATCACCACAAAACCGATGATGACGCCGAGGCTGGCCGCATCGCCGTGGCCGGAGGCGTGGGACTCGGGAATCACTTCTTCGACGACCACAAAAATCATGGCCCCGGCGGCAAAAGCCAGAGCAAAGGGAAGAATGGGTTCGGCGATACCCACGACCAGCGCCCCGAAAACAGCGGCTATGGGCTCGACGATGCCGGAAAGCTGCCCAAAGAAGAAGGCGCGATTTTTGGAAAAACCCTCCCGAAGCAACGGCACGGATACGGCCACGCCCTCGGGTATGTTTTGCAGTCCCATACCGAACATCAGGGTCATGGCCCCGGCGATGCTGGCTTCGGGAGCGCCTGAGGCCGCAGCCCCGAACGCTACGCCCACGGCGAGCCCTTCCGGAATGTTGTGCAGGGTGATGGCGAATACGAGCAGCGCACTGCGGGGCAGCTTCGAAGGCGGGCCGTCAGGGACATTTTCCGTAGGATGGATATGCGGCAGGATGAGGTCAACCAAGCGCAATACCCCTGCCCCGGCAAGAAAGCCCAGCGCCACCGGAACACAGGCCAATCGGCCGAGATGTGAACTCATCTCCAGCGCGGGGGCGAGCAACGACCAGTAGGAAGCGGCGATCATCACACCCGCCGCGAAACCGAGCATCACGTCGAGCGTCCGGCGGGAAAACGATTTCGCGGTATAGACCATGCCCGCCCCGAATGCGGTAAACGCCCATGTACAGCACCCCGCAAGCAGAGCCATCCCCACGGGTGAACTGAAAAAATCCGTCATAAATGCCGCCTCCGACAATTGCGAAAACCATCCTGTATTCAATCCCAACGCACTCATTCCGGCGCATGCGAAGGGAATATCCATCCTCTTCCACGCTTGAAATCCCTTCCAGAAAAACCATAAAGCCGGAGAAAACACCAGAGCTTTAGAGGCGTCCGGAAAAAAAGCCGATTACCCCTTTGGGCAACCGGCTCCGCAACCATCCCGCCCAGCCGCTCCCCTCTCTTCATATCAGGGAAAACCGCCAGCAGGGATTCAATAAAGTCAAAAGTCTTGGGAGGGAGAGAGGAGGGGGCTTGGGGGAGGGGAGAGGGAACCTTTCTTCAGAAAGGTTCCCTCTCCCCTCCCCCAATATTCTACATAGTTTCAACAACCTTATCGCCCATGGCGGTGGTGGAAAGCTGCGTCTTCCCGGCTTCCATGATGTCGCCGGTGCGGAAACCGTCGCTGAGCACCTTGTGCACGGCACCTTCAATGGCGGCGGCTTCGGCATCCATATCGAAGGCAAGGCGGAGCATCATCGCGGCGGACAGGATCGTCGCCAGCGGATTGGCCTTGCCCTGCCCGGCGATGTCGGGCGCGGAGCCGTGGATGGGCTCGAACAGGCCGGGATTGCCCGTGCCGAGGGAGGCGGAAGGCAGCATACCGATGGAACCGGTGATGACGGAAGCTTCGTCGGAGAGGATGTCACCGAAGAGGTTGCCGGTCACGATGACGTCGAACTGCGAAGGATCGCGCACCAACTGCATGGCGGCATTGTCCACATAGAGATGGGTCAGTTCCACATCAGGGAATTCCTTGCCCACTTCGATCATCACTTCGCGCCAAACGCGGGACACGGCAAGCACGTTGGCCTTATCCACGGAGCACACCTTCTTGCGGCGCTTGCGGGCCGTGGAGAAGGCCACCCGGCCGATGCGGGCGATTTCCTCTTCGTTGTAAATCATGGTGTTGAATCCGGTGCGCAGGCCGTCGCGCACTTCGGTGCCGGCGGGCTGGCCGAAATAGATCCCGCCCGTCAGTTCGCGCACGACGATAAGATCAAGGCCCTTGGCGGAAATGTCGGGACGCAGCAGGCACGCGCCGGCAAGTTCGGGGAACAGGGTCGCGGGACGCAGGTTGGCGAACAGGCCGAGGGCCTTACGGATGCCGAGCAAGCCACGTTCGGGACGGATGGCGGGATCGATGGTATCCCACTTGGGGCCGCCCACCGCGCCGAGGAACACCGCATCGGCGGCCTTGCAGGCCTCCACGGTGGCGTCGGGCAGCGGCACGCCCACGGCGTCGATGGCGGCGCCGCCGAGCAGGGCTTCCGTCATGGTGAACGAGTGACCGAATTTCTTTTCCACGGCGCGAAGCACTTTCACGGCTTCGGCAACAATCTCGGGGCCAATGCCGTCACCCGGCAACAGGCAGATCGTCTTCTGCATTCTTCAATCCTTGCGGTCTAGTAAAAGGGTTGTATGAACGAATGTCAGGCAAGCTGACAGTTCGGGCAAAAAACGGTGGCCCGCCCCGCGATGCGGCAGCTTTCCAGCGGGGTCCCACACTCAAGGCAGGTCTCGCCGGAACGGCCGTACACCCGGAAGGCGTTCTGAAAAGCCCCGGCGTCGCCCCGCGCCGTGCGGTAATCCCGGATGGAACTGCCGCACGCGTCAATGGATTCGAGCAGGACTTCCCGCAAGGCCGCGTGAAGCCGTTTCAGGCGGTCGGCGGACACGAGCTGCGCGTCGGGCCGGATGCCCGCGCGGAACAGGCTTTCGTCCGCGTAAATATTCCCGCACCCCGCCAGCACGGACTGATCAAGGAGCAGCGCCTTGATCTTGCCCCGCCGCCCGGCAAAACAAGCCGCGAAGGCATCGGCGTCCATCTCCAGCGGCTCCGGGCCAAGGCTGTTCCAGAACGGCCAGCAGGAAACGGAGGAAGGCGACAGAACCCGCACATAGCCGAATTTGCGCGTATCGTCGAAAAAGAGGCGAGAACCGTCGTCAAGGTCGAAGAGGAGCCGGGTATGTTTTTCCGGAGGTGTGCCCGCAGGATACACGAACAGGCGGCCCGTCATTTTGAGATGGAACCCAAGCCCGGTAATGCGTTCATCCCCGCAGGCAAGGCACCGGGCCAGCGAACCGGACGGACAAGCCTCGTCCACAGGAGGCAGCGGATCCGAGCCGAATGCAAGAGGCAACAGCAACAGCTTGCCGCGGCGTCCCGGACGGCCGATGACGCCGCCCACAACCTTGCCGAGCGGAATCGTCCCCGCAAAAGTGGAAGGGTTGAGCAGCTCGCAAGCCACAATGCGCCGCCCCTCGACTTGCGGAGTGAGGGTGCGGGCGATGGTTTCGACTTCGGGCAATTCAGGCATGGGATCTCCGAGGGCTGAAACAGGCCGCATCCACTCGTTCGCCAACGGAAAAGCCTTGTCAGGGAAATTCCGAGGCGCACGGTCCGGCCAGCGGCAAGCCCTACTCGGCTTTCTGGAAGGCTTCCATCAAAATGGCCTCATCCTCGGGACGGGCCACAATATCCAGTTCGGCATATCCGCCGTGGCAACGAAACGCGCCGTCGCGCAATTCCACATAACCGGCCCCGAGCACCCGCCCGTAGGGGAGCTGTTCGCGCATGTCGCCGTGGTCCACGCGGCGGGGGAACACGAAGCTGACCGGCTGCCCCGCAAAATCTTCCATGATGAGATATTTCATACCGCTATCCTTTTCCTCGGAACGTAGCGCCTTTTCCCGCAAAAATCCAGACGATTGCCGCCCCACTTCTCCGGCGTTCGGCACATAAAATCCTTGACAGAAACAGAGGAATTTGATTATCAGGAATTGTTCCTAAAAAATGCCGGCGGCAGAGCCGCTTCACGGAGGTCCATTATGGCAGTTACAGCTGAACAGGTTCTCAAGGCCATGCAGGATGCGGGCAAGCCCGTCCGTCCCGGCGACGTCGCCAAAGCCCTTGATGCCGATTCCAAAGAAGTGTCCAAGGCCATCGACGAACTGAAGAAATCAGGCAAGATCATGTCCCCGAAGCGTTGCTACTACGCTCCGGCCGAGTAGCCCTCCCCGTCAACAACTTCTCGCTTCCACCCCCTGAGGGTCGCCTCAGGGGGCTTTTGGCGTTGTGGAAGACGAGAATCTAACATGGCGTTTTTCCATAAAAATTTTTCTCCTGCCGATTTTTCCAAAAATGCGCGGTGGTTCCCGTTCCGGCCCCATTTCCCGAGATAGCCTTTTCCTTCCCGACCGCGTATCGTGGAGAACCCGTTAAGACCCCAAACAACGCTGGTGCCACCATGATGAATATGCCTCTCAATCTCACTCCCCCCGTCATCAATCCCAATGCGGAAAAAGTCCTTTCCAAGCGCTATTACCGCAAGGACGAGAACGGCCAATGCGTCGAGGACGCGACCGGGCTCTTCTGGCGCGTAGCGTCCTCCGTAGCCGCCGAGGAAGCCAAATACGAACAGTCCCCGTGGAAACCCGACGCGCTGGCCCGCGCCTTCTACGACATGATGACCGATTGGCGCTTCCTGCCCAATTCGCCCACGCTGATGAACGCGGGCTCCGAGCTCGGCCAGCTTTCGGCCTGCTTCGTGCTCCCCGTCGGCGACTCCATCGAAGAAATTTTCGACGCCGTAAAATTCGCCGCCATGATCCACAAGTCCGGCGGCGGCACGGGCTTCTCCTTTTCCCGTCTGCGGCCCAAGAACTCCCGCGTGGGCACGACCGGCGGCGTGGCCTCCGGCCCGGTGTCCTTCCTGCGCATCTTCAACACCGCCACCGAGCAGATCAAGCAGGGCGGCACCCGGCGCGGCGCGAACATGGGCATCCTGCGCATCGATCACCCGGACATCCTCGAATTCATCCGGGCCAAAGAGCAGGAAGGCGAATTCAACAACTTCAACCTCTCCGTAGGCATTACCGAAGCCTTCATGCAGGCCGTGGAACAGGATCGGGACTACGCCCTCGTCAACCCCGCCAGCGGCAAGGAGCAGGGGCGCCTCAACGCCCGCGAAGTGTTCAACCTGCTGGTGGACAAGGCGTGGCAAAGCGGCGATCCCGGCATCATCTTCCTTGACCGCATCAACCGCGACAACCCCACTCCGGCGCAAGGCGAGATCGAAAGCACCAACCCCTGCGGCGAACAGCCCCTGCTGCCCTATGAAGCCTGCAACCTCGGCTCGCTGAACCTTTCCAGCTTCTTCGTGCCGGGGCACCTCGACGAAACCAACCCCGCCGACCGGGGCATCGACTGGGCGGGGCTCGAACGGACCATCGCGCTGGCCGTCCGCTTCCTCGACAACGTGGTGGACGCCTCGCAATTCCCCCTCGAACGCATTGCCGAACAGGTGCGCCGCAACCGCAAGATCGGCCTTGGGGTTATGGGCTGGGCCGATCTTCTGTACCAGCTCCGCATCCCCTACGACTCGGCGGACGCCATCACGCTGGCCGAACGGATTATGGACTTCATCGAAACGCGCGGTCGGGCGGCTTCCATCCAGCTCGCGGCGGAACGCGGGCCCTTCCCGGCCTACGAAACGTCCGTCTATCCCACCAAAGGCATCCCGCCCCTGCGCAATGCGACCATCACGACCATCGCGCCCACGGGCACGCTGTCGATCCTCGCGGGCTGCTCGTCCGGCGTGGAACCGCTGTTCGCCCTGAGCTTCGCCCGCAACGTCATGGACGGCGAACGCCTTATGGAAGTGAACCCGCATTTCGAGGAAGCCTTGCGCGAAATCGACTGCTACAGCCAGCCGCTTCTGGAAGGCGTGGCGGAGCTCGGGTCCATCCAGAGCCTCGACCAGCTTCCCGAAGATCTGCGCCGGGTGTTCGTGACCGCGATGGACATCGCGCCCGAGTGGCATCTCCGTATGCAGGCGGCTTTCCAGCGCCACACGGACAACGCCGTGTCCAAAACCGTAAACCTGCCCAACTCGGCCACGCGCGACGACATTTTCGCCATTTACTGGATGGCCTACGAGGAAGGCTGCAAGGGCGTCACCGTTTACCGCGACGGCAGCAAATCCACGCAGGTGCTGACCACGAGCGCCCCTGCCGCGAAACCGTCCGAAGAGTCGCAAGTGCGCGTGCGCAAGCGCCCCGACTTCGTAACCGGGTTCACCCAAAAGGTACAGACCGGCCTCGGCGGCATGTATCTTACGGTGAACGAGGTGGACGGCAAGCCTTTCGAGATTTTCGCGACCATCGGCAAGTCCGGGCATTCCGTGACCGCCAAGGCCGAGGCCATCGGGAGGCTCGTTTCTCTGGCCTTCCGATCCGGCATCGACGTTGCCGACGTGGTGGGTCAGCTCAAGGGCATTGGCGGCGAGCATCCCATATTCCAAAAGAAGGGGCTCCTGCTCTCGATTCCCGACGCCATCGCGTGGGTACTCGAAAACCGTTATCTCAAGGGCAGGAACCCCGTACCCACGCACACCGTTTCGGCCTTCGACCGTCAGCTTTGCCCCGACTGCGGCGGCGAGCTCGTTTTTCAGGAAGGCTGCCATCGCTGCCCCAACTGCGCCTACACCAAGTGCGGCGGCTGATGTAGGGAAGGAAAAAGATTGGAGGGGGCGGGGAGGGCTTTCTGGAGAAAGTCCTCCCCGCCCCCTCAAGTGTCTCTTC
>NZ_JNJP01000121.1 GCF_000701705.1 Bilophila wadsworthia ATCC 49260 | reverse complement strand
TCTCCCCTCCCCAAACCCCACCCCTCTCCCTCCCAAGACTTTTGTGTTTATTGAATCCCTGTTGCCGGTTTTCCCGGTTGAGGGAAGAAAACCGCCCGAGCGATGTCCGTTCGGGCGGTTTTTCTATGTGTGGAAGGGGATTGTTGTGTGTGGGCTGTTGGGATGGCAGGGGGGCAAGCGTTGTAAGGAAATGGTTATGCGTTGGGGGGACTCTTGCCGTGTGTTCCCCTTGCTGCCGGAAAGGTTGGAGGGGATGGGGACGGAGGGAGCTGCCTGGAAGCGATGCCTCAGGGCAAGAATTCTGCTCCGTACGTTGTCATTCCCAGAAGTCTTTCAGCATCCTGTAGAGTACATGGCGATGGAGCGGGTGATCCGGGGGCAGGGCGGGATGATCGAAATCCTCGGCGGGATTGTGGAGCATCCCGAGCCGCCGCATGAGGCCCTGTGACGGCAGGTTGGTTTCCGTGGTGAAGGCGACCACCTCGGGGAGTTCCAGAACCTTGAAGGCGTAGCCCATCACGCTGCGGGCGGCTTCGAGGGCGTACCCCGTGCCCCAGTATTCGGGCAGGAACCGCCAGCCGATTTCCACGCAGGGCGTGAACGGCGCGTCAAAGGCCACCCGCGCAAGCCCGGTGAGTCCGGCGAGGCTTCCGGTGGCTTTGTCTTCCACGGCCCAGAACGTAAAGCCGTGCTCCGCCTGATGTGCCTGAATTCGGGCCAGAAGTGCGTCGCTTTCGGCTTCGGAGAGTGTGGACGGGAAGAATTTCATGACGCGGGGATCGGCGTTCATACGGCGGAAAGCGGCGCGATCCGCCTCTGTCCAGAGACGGACCCGCAGGCGCTCCGTGACGAGGGGCAAGGTCTGATGCGCTGGCGAAGGGTTCATGCTTTGAGCGCTTCCTCTTCGCCAGGGGCGTATTTCCCCATGAGCGAGTCGATGTCGATGCGGATGATGGCGACCCGGTTGATCATGGAATCGGGGGCGGGGCGCGGGCACAAGGATTTGTAGCGCACGGTGATGGCATCGAGCGCGGTGCGTTTTTCCTCCTTGTCCTCGACGATAATCGCCGTCCCGGTCCCGCAAACGCTGCGGAACGTGGTTGTGGCTTTCTCGCGGATGATGCGGACATCCGCATAGGCGGAGAACCCCACGCGCGGGTTCTTGCGGATCAAGTCCATTTTCTTTCCGGTGAACGCGGTGTGGATGTACAGCGCGTCGCCCAGCAGGACAAAATTCACCGGGAAGGCATACGGGGCCCCGTCGCCGTCGTTCAGGGCAACCACCATGTCGTCGGCGTCGTTCAGAACGCCGTCAATGAAGTCCCGATCTGCGCGGAACCTGTCTTTCATTCCCATTGCTTCGCTCCTTGTAAAGGAAAACAGCGCCGGGAAAGGCGCTGCCTTGCCCTCATCCCCTTACCGACGCTTGGGAACGGGGGGAGGGGGTGGGGGCGGGGAAACTTTCCTTCAGAAAGGTTTCCCCGCCCCTTTTCAATGCAATTTACTTGTTCTCCGCCAACTCGATCAGCGTGCGGACGGCGAAACCGGTGCCGCCCGCGGGACAGTTGGGGATTTTGCGGGTGACGAATCCGGGCCCGGCGATGTCGAGATGCGCCCAGCTTCCGTCGAACGTGATGAACTGCTTGAGGAACACGGCGGCGCTGCTCGCCCCGCCCGCCCGCGCCCCGGCATTGGCGAAGTCGGCGGTTTCGCTCTTGAGCAGTTCAAAATAGCGGTCCCAGAGGGGCAGGGGCCAGTAGGGTTCGCCCACGATGTCGCCGAAGTCCTTGATGCGCTGGGCAAGGGTGGCGTCCTGGCAGAACAGGCCCGCCACGTCGTCGCCGAGGGCCACGACGCACGCGCCCGTGAGGGTCGCCACGTCCACGATCATGGAAGGGTTCCAGCGCCGCTGCGCGTAGGTCAGGGCGTCGCAAAGCACAAGGCGCCCCTCTGCGTCGGTGTTGACGATCTCCACGGTCTTGCCGCTGAGGGTCTTCACCACGTCGCCGGGCCGGGTCGCGCGGGCGTCGGGCATGTTCTCGGCGCAAGCCATAAGGCCGATGACGCGGCGGGGCGTTTCGAGCTGGCCGAGGGCTTCGAACAGGCCCATGACCGCGGCCGCGCCGCCCATGTCGCCCTTCATTTCCCACATCCCGGCGGCGGGCTTGATGGAGATCCCGCCGCTGTCGAAGGTGATGCCCTTGCCCACCACGATGAGCGGAGCTTCGTCGGCGTGCCCGGCGGGGGCGTGCTCAAGGATGATCAGGCGCGGATCGTTGGCGGAACCGGCGGCGACGGCGGCGAACGCGCCCATGCCGAGGGAAACGATGTCCTCGCGTTCGAGCACTTCGCAGTTCATGTCGTGGCGTCGGGCGAGCTTGCGGGCTTCTTCCGCCATGTCTTCCGGCGTGAGGCTGTTGGCCGGGGTGTTGGCGAGGTTGCGTGCGAGGATGACGGCTTCGGCATGGGTCTCGCCGCGCCGGGCGGCAAGGCGGGGGAAGTCCGGCACGTTGGCGTCGCAGAACAGGAGGGCCAGCCAGCGCGGATCGGCGTCTTCGGGCTCTTTGGACTTGAACGCCTTGTTGCGCCACAGGCCGAGCATGGCGGCGCAGACGATTTCTTCAATGGTGCGCTCGACATCGGCGTTGAAGCGGGCCAGACCGGAAACGGGGAGGGCGAGCGTGTCCACGCCAAGTTCGCGGCAGCGGACGGCTGCGGCCCCGGCGCCCTTGCGGAGCTCCTCAAGCGTTTCCGCATACGTCAGCGCGTCGAGCTTGCCGAGACCGACCACGACGGCGCGGGACAGAGGGTGTGCGGGCGGGCCGTAGAGGAGGCCCATTTCGCCTTTTTTCCCGTGGAAGTCGCGCATCCCCGGCGCGATGGACATCCACGGCGCGGCGTCCAGCAATTCGGGGTAGGCTTTTTCCAGTTTCTCGTCTTCCGACAGGAACACGATCACCGCGTCCGCCGACCAACTTTCCGGCCCTCCGGCCTGAAAACGCAATTCCATTGTAAACGCTCCTTTGGGAAGAGGCATTGGGGAAGGGAGAGAAAAACTCCCAGAGAAAGGGCTTTTCTCTCCCCGCCTTAAACCCCGTCCTGTTCTTTCCTAAGGCTTTTGTGTTTGTAGGCTCCGGTGGAGCCTTTTTTCCTCGCTGCCGAAACGTGGGCAACGGGGGCGCTACTCCGAAGAAATCCCGTATCCTTTCAACTTGCGGTGCAGGTAGCTGCGCTCAAGGCCGATGGTCTCGGCGAGCCTTGTGATGTTGCCGCCGCATTCGTGGAGCTTCGCCTCAAGATAGCGGGCCTCGAACACGGCCCGGGCCTTCTTGAAATCAAGATCCGGGCCCAGCACCGCGGATTGCGGCAGGAACGCGGGTTCGCAGGCGGCGGAAGCTGCCTCGGCAGACGGCTCCGGCTTGCCCTGCGGGGTCATTTCCGGCGGGAGATCCACGGGGAGGACTGTTTTGCCGCCAAAGAGGATCACCATGCGCTCCGCGAAATTGCGCAGTTCGCGCACATTGCCGGGCCACGGGTAACGGCGGAGGCGTTCCATCGTTTCCGGCGCGTAGACGGGCGCTTTGCAGGCGTGTACGCGGCACAGGCGTTCCGTGAAGGCCGCCAGCAACAGATCGAGGTCTCCCCCGCGCTCGCGCAGGGGGGGCAGGTGCAGCGGGACCACGCGGAGCCGGTAGTACAGGTCTTCGCGGAACGTCCCGGCGGCAATGGCCTCTTCAAGGTTTTTGTTCGTTGCGGCGATGACCCGCACATCCACCTTGATGGTCCGCGTGCCGCCCACGCGCTCGAAGGACTGCTCTTGAAGGATGCGGAGGATCTTGGCCTGCGTCTTCAGGCTCATGTCCCCGATTTCGTCGAGGAACAGCGTGCCGTTGTTCGCCATTTCGAAGCGTCCGGCCCGGGCCTGATCCGCGCTGGTGAACGCACCCTTTTCATGCCCGAACAACTCGCTTTCGATGAGCTCCTCGGGAATGGCGGCGCAGTTCACCGCAATCATGGGCGCATCGGCGCGCCGGCTCCCGGCGTGCAGGGCGCGGGCGGCGAGTTCCTTGCCCGTGCCGTTTTCCCCGGTGAGCAGTACCCACACGTCCGTGGGGGCGACGCGGGCCAGCAGTTCCTGGAATTTGAGCATGACCGGGGACTGGCCGATGAGTTCGTCCTGTTCGGGCAAAACGGTACGGAGCACCTGATTTTCCCGGCGCAGGGAACCCGCTTCAAGGGCGCGGGCCGCGACGATGACGACCTTTTCCAGAGAAAGGGGCTTTTCGATGAAATCGTAGGCCCCTTGCTGGATGGCGCTGACGGCGGTCTCGATGGTTCCGTGCCCCGATATCATCACGACGGGCAGATCGGGATGGTTCCCCTTGAGGCGCGCCTGCGCGGTGAGGCCGTCCATGCCGGGCAGCCAGATGTCGAGGAAAACGAGATCCGGACGTTCCGCGTCGGCGACCTCAAGCCCTTCCTCGGCGGTGGCGGCCTCAAGCACTTCGTACCCTTCGTCCTCCAAAATGCCCCGGAGCGAGAACCGGATGGGTTCCTCGTCGTCGATGATCAGAATGCGTGCCATACCGTTTCACCCTTGTTCATTCACAATATGCCGTTATGCATCGGAAAGCAGTTTCAGCCCGGCGATGCCCGCGAGGATCAGCCCGATGCACAGAAGGCGCGCCGGGGATGCCGATTCGCCGAAAAGGACGATGCCGAGCAGCGCCGTGCCCACAGCCCCGATGCCCGTCCAGACCGCGTAGGCGGTGCCGATGGGAAGGTGTTTCAGGGCCGAGGCCAGCAGGAAAAAGCTCAGGGCCATGAGGACAAGCGTCACCACCGAAGGGCAGAACCGCGTGAACCCGTGGGAACTCTTTAAGCCGATGGCCCAGCCTACCTCGAGCAATCCGGCCAAAACAAGCAGAAACCAGTGCATACATTACCTCGCCATGTTGTCGAGGCCGTCCCCGGTTCGTAAGCAGCCGCAGGGCCGTCCCTGCGGTTTGGAATATTGGAGAAAGGCACGGGGGAGGGGGCTTTTTATAAAAAGCCCCCTCCCCGAACCCCCTCCCGCAACAATTTTGACTGGTGGGGAGGGACCTCGGAGGGAGTCCCTTCGCATCAAAAAACAAGGCTGTATCGCAGTAACCGATTGATATTCTATGTAATCCAAGATAAATACTGAGGAAACCTTTTCGTCGTTGGGCTTGCCAACAAATGCCTTCAAAAAACTCAACGAAATCAATTACTGTAACCTTGCGCCAATCAAATGCCGTGCAAAGCTAAATTCTGGGGGCGCGGAACCGGGGGACGTGCGCCAAGAGCTTGCCCTTCAAACCACTTCCTCCCCTCCCCAATTCTCTCACTGCCTACTGCGCCGTCGTCACCGCGGGCTCGTGATGGCGGCGGAGGGACTCGATAAGGGAGGGGCAGTCGCTCTTGTCCCAAATGGCGTCCTCGGGCGCGTCGAGGGCAATGGGGAGCACCTCGTCCACATGGTCCACGAGCTCGATGCGCAGCGTCTGGAGGATCTCGTCAGGCACTTCCTTGAGATCCTTGGCGTTGTCGCGCGGGATGATCACGGTCGCCATCTCGGCGCGGCTGGCGGCGAGAAGCTTTTCGCGCAGGCCGCCGATGGGCAGCACGCGCCCGCGCAGGGTGACTTCGCCGGTCATGGCCACGTCATGCCGCACGGGGATGCCGAGCAGGGCGGAAACGAGGCTCGTGGTGATGGCGGTGCCCGCCGAGGGGCCGTCCTTGGGGGTCGCGCCTTCGGGGAAGTGCGTGTGGATGTCGATCTCGCTGTGGAAATCGGGCTTGAGCCCCAGCGCCGCGGCCCGGGAACGTACATAAGAAAGCGCCGCCTTCGCGGACTCGCTCATGACTTCGCCGATCTTGCCGGTGGTGGCCACATTCCCCTTGCCGGGCATGATCACCGTTTCTACATTGAGCAGCACGCCGCCCACGCCCGTATAGGCCAGACCGTTGACCACGCCGACCTTGGGGGACTTTTCGTTCTCGTCCATGCGGTACTTCTTCACGCCGAGATAGGTTTCCAGATCCTCCGGCGCAATGTTCACGCACTGGTCGAGGTTGTCCTCTTCCACCAGCTTGATCGCGGTTTTGCGGCACAGTGCGCCGATTTCGCGTTCAAGGCTGCGGACCCCGGCCTCGCGCGTGTAGGAACGGATGACCTCGGTGAGCGTCTCCTCGGGCAGGGAGATGTTCCCGGGCTTGAGGCCATGCTCCTTGATCTGGCGCGGCAGGAGGAAGTCACGGGCGATGTGCTTTTTCTCTACTTCGAGATAGCTGGAAAGCTCAATGATTTCCATACGGTCCTGAAGCGGAGCGGGAATATTGTGCAGCGAGTTCGCCGTGGTGATGAAGAACACCTTCGACAGGTCGTAGTCGATGTCGAGATAGTGGTCGTTGAAGGTCTTGTTCTGCTCGGGGTCGAGTACCTCCAGCAGGGCGGACGCGGGATCGCCCCGGTAATCGGAGCTCATCTTGTCGATTTCATCAAGGCAGAACAACGGGTTGCTGGACTTGGCGCGTTTGAGGGCCATGATGATCTTGCCGGGCATGGCTCCCACGTAGGTGCGCCGGTGGCCTCGGATTTCGGCTTCGTCGCGCACCCCGCCGAGGGACAGGCGCACGTATTCGCGCCCCGTGGCCGTGGCGACGGAGCGGGCCAGCGAGGTCTTGCCCACGCCGGGAGGCCCTACGAGGCAGAGGATGGGGCCTTTGAGCGCGTTGGTGAGCTTCTGGACGGCGAGGAACTCAAGGATGCGCTGCTTGGGCTTCTCAAGGCCGAAATGGTCGGCGTCGAGGATGGCGCGGGCCTCGGGAATGTCGATGCTGGTTTCCCGCATGTCGTTCCACGGCAGTTCCAGAATCCAGTCCACATAGTTGCGGACGATGGCGTATTCGGCGGAGGCCGGGGCCATCATGCGCAGCTTCTTGAGCTCGGACATGCCTTTTTCCCGGGCTTCCTCAGGCATGTTCTTGGCCTTGAGCATCTGCTCAAGCTCCGCGATCTCGGCCTGCGGATCGTCTTCGCGGCCCATTTCCTTGTTGATGGCCTTGATCTGCTCGGAAAGATAGTATTCCCGCTGGTTTTTATCCATCTGGTCTTTGACGCGGCTCTTGATGCGCCGTTCCATCGAGACCCGTTCCATCTCGGTATTCAGGAACTCGTAAACCTTTTCAAGGCGCTGTCCTGGATCGGCCAGCTCCAGCGCTTCCTGTTTTTTGGGGTATTCGATTTTGAGCAGGGGCAGGATGGTGTCGGCGAGCTGTCCGGGATCGCGCAGGGCGGAGACGGCGGAAAGGATCTCCGGAGTGAGTTTTTTGTTGGTATGGGCGTATTCCGCGAGGATTTCCTTTGTGGCCCGTACCAGCGCTTCGGTTTCCGGGCCGTCATTGCGCATGATGGGCAACGGCGTGACCACGACCTTGGGGAAGGCATCCGTCCCGAACGGGTTTTCCTGATCTTCGGGCGTCAGAGGCCGCCAGCTGATGCGGTACAGGCCCTCGAAGAGCACCTTGATCGGGCCTTCAGGCAGCCTCATGTACTGGAGCACGCGCCCGACCACGCCAACGGCATAGAGATCCGCCGGATCGGGCTTTTCCAGTTCGGGTTCGCGCTGCGTCACGAGGCAGATGCGCTTGCCGTAGTCGTTCACGGCGCTTTCGATGGCCTTGATCGAGGCTTCGCGGCCCACGAGGAGGGGCATGATCGAGTGCGGCGACATGACCACCTCCCGTAAGGGCATGAGCGGAAGCTCGAATCCCTCCAGTGTTGCATTGCTGGTGATGGCGTCGTTCGTTTCGTTCATGCTCGCTCCTTTAGAAGGTACGGAACCGGGGGAGGGGAGAAGGAATCCTTCTGAAGAAGGGATTCCTTCTCCCCTCCCCCGGTTCCCCTCCTCTCATCTTCCCAAGGCTTTTATAACGGGCCCCAGCCCGGCTTCGTATGCCGCGACGGGCCGTATGGAAATTTTCATATTGCAAAGGGAAACGCCTGCCGCGTTTCCTCCCCACCGGTCGAAAGTCTTTGGAGGGGTTGGGGGTGTGGGGGAAGG
>NZ_JNJP01000120.1 GCF_000701705.1 Bilophila wadsworthia ATCC 49260 | reverse complement strand
GGTCCGGGGGAGGAGAGAGGAAACCTTTCTGAAGAAAGATTTCCTCTCTCCTCCCCCGGTTCATCCCCTAATCCCCACAAACCTTGTCGGAAACAAGGGCCATAAAACCAAGGGTCTTCCTGAGGCTGTCGAGCTGCGGATCAATGCCGTAGCGATGGGCAAGCCACAGGATGTCGGGCATGAAAAGCATTGTCCCTTCGCCGGGGACTTCGGAAATCACGATGCGCAGAGGCAGCTCGAGGGCAACCTCGGGGCGCTCCAGCATCAGATGCGTCCCGACCGCGGGCTTGCCGAAAAAGGCCACGCGGGTTTCGGGCATGAACAACCCGGCGGCACGCGCGTTGGCGGCGTGGTCCACCGTAGCGAACAACGGAACGTTCAAGGTCTTGAGCGTTTCAAGCAAACGATTCCAGACTGTTTCCACACTACCCGCACAGGGCTTGGACACGAGTCCTTCCGTGGTATGCATGACCATTCCTTTTTTTGAAGGTTCGTTGGAAAAGTCCCTTCTCCGAAGGAGGCTTTCCATGAAAACGTTCCGAATGAAACAGGGCGGAACATCAACGATGCTCCGCCACCTTCCTTTTCCTTTGGGAGGTATTCGGCGACGGTCAGGAAGCCCTCGCCGGATGCCGGTTATTCGACAGTCACGCTCTTGGCGAGGTTTCTGGGCTGATCCACGTCTTTGCCGAGATAGTCGGCCATTTCATAGCTGAACAACTGCATGGCCGGAAGCGCCAAAAAGGCGTTGAACGGGCCCCACGCGGAGGGAATCGTCCACAGGTGCTCCACATGCAGATCCGCTCCGGGGTTGGCCAGCGCGATGACCGGACCGCGGCGGGCCTGCACTTCCACGATATTCGATTTGACCTTCGGAAACAACGCATCATTGAAGGCAAGCGCAAAGGTCGGGAATTCCGGTTCAATCAGGGCGATGGGCCCGTGCTTCATCTCTCCGGAGGCATACCCCTCCGCGTGGATGTAGGAAATTTCCTTCAACTTGAGAGCGCCTTCCAGCGCGAGGGGGAAGGCATGGCCGCGCCCCAGATAGAAGAAGCTGTGCGCGGACGCATACAGCGGGGACAGCATCTGTGCCGTTTCCCGCATGGCGGGCAGGGCATCCTCGATCTGCTTCGGCAAGCCGTGCAGGGCGGCGAGCGCTTCATGGCGGGTCTTGGCGTCAAGCAACCCCTTACGCTGTCCGTAATAGAGCGCGATGAGCGCCATGATGACCATCTGGCTGCACATGGCCTTGGTGGATGCCACGCTGATTTCCGGTCCGGCCTGCGTATAGATCACCGCATCGGCCTCACGCGGGATGGACGATCCCACGACGTTGCACAGCGCGATGGCGATACAGCCCTTTTCCTTGGCGAGGCGGAGCGCCGCAAGCGTATCCGCCGTTTCCCCGGACTGGCTGATCACAAGGACCATGTCGTCAGGCTCAAGGATAACGTTGCGGTACCGGAACTCGGACGCGATTTCCGGGACGACCGGCATACGCGCCCAGTTCTCAAGCAGGTGCTGCCCCCACATGCCCGCATGGTACGAGGTCCCGCAGGCAATGATCCGCAGGCGAGAGGGGACGGGAAGCCCGTCGAGCTCCGGCAGCACGACCATACCCTTCTCTTCGTCCACACGCCCGGCAAGGCAATCCGAGATAACCTTGGGCTGTTCAAAGATTTCCTTGAGCATGAAGTGCTTGAACCCGCCTTTCCGTGCGGCCTGCATGTCCCACTGGACGGTCTGCACTTCCTTCCGGACGGGCTCGAGCGTCTCGAGAGACAGCACCTGCCACGTGGCGTCCGTGATGCGGACGATTTCGCCGTCCTCCAGAAAAACGACGTCACGCGTATAGGGCAGGAACGCCGGGATATCCGAAGCAATGAAATGCTCGCCCACGCCCACGCCGAGGATCAGGGGAGCGGACATGCGCGCGGAAAGGATGGTCCCCGGCTCATCGGGGCAGATCACCGCCACGGCATACGCGCCGTGGGCCTGACGCAGAGCCCAGGCAAAGGCTTCAAGCAGCGTGGGGTTGTGCTTGCGGCCTTCCGCGATGAGATGGGCCAGGACTTCCGTATCGGTTTCGGATTTGAAGACATAGCCCTTGGCGAGCAGGCCTTCCTTCAGCTCCTGAAAGTTTTCGATGATGCCGTTGTGGATGATGGCGAGTTCGTTGTTGCCGCCGATATGAGGATGGGCATTGCGTTCGGCGGGCACGCCATGCGTGGCCCAGCGCGTATGCCCGATGCCGTTCATGGCGACAGTGTTGGGATAGTGGGCGAGCTTTTCTTCCAGAGCCGCCAATTTGCCCTCAGCCTTGATGACCTTGAGTTCCCTCCCCTGAATAAAACCGACTCCAGCGGAATCGTACCCGCGGTATTCAAGGCGCCGCAAGCCTTCGATGATGACCGGAACAGCCGGACGATGTCCGGCATAACCAATAATTCCGCACATGCAGTATTGCTCCTTCCGTTCACGGGAATGCCGTCGGGGCTCCATGCGCCGCCGAGAGCAGTGGTTTCTTTTTACAGCCTGTTTTCAGGCAGAGTTCCAGTGTGATAGAAAAAGGGCACGTTGTAAATACGCCCCGATACGCTTCTGAAATCACCCAACTAGGTTATTATTAAGATGATTTTCATTGATGTCCCGTAAATTCACCGTATATTCCACTACACGGACAGAAAAAGCCATTTTCAGCCTGCTGTTTCAGAGTTTTTATTTATTTCAGGAGGATACTATGAATACCATATTGAAGACCGCCATTTTTGCCACTGCCCTCCTCATGCTCGGCGGCTGCGCCACCAAGGCGCTTACCCCTGAAGAACAAGCCTTTCAGGATGCGCAGCGTTCCTGCACCGAGCAGACCAACTCCATGATCGGCGGGAGCCGCTATTCATGGAGCGATCAGCTCCCGTGGAGCAACTATTTCGAATGGTGCATGGAAGGCAAGGGCTATACCAAGGATCAGCTAAAGAGCATTTGGTATTAAATTTCCATATAGTTATAAGTAGATACGACAGCCGCGGCGGATGACTTCGCCGCGGCTGTCGTCGTCCCGCACCTTATCTTTTGGAGCCCTCCTCAAACTTCCCCGCGCGAGCTCCCCTTCAGCCCTTTTTTCGGGAAAAATCACGTAACGCTACGGCATGTTACGGATAAAAAAAACTCTATTGACTTATCAAAGGAAGGGTGACAATAGCCGCGCCCAAGGAGTACCTTTTATGAAAAAAATGATTGCACTTTTGGTTCTCGCGTTCTTTGGTATGACTGCAACTTGTGGAATGACCTTCGCTGCTGAAGCCAATAACGGCATGGCAACTGCCAATGAACAGGCGCTACAGGACCCTGCCACACATCAGCAAAAGAAAGCTCCTCACGCTGTAAAGAATCAGGAAAAGAAAAATGCTCAACATGTAAACACAAAACAGCAGAAGAAAGTTACTAAAAAACACGATAACGCTGCTTCTCAACAGAAAAAGACGTCTGAATCACAAGAATAACATGTAATCCATCCCATAAAACAGATCCAGAACAGAACAGTCCATCTGTTGTGCTTACAAAAATCCTGATGCGATTCTTTCGCATCAGGATTTTTTACGTCTTCCAATTGGAGAAAGAGAAGACTGGAGAAGGAAAACATCTGCTGGAAAAACGTGTTCCCTTCCCCTGCTCTGCCAGCACGGCTCGCCCCATCCCTTCCTCTCCAAAGCCGCCCAACATCATCGAATATCTGCTGGCGGTTTTAGGGAAAATGAAAAATCACAGAAAAGCCATTGCCCTTGAGCCCCTCTAGCAACTGCATAAAAAAAGTTCCCGGAATATTCCGGGAACCTTTTTCCATAACAGGAACTCCTGCCGTATAACCTCACCACCAGTCAACATTTTGCGGGTGGGAGTCCGGGGGAGGGAGCTTTTTACAAAAAGCTCCCTCCCCCGGTAACCCCCTCGCCTTACTTGTTGCGATGGGCGGCGATTTCTTCAAGATATTCGGGGCGCACATCGAAGCCGAATTCGATGGCCTTGTCGGCATATTCGGCGGCCTTGTCGTAATCGCCCTTTTCAAACCACGCGAGGGACAGATTGTTCCACGCGGGCGCGAATCCGGGCTGCTTTTCAATGGCCTTTTCGCTGATTTTGATGCTCTCGTCGTACTGGCCGTTCATGTAGTAGGCAGCGCCGAGAGTCGCCATCGCCTGAATGAATTCGGCATCCCATTTCAGAGCCTTTTGCAGGGCGCTGATGGCCTTTTCGGGCTCGCCGCGCTGCAAATGCACAAAGCCGATGTTGCTCCACGGCACGGGGAACTTGGCGCGGCAATTGGCCGCTTCCTCATTGTAGCGCAGGCAGCCTTCGAGATCGCCGCGCTGCAGACAGATGCCGCCAAGCTGCACGTAGGCTTCGGCAAGATGGGACGAATTGCGGACCGCGGCGAGAAACGATTCTTCCGCCGCCACAAAGTCGCCCTTGCTGAGCAAGGCTACGCCAAGATTGTAATGGTGATTGGCGCAACCGTCGTTCTGGCTGAGCGCGGCCCGCAGGTCGGCGATGTACTCGTCAAGATTCTCGTACCGGTCCTTCATCGATCAGTCCCTCTTTCTTCAGGAGTTTATAATACCATACGCAGAACTCGTAGATGCCGAGGTAGCGTTCGTCTCTGTTCACAATCCCGAGCGCGCAGTCGAGAGCGCCTTTGTTGAAGTCATTGCCCTCGGTGCGTTCGCCGAGCGAATGCATGAACCCGCGGAACAGCTGCTGCGTGGTGCGCTTGCTCGGATCGACGCGGATATCCATCGGGTCGTTGGGCTTCTGGAAGGGATCCCATTCATCGTAGCCGATACGGTCGATGAACTTCCTCCGGCGGGGATTCATGCGCTCGTAAATTTCGCGCTTGAGCTGTTCCTGCTCCTCGGTCAGCTCCTGCTTGGTGCTGTCTCGAAACATGGTGGCGGAAATCATCAAGACTCCTTGGGCGCCGGGCCTATACCCAAATAAGCGTCGTCGTAGTTGGTGAGAAGCGCCATGGACACGGGCACGAAGACCTCATGCAGCTCCTTGAACCGGGACTGCACGCGATCCCGGATTTCCACGCTGAGGCGGTCCAGCCGTTCCTGAATCTTGTCCAGATGGACGGTCGGATAGCTGGCTCCGGCAGCGAAATTCGACTGGCCGCACACGTGCCCCTTGCCGCCTATCGCCGTAGGGATGCCGTAGAGGCGGCAGGTGATGGGGCGGTAGTCATAAAGCACGCACTGATCGTTCGAATCGAGGAGCGGACAGCGGATGCGGGCCTTGGCGGCCTCTTCCATGATGTGCTCCATGGCGTCTTCAGAACCTTTGGCATCGCGCAGCTCGCGGAAATAGTCGCGCTTCATACGAGTCAGCTTGCGATCCACACTCCCGGCGTTCTCAAGGATGCGGGAACGCTCGGGGCCGAAGTCGTACTTTTCGATGAACCGCGCGTTCAGGTACATGGCCTCGACAAGCGAAAGGTCAAACATGGCGTGGCAGCAATCACTGCAACCGGGCTTGCAGGTCACGCAGTCCGGGTGCATCTCGCCAACGCGGGCAAACACCGCGTCGGCTTCAGCAACAAGTGCCTCGTACGCAGTGAACACAGGGGTAAGCTCGGGCATGATGTTGATCATAGGATCTATAATAGGTAAGAGTGTAAAAAAAGGAAGGGGCCTCTTGAAAAAAAGCTCCTTCCTCTCGCACAAACCGCCGCCCTCAATCGCGATTGCGGGCGGCGGCATTTCAATGCTTAGTTTTCTTCAACGTTGATGGCGTCGTGTTCGCACACTTCGACACAGGATTCACAGCCGAGGCATTCTTCGGCATGGGCCGGGCTGGATTTGCCGTCGGTCATTTCGTACACTTCAACAGGACAGACGTCCACGCATTCGCCACAACCCACGCACTTGTCAGCGTCAACAGTAACATTCCAAGACATTGTCATTTCCTCCAAGTTTTGGATCAAATCGATCCTGAGTTTCTCGACCACAGGCACTGTCGTGCCGTCATCCTTGCCTTAGCGTCCGAACAGGAGGGTGTCAAGTGTTTTGAGAAACGACGGGAAAGCCTTGCGGCCCTTGTTTCCGCGCGCTGCCAAGGCTCTCCCGGCAACGGCTTTTCTCCCGTTTCGACACCGCCCTGTCCAGACAATAATCATTTTCCGGCAAGTTCCAAGCGCTCGGCGACAGCCTTTGCGGCGGCCCTGGTAAACTCCTCAGCGGAGAGCCGCGCCTTCTCGGCGGCATCGACCACCAGCGAAGGCCGGTTGGCGAGGCTCGCGTCGGGCGCGACGCCGTATTCCGGCGGGAACGTGTCGGTAAAATACATATTCTGGAATCCTGCAAATTTGAGCGCGTGCGCCGTCGAATCGAGCACTGCCTTTTCCCCGGCGGCCACCCTGCCCTCTTCGCGGGCCTTGAGCAGGCCTGCAAGGCATTCGCCGCCCTGCGTGCACACGATATGCCCATGCCGGTTGGCGAGGATGGTCGCATCCATGATGGCCTGCTCGGTCACCTGAACCACGCCGAATTCGCCGCCCGCAGCCTCGTAGGCGTCGACGAGCGCCTTCACGCGGGGGAAGGACACCGGGTTGCCGATCATGGCGGCCTGCGCCACGCTCGGGCGGACGGTCACGGGATTGTACACGCGTTCGGCCTTGGGCTTGCTGTAATAACGCCACACCGGGTCGGCGTGTTCGGACTGCACCCCGAACAGGCGCGGCAAATCGGAAATGATGCCAAGACGGCGCATCTTGAGCAGGCCGGACATGACCGCCGTGATGTTCCCGGCGTTGCCCACCGGGACAAACAGGATCTTGCCCGCCAGATCCCAGTTGAACCACTGGGCGACTTCATAGGCATAGGATTCCTGCCCAAGGATACGCCAGCTGTTCTTCGAGTTGAGCAGGGCCACGCGGTAGTGCTCGGCCAGATGCTCGACGACCTTCATGCAGTCGTCGAATACGCCGGGCACCTCAAGCACGGTCGCGCCGGAGCCGAGGGGCTGGGAAAGCTGCTGAGGCGTCACCTTGCCCTGCGGCAACAGCACGGCGGTCTTGATGGGATGCCCCACATACGCGCCGTACAAAGCCGCGGCAGCCGACGTATCCCCGGTAGAGGCGCAGATGGTCAGCACCTCGTCCCATCCGTGCTTGCGGACCAGCGCACGCAAATAGCTGTACGCGCAGGCCATGCCGCGATCCTTAAAGGAAGCGCTCGGGTTCTGGCCGTCGTTCTTGAACGCGAACGAGGCATTCAGCTTCTTCTGGAGTTCGGGAGCGCCGTCCACGACCGGGGTGTTCCCTTCGCCGAGGTACAGGATGTCTTCCTGCTCCAGCACGGGGGCCATCAGCTCATAAAACCGGAACACGCCGCGCAGGGCCGTGTTCCGGGTGGCAGTCCGGCTGTCGAACAGGTTGCGCCAATATGCGCCGCCGTGTTCCTTCAGTTTGTCGAAGGTCGTGTCTTCAAGCAGGAATACGCCACCGCAGCTCGGACACGTATACAGCAATTCATCAATGGGGTGACGGGCCCCACAGCCGAGGCACACGTATTCCATCTGCGCCCGGTAGGTCGGAAACTGATCGGACATGGTCGCTCCGTATTGAGGTACGCCTCCGGCGGCAAAGGGCTACCGCCCCTTGCCCCTGTTTTTGGAGAATCGCTCTGCTTGCGATCCTTGTAAGGCCCGCAAGCCCACCCAACGGCCACGGCGTCGCCGCCCTTTGGGTCGAATTCCCCCAAAACGCCCTCAGTACCGCCGGAAACGTGAAGGGCTTTACCCTTCCTCCGGAGGTTCTGCGGGATTCGGAGATTATGTTCTTTTTCTGAGGTCCTAAGGAAAAAAGCAACGGGAGGCAAGCCTTTGTTGTTTTGCCTTCCCTCTTCTCCCTTTGCCATCTAAAAAAATACGGTCCTCTTTTCCCAAAACGCCCATCACCCCCCTCTTTCGGCCCACACGAAAATCCCTGCGAACAGGGATTCGATAACGTCGAAAGTCTTTGAAGAGGATGGGGTGGGGTTTGGGGAGGGGAAGGGGAAACTTTCTGAAGAAAGTTTCCCCTTCCCCT
>NZ_JNJP01000119.1 GCF_000701705.1 Bilophila wadsworthia ATCC 49260 | reverse complement strand
TATCCACATGAAAACGTCAGATGGAATGATCTACTTCTACGGAGCAACGTCGTTCTCCGGGGGTGACGGTGAAAAGGAGGAAGAATGATGTCCGCAGTCCGCACTTCCTCGCCCGCGTCGACGGAAGGTGAAGCTGTAAGAAAGCTCCTGACGTTTTCCAAAGAAGTCATCATAGAGGCATTTCTCTCCGTTAGCCCGTTTTTGAATGTGAACTCCGTTATTTCTGAATGTAAAGAGATATATAGGGATAACCAGTTTAAAATGCTCATGAAACGCGACGAGGAACTCAGCAAGCAGCGGTGTATACTCGCAAACGCACAACCGGGAGACATAGAAGAATTTTGTGTATGGAAGAAAAAGATGAAGAAGCTCATCGACGAGCAGAACATCATAGAAAAAAAGATAGACAGGCTTTTAGCCAGATAAACAGTGCGAAACGGCCCACACGGGCCGTCGCCGGATGATTTCCGGCCTGACGAGCACAAGCAAGAAAAAAAGGAAGGATACATATGCCCCGTTTCATCCCCACCCGCTCCGGCGCTGGCATTCCCGCCATTCAGGACACGGCAAAGAAGCGTATCGTGGCGACTTTTTTTATTGATAAAGACGCCCCGGACGCCGCCGAGAACATGCTCAAGGTGTGCTGTGACGCTCTTAATGCCGTGGCCCCGACGGCCCCCACGCCGAAGGCCGCGCGGGAACGGTGCGGAAAATGACACGCTCGGATAAAAAATTCTGTGGCTCTATTGGTGTACGTTTTTGCACCATCCGCATGAAGATCGAGCTTTCCCCGGCGGAAAATCACGGCGGCCCCGCCGGGCGCTTCCGGGTCCGGCTCGACCGGCGCTGGTACGATCTGGAGGATCGAAAGCTGTTCCTTTGCGCCGATGAAGTCGCCGCCCTTGCCGCCGAGTTCGCGGCGGGCGGCGAGATTGCCCCGGTAGCCATGCCGGACCTGCCTGTGAAGGCCCGCGTCAAAGTGCCGCGCGGCATTCCCGGCGCGTCGCCGGTCTGGACGGGCTACGTCGCCAGCGCGCCCATCCGCGCCGCCGACGGCCTTTGGTATGTCGCCGTCATGCTGTACGGCGGCGTTGAGCTTCACCCCGTTGACCACCTTGTGAGGTGTTAAAATGAAAACCAGACGTTCTCTCATGGCAAAATTGCATATCGCCCGTAAAGACCTTGGCCTTGACGATGACACGTACCGCGCCATGCTGCAAAATCTGACAGGCAAGCGCTCCTCGGCGGACTGCACCGATCGCCAGTTGGTTATGCTCGTCGCGGCTTTGCGCAAGCGTGGATGGAAGGACAGCCGTCCGAAGGGGCCGAAGGTGCGCCCGGAGTTTGAAAATCTGCTCGGCAAGATCAACGCCCTGCGTCTCGACACCAAAAAGTCATGGGCATACGTCGAATCTATCGCGGAAAAAATGTATGGCGTGCGCATCCCGTGGCTCGACGGCGAGCAGCTCGGCGGCGTGATCACGGCTCTGGTCAAGCACCAGCGGGCGCGGGAGAAAGCGTAATGTCTGACGAGCGCCTGCCTCGCAACGCCCGCGACATCATTGATCGCCTTGGCCCCGCCGTGACCCTGCGTCTTATAAGGGCTCTCGGCGGAACGACGATCCCTGTGCCCATGCGGCTGACGCCAGTCGGAGAAGCCCGCTATAAGAAACTCTGTGATATGATTGGGGAGGATGCGGCAAAAGCCCTTTGCCGTGAATATGCGGGGACGAACCTTTACGTTCCTACATGCAGGCAGGCCGCCGCCGATGAACGCGACGCGGCCCTTATCAGGGATCGGGACGCAATGGCCCGCGCGGGACTGTCTGAGCGTGAGATCGTAACGGGGCTTGCCCTTAAATACCATCTTTCAGACAGGCACGTTTGGCGCGTGTTGCACCGTGTCCCGGAAGAGAAAACTTC
This sequence comes from Bilophila wadsworthia ATCC 49260, assembly GCF_000701705.1. GTDB lineage: Bacteria > Desulfobacterota > Desulfovibrionia > Desulfovibrionales > Desulfovibrionaceae > Bilophila > Bilophila wadsworthia. The sequence continues at coordinate 6,371 of NZ_JNJP01000119.1, read as the reverse complement.
TCTTTTTCCGCTACAACGGCAAGGGCGGCTGTTATGACCGTTCCCCGTCAATTCCACCCGCTGACATATAATACTGTCAATTAATTATTTAGAAGTTTACGCATAATAAAATCAACGAATTACATTTTACTACTGCATGGAAAACTACATGTGTATAATTACCAGCCGTATTAACGCAAATTTTCCAGATTCCTGCCAAGCAAAACACCAAAAAGAAAAGGCGCTCCCCTATGCAGGAAGCGCCTTAATGTATCCACACCAAGCGTTCCTGGCATGCAGAGGCTCTTGGCCTTCTGACGTTCTTGAACGCTGGAAAAGTTCCTTAATGCCTCTGGTGGCAAAAAGGGAAACAGGTGGGATGAGTAGACTATATGTTACAGATATTCATGTGTCAACGTATAAGACTACTTGTTAACCGAATAACTGTCTTGACCATTAATTTTTACGCCGACAGATTCTATATGAACTGTTTCGTAATTGCCTTGTATGATTTCAATTGTTCCAGTCATTTCTTCAATTTTTCTGAATGCATCATTCAATCTATGCTTTGCGTGTGCGGTAAGAGAAGCATGAACGACGCCAATTTCCAAGAGGCTTCCTTGTGTTGCATCATGAATAGGTCTGTTATCGTCAGTTTTTATAAGAATATTTTCAAGACATTCTAAGGGAAGCATAACCTGATTGATAAAATCACCAATTCCAGACGAATAAACATCCATTTTGACTTGTGACATGCTCATCCCCATTACACGAGTTTCTTATTGGATTTACGAACCTGACTCATACGCAAGGCCAGTTTTTCTGTCTTGGTCAGTCTGGCGTCTTCATTGCCCATCATAGTGCAGCCTGCCCCACAATAGGGGCATCTGGTGCAATCTTGGCAGAATGTTTCTGGTCGTGTGCTTCCGGGAGCCTTGATTTCAACCTCTTGTTCCTGTGCCCATGCCTGTACCTCATTGAGGATACGCGGGTGGATAGGGTAAGCTCGAAGCTGTCCACCACGCACTCGGAACCGTCTGCCCTCGACATTGACGTCAATCATGTCGAACGTCCGTAACTGGCGACCAATCCATGAGGACTGTTGCCATTCGGGAATCTGCGTGGTGTTCTGCTGGTCGTAAATTCTGGGGATGAGCGTCTTCATCTCATTGATCAGATGATTCGGCATAATCCACGCATAGCCCTGAATGATGATATTCCGCAGGGCTTCCCACATAACCTCAACCGGGTCTTCGGGAGAGATCAACTTCCTGCGCTGCATGGCAAGGGCGGTCAGGAAGGTAGCCTTGAGTTCCGCGTCCCCGCCAAGCTCGGCAATCACTTTTAGCGGAGCCGTGATTTCTTCGGAGCGGTCGGTCTTGCCGGGGAACAGTTCCGCGTACTTCTCCACCACCAGAGCGATGTTTTCAAACGCCCATGTGTGCAGCTCGTTCCGCAAGGCTCTGAGCCGTTCGGCTCCAAGACTCCGCCGCTGGCGGAACTCTTCACGGGCTTCCGGCGGCATGGTGCGGGTCTGAATGTGCAGCATACGGCTGCCGAGAATATCGTCAACGCCGAGTGTGTTGTTGATGAGCTTCACGCCGTAGAAGTTCAACTTCTCGGTTTTCATCGTCTTTACGTCCGTCCAGAGCTTTACGCTCGTGCTCTTGTTGTAGGAGAGCTTGAGGGCTTGGGCGAGTTCGGAGAAGGCTGCGGCATCCTTGGTCCCGCCCTTGCCGCCGAGGGATTCGAGGTCATCCAGCACCACGAATCCACGTGATTCGTCTATGTACCGGGCAATGGAGGCCGCGCTTGTCTGGCCAATAACGGAACCGTTGGCGCAAATCCGGGACATGGCGATACCCAACTGAGACTTGCCCGAACCAGCGGGGCCGTTGACGATGAACAGGGGTACGGCGTCAAAAGCGGCCTGAACAAAGGTAACGGGCACCGTCAGAGCCAGTACCGCGTAATCTTCGGGATACGGAAGCCATACGCTTGCGTACAGGTGCTGGTAAACGTCCCGCAGAATTTTTCCTAACGGGCGGACTTTGCTGGAACCGTGCAGATAGCCGTTGATGGATTCCCACTCCCATGTGCCGTAGCTGTTGGGGCGAGGCTGGCTTTCAATGAGAGTGCCGTCCGTAAGCCGCCAAACAATCTGGCTGCGGCCAGCGCCCTTACGGGGTTTTGAGGAAACCGCCGTGTGCACGGTACGATCCGAGCGGATAACCACCGTCTCGAGGCTTTCCACAATGTCTTCCACCACGGCACCGGAAGCGTCCATCCGCTTCTCGTTCTCCCTGACCAGCGTTTGCACCGGGTAGTACAGGTGGCCGTTGTGAAATGCGCCGTTGATGTCGATGGGCGCGAACGAGACGCGGCCGATGGGAGCGGCAACGTCCGTTCCAATTCCAAGGGAAAGGGCCGGAGCCTCCCGGAGCAGGGCCGTGAACGCGTCCACCGTCCCGCCGTTCTGCCAGAAATCCGTCCAATCCTTGCCGAACTGCGACGGTACACGCACCCGGCGAACGTCACGCCCCGCCGTCAACGCCAGACGCCGGGCCATGCTGTCCCCGGCCTCGTCGCTGTCTTGGGCGAAATAGACCGTTTCCCACAGTGCCCAAAATGCCGCCTCTTTCCATTCCTGCGGAATGCCGGAGCCATGTGTGGAGCTGACCAGCAACAGATCGGCAAGCTGCCCCTGTTCGTTCAGGGCTTGCCAGTGCCGCCATACGTCCTTCATGCCTTCACATACGAAGATAGCCTTCTGGCTGCTCACGGCGTCGGCGTAGAAGCACGTCACCTCGCCCTTCATCCAGCCGTTGTCGCTGAGGGGGTTCAAGGTCACGCCGGGCACGTTGTAGTAGGCATTGCGGTTCAACAGGCTGCCGTCAGCCCGGCGCAGGGGGCAGACCAGCGCGTTGGATCTGACTTCCCCCGTTTCCTTGTTTACCCATTCCTGAGACAAGCCGAGGTAGAATCGCTCAATGGTACGGTCGGTAAGCCCGCGCCCGTGCAGCCATGACATGGCCTCAGCATTCCGAAAGAGCCGAGTCCGCAGCTTGGTTGCCGTAGTGATGTTGAAGGCCCCCTTGTTGCCGATACGGGCCTGAGCTTCATAATCCTTGATCAGGTCGGCTTCGGCTTGGGTCAACGCGCCCAGATGCGCCAAGAAATCAGCGTAATTGACGTTCTCGCTTCCCCACGGGTTATCTTGTGGATGGAAGCAGTGCATCCCATGTACCAGCTTGCCGTCGCGTCCAACGGATTCGGACACCCCGCACTGGAAGCCGTTGTGCCCGCACGCCGGGCACCTTTCGAGGTTGAACCACGCCACGCTGTTACGCATGGCCTTGCGCGTCCTGACGCCATAGGAGGCCAGCAGCGCATCGGCAGGGGCACGCATACGTTCAAAGGCTTGCTGCCTATTCATGCTTTACCCCCTTTGATGCTTCCACCTGAGCATCAAAGTAGTTCGTCCAGTGAGAGAATCCGTCAGCAACTTTGATATGGGCGTATTCCTTCATGACTGTTTCAAGTCTGTCATGAAGGATACTAGCTGCAACCTGAAATCCATTGGGATTATTCTTGATATAATCGGTTGCTACAATATGCCGAAAGGCATGAGCTCCAAAACCGGGACAACCCGGTATATAGCGTTTCGTAATATCAAAAACACGTTGTGATATTACCATAGGAGTTAAATTAATACAGCTAATACGTTTGGTTCCAGGCCTCTTTCCGGGAAGAAAAACACAATTGGATGTATCCGCACCATATAGGTGTGATCTGTATCTTTCAAAATATCTTTCGATGTCATGATACAACCACGGAGACAACGCTACATCATATGGTCCACAAGCTGCCCCTTTTTGATTTTTAAAATCATCTGGAAGAAACCTTAACCGCCATTGTCCGTTTTCATTTTTGTAGAGATTGCCAGTATTGTCATTTGCGTATGTCATTATAGAAAAATGATTGACCCGCAGAGGATTTGACAACATCATTTTAATAAGGAGAATATCTCTATAATGTATTGCAGACGTAACCAATGAACTATCAAAAACAGGTTCACTTTCCATTTTTGATATCATATTTAAAATAATTTGAATGGGCCTTTGTGTTGCAATTATTAACTGAATTGGTTCCTGCGGATTTCTACCTTTCTTGATATGTCCACCACTTTTAAGATTCTCTTTTATTTTGCGAAGAGTGGCATGGCTCTTTTCACACCAATCATGCCACTGGGACAGAAGTATCGGTTCAGGCAAAAATCTGCCAAAGGTTGGTTGCTGCCACAGGAAACCTGTTTTTTTTCTGAGCAACGTCATAAAAAAGGTGAGGCAACCTCTAGTTTCCTGCGTGTACACTCCCGTTCTTTTTCTTCTAAATTCTATAAAGTCAACTACAAGATCCGTTCTACTCACAAGAGCAATGGTCAAAGAGGATTCATCCATCCCCTTACCACCTTTATCCGTATCTCTAACCAAGAACCCAAAGAAAGAACTAAAAGTTCCCCACCTGAATGACGCTGTACTACAATATCCGTTTGGTGCTTCTCCAGACCAATGTGTCGGGTGTACAATTCGAGAGTATTCTTTAACACGCCAAGTTGAATTTCTTTCCAAGCTGTCTACGAGATATGGTGATGTATAAAATTTGACAAGCTCACGCCATTCGGAACGGATCCGTTCATTTTCTCCTTTGTAGTAGTATTTGTCTTGTTGAAGCTGGGAACCTCGAATCCTTGATTCGATTTCTGGAAAAGTATTGTTATACTCTAGCCTATTCCAGAATTTTTCAGCTTTGGAAAGAAGCAAACTTTTTTCAAGACCAAGAGCCTTTTCAATGCGTATAATATGACCCGCACTCTTTCGCATTGGCACTACGCCGTTAAGCCATGCGCTTATCGTTGATCGTGTCATGCCTGTTTGCTTCGCAAGTCCTAAACATGAAAATCCTTTTATTTCCATACTAGTACGTAGTAGACCACAAAAAGATTCCTTGGTGCCATATGAGAATATGATTGATGTTTTTCGAATTTGTCGTATGCATGAAATCCTATTCGCTATTGTAGCTATAGAGATGCCTTGTTCCTTTGACCAGTTGTAAAATCCTGCCAAATTCGTTTTAAAATCTTTGGAAAAATCCATAGAGAAGCAATCAACGTCACCTCTTCCAAGGAAACGCATGAATAGCTGGAGTGCTGACGTGTGATTGCGAATTTGTTGGAGGCTCTTCTGCTCTTGCTCAAGCCTCTTGGTGTGGTCACGCCGCAGATCGGCGTAGGTATAGCTGGAGGGTTCCCAGTCCATAACTTCCTCGCATTTGCTGAAAATTGACAAGGGGCGAGGCCATGCGATATGGATAGGACGTCTGGAGGATCAATTTCAGACACCTATCAAGGCGAATTTGAGGTTGCACCCTCAATTCGCCTTTTCTCATGGCGTAATGGTCAATCGGACTGAAATACTACGAATTCAGCCGCTCTAAGGCTTTTTGCGTGAGTCTTATGTTCCTCCTTTCTCCTGTTTCAAGTTCAAGGTATCCCTTTTTCTGGAGAAGCAAGATATGCCCTCCGGCTGCCCCCGCTGTGATACCCATTTTTTGGGCAATTTCCCTGCGAGAAGGGTAGTAGCGGTTTTCCTTGTAGAAGCTCGCGATAATAGACAGGCACTCCAGCTGCTTTTCCGTCATTTTGGGCAGAATGTCCTTCACGTCTATTCGTCCCGCTTCTATCTGGGATTCTTCCATGCTCATTCCTCCTTTTTGGGGGAATGATACCCTTCACGCCTACCGTATGAATAGTGTTTTACATTAATTCAAAAAACAGTCAATATACAGACAAAATAGAGTTTATCTTTAAAATCAATCATAACATATTAAAATATATAATATAAATTTTAAAGCCTCAGAACATTTATTTTTTGGTCAAAATAAAAAGCCCAAAAAAACTACTGGCACGGGGTAAAGACGGCTGGTGGGAGAATCTGGAACAGGGGAAAATACATATAATAATATAATATTATTTATTTTTTTATTCTTCTGCCTTGGGACAGGCTTCTACGGTATTTCCAAGCTGACACAGCCATAACAACCTAAAAAGAAAAGAGGAACGCTTGCTTTGTGCCACAAGCAGTTCCTCTTTTCATCAGGTTCCCACCTGTGTTTTTCCAGCGTCGTTTTTCCCTGTTTTTCCCTCCTCATTATCCTGTTTTTATTTCTGATAATTTTATTTCATACAATATATTGTATTGTATGATTATTTTAAAGAAAAGCATTCTTTCCTACCCGCTGACATATGTCGGCTTTCGTAAATCCCCGGCACTGGTAGCTTGCCAGTAACCGGGGATTCCTCTTTCTGGAATCCCGCAAACCATAAGGGGTTT
>NZ_JNJP01000118.1 GCF_000701705.1 Bilophila wadsworthia ATCC 49260 | reverse complement strand
GAGCAGATCATTGGGATATTGCGGCAGGCCGAAGCCGGCATGCGCGTGGTGGACTTGTGCCGTCAGCACGGTATTTCCGAGCCACCTTTTACAAGTGGCGGTCAAAAATGGCGGCATGGACGTTTCTGACGCGAGGCGGCTGCGCCAGCCGGAGAAGGAGAACACTCGGCTGAAGAAGATGGTGGCCGACCAGGCACTGGACATCTCCATCCTCAAGGATGTCCTCTCAAAAAACTTCTGAGGCCCGCGTCATGCCAGGAAGCGGTGTGCAGTATGTCCAAAGGCATATACCGCCACCCAGCGGCTGGCCTGCGCGACCCTCGGCGTCAATCGCAGCACAGTTCGGCGTCCTCACCCACCGGATCGGGATGACGACGCATGCGGGAACTGGCAGAGGAGCGGCGGCGCTTCGGCGTCGTGCGGCTGCATGTCTTGTTACGGCGTGAAGGGTTGTGGTGAATCACAAACGGACGGAAAGGATCTACCGTGAGGAAGGTCTCTCCTTGCGCTTGCGTGCCGCAAAGAAACGTCCCTGGTCGCTGCGGTCCTGGCTGCCCACGCCCTGCGGCTCGGACAAACAATGGGGCATGGATTTTGTCAGCGACAGCCTGGGGTCGGGACGGCGTATCCGTATCCTGACCATCCTTGACCTCTGGGACAGGTCAACGCCGGCCCTGGAAGTGGACGTATCGCCTTCCGGTCAACGGGTGGCGCAGGTGCGGAACGCCTTCGCCTGCAAGGGCGCATGCCGCGCAGGCTTCGGACGGACAACGGCCCGGAGTTCATCGGTCGGGCATTGAACGAATGGGTGCAAAAACATGGAGTGTGCCTGGAGTACAGCCGCCCAGGGAAGCCGACGGATAACGGTTTCGTGGAAAGTTTCAATGGCAGGCTGCGGGATGAGTGTCTCAATCAGCATATTTTCGTTTCCCTGGCCGAAGCCCGGAGCATCTTCGAGAAATGGCGGCTGGACTATAACTGCCACCGTCCACACGGCGCGCTGGACTGGCAGAGTCCGGAGGCATACCGGGCAGCCCATCAACCCTCAACACGGACAGGAACCACTAACTTATCTCTGGTACCGTGAAGGGGGAGGGCAGGCCGCTAAACACACTGTACAAGTGGATGAAATTGAAAACGGAAAGTCTGCCTCCCCCCCCGCCTAGCGGGGAGTTTTTCTTTCCATACCCAAACGCCCGGAAACATTTCCGGGCGTTTGAGTCTCTGTCCCTGAGTATACAAATGGTTATTCCAAGTTGGCAGTTCCGTCAGCATGGAGAGTAATCTTGCTGACGCCGGTGAGATCAAGGTTCTGCCAGTTCACCTGCCCCCCCTCACCGTCGACGGCGATAAGTTCCCAGCCTTTGGGACTGCCGGAAATATTGACTTTCAACCCCTCACCACTGGCGAGGGTATCACTTCCCAGCAGATCCTGCGCATCCCCGTCGGCGTTGGAGTCAATGAGGCCAAGCTGGTGGAGGGTGAAGCCCGTTCCGTTGGCGACGATGATTTCTTGCGCAAAGGCGGAACCGGCACCAAGCCCCCAGAGCAACAGGGCTGTGGCGAAGAGAACACGAATCGATTTCATGAGATGTTTCCTTTTAGGAGCGCATGGCGCAAAGCCTATACGTGTGAGAAGTTATACGGAAAGCCGAAGACTATTCAGCGGGCATGGCTTCCATAGCGTCCATAATAGTTTTGCCAGGATTCTTGCCGCAGTATGTTCCCAGATGCATGCCGAGTTTTTCCATCCACGCGTCGCTTATGACCGTGTTGTCGCTCTTGCCGCTCATATAACCATCGATCCACATGAGCATCATGGGCATATTGTCCTTGTCTCCCAAGAATTCCTTGCAGGTGATCTTGGCCACATCCTGTTCTGTAGCGTATGAAGTAAAAGGAGCAGCGAACAGCATAGAGACGGCAACGGCGGTCAGCAGAACCTTTTTCATTTTTTTTCCTATCTGAGTTAAAAGTTACTCTCAGCACACCCGAAGGCTAAGCCTCCAGTGCCGCATCCGAGAACATGGGATTCCGAGGGACAGATTCCTTATAAGGTATCTGCATAGCTTTTTGCGAACTGGCCGTCTATCACCTGAACGAATGCTTTTTCCGGAAACCCCTCACCCTCTCGAGTGATTTCTTTTTGATGAAAAAAGAGCTAACATTATAATCCTTAAGGGGGATACTAATGTATTCGAGAAAGCCCACACAGGGGAAAGAAGGCAATGCCATGTTCAGCATAGCCTGCCTATTCGCGGTTCAGTTCGTCAGCTTCCTTGAGGGAAGAGGCATTGGAGCCGTTCCGTTCCCGTTTCCGGGAATCATCGTCGGGATTTTTTGCGGTCTGCTGTGCGGCGGCCTGCTGTTTTCCACACGCCTCGGGAAGCAATACGCGTCCTTGTGGCTCCTGAGCCTCACCGCAGTAAGCGTCCTCCTGTGGGGAAACGTGCTCCGAAATAACGACGCCCTTTCCTGCTACGGCGCATGCATGCTGGGAGCGGCTGTTTTGCCCCCCGTGCTGGCGCGTCTTCTCGCCGCAAGCCGCTCACCGGGGCTGCATGTGGGCATCGCGTTCGCCATTGGAGATTTCTTCTGGCTTTTTCTTTACCTGCTGCCAGCTCCGCCTTCAGCAAAATTTCTTCAAGGGATTTTACTGGTGCTTCAGTCCGTGGGCGGCGGTCTGGCAGCCTTCGATCTGTGGAAAGCGAACCGCGCCGTTCCTCCCGTTCCCGAGCCGGAACTGACGCATCAGGGGTACCGGCGATACGAGTCGCTGGGATATCTCACCGCCATCACGCTCGTATTCTTTATTCTCAACGCGTTCATCGACATCCCGTTCTACCGGATGCACGACGCGGCCTTTCCCATACCGGCTCAGGTTCACCTATTCATATGGATTGTCTACCCATTGACGGGCCTGTTCATCGACAAACGTGGCGCGGACATGCGCCTGCTCCTCGTTTGTCTGGGGGGCAATATCCTTCCCCCGACGCTCATCGCCATTACGGAAGGAACCGTTCTGTACTGGTTCATCTATACCGTGGTGCTGGCAAGCCGGAGCGCGTCCCTGCTGTACCTACTGCTCGTCTTCGCCAGAATCAACAGACAGTTTCAGTATCGGAAACTCGTCATCATCATTCCCTACCTGGCGATGCTCGCCGCGTTCATGGGCACCTCCATATTCGTGGAGTATTTTCCGGGGACGCTCCACATCATTTTGTGGAGCCTCTTTCTCACCGCCGCGTTCAGCTATATCAGCTCGCGCATCCAATACGCCCTGACGCTTTCCAACATCCTTCCTTCCGTTTTCTACAATACGCAGTCTGCAGAAAGTGACAATCCGCCGTTCCCACGCAAGGACAGGAGGGAAGGCCTTGCCCGCTTCTCCGCTAAATACGGGATTTCGGCACGCGAGCAGGACGTGTTGCAACTCATTACGAAAGGATACAATACGACGGCAATCTGCGCGTCCCTGCATATTTCCGAAAACACCACCAAAACGCATGTGCGCCAGCTCCTGCGCAAAACGGAAACCCACAATCGCATTGCACTGACGGCACTCTTTTTCAGCGAAATGGAAAAAGGGGAACAACAGGAAGGCTAGCGCTCCGGAGCAATGACGAATTGACCGGCCATGTACCGGATACTCTTGATATCGGGGCGAAGACGCCGAAGCAGCTTATAGGCTTGCAGAGACCGGTAGCCCTCAAAACAATACAGCAGGACGGGGAAATCTTTCGGAATGGTCTTCACCAGATGGGGAAAGGAGTGAATTGGGATATTCAGGGCATGGTCGAGATGACCGCGAAAAAACTCCTTCCGGCTGCGAACATCTATAATAAGCAGATTGCCGGTATCGCGAATATAATGCCGCGCCTGTTCCATGGTCATTGCCGGCTGTTCTCTAGGCGACTGGGGACGCGCCGTCCCGAAGACGGTGTAGACAACCATCTCAATGCACGCGATAAGCAGTATCAGGCCGAGAATCCATTCCGTTCGCCGAAATCGACAAGAAAAAGTCATCTTCGCTCCTTTTCACGAAAATCAATACATCCCTTTTTTATGCCGCCGTCAACTCATCGGCGTGCCGGCAAGCGATCTTTGTTGAAAGCTCCGCAACGCCCATCCGAAAAGGGGACGGCTTTTTTTCGTAAAACACCCCGACGGGTGATAGCTCTCCCCACTCATTAATGGAATACAGATGGACAAATGCCGATAGCAATGGGCCATCGGGACACCTTTCCTCACCCTTTCCCGCAAGAGAAAACCTCCATGAAAACCCAATCCGCCCAAAATTCCGCCCTGCTGTGGGCCGGTTATGCCCTGCTGCTTCTCTTCATGTTTTCGCTGCACGTTCAGGCGCTGTTCTCTCTGGGTCTCGTCGCGCTGATTCTCGGCTATGTGACGCGCAACCGCTTCCGCAAGCATGAGTGGAGCCTTGGGGTCGCCCATGCTTCGTGGCAGATCAATACGGTCTGGTTGTCCCTGTTGCTCGGCGTTCTCGTCATCATCGTCCTGATCGCCATTTGCGGATGGATGGGAAGCGATCCCATGCTTGAAACGAAGCTCGACGCCATTACAAACAGTGATCTGGCCCCTCAGGAAATGCTGCGCGCTCTCTGGGCTATCCCCGGCACCAAGGCCATCGTGGGAACCATCATTACCTTCACGCTTCTTTGTCTCATCTGGCCGCTCAAGCGGATCCTTCAGGGATTGCTGGCGCTGCGTTCCGGCATCGAACCGGTGGAGGGGCAAGGCTGGCTGGCCCTTGCGCTGGCTGTTGCGATCCAGCTTCTTCTCATGCTGCTCAGTGTTCTGTTGTAAATCAACCGGAGAACCATGCGCCGGACGAGAACAAACATAGGCACGGGCTTCCGTCCAAGAAGAGAACACCTGCTGGACGAGTTGAAAAAATGGATGCCCCCGCGGTTGCCGATCAAGCACAAAACAACTTGGCCGGCATACCCGTTTGGGAGGCTTCCCAAAAGACGGACGGCAGGCTTCATCCAGCAAGAAAAGCGGTGATGGAGACGGAGACCACGGTGCGGCTTGCTCCGGGCGTGCGTTTTGTTTGGATCAGGCCGTACGGCAGGATCGGGCCGAGGCGCTCAGCTGGTATCACGAGGCCGCCGCGAACGGTGACGAAGTATGCAAAAGCGAGGAGCTCAATGAACGTCCCCGTCTTTCTGAAAAGACTGTCCGCCGTCCTTCTGGGCCTGCTGCTGTCAGGATGCGGTTCCTACTATACCGTTTCCGTGGATTCGCTGCGCGACGACGAGCTTGCCGCTGAAGCCGCCACTTGTTTCCTTGAACCAGGCAATCAGGGGGGTTCCGAAGACGATCTGTTGTTCCGCGAAGTCGCCCGAACGCTCGAACCGGCATTCCGCGCACAGGGATACACGGTAGTCTCCAAGCGTTCCGAAGCCCAGAGCATCGCCCGGATTACCTATTGGGAAGAGGAACCACGCACCACACTGGAAACCACGACGATCCGGCGTACCGAACCCGTCATCCTCCGGGACGGCAAGAAAGAACGCGTGGAATATATCTCTGTGGAGGAACCCTCCGTCTCGATGCGTACCGTTTACACCGTGAAGCTTCTTGTCGAAGCCCGCCGATGTGACGGAAAGCAAATCTGGCGAACCCTCGTGAGCGGTTCCGGCTCTGTGGGCGACTTCAGGACACTTCTTGCAAGCATGGTTCCTGTGTTGCCCCGCACGCTGGGAACAAGGACTAATGGCCTCAGAATATTTGAAGTGTGCGTAGAGGACGGCAGCAATATCTCCGTAGAAGAAATCCGGTAAGCAACCTAGTGGTGCCCTCCCCCCCACATCGCGCCTCCGGGGAAGGCCCCGCTACGCCGCGGCGACATTCCGTTACGGCACGACGCCCTGATGATCCCACTGCTTTTTTCCGAGACGTTTTCTCCAGCTCCGGCACAGTCCCAAAAAACACCATGAAGCGCCTTGTTTTTGCCTGTCTTCTGCTCTTCCTCACGTATCCAGCCTGCGCCTCCGCGCAGGAAACGTGGGCCATCTACTGGTATCTGTGCGGCAGCGATCTGGAAACGAGAAGCGCAGCCGCCTCCAAGGATCTGGCGGAGCTCCTCCGTGCCCGACTACCGGACAACGTCACGGTGGTTATCCAGACCGGCGGAGCCAAACAATGGCATCACAGCGAGATCAGTTCCCGGCATATCGGAAGGTACGTCTATCACGGCGGAAAACTGGAACATGTCGACAAGCTCCCGCAGGCCAGCATGGGCGACTGGAAGACGCTGGCCTCATTCCTCGACTTCTGCAAAAAAAACTACCCGGCGGACCATCAGGTCTTCGTCTTCTGGGATCACGGCGGCGGCAGCATCGGCGGTGTGGCCAATGACGAAAACTTCGACTTTGACTTCCTGTCATTAAAGGAAATCCGACAGGCTTTCGAGAGCGTCCACACGCCGTCCTCTTCTAGGCCACCCTTTGATATCATCGGTTTCGACACCTGCCTGATGGCCACGCTGGACACGGCAAACACAGTGAGCGGATTTGCCCACTACATGGTCGCCTCGCAGGAACTGGAACCTGGAAACGGCTGGCAGTATACAGGATGGCCCGAAGCGCTTGGCGCTGATACATCCATCAGCGGGGCGGAACTGGGAAAGGCCATTTGCGACACCTACATGGAAGGCTGCCGCATGGAGGGAACCGAAGGAAACGCAACGCTTTCCCTCATTAATCTTGAGGCGCTTCCCCATCTGAACATGGCCTATAACGCCCTCGGGCTCGAAGCGGTCGGCGTGGCGATGGAAAACGACGCCTTCTACGCCATCCTCGGACGGCAGGCCAATGCCGCGGAAAATTACATGAACTCACGTTCCGAAGGCTTCACCAACATGGTGGACATCGGTTCGTTCGTCCGTAATCTGAAACGGTCTCTGCCCGCGTTCAGCCAAATCCTGCTGGATGCGCTCGACGAAGCCATCATCTACAAGGTCAGCGGGCCCTACCGCAATCCCTCGGGCCTGTCCTGCTACTATCCCTTTGATGGCAATAGTGATGGTTTCAACGCCATGCTGAACACCGGGAATGTGACCTCTTTTCTGATCCTGAACGGACTTCAATTTGGTTTTCTTGATGCGGACAGCGCTGTGGCTCATCTCGAAAGCATTGCAGACGATATTTCCGCCGCCGTCGAGGCAGACGACGGGAAAGAATCTGAAACGCCACCCTCCCCGCCTGAGCAGGCATCCTCGTCCGGTCTGTCCGGGCTGCTCTCCGGACACGCCACGTCTGGCGGCGGAACGGTTGCGAATCTGGCGGCCATGTTAAGGCAGACATCCAACGCCGCGCTGGCATCCGTGAGCCCACTCGCCCCTCTGGACATTTCGTCCCTTGAGGATTTTGCAGTCACCATCACCGATACCGGAGACGCCCAGCTTGCCCTCGGCCCGGATCAGGTGCGCTTTCTCGACAGCGTGCGTTTCTACCTCGCCTATTACAGCGTTGAAGACGACCTCATCCTCCTGCTCGGCAAGGATGCCGACATACAGGCGGACTGGGACGCGGGCGTCTTCCGAGATAATTTCCGGGGCGTATGGGCCGCGCTCGACGGGCATCTGGTCTATCTGGAAATCACCCATGAAGGCGAGACATTCAATCATTACGCAGTCCCAATCAAACTGAACGGCGTCCGCTGCAATCTCGCCGTCGTGTACGATTTTACTAGGGAAGCCTACCGAGTTTTCGGCGCGCGGCGTCTCTCCGGCAACAACATGGCAGACAAAGCGCTTATCAAGCTGAAGCAGGGCGACAGAGTGACCACGATACTTAAGGCCATGAGCATCAGCGGCGAAGATGATGATTTTCAGGACATAGAGGTGGACGAGTTCACGCTCGGCGAAACCGTCGCTTTCGAGGACATCGACATGGGGGACGGGACGTTCATGTTTCTGTTTGAAATGACAGACGTGCAGAATAATTCCGCAACGTCCCAAATCGTCACCATCGACGTCAAGGACGGCGAAGGACGCTATGAAGCTCTCACTGACTGACGGTGTTTTGCCCCCTCCCCCAAAAACTGGTCCATTGAAAAGTTAGCGTTCCCGGCATAGGAGCACAGCTATGAAACGGAGCCAATTCAGCGAAGAGCAGATCATTGGGATATTGCGGCAGGCCGAAGCCGGCATGCGCGTGGTGGACTTGTGCCGTCAGCACGGTATTTCCGAGCCAC
>NZ_JNJP01000117.1 GCF_000701705.1 Bilophila wadsworthia ATCC 49260 | reverse complement strand
CCTTGACGCTCCTTTGCCAGCTTTTGACGGGCGTCTGAAAGCTCGGCGGACAATGCGGCCACGCGGGCCGTTTCTTTTTCCAGCTTTTCACGGGCGGCCCGCTCGGCTGCTGCAACCGCATCGGCGCGGGCTTTATCTTTTTGCGATACTTCCTCGGCCAAAACAGCGATCCGCGTCTCATAGTGCGCCTTTTGCAAGTCAAGTTCGTTGTACAAATGGTCGATCCAGATACCCGCAACGAGAAGGGCCGCGCCGATGAGCGCGACGGCACGGCTACTCACAGCGCACCCCCGGCCCCCAACCGGCCTTCACGTAAGCGGCCTGACGCTCAAAGATGAAGAAAACATACCGCTGATTCTCCCGCTTCGCCGACGCCCGGCGGCCCGCGTTGACCGTCTCGACGCTCCCAAAATAGCGATCCGGATCAAGGCCGCGCTTGGCGGCAAGGTTGCGATCCCGGTTTGTCCAGCCCATGCCGCCGTTGTATGCGGATAAGGCAAAGGCCATACGATCACAGGGCGTCAGCGCCTTCTTTTGCGCGTTTTTGGCCGCCACCCGATCCCACAAGTATTTGTCGTATGTCACGCACGCCCGGAGCGACCAGCCGGGATTGAACGGCGCGGGCTTGCCCACTTCCGGCGCAACCGTGGGGAGCCATTTCGCGGTTGACGGCATAAACTGCGCCAACCCTTGCGCCCCGGCACTCGACACCGTGCTGTTTTTCCACCAACTCTCGGTGTGGATTTGCGCAGCGAAAACGGACACCGGCGCGTCCAGTCCCCACACGACGCGGGAGGCACGGATCAACGTGTCCCGGTGCTGATAGGCGGCACGGGGGATGTTGACGGTTTCGGCCTGTGCCGCGCCCGCGAACGTCGCGCAGATACTTAAAAACAGGGCCGCGACAAGCAGCACGCCAAGCCCGAACGCTACGCCGGTAAGCAGCCATTCCAGAAAGGCCATGCCCCATTGTTTCAAGACGGCGCGCATGGCTACAGCCCCAAGGAAACGGCAAGGACGAAAACGGCCACCATAGCCACACGGCGCAGGCACGCCGCAATAAAGAGCGTCCGGCAATACATGGCCACGGGATAATCCGCCTCATGCGGGCGATCCGCGTCGGGGGTTTTCCGCCAGTCGTCGTCAAGGTAGGAGTCAGGGGAAGCGTAAGGGAACGCCGCCATGTCGAAAAAGACGGCAATCACGGCGGCGAGCATGGCGAGCGAGAGTTTATAGCGGACGATCGGGAACTGTTCCGGCGAGCAGAAAGCCACAAGGCCGGTCACAAAAAGCGCCAGAACGGCGAAAAAGAAGAACTGAAAGCGCGGATTGAGCAGTCTTGCAAAGAACTTCATCTGAAACCCCTTATGGTTTGCGGGATTCCAGAAAGAGGAATCCCCGGTTACTGGCAAGCTACCAGTGCCGGGGATTTACGAAAGCCGACATATGTCAGTGGGTGGAATTGACGGGGAACGGTCATAACAGCCGCCCTTGCCGTTGTAGCGGAAAAAGAGAAGTTTTCTCTTCCGGGACACGGTGCAACACGCGCCAAACGTGCCTGTCTGAAAGATGGTATTTAAGGGCAAGCCCCGTTACGATCTCACGCTCAGACAGTCCCGCGCGGGCCATTGCGTCCCGATCCCTGACAAGGGCTGCATCGCGCTCATCGGCGGCGGCCTGTCTGCACGTGGGAATGTAAAGATTCGTTCCGGCATATTCCCGGCATAAGGCCTTTGCCGCATCCTCCCCGATCATGTCACACAGCCTCCTGTAACGGGCTTCGCCAACGGGCGTAAGACGCATGGGCACGGGGATCGTCGTCCCGCCGAGAGCCCTTATAAGGCGCAGGGTCACGGCGGGACCAAGGCGATCGATGATGTCGCGGGCGTTGCGGGGCAGGCGCGCGTCAGACATTACGCCCTCTCTTGCGCCCGCTGGTGCTTGGTCATTGCGGTAATCACGCCGCCAAGCTGCTCGCCGTCAAGCCACGGGATGCGCACGCCATACATCTTTTCTGCAATGGATTCGACGTATGCCCATGACTTTTTGGTGTCGAGACGCAGGGCGTTGATCTTGCCGAGCAACGCTTCAAACTCCGGGCGCACCTTCGGCCCCTTCGGGCGGCTGTCCTTCCATCCACGCTTACGCAGGGAGGCAACGAGCATAACCAACTGGCGGTCGGTGCAGTCCGCCGATGAGCGCTTGCCGGTCAGGTTTTGCAGCATGGCGCGGTACGTGTCGTCGTCAAGGCCAAGGTCTTTCTTGGCGATATGTATCTTCGCCATAAGGGATTTGCGGGATTCCATTCAGCACCTCACAAGGTTGTCAATGGGGTGAAGTTCAACGCCGCCGTACAGCATGACGGCCACATACCAGCGTCCATCATTAGCCCGGATATCCGGGCGCGTCATTTTCCGCACCGTTCCCGCGCGGTCTTCGGTGTGGGAGCCGTCGGAGCTACGCTGTTCAGGGCGTCACAGCACACCTTGAGCATATTCTCGGCGGCGTCCGGGGCGTCCTTGTCAATAAAGAAAGTCGCCACGATACGCTTCTTTGCCGTGTCCTGAATGGCGGGAATGCCTGCGCCGGAGCGCGTGGGGATGAAGCGGGGCATATATATTCTCCTGTCGTTGCTTGTGTTCATCAGACCGGAAATCATCCAGTTTTTATGCGATAGATTTATAGGCTTCACCGGTGACCGGCGTGGACAAAGGAATGTGTTCTGCGGACAACATCCCGGCCAGCCGGTCTTGTAGGCGGCTTTTGTCCGGTTTAATCGTGCCTCTTTTAAGCTCGTCCGGCATGGCGGCCCTGACAATGGCATCCTTGACGGGCACCAGCGCGTCGGACGTTATGGGCGTAGCTTTCTTTTGGAGATACATCCTGTAATTGATGACATCCACTGCACCGAAAAGGAAGGAGTTCCGCGCCGCACGCTTCGATTTTGCGGAGCGGAGCAGGCGGGCCGGGCCTCGCATATGCTCGGATGCCAGCCGCAGCAGGGTCTTATACAGGTACCCATACATCCATCCGCAGACTTCCGGATCGACGCCGACGCCAACAAAAGAGGTTTCACCGGTGTTAGGGTCATGAAAATACTGACAATCAAAAGCGTTGGCGGTATGGCTGGCGAGAGCATGAGCCCATTTTTCCAGCTCTTTCCGCGTCTTGCGGTTTACCTGTCGGGCTTTATCCGTCTCGGCGTCGCGCCCGATGGATTCCATTGTCAGGTTGTGCTCGGACAACATTTGCTGGACCCGCTGCGCGGCAAGAGCCGCCTCGTGCGGATTCGCCGACTCGGAGAGGCGCAGCAGCTTGCGTATACGCTCGATAATCCTGCCTTGATCCATGATTTCTCCCGTATCCGTTTCGCTCAGTTTATCTTCACATGCTTCACGCGGTCTTTCACTTCCGCACGTTTGGCGTTGTTGAACCGGTCAACCGTACCAACAAGGTAGCCGGTAATCCGGCGGATACGCTCAAACTTGACGCCCTCGCCGACAATCAGCTTGCCGTCGCGCCTTGTGACGGGCATATGGTCAATCAGTTCCATTTTTCATCCTTACTTGTAACAGTAACTTCAAGCGACACGGACAGGCCCTTTGTTTCGTGGTAGTCCTTCAACATGGCAGGCATATCTCTTTCCATGCCGTCAACAAAACCACTCAGGAAGGCACTCATTCCCGGATTCGTAGGTGCCGTGAATTCGACAGCACCGGTGAGCATCTGGTGCATAAGCGACAGGCCGTCCGCAAACCCTACGAGCATCCCGCTCTCGAAGTCGGGACTTAGCAATTCATTCTCACCCTTAGACATGTTTTTCATCCCCTTCTCCCTACTTAAACGCCCGCGCTTCGATGACAGTCCATGACACTTCTTCTATTCCGCTGCTGACTGCGGAAAGTATACGCAGCACATCCGGGCGTTCATCATGCGCATACGTCATTGCCAGATTGAGCGCTTCCGATGCCTCGGCCATATGTCGCTCGGCGGCCGCCATAGCATCATCAAAGGTTTTGGGTTGCGCCTCCCACCGATCGATGCGGGCGATCATCTCTTTGACAATAGATGTCGGTAGTTGGATATCGGGATGCACCGTATCGCACATCTCACGGACAATACTCAGCGCGCTGTCGGAAATCGGCCTGTCGCTCATTCCCTTTCTTCCTTGTTTATCGGTTTATGGACGTTCCGTCCTTTCGGCTCGCATCATCAGGCCCGGTAGCCAACCCGGACGACCGCCCCGCATGGGGGGCGGTTTCGCGTCATTCTTCGCCAAGTTCTGTCAATATAAGCTCCACTTTAAATCTCTCGTCGCCTATCCTGCATTTAAACCCCAGAGCTTCGATATCGGCTCCTTCCATAACCCGTATGGCCTGCGCTATGGTCGCTTCCCAAGGTCTTTCAACAACCTTCTTAATCAACAATTCTTCATCAAAAGACATACCCATTTCTTCACCCCCGATCCGCGCTTTCAGAGTCAAGCAATTCAAACGTAATTTTTAGCTTGAACAGGCCGGGAACGCTGTGTGTAGCCGTTAAACAAGCTGTTTCCGCATTAAGCATGAGCGAAAGATAATCGGCGAGCGTCGCGTCAAGCCGCTTGTCTTTGACCGTTTGCTTGCATTCTTGGACTTCGCCTTCATTCATCTTGATGCTCCTTCAATACATTGTTGATTTCTTCCCCCCCCGCCGTGTCCACGGCCTTTACTTGTATAAAGCCGTCTTCATCGCGATAGACGATAAGCGTCTTTTGGTTCACCCATGCAATCAGGCACTTTTTCAGAATGCTTTCCGTCGCGGCGTTATTCCTGCGCATGTTGTCGATCGTCTTTATCTGTTCGATATGCCGGTGGTACTCTTTCCAAGTCGCGTAGGCGGACGAGGCCAGCCACGCGAGCGGGAACAGGATCAGGAAGGCGCTGACGGCCAGATCCGCAAACTTCATTCTCTCCCCTCCCTGATCCGCCGGACGGCATCCGGCGGAAAGCCCGCGTCCATCAACAACTTGAACGCCTTTTCCCTGATCTGGCTTTTCAGAAACCGTCTGTGCTCGTCGGACGCTTCCCGCCACACATCGGAGCCGATCAATTCATCCATATCTTGAACGCGGTAGCGGGTATTACGCGTCAGCCGATCGGCGTACAGCCCTGAAAGCCGCTCAACATCCTTCTTTGATACCGTCGCCATAACCGCCTCCAGTCAGACGCTCGCAAAATCGAGGCTGATCGGCTGGTACGCGCCGGAAGAATCCCGCTCGTACGCCCGGACGTACACGCGGCTGTCCAGTACTTGCAGACTTTCGGTGATCGCCCGCATGGCCTCTTGCCAATCCGGATCGTCGATCTCGATCCGCCGCAGGCCGAGCACAGCGCCGGTGTTGATGCGGCCTTTCTTGTCGACTTTGAACGCCTGCTCAACCACAGCCCGGAGTTCAGGCCGGGAATCGGCACACCAGCGGCGCAGGCATCCGTCGATCAGCTCCTTTGCCGCTTGCAACCCTTCATCAAACGCGAGCAACTGACCGTAATCGCGGCACAGTTTGTATTTGCCGTCAAAAGAAAGGAGCTGCACATTACCTTTGACGCCGCCGAGCCGAACGCCGTACCGCTCGCCGGAAAGCTGGACAAAGGCGTCCACATCCGAAAGAAGGCTTGCCTTGACGGCCCGCATTTCCGCTTGCAGCGCCTTGATCTTCTCCATCTTTTCCTTGACCAGCGCGTCACGCTCAATGTCGATCGGGCGGATATTGGCGCGCGGCACGAGGCACCCTTGCGCGTTTTCCATGTAGCCTTCGGGGATTTGGGATTCGTTAAGCATTGTTTTTCTCCTTACATGTTGGGGAGTTCTTCCCAATGAACCTTTGTGTATTTCTTAGCGTACTGGTGCGAGAGCCACAGATGGAAAGCCGCTTCTTCGGCTGAGGCCAATACTTTGATTTCGTTGCGCATATTGTTGATAATCTGACCAACTTCCATGCCGGTCCCCTTGGAATCGTCACGCAGGGCCAAAACAAGACTGTTCAACAGGCGCTCAAGGCGTTCAGCAACCATAGTGCTTATCCTTTTGGTTAGGGTTGAATGTACATTTCTGGCACGCCCGCCAGCGGCGTAAAGCCGCCGGGCTCGACGTGGGGACTTTTCCGGCATAACGGGCGCAATCGTGATAGCTCACCATTTCGCCGTTGTACGGGCAGGGATTCCGGGCGTAGCGTTTCATGACGCGATCGGCCATGCGCCACGTATTGCCCGGATACTTCTCGGCGATCAGCGTGCTGACGGACCCATGGCTGACGCCAAGTTCGCGGGCCGTCGCGCTGACGCCGATCTCGGCGACGCGGGCGCGGAGCAGGGAAAGCCAATCGTCAGACATGATGCACCTCCCCTGTGTTGGGATCGGTGAGCGTCTTCGCCGGGGTATTCAGGGCCGGGGCAAGCCGTCCGGTATTCTTGACAAGCCGGAAAAGCTGCGGGTTGCGCGGCGTCCGTTCGACGTATCCGGCCTTCAACAGCGCCCGGACGTAGCGTTTCAGACCTCGCTCCGCGTCTTTCTCCGTCCCGTCGGCAAGGGTCATGAGTAAGTCGTCGACGCTCCATGAAGCTGTCTTCATGCGGATCAGATTCCAAGCGCGGGTCCGCAGGGAAAAACGGGAACGGGCAACGAAATCGCCTTTTTGCGGGCCGTTTGAACAGTTTTTCATGGATGCGAGAAACGCCTTGCCTTTGTCCGTAATCTGGCAGCATCCTTCCATATCAAGGATAAAGCCGCGAGAAACGAGCGTTGCGCACGACTTACGGATGACTTCGGAAGGGACGCCAAGGCATGACGCCATTTCGCGCCTCAGCATAGTCTTACCGTCCGCGAGTAATTCCAGCATGGCCTGTCCGATCGTCGCGTCCATTTACGCCACCTTCCTCTTTCCGCCCGCCTGCCTCACGGTGATGGGCGTCTTGTTCTGCCAGTCATGGGAAAGAGGAATCCCGGCAAGGTCATCAACGCCCACGCAGGCAAGACGGTTGGTCTTCGCCACCCGCTCAACAACGGGAATCATGTTCAGCACCTCCCGCATCCGTCCGCCCGACAGCCGATGGATTTCCGCCATAAGCTCCGGCGTCATGTCCACTTCGGCAAGCTGCTTGCAGACCGCCTGAATATCTTCCGGGGTGGAGGGCTTGAATTCCACCACGCGGGCGATACGGCTGGAAATCTGCCCGTACTTCTTGATCGCACCCTGAATGTCGCCCATGCCGATCAGGATCACCGTGTTTTCGGCCCGGTCGGAAATATCCCGGATTTTTTCAAGGGACGCCGCCTGATTCGCCAGTGTAAACTCGGCTTCGTCAATAATGATGGGTAACTGGTTCGCCGCAATCGGCTTCAAAAGCCGGGAGAAAAGCTGTTGAGAATTGCCGCGTCCGTCGATCTCAAGCGCGGCGGCAAGCTCGGAAAGTGCATATCGGGGCGTCCAATCCTTGTTTGCCCGCAGGAAGATTGCTCCGTTTTCGGCTGCCCAACTGCTGACGATGTGGCTTTTGCCAAGGCCGGGGACGCCGTACACTAGCATCATCCCCGCTTCGGCGGCACCGCGCTGCTCAACGGCCTTCACGGCGGCGGCAAAGTTCCGGTAATTCTCTGTCTTTACGAACATTTTGCGCATATCTTCTTCTCCCATGCCAGCCCCTTGCTGGCAAAAATAGGTTCATAATCCGCGTACTCTTCGGTCTGCACGTACCATTCCATCCATTCCGTAATTTCCGGCGTCCATGATTCCCGATGAACCATGTAGTGCTCAAACTTTTCGTAAGGAAACTCAAAACGCGGCTCCGCAGTACGCGGGGCAACGGATTCGGTAAGGCTGTCCGTTGTTTCGTCCGGCCAGCCAGCCACAGCTTCCGGCAACGGCTGGACGTCGACCACCTGTCCGATCGGGCAGCGGATGGAATTGACGACGGTTGCCGTGGCGGGGGCAGTATTGGAACCGTCCGGGCAGACGATGGTTGCACCGGGGACCAGCTTTTGCGCGCGCTTTTCGATCCTCCCGATGGCGTCGCGCATCTTTTGGGCTTCCCGCTGCTCTTGTTCGGAAAGCACCATGTATTCAATGGTGTTACCGTCAAGAAACGCCTCACAGATCATTTCCATGTCCAACGTCCACACCGTTACCCGTTTGGGATCGCGCATGTCATAACGGACGTTGACCTTTTCACCGTGGAACAGATCAAGCTCCTTGGCGTAATATTCGCGCCCGGCGAGCTTGAACCGGCAGTTTTTGACCGGGCATTCCTTGGTGGGCATGAACAGTTCGTCCCGA
>NZ_JNJP01000116.1 GCF_000701705.1 Bilophila wadsworthia ATCC 49260 | reverse complement strand
TAGAGAAAGTTTCTCCCGCCCCCTCCAAACCACCCCCACCCTCTTCAAAGATTTTCGACTTTATCGAATCCCTGTTCGTCATTTTTTCTGATCCCCCAGATTGAAAACAAGGAACTCACAAGCTGTCAGGCTGTGAGTTCCTTGTTTATTGGGGATGAGGAAGCGGCATTATGGATGTCCGGCTTGATGCCGGATCAGAGGTTCATGCTCTGGATGCGGCCATCTGAGCGGCGATGCGGATGGCTTCCTCCGTCGCCTTGGTCTTGGCGATGCCCTTTCCGGCGATGTCGAAGGCCGTCCCGTGTTCGGGCGTCGTGATGGCGTAGGGCATACGCGGCCTGCTCTTTCGTTAAGCACTCGACTATATGACTGACGGAAGAACAGGCAGCGTAACGCCTCCGGAGGGGATGAAGGGCATGGGACGATACCATGCCCTTTCTTTTCGCCCGAAGGCCAGCGCCGGGAAAGAATGCACTCACCCACACCAAACCTGCGGCCTTTTGGGGGTGTGCTTTATGCCATCTCAGAAGGGGGGCAATCCGGCCCTTCTTTCTTGTTGCTGGCCTTTATTTTTTAGAAGGGGCGCTGGCTGAACATGCCGAGGATTGTAGCGTATTGCGGGAGCAACGAAGGGAAGAAGAAAAACCGGCAACGAGGGAAAGCCTTGTGTGTCCGTATGTTGCTGTATTTTTCCAAAAGGGGAGCAAAATTTCCTAGCCGCAAAAAGGCCGTGCGGACAGTTTTGCGGACAGTCACGAGAAAGGGGTTACATCTTTTGATGTAACCCCTTGATTTCTCTGGAGCCAGCACGCGGATTTGAACCGTGGACCTACTGATTACGAATCAGTTGCTCTACCAGCTGAGCTATGCTGGCGCATTGACCGATGGCCAATACAGGGGGAATCAATAGCTTGTCCCCGGTTTAAAGTCAAGCCATTTTCCTTTTGGAGGAATAAAAGGTTTTGGGGACGGCTTGCGGCACCTACGGCGTCAGGTGCGCAGACGGGCCGTAAAGGGAGATTGTGACAAATGGATTACGGACGTTTGAAGGGGCGATCAGGGCTTGATTCTCCACAGGTCTGTCCGTATCCTGTGCGCTGTTTTCCAAACCGTTTCAAACCTGTATTTGCGTGATCAGGACTTTTTCATGACGGAGCTTTCTTTTTTTGAACAGGCGATTTCGTTTGTTCTGCATATCGATCAGCACCTTTTCGCACTTGTCGCGGAATATGGGGCGCTGCTGTATCTTTTTCTGTTTATCGTCGTGTTCTGTGAAACCGGTCTGGTAGTGACGCCTTTCCTGCCGGGCGACTCGCTGCTGTTTGCGGCGGGGACCGTGGCCGGAGCCGGGCATCTCAGTTACCCGGTGTGTATGCTTGTCCTGTTGGGGGCGGCGATTTTGGGGGATGCCGTAAACTATGAGATCGGGCGGCACGTGGGGCCGAGCATATTCAGCCGGGAGACACGGTTTCTGAACAAAGAGCACTTGCTCAAGGCCCATGCGTTTTACGAACGGCATGGCGGTAAGGCCATTATCTTGGCCCGGTTCATTCCCATCGTGCGTACCTTTGCGCCGTTTGTAGCTGGGATTGCGCTCATGTCCCCGGTCAAGTTCCTGTCTTTCAACATCACCGGGGCCATCCTCTGGGTGGTGGGGCTGGTTTCCGCCGGGTATTTCCTTGGCAACATCCCGATCGTAAAGAACAATTTCAGTGTCGTCATTTACGGCATCATCATCGTTTCGGTCCTGCCGGTGGTTATCGAGTTCATACGGGCAAAAATCAAGAAATAACATATAATCTGAGGAGGCTCTATGCTGCGTACTCCTGTAGCTGAAGCGCTCGGTGCGGCGTCCGCCGCGTCTGAAATCCGTATCGGCGGCTGGGTCCGGACCCGCCGCGACGCCAAGGGGTTTTCGTTCCTCGAACTCAACGACGGTTCCTGCCTCGGCAACATCCAGTGTATTGTTGACGAGGGTACCGCCGCATGGGACAAACTGGAAGGCGTCAACACGGGCGCGTGCGTCGCCGTTACGGGCGAACTTGTCGAGTCGCCCGGCAAAGGCCAGAAATGGGAAGTGCGGGCCAAGGATATGACCGTGTTCGGCCTCGCCGATCCTGAAACCTTCCCGCTTCAGAAGAAGCGCCATTCCGACGAATTCCTGCGTACCATTGCGCACTTGCGTTCCCGTACCAACAAGTACGGGGCGGCCTTCCGCATCCGTGCCGAAGCCGCGCACGCCGTGCACGACTTTTTCTATCAGAACGGGTTTTATTATGTGCATACGCCCATCCTGACGGGGTCCGACTGCGAAGGCGCGGGTGAAATGTTCCGGGTGACGACCCTGCCCCTGAACACGCCCGTGAAGCCCGGCGAAAACCCCTATGCGCAGGATTTTTTCGGCAAGGAGTGCAGCCTGACTGTTTCCGGCCAGCTTGAGGCCGAAGCGCTGGCCCTTGGGCTCGGCAAAGTCTACACGTTCGGCCCGACCTTCCGCGCCGAAAATTCCAATACCCCCCGTCACGCTGCGGAATTCTGGATGATCGAGCCGGAAGTGGCCTTCACGGATATCAACGACAACATGGATCTGGCCGAGAGCCTGACCTGCTTTGTGATCAACCGTGTCCTCGAACGCCGCGCCGACGATATGGATCTGTTCGATCGCTTTGTGGACAAGGGGCTGGTGGATCGCCTCAAGGGTATGGTGGCGCAGCCCTTTGCGCGCTGTTCCTACCGCGAGGCCATCGACATTTTGAAAGCGAGCGGAAAGAATTTCGAGTACCCCGCCAAGTTTGGCCTTGATTTGCAGACCGAGCACGAGCGTTTCCTCGCCGAGGAACATTTCAAGCGCCCGGTGGCGGTGTATGACTATCCCAAAGAGATCAAGGCATTCTATATGCGCCAGAACGACGACCGTGAGACCGTGGCCGCGATGGACGTACTGGTTCCCCGCATCGGCGAACTCATCGGCGGCAGCCAGCGCGAGGAGCGCCTCGACGTGCTCGAAAGCCGTATCCGCGAGATGAATCAGGATCCCGCAAACTATTGGTGGTACTTGGATCTGCGCCGTTTCGGCTCGGTTCCGCATTCCGGGTTTGGCATGGGCTTCGAGCGCCTCGTCATGATGCTCACCGGTATTTCCAATATCCGCGACGCGCTCCCGTTCCCCCGTACGCCGGGCTCGTTGGAGTTCTAGGCGGAGATGATGGGATGATATTGGGGAGGGGAGAGGGAACCTTTCTGAGGAAAGGTTCCCTCTCCCCTCCCCAAACCCCTCCTCTCTCCCTCCCAAGACTTTTGGCTGGTGGGGAGGCGGCGTGGAGGGAGTTCGTTCCGGCGGAGGATGGGGATTTCTCTGTTTTGTGGGAAAAGGATGTATGCCGTGGCGTGAAAATGGGCACGGCCATGTGTTCCGGAAAAAGAAAAACGCTTCAGTGTCCGTGTGAACCGGATAGTGAAGCGTTTTTTATTCCTAAAGAGTCCGGGGTGTGGCCTCTGCTGGCGAAAAGGCCGCGCCGGAATCCCCAAAGTCCGGCAGGGGTTGCCGTAATGCCCTTTACTTGTCGAACTTGACGGACTGGAGGGCCTTCTTGACGTCGGCCTCGTACTTCCCGGCGTCCTTCTTCAGGAACATGGCGTTTGCGATCACTCCCTTGTCCCCATTGGGGTAGGTCCACGTCATGTTGATGAGTTCCGGGCGGTTATCCTGAGCGGGGATGGTCATTTGGGTAGCGAGGGCGGCGACGCCGTTGTTCTCGACCTTGCCGCATGTGGCTTCAGCTTTGCCTGTGCCAAGCTGGCTTTCCAGTTCGCCGATGAGCTTCTTGCAGCGTTTTTCCGTTTGTGCGGCATCTTGTTTGAGAAATGCCTCTTGCGTGCCGGGATCGGGATTTCTGATGATGCTCAGTTTGAGGAAGTCGTCCGCAGGGCCTTGTGCCAGAAGCAGGATTTCAGGGCCATTCTCTTGGGAGAACTGTTTCAGGACTCCCTTGGGGAGGACTTCCCAGCCGGAAGGGAGGCTGATGGTGACATTTCCCGCTTTCTGGGGAATAAAATCGTCGGCTTGAGCTTGGATGCCGATACCGAGGGAGAGGGCTCCCGCCAAGAGCAGCGTATAACCGAATCGCATGTTTTCTCCTCCATCCGTAGAGATTGGGGCCGCATTCTTTTTTCAAGGCGTATACCCGCCGGCGGAGGATTGAAAATGATAAATAGCGGCATGGACAGAAAGTACAGCGGAGCCTATAGTTGAGGATGGAGGTATAACTATGAACGGAAAACGTAACATCCTTTTTGTAGATAAAGACGCGTACCCCTCTCTTGAAGAGCCGGAACTTTTCGATACGCTTGCGGCGGGTGCGGGGAGCATCCGCGTGGAGCGCATCGTATCCAACGGGCAGGTCACTCCCGAAGGGGAATGGTACGATCAGGATCTGGACGAGTGGGTTGTGGTGCTTGAGGGCGAAGCCCGCCTGCACTACATGGATGGCGAGGAAGTGGGGCTGAAGAAAGGGGATTCGCTGTTTCTGCCGAAGCGCAGGAAGCACCGGGTGGTTTACACCAGTTCCCCGTGCATCTGGCTGGCCATACATGCGGATCTGCTGACCCCGCAGTCGGTGGTTGCCGACGCAATCTGAGGACGCAGGCGTGCGGTGGGTTTTCCCCGCGCCGAAGAGGGAATTCTTCATACGGAAGGATTCCTTTTTTTGCGCCGTGCATTGGGCATGAAAAAAGGGTTTGCCGTGAAGCAAACCCTTAAGACCCAAGTGGTCGGGATGGCGCGATTTGAACGCGCGGTCTCTGCGTCCCGAACGCAGCGCTCTACCAGACTGAGCCACATCCCGTGAAGAAGCCCTTCTTAGCCCGAACCAAAATGAAAGACAAGCGTTTTTTTGGCACCTGTGGAAAAAAGGAAAGGGCCTGTTTGGACAAAATCTTTAGAAACAAAAGGTTAGCTGTAAAATCATGGATGGGGCTTTTCTTGACCCTTTGACCCGCCTCATGTAGAGGATGCGTGAAAGAGAAGGTCCTGAGACAGCCTTCGGGAGTCCTGACGGGCCGCCCGGACAAGCCGCTGAAGGCTTTTTCGCAAGAATCTGCACTGAAGGACGAGCGGAGCCGTGAATGGCCGATATGTGGCGATCCCGTTCGGGGACGCGCGCCCTTCCATACAAGGATACGGAGGCAGTCGGGAAGAATGACCGGACAGGACAATATCATCGAATTGAGGGGTGTGGACAAATCTTTCGAGGACACTCGCGCGCTTGAGGGCATTGATCTGAGTATCAGCAACGGCGAGTTTCTGACCCTCCTTGGGCCTTCCGGTTGCGGCAAGACGACCATCCTGCGAATCCTTTCGGGCTTCGAGACCCCGGATCAGGGAGACGTATCCATCGGCGGGCAGCGGATGAACGACGTCCCGCCGGAGCGCCGTCAGGTCAATACCGTGTTTCAGAATTACGCGCTGTTCCCGCATATGACCGTGCGCGACAACGTGGCTTTCGGGCTTCGGATGCAGTCCTGTCCGAAAGGCGAGATCGAGGGCAGGGTGCTGGAAGCCCTGCGCATGGTGCATCTCGAACAGTACGCGGATCGTCGCCCGCATCAGCTTTCCGGCGGCCAGCAGCAGCGCGTGGCCATCGCCCGCGCCGTGGTCAACAAGCCGCTGGTGCTGCTCCTCGACGAGCCGTTCAGCGCCCTCGACTACAAGCTGCGGCGCGCCATGCAGCTTGAGATCAAACGCCTCCAGCGACGCCTCGGCATCACCTTCGTGTTCGTGACCCACGATCAGGAAGAGGCTTTTGCCATGTCCGATCGCGTTGTGGTCATGAATCAGGGCCGCATCGAACAGATCGGCACGCCTCAGGAAATCTACGAGGAGCCGTCCAACCTGTACGTCGCCCGTTTCGTCGGCGAGATCAACATCCTGCCCGCGCGGATCATGTCCGTGCCCGGCGAGGGCATCTATATCGCGGACATCAGCGGCCGCCGCTTCACCCTGCGCACGTCGCGCCCGTTCGTGGCGGGGGATCGGGTGAACGTGCTTTTGCGGCCCGAGGACATCCGCGTCTATGCGCATGACGACGAGCGCCCCGAAGGGCCGTACCTCACCGGGCGCATTGAGGAAACCGTCTATAAGGGGGCGACCGTGGATATTTCCATCGCCCTCGACAGCGGCGAGACCCTTTCCGTTGCCGAGTTCTTCAACGAGGACGACGCGGAAATCAGCTACAACCGCGGGGAGCGCGTTGCCGTGACTTGGGTTGACGGTTGGGAAGTGGTGTTGCCGTATGAAGCAGACTAGGGCCTTTTTCAACCGCTTTTCCATCGGCGTCACGGCTTTGTGGCTGCTGTTGTTCGCTTTGCTGCCGAATATCGGCCTTCTGGTGGTGACGGTGCTGACGCGCGGCGAGCAGGATTTCGTATTGCCGCAGTTCACGCTGGACAACTACCTGCGCCTGCTCGATCCCACGTTCCTGAAAATCCTGTGGGAATCCCTGTGGCTGGCCTTCATGAGCACGCTGGCGTGCCTGCTGGTGGGCTATCCGTTCGCCTACCGGATCGCCCGGGCCAGCGCCAAGATGAAGCCGTGGCTGCTCCTGCTGGTCATCATCCCGTTCTGGACGAACTCGCTTATCCGTACCTATGCGCTCATCCTGATCCTCAAGGCCAACGGGCTCATCAGCACGCTGCTGGTGTGGCTCGGGGTTACGGAACAGCCCGTGTCCTTCATGTACGGCGATTTCGCGGTGTTCATGGGCATCCTGTACACGTTCCTGCCGTTCATGGTTTTGCCGCTGTACGCATCCATCGAAAAGCTGGACAGCCGCCTGCTCGACGCGGCCCGGGATCTCGGGGCCAGCGGCTTCCAGTCGTTCTGGCACGTCACGTTCCCGCTGACCCTGCCCGGCATCATCGCGGGCTCGATGCTCGTTTTCCTGCCTTCGCTCGGGGCGTTCTATATCCCTGAAATCCTCGGCGGGGCCAAAAGTATGCTCATCGGCAACTTCATCAAGAACCAGTTCATGGTGGCCCGCGACTGGCCGCTCGGCGCGGCGGCGAGCACCATTCTGACGCTGCTGCTGGCCCTGCTCATCGCGGTGTACCGGATGGCCAACCGCAAGGTCGCCTCGCGCGACCGCATGGACGAGGTGGCGTGATGATGCGGAAACTCGGCAAACTGTGGCTCTGGATCGTGTATGCGTTCCTGTTTCTGCCCATCTTTGTGGTGATCGCGTATTCCTTCAACGCCGCCAAGTACACGTCGGCGTGGAAAGGGTTCACGCTCAAGTGGTACAGCCAGCTTTTCGGCAATGCGGCGCTGATCGACGCGGTGGTGAACACGCTTTCCGTGGCGGCGCTGGCGGCCTCGCTGGCGACGCTGCTCGGGGTGCTCGCCGCGCTGTGCCTCAAGCGCACGGAATTCCCCGGACGCCAGCTCCTGCACGCCTCCCTGTACGTCCTGACCGTCTCGCCGGAGATGGTCATGGGGATTTCGCTGCTCATCTTTTTCATCAGCGTCAAGCTGCCGCTCGGGTTCGTGTCCATGCTCATCGCGCACACGACGCTCGGCCTGCCCTTCGTGGCCCTGACCGTTTTGGCGCGCCTGGCCGAATTCGACGAGCACCTGGTGGAGGCCGCCCGCGATCTCGGGGCTACCGAGGCGCAGGCGTTCCGCTATGTGATCCTGCCGGTGATCATGCCCGCCGTGGTCGCGGGGTGGCTCTTGGCGTTCACGCTGTCGATGGACGACGTGCTGATCAGCTTTTTTGTGGCCGGGCCGACGTTTGAGGTGCTGCCCCTGCGCATCTACTCAATGGTGCGGCTCGGCGTGAAGCCGGACATCAACGCGCTTTCCGCCATCATGTTCTGCGTGACCATCGCCCTCGTCGTGCTGGCCTTCTGCCTCTCGCGGCCCAGAAAAAGTTTGAGGAAGCAGGGTTGATGAAACGCATTGGGGAAGGGAGGGAAAAGCTTTTCTGAAGAAAAGCTTTTCCCTCCCTTCCCCAAACCCCATCCCTCCCTTTCCAAAGACTTTTGTGTTTATTGAATCTCTGTTCGAAAAATACGGCGGACATGCGGGCCGTGCGGCGGGAGTTCCGTTGCGCGGCCTGTTTTCTTTTCTCGGGAAGATGCTTATCCTTTCAGGCATGGCCTCCTCGCCGCCCCGTCCCAAAAAGACGAAAGTCTTGGGAGGGAGAGAGGTGGGGGCGTGGGGGAGGGGAGAGGGAAGC
>NZ_JNJP01000115.1 GCF_000701705.1 Bilophila wadsworthia ATCC 49260 | reverse complement strand
GTTTCAATCCCCCGGCTTTGCCGGGGGTTTTGACAGTCTTTGAGAGAGGAGGGATGGGGGGTTGGGGGAAGGGAGGAGAGAACTTTCTTCAGAAAGTTCTCTCCTCCCTTCCCCCAATCTTCTTTATTCCTTACGCTTCCCGACACCACCAGATGACCTTGCCGATGATGCGGACGGACTCGGCCATGTCGCCGCGCAGATCCACTTCGATGGGCTCGTAGCGCTCGTTGAGGCTGCGGAGAAGCATCCGATGACCGGGCAGCGTCTCAATCTGCTTGATGTAGATTTCCTCGTTGACACCCACGGCGTAGATCGTATGGGGATAAATCTGCTGTTTACTCTGATCTATAAGGGCCATGTCCCCGTGGCAGATCTCCGGCTCCATGCTGTCACCGTAAACCTTCATGAGCACCATCTTGTCGGGATTGCCCTTCCGGCACAGCCAATCGGAACGAAAGGCAAAATAATCCAGTACATCGGCTTCGGTTTGCAGGCTTCCCACTCCGGCGGAAAGGCTCGCCGCCACCAGAGGGATGCACAACAGGTCGAGATCCGGAACCGCCGCGCCCGCAGGCGTCGACGCCTGGGAAGTTGATGAAGCAACCGGAGCATGGGAAGCTACAGGAGTGGATTCGTCTCCCTTCCCGAACATCAGCCAGTCCATCGACAGGCCACACTGTTGCGAGACTTTGACCACCCATCCTTCCGGAATCTTGCGTTTTCGCCGGGCCTGGCTGACGGCCTGCGGCGAAACGCCGAGAAGTGCCGCCAACTGGGCGTCACGATGCAGCCCCGCACCGGAGAGGAGGCGGTCCAGAATGGCATTGGAATCGGATTCGGATGGTATTGTGTTCATGAGCCAGCCTATACCCGATTCTTGATTGTCTTGTCAATCTCAGCTTTCTTTTTACAAGAGGTGTAAATCAATTTTTATTCAATTTATCAATTTTTAATTGACAAACAAGCCGGACTCGGGCACTTTCAAAACGCGCCGGGAAAACGGCGAATTTCGTGGAGCGAGACGACAAGGAGAAATCTCATGGCTATAAGCGAAGATTTGCGGAGCGTACAGGCGACACTCATGCAGGGACTGAACCTCGACAACGCACCGTTGCTGCGTCTGGTGTGCAGCAACCTGCAATCCATCGCGGAGCAGATCGAATCCCTTGAGAACCTCCCACTGGCGACGCGGGATATCGCCGGAAAAGTCGGACGCCGCCGGGGAAAACGATGCGCCCTTGGTGCGGCGTAATGGCAGTGGCCTTCATTGTAATTGCAGTTGATGACAGTAATTAAATACTACATTAAATAGTTAGATGTGCACAAGCTGTCACTGACTATCACTTGGCATCGAAGGAACACTACCGTCCGATCCCTACGGCGGACGTGAAGCCGGGCCCCCTTCGGGTTTACGGCATGGGGTCACGTCGCCGTGGGCGGCTTCGGAAATGAAGAGTTCCCCTATCCGGCTTTCTCTTCATCGCCTGTACCGTAGCCGCAAAGTGTCCCCATGTAACCTCCCCCATCTGCAACTCAGGCATATGCAGAACCATCATGAGATATTCAGGCTATGGAACAGCTGTTGTAACTGGATATAGTTTTTGTAATATGTATATCTGGGATCATTTTCATATACGCAACCCGTTGAGATGTGTTTTCTTTACTTGAACATCCGACACAAACGAAAAAAGTTCGGAACAAAAGGCCTTTTTTCCGCCTCCATCCGGTTGACTCTGGGCTATTCAGTCTTATGTAGTGAAGGTCAAAGAGATTCCGCCAAAGGAGGATTTGGTCATGACGAACAAGGAACTTGAAGTTATTGTTTGTAACGCAATTGACGCTCGTAAGGAGCAAGGGACGCCGTTTGACCGCGACGCGTTCGCAGCCCTCGTCAAGATGGCGCAGGCCCTCTATCCCCATACGACCTATGAACATCAGATCGACGTCGTTGCCCGCATGAAGAGTATCGTCGATCCGATTGACGGCTTCCACCCCCGCTGGGAAACGAACGAACTGTTCGACGCCTGCATCAAGGCCATTGAAGCCAAGCAGCCGTCCTATACCATTCCTTATGAGGACGTCGTCATTTTCATCAACAGCATCAAGATGGCGTTGAAGAGACTTGATCTCAAGGTGGACACTTGCTCGTGCCTCTCCGCCCTAGCTGAAAAGCTGTAAATTTCTCAGCATCATTGCTGAAACAAACAGCCCGAGACGTATCTGAGTCGCGGGCTGTTTGCGTTTATTGCTTCGAAACAGAACCTTCCAAAAATCAAGTGTCGTATAAAAATTGTGTCATTCTAAAGAGATGTAATGCTTTTGGAAGTGGCGAGAGGCTCCGCAGTTTCAGCATGAACCGTCAAGGGAACCTTGGTTCATGTCTCAAACGGCATTTTCCAAAACCTGCCGCCGCCCCTCTCCCATAAGGGAGCCTTTTCTGTGACACCTTAAAAATCAATCTCAGATTAAGTCGCTCACATGTCAATGTTCAACCAGCTCCGAGCCGCCCAGCCTATCAGGAAAGAAATACCCGCCACGCTGAAACTGATGGTAATCATCTCAGTGAAACCGCGCACGAACGATTCCTTCCGCACCACGGACACGAAATAGGTAAAGCCCAAAATGATCAGTGCCGCGTCGAACAGACAGAATCCCAGAGCCACCAGTGGGCTCTCGAACACGATGTAGGGCAGCAGCAGGAACGCCACGGTGATCATGTAGGCCACGCCGGTATACACCGCCGCCTTGAGCGGGTGCTTTTCCGACGTGTCAGCCTTTTTAGAGAGATACTCGGAAGCCGCCATCGACAGCGTCGCCGCCACCCCAGTAATGAACCCGGCCATGCCGACCATGCGGTTATCATTAAGGGCCAGCGTGAACCCGGCCAGAGCACCGGTCAGCTCCACCAGTGCGTCGTTGAGGCCAAGCACCATCGAGCTGATATAGCTGAGCTTTTCCTCATGGATCATGGCCGCGAGCTGCGCCTCGTGGCGGGTCTCGTCTTCCATGATGCTCCGGGCTTCGGGCAGTTCCTCCATGAGCTTCCGGTAATTTTCCGCGGAGTCGTCTTCTCCTCCTTCCATCAGATTGATCACGAACACGAGACCAAAAATCTTCCCAAGCACCACGAACAGCCACACCCGGAACATGTCGGCTTTGGCCTCAATCCCCGTATAGCGGCCCCATACCGCACAATGCAGACCTTCATCGTGCGACATCTTTTCAAGGATTTCGCTGTTTTTCTGCAAACTGGCCTGTTTTGCCAGCGCCGCGTACACGCGCTGGTCAGTGGCCTCGTTGTCCTGCATCCTGCGGACAATGGCTAGCGTCTCTTCTCTCATAATCGCCTCCTCGTAAGCCCCCGGTCTAATCGGCTTCACGGGAAATGGCAATCACTGAGAAGGGCCTGTCAGGGCCTTCCGAATGCGGCGGCGAGAAGCATGACAGCCGTGCCGAGCTGAAGGGGATCGTGCCAGACGCTTGCGCCTTCCGGCGCCCGGAGAGTCCATATGCAAGGCACGCAGGGAGCCGAAATGCACGCTCCGGCGGCAAGCCGATCCAAGGGGAAAAAGTCGTTGGTCGGCGCCGCGTCGAGCAGGCACTCGAACAACGGCAATCCGGACAGGTCATCCGGTGTGCAGGGAGTACAGCCGGAGAGCGCCCCGCAAGCGGCGCGGGCCTTTTCCCCATCCATGTCGCAGAGAAAAACCTCATAGCCCGCCAAGGCCAGCGTCTCCGCACCCGCACAGCCCACAGGTCCGGCTCCAAGCACGAGAGCCCGCTTGTCCAGCCTCTTTCGCGCCGCCATGCGGATCAGGGCGGTGGCGAACCCGCGCCCCGTGGCCCGACCGTTTTCGCCCACGGTGCCAGTAAGAATGTTCTCAGCGAGATACGTATCGTCATCGGCCCAGATGAACAGATCAAATCCGCCGCTCTTGGCGAGCTGAAAACCGGGCACATCAGCCGGAAGCACATCGGCCTCGAAGCCAAGATGCCCGGCAATGGAAGCCAGCGAGTCCGCGAACCCCCCGATAAGCCCTTCCCCGGATGAAATCGGAATCGCGCCTACCCGCAATTCCCGCACGCCTGAGCGGGCGGTTTCGGGATCGATGCCAAGTGTCCGGGCCGCCAGTGTCAGCAGATCGTCGCCCGTTAGTTCCTCAAGCCGCCTTTCATAGGTGGCCCATTCCGCTTCTATGCCGGCAATATCGTTTTCCGTCAGCCGGGTCATAAATGCTCCTTGGGATAACGTGAAACAGAAAAGGGAAAGAGCCCTCCTCTGAAGAAAAGCTTAAATTCCCCACGCCCTCCTTTCTTTTCTCCAAAACTTTCGGCGAGTGGAAAGGCGACGCGGAGGAAATCACACTACACATATAGATGGAGAAAAGAATATGCCGGGAGCGGAATTTCAGCAAAGGTTTTCTCCGGTGCTGAGAAGATGCAGGGGAAACCGTGCCTCACAACAGGAAGAAGAGCGACGGCACGCTGCATCATGAAGGGCACCGGATTAGAGACAGACGGCATGATGGCATGAGCGAACCAACCGTTGCAACCGGCAAGCATGGTTATGTATTCCGGTGCTGTTCTCCAATCTTCAAGTTATCCTTTAAAAATTGTTTTTCCAGTCTGCCTCTCCGCCAATTCTCGCAGATGCTCTATGCAGTCGCTGCGGCGTGATGCCACGTCTTCCGCGTTCTGTCCCGCGAACATCAGGGTTGCGGCCCACGAACCTGAAAGCAGGCTTCCGCCAACAAGCGCTTCATCGGCCCCACAAAAACCGTTTACCGGCTCCAGAGGGCCGAACTGCCCCATGATGTGCTCACCGAGAAAATGCAGCCCGCCGTCTTTACAAAGGACATGTTCATACCGGGCGAAGCGTGGTGCGCCAAGGCCGGACCCCGGAGCATAGGGAAAAAAGCAGGCCGCCAGATGTTCCGCGAGGTTGACGCCCGTGGACAGCCATACAGCCGTGGGCGTCTGGCTCGGGAAACGGGCATCTATTTCCAGTACGCGCATACCTTCTGGAGCCTGGATCACTTCCAAATCCATCAGCCCGTGCAACCGCAACATTTCAGCAAGATTAAGCAATGCGGCTTCCATCTCTCGCACGAAGGACGGTGAAGAGCCGGTGGGCGCAACCACGCCCCGGCAATCGAAGGCTTCGTCCATGAGCAGGTCCGTCACCTGAAAGATTCTGTAGTTTCCGGGTGTTCCACATATCTCCAATGAAAAGGACGGACCGGGGCAGTACGATTCCAAAACCCATCCCTCGGCATCGAATCCCTCAGGAATATAGGCACGCAGTTCGGCTTCATCGCTGAGCAGACGGACGCCCCGGCTGCCGCTGCCTTCCGAGGGCTTGGCTATGATCGGAAATACCCTTGTATCCGCTCTTGCCGCAGGTTGCGGGATCGGCGTACCGCAGCGCAGGAAAAGGTCGCGGCTCCTCAGTTTGGAGGAGGTGACCTCGTAGGCGAAGGGATCAAAGGCGAACAACATGCCTTCACGGGCACACCAGCCGTCGAGCGCGGCAAGCGCGGCGGCATTTTCCAGTGCGGGGATCACGATGTCAGTCCCCAAAATCTGGTGTTCCACTTTCCGTGTCAAGACGCCGGAACCGCCCAGCTTCGTCACGTCGCATTGGGCGAAAACATCCGCCAGCCGCAACGCCGGAGGCGCGGGCCTTTCATCCACAAGCAACGTCCCCCAACCGGCCTTCCGCGCCAGCCAGCACAACTCCACGCCCTGCAATCCGCCGCCGACTATCGTTACCCGCATTCGACCACCGCCCTCAAGAAACTTCCTGTCCCCGGGATCACACCCCATTCCTGTTCCCGGTTGGCCTCGGACTTGGGGTCGTCCCGGCTCACGCATACGTCATTTCCGCAGCACCAACCTTTAAGCCTGCGCCGGAGCGATCTTCCGGCGTCCCCCTCCCCCAAAAAAGTCCGTTTACCGCTCTTCTCCCCGCCTCCGCTGCTCGACCCATGCGCGATACTCGCCGGGCAAGGCGGGTTCGAGCCCGAGTACCCCAAGCTGTCTGACGACAGCGGCAACGCTCCTGCGCTGATTCTCGATATCGAGGTCTTTGGAGGCCACACCCGCAAGGCCGCAACCGGAAGGCACGATGGACGTCACCACGTTCGCCCCAGCCTTGAGCCGCATCGCCAAACCTTCGAGGCCATCCACATCCAGAGAGGCCGGGATCAACCGATCTTCCATAACCAGCCGCATCGCGGCAATGGCCAGCAATTCGTGCGCGCGGCGCTCTTCAAGCGTGTCCCCGGCTGTGGATGGGAACGTCGATTCGTGCGGCACATAGCTCATGGCCCGAACCTGATCCAGCGGTTCACGCGCCATATCGAGAATCGAATCCGCCAAATCCTCCGCCGATTCACCTACGCCCGTGAGCAGGCCGTCCTCGGCGAGCAGGCCGCACCCCGCCGCCTCAAGGCGCGTGCGCTTCCGGCGATCATAATCCTGCTCCAGACGCAAACGCGTGAACAAATCCCGGTTGTGCGTCTCCTGATAACAGGCGTACCAGTCCGCCCCGGCCTCACGGAGCCGTACGAGCTGTTCCGCCGAAAGCACGCCCGGAGACACCATGATCGGCAGCCCGGTGGTTTCCTTGAGGGCTGATACCAGCTCCAACAGCCGATGGAATCCGGCGGGCTCCACATAATACGGATCTTCCCCCAAGGTCAGATCGAGCAGGTGTACCCCATCCGCCGCGAGGCGCCCGGCCGCTTCGAGCATTTCCCCGGGCGGCTTGCGGTAACGTTCAAGGGATGAATTGCTCCTCCGGTACTGGCAAAAAGCACAGTCATTCCGGCAATGGGTGCTCAGATACAGGAAGCCGTACAAAAACACCTTGTTGCCGAACGCCCTGTGCCGCGCTTCCCGTGCCGCGTCAAAGACAAACGCCCGCTCCCCCTCCGATTTCGCGGACAGGAGGCCGAGCAAGGCCTCTTTACCCATCTGGGGCTGGCATATTGCTGCTTTCATATCCGTAACCGTATCCCGTGAAGGTAGGAGAGGCTCCGTCCGGTTTTCGCCATCGTGCTTTCCCCGGTCGCGGCCATCGTAAGGCGCTCAAGGCCGAACCCGATGCCCACCCAGTTCTCCATGATGCCCCAAGCCGCATCAAGCGGGTGAGGGCCAAGGGCGGAGGACGCCAGCTCCATACCGTTTTTGTCCACAAAATCCGAAGTTTCGCCATAAACGGCGGAATCCTCGTCCGTCATGCGCCAGCCCTCGATCCCGGCGGCATCAAGTACCATCGCGCCGAGTTCGCGCAGACGTGCATTGAGGTCCGTACCTTCGGGCAAGCCCATTTCCACAAGGTTCAGCATGGTGAATTCGTTGGCGTGGCGTTGTCCCTGCGTCTCGCGGCGGAAGCACGGGCCGACCTCGAACAGCCGTACCGGGCGGGGGCGTAGTCTTCCGACTTCGCGCATGTATTCATACAGATGCGGTGCCAGCATGGGCCTCAGGCAGCGTTTGGAGTCGATCCAGAACACCTGTTTTTCCATGATCGAACCATCGAATACGCCCATTTTTTCGAGGCGTGCGCGGGACAGGATGATCGGAGTATGCACCTGAAGGAAACCCGCCGTGCGCAGAACGGCGGAAAGGCGTTCCTCCAGTTCCAGAATAAACGGCCTGCGTGGGCCTTCGCACAGGGCATCGAGGCGTTCGTGCTGCTCCGTGACGAGCCGGGACTCAAGGCGCTGGAAGGCACGGTTACGCTCTGCGCTGTCCGCAAACCCGGCTTGCAGGTCTTCGGACGCCGCGCCGA
This sequence comes from Bilophila wadsworthia ATCC 49260, assembly GCF_000701705.1. Lineage (GTDB taxonomy): Bacteria > Desulfobacterota > Desulfovibrionia > Desulfovibrionales > Desulfovibrionaceae > Bilophila > Bilophila wadsworthia. The sequence continues at coordinate 493 of NZ_JNJP01000115.1, read as the reverse complement.
GTTCGCCAAGCCGCCGTTGCTGTTCTTCGCTGAAGATCATTGCCCGCCTCCCTCCGCACGCAGGATCGCGCCGGACTTTTTGCGGAACACGGTTCCCTGATATTTCTTGAGTTTCCATTCGGGGATGGCACAAATCGGACACGGATCCGCGAATATCTTGTTGCGGAGCCATCGGCTGGCCCTTGAGGTGCGGGAATCGCGCACGGTGAAGGTCCTGCCGCAGTGCGTGGTGATCACGGCGTGGTCGCCCGCGATTTCCATTGTCCGGATGCCGTGGAGGATGCCCTTCCGAGAAGGCCACAGCTTCATCTTGCCGATCAGGGCGAAAAGAAACTGATTTTTGCGGTAGGTGCGCTGCTTTGGAGCCGGGCGCGTAGTGGGCGTTTCACTCATGGCGATCTCGCTTTTGAGTGTGGAAGGAAAGGAAGATGTGGGGAGGGGAAGCGGGAGATTGGGGAGGGGAGGAAGGGACTTTCTGGAGAAAGTCCCTTCC
>NZ_JNJP01000114.1 GCF_000701705.1 Bilophila wadsworthia ATCC 49260 | reverse complement strand
CGCGGACGCGTTCGACGTGAGCATCACGACCACGGGCGGCACGGCGACCGGCCAAATCACCGTGGACGCGCTTGACGACGCGCCCGTGCTGACTGTTCAGGGCGATCGAGTCGAACACGCTGCGGACTCTGAGGGCGGCAGCATTACGGATACATTCATGGTGCATTTCGGTGCGGACGGGCCGGGGGACGCGGCGTTCACGTTCGACGGGCATGCGCTCGAAAAGAACGTTGAAGGCAACTGGCAGTATACGGACCCGGACGGCCTCTACACCATAACCGTCGTCCAGACTGGGACCGACGGCAATGAATTCCAGTATTCCTATACGCTGGAATATGATTCGACCAAGGTCAAGGAAGGATTTGGCGGCGATCTCAAGGTGGTGGCCACGGACGGAGATCTGGATACCGCAACCGATACGGTCCATATCGCCGTCACCAATACCGCTCCAGAAGCGGCGGACAATATCTATGACATCGACAAGGCCGTGGCCGGAGAAAGCATCATCTCCGCATCGGCGAGCGCGGTGCTCGGGGACAGCATCATTACGGTGGGCGGTACTGTAGGCGACAGTATCCATACCGGATGGATGACGGACAAGCAGGATGACGCGTTCTCAGTTTTGGAAGATGGGGTTGCGGGTGACCTTTTCGGCAAGTTCTTCTCGGATCTGGGCGGCAACAACCTGACACTGGATACCTTAAAGGACGCCGCACACATCTACACGTTGAAGATTTCCTCCGGGACGAGTGCTGATCAGGTTCAGGCCGCGGTCAAGTACGCCTCGGAACACAACCTGCTGCTGTACATCGAAGGTGATTTAAACAGTTTGCTGCTGGGGAATACGCCCCTGAATTGCGTCACCATCGTCAACGGCAACCTCTCCATCAACAGTGAAGGGTTCGGCGCGAACAGCTTCTTGTATGTCACGGGCAATGTGCACGCCGGAGAGGATTTCACGGTGAGCGGCGGTTTGGCCGTGGGCGGGGATCTTAGGGGGTCCGCATCCATTGAAGTGGAGCATACCGCTGATGTCTTCACGCCCGACAACGTGGTCATCAGCAGCACGGTCCCCTCGGGAGAGGTGCCGAGTACATCGATCATGATCACGTTTGAGGATCTGTTGCACAACGACATGGACAGGGATGACGCGTCCGTGTCCAAGGACGGCCTGCATATCACGGAGATCACCATAGGCGGTAAGACATATACTTCCCATGATGCTTCCACGGACATCTCGTACAACGAGACGACGAAGATCTCGATCGATTGGCAGAAGGGCACGATTTCGGTTACGAATACCGGAATGAACAGTGAATCGATCCGGTTCGGCTACGGGGTGGAAGACCGGCACGGCGCGACCGACAGCGCAGACATCACCGTCAACGTGACCGCTACGACCGGCGCGGGCTCCATCGGCGACGACCTCCTGCAAGGCGCGACGACGACGGAAAACGTCGCTATGAGTTACAACATCTCATTTGTGTTGGATAACTCATGGTCAATGGGCGCATGGAAGAAGAATGGTGAGTGCGCGTATAAGTATGAGAAGGGATGTTCTTATGACACGGCCCAGCAGGCCGTTGCCCAGTACATCACGAAGCTGTGGAACGACATAAAGGGAACCGATGCCGTCATCAACATTCAGCTCGTCAAGTTCGCCGGAGAAGTCAATCTCGACAAGAGCTTCTCTCTGACCAGTACGACGACCGAAGCCCAGTTGAATCAAATCATCAATCGGTATTTGAAGTCTACGGATCTGTACAGCTCGACAAACTACGAAGATCCGCTTCTGAGTGCCCAACAGTGGTTCAACTCAGTGGAAGGCAACGACTTCGCCAACAGGCTGTACTTCATTACTGACGGTGATCCTAATACGGCCAACGGTTGGGGCGATCCCGTCAGGAGGGCGGAGGCCGTCTATGACCGCATTATCGACGACAGTGTCCACCCGGTCGACGTTCACGCCATAGGCATCCTTGGGAATGGCACGAACAACCTCGACGTGCTCAACAAGTTCGACAACACGGATGGTGCGGATCAGATCGAGAGTGCTGATGCGTTGTATGACGCCATCGCTTCGTCCACGGTGACGAAGCCCGTTTCGGACACCATCTTCGCCAACAAGGGCGATGACGTGGTCTTCGGAGACACCGCGCAGTTCAGCGTGGGTGGGGCCACCGTCTCCCTCGCGGAGTATGTGAAGGCGCAGCTCGGCTTCAATCCGAGCACGGCCGACGTTATCGACTACGTCCGCGAGCATCCTGAGGAAATAGGCAGCGCGCTGGTTCCGAACGCCAACGAGGGCAAGCCGGACATGCCCGATGCCCTGATCGGCGGGGAAGGCAATGACGTCATGTATGGGCAGGGCGGCAACGATCTGCTCATCGGCGACGGCAGCAATACTTCAGGCGCAGACGATACCCTGCACCGGCTCGCGCAGGAACTCGGCACTCTTACGGGGGGCTCACACGGGGTCACTCCGGCATCCCTGAGCGATGCCATCCTGAATCTGGGCCACGATAGCGCCAAGCTGCATGAGCTTGCGGACTGGTCGGAAAAGCATCTGGAAAACTCGTCCGACGGTGACGATTGGCTGTTCGGTGGCGAAGGGAACGATGTCCTCTTCGGTCTGGGCGGCAATGACCACTTGTACGGCGGCTCTGGAGACGACGTCCTTTTCGGCGGCAGCGGAGATGATTACCTCGACGGTGGAGAGGGACAGGATATATTGTTCGGCGGCTCCGGGAACGACATCATCAAGTACGACTCCTCCGACTTCCTTGTGGACGGCGGCGACGGCATCGACTTCCTGATTACCGACAACAAGAACCTGAGCCTCGACGAGCTGCTGCGGAACACCGATCCGAATAATGGCCCAATCGTCCAAAATGTGGAAGTTCTGATTTCCGGGGACCATGCCTTGTCGCTTACGGATACGGCCGCGCTGAAGCAGTACGGCATAGTGCTCGGCCTTGACGGGGACAAGGAAACGCTGACGTTGACCGATGCATGGATACAGCAGGACGACGCCTTCGTGAATGCGGATGCGGGCCTTACCATCCAAGTGCATGGCCTCACGCCGGAAACCGTCACGGACGATCAGGCGATGCTCCATAAGTTCATTCTGGAAAACGCGCAGTAACATACACGCATCCTCCCGGATCGACTATACCGCGCAATCCGGGAGGATGCCCGAAGGGCCTATGCGTATCCTCTTTTTGAATTATACTTTTCCCGGACCTCTGGGGACGATGGCCGCCTCGTTGGCCGCACTGCCGGGCAACGAGGTGCTGTTCGCGTCGGAGTACGGGAGGCGGGATTTCTCGCTCCCTGGCGTCAAGAGGGTTCTTCTGAAGAAGCCCAAGGACAGGAAGAAGGCTGTGGCATCGATATCGACCCCCGCCCTTGACGCCGGGGAACGGGATTGGACCATGGCCTATTTGCGCGGCCGGGCCACGGCTTCGTCGCTCATGGGCGTGCTTGCGGAAGGGTTTGAGCCCGACATGGTGATCCTGTCGGGTTCTATGGGCAACGGTCTGTTTGTGCGGAACCTGTTCCCGGAAGCTTTCCTTGTCGGGTATGCCGACTGGTATTTTCGGGATGAGGCCGAGACCCGCTATCCTCTCAGCACCATGCCCGACATCCCCCTGGCCCCCCGCAATATCCGCAACACGCTGCAAGCGAAAAACTTTTTTGATTGTAACTGCCATTTTACGACGACGGAATGGCAACGGGAGCAATACCCCGAAGGGATGCGCGGGTTCATTTCCGTACTGCGGAAGTGTGTGGACACGGAGTTTTTCGCTCCGGCCCCCGCCAGCCGATTCAGTTTCGGGGACTGCGAACTGACGGAACGGCAAGAGATCGTGACCCTTTCCGTGCGGGACGCCGCCCGGTTGCGGGAGGGTGGTTTCTGGTGCGAGCTGCCGTCCCTGCTCTCGGCGCGGCCGGACTGCCATGTGGTTCTTATCAGCACGGGCAAGGAGGTCCGCCTCGATAGCCTCCGGGAAAGCATGGCGGCGTTTCCCTCCGGCATGAGGGGCCGGATCCACCTGCTGGATTTCCTCCCTCCGGGAGCCTACCGCGACCTGTTGTGTGTCTCCTCGCTGCATCTCTGCAAAGATATTTCCTTTATGCTGCCTTCCGAACTCTTGGAGGCCATGAGCTGCGGGTGCGTCGTGCTCGCGCCCGACACCGGAGCCGTCCGCGAAGTCCTCAGCGACGGCCAGAACGGTTTTCTGTACCCCTCCGGGCGCAGGATGAATTGGGTCATGCTCATAACCCTGTTGCTCGAAAGGCGATCCGAGCTGCTCTCCATACGCCGGAACGCCCGGAAGACCGTTTTTGGGAAACACAATAAAAATACCCTGTTACCAAGGCATATTGCTTTCCTGATGGACCGTTACAGCCATTGGCGCGCCCAACAAATACAACTCGCGGAGGGAAACGATGTATTCGAATCTACCTCTGCCTAAGCTTCTTGAGATCATTTCGCGGATCGTGAACGACAGCGGATGTACGGTCCGCATCGTCGACGAAATACCTGTGCAGGATAGGGAGATCCGTGAGCTCTGCCTCCAGATTTACGAACTGCGCCGGGCCGCGCAATCCATCGCGCACGGGGAACTGGGAGTCCATTTCGAAAACTGCGGCTGTATGGCTACGTATTTGAAGGACATCATGGATAGGCTCAAGGCGGTCGAGCGGGGGATCAAGGAACTCGCGGAGGGCGACACGCCGGAACTTCCCCGCCTGGGGGCCCTCGGGACGTACTTCGAGCTTATCGGCAATACGCTGCAAGAAAACAGAAGGCTCATCGAGAAGTACAGGAACCTGTCCCTGACCGACATGCTGACGGGCCTGCCGAACCGGCGCGGCTTCCTCGCGCTGGCGGAAAAGAGCTTTGCCCGCGCAAGCCGCAAGCGGCAGAGCATTTCCTTTATCATGGCGGACATCGATCATTTCAAGAAGGTCAACGACCGGCACGGCCATGAGGCGGGGGACGAGGTGTTGCGCGTGGTGGCGCAGCGCTTTCTGGACTGCCTCAGGGTTGAAGATATTTGCTGCCGGTATGGCGGGGAAGAGTTCCTCGTCATGCTATACGATACGGATGTGATCCGGGCGGCATTGGTTGCGGAACGGCTGCGCAAGAGCATCGCGGGAAAACCGATCTCCACCAGAGGGGAGGAGATCCGGGTGGCGATCAGCCTCGGGGTGACGGAAGTCGTCGCTGCCGATTACGCCGGAACGCGGAAATGTCATGCGGAAATACGGCGGGCTGTGCAGGTGTCCGACGCGTTTCTCTACAAAGCCAAGAAAGCGGGCAGGAACAGGGTCGCCGCCAACCTGCCTGAAGAGGATGAGGGGGTGGCGTAGCAAGCCCTCCCGTCTTTCGAAAGGAGAGGGCGCTTGTCGAGGGAAACGCCGATCCGCCTGTGCGCGGTACGGTTTTTTAGGAAAACGCTTGGGGGATGTCCCGAGTGAGCGCGTGGGTGAGTGCCACGCAGGAGGGTGAGTTGCCCTCCGGAGGAGCAAAATATGTACGGTAGAGCCTTTGCGATGATCCTTATGACGGCGGTGCTGTGTCTCGGCGGAATGACGAATGCCCCGGCCGCTCCGACCTCCAACGCCGCCGTGACTTCCGCGCCCGTGCGGGAAAGTGCTGTCACCGTCCGGGAAACCGTGGCCGAGACCATCGCCCACCACCGGGGACTCAAGGTCATTCAGGAAAATCTGGATGTGACCCGCTATGAACTGCGCCGGGCAAAGGCCGGATGGGGGCCGAGCGTGGACGCGACCGGGCGCTACGGCGCCAGCCGCCTGAGCGACGATACCACGCGCTCCTACGGTTCGGATAAGGGCATGTACGCGGCGAGCGGCGTGGGCATTACCCTGACCCAGCCCCTGTGGGACGGCTTCGCCACCCGCAGCCGTGTCCGTACTGGAGAAGCCACCGTTGAATCGATGGAATACCGCGTGTTCGACAACGCTACCTCGTTCGGTCTGGATGGCCTCATCGCCCATGTGGACTACCTGCGGCGGCGTGAAATCCTGCGCCTCGCACAGGAGAATGTGGCGCGGCATAAGGAAATCCTCGCTTCGCAGCGCGAGCGCCTGAACCTCGGGGCATCCACGACGGCCGACCTGACCCAGACGGAAGGCCGCCTTTCCCGCGCCATGTCCACCCTGACGGACGCCGAGGCTTCGTTGCGCGAAGCCGAGGCCTCCTATATCCGGCTGACCGGGAAGCCCGTGCCCCCGTCGCTTGCGGAAGTATATGTCCCTGAAGGGATGTTTGCCGACCCCGACGCGGTGATGAAGGCGGCTGAGGAAGGGAACCCCAAGCTGAAGGCGTATCTTGCGGACATCCGGGCGGCACGCGGCGAGAAGGAACTTGCACAGTCGGCCTACCATCCGAAGATCAATCTTGAGGTTGGGCCGAACTATTCGGATCGCGGCGGCAGGGGGAGCAATTGGACGTCGAGTTTCGACGTCATGGCGACCATGCGTTGGAACCTGTTCAACAGCGGTGCGGATAAGGCCGAGACGGAAGCCGCCGAGTCGCGCATCCGTCAGGCGCGTCAGACCGCCTATAACTTCTTTGATGATTTGAATCTCGAAATCGCGGACACGTGGACCCGTTACATGGCCGCCATTGAACAGCGGAAGTATTATCAGGAAGCGGTCGTTTACAACACGCAGACGCGGGATGCTTATCTGGCGCAGTTCAACCTTGGGCAGCGCAGCCTGCTTGACGTGCTGGACGCTGAGAGCGAGCTCTTCAATTCCGCTACGCAGGAAGCCACGGCGCGCGGGAACGAGATCGTCGGAGCCTATCGGCTGTACGCGCTGGCCGGGCAGTTCCTTCCGGTGCTGAACATAGACGACAAGTCCCTTTACGTTTCCCAGCGCGAAAGTGAACCTTCCAAGTAACCCTGTTTGCCCTTTTTCCGGGGCTCTGCCCCGGACCCCGCCGAGGGGCTCTGCCCCTCGGGACCCCGCAAGGGGGCAGCGCCCCCTTGACCCGGCGGCGCGTTTCCTTTGGCGGCCTTGCCGCCAAAGGAAACGCTTGTGCGGCGTAATGGAAGGGAGGGGGAGTATCTTTTTTCGTCTTTTATCGGAAGCCTGTTGAGTGGGATGTGCCTTGAATCCGTCTCAGTTGTGGTATTCCTACGAGGGAACCATTTCTTTTGGATCCATACAATGATTGCAGCCCGGCGTGGGAAGGCACTCCACTCCCGAAGCGTTTCTTGACTTCATCGGTTTTCTATGTGTATTTTTAGAAAGGTGCTTCAAAACACCTTTATTCCTTGGCGGCCCGCCGTCCCGTTAGAGTGGCTTTTTTTACGCCTCCGTTTTGGCGTAACCTTTGCCTTATTCTCCGGGTGTGGGCTAATACAAGACCGGCTTGCCGGGAATATGCCCGCCGTTCCAAGGACGGTTTTGAGCAACCGGAGTTTTCTATTTTGCGAAGAACACCCCGCGCCTGCGAAGGTAGAGCGAATCCAAGAGGAAATCCGCCACTATCGATTTCCTCCCTTGGCTGTGCGCTGCGAAAAAGAACTGTTGGAAGCGGAAGACGCCGAAGAAATGCGGGAATTGCTGTTCAGAGCGCTCTCTTCGCTTGAAACCTTCGCGGATCTTCTGGAACTGATGAACCCCGAGGCCAAGGTGGAAGGCGTGGTGATGCATACGCTGGCCCGGGAATTGCGGCGTATCGGCAGATTGGTGTTCAAAATCCAAGACGCTTACAGCACCGTGGAGCTTGTGGAAGCATAGCCCGACCACGGCAATACAAATTACCAAACGGATAACCCAAAAGGCCCTTAGCGACAAACCGCCAAGGGCCTTTTTTCAACATACCGGGAAAACGGGTGAATCCCATCCATATCGACGGCGGGGGAAATGCCTTTTCCAACTCCCGCCGGAACGGACTCCTTCTGGGCCGCCCTCCCCACCAGTCAAATCCTTGACGTGATCCCCCGGCTAAGCCGGGGGGCTCCTGCAGTTTGACAATTCCCTAAAATTGGAAGGGCACCTGTGTGTGGATCATGTGCACATGTTACTGTCGATTCCACCTAAATATGGGGTGGCAGAAGTAGTGGGCTATTTAAAAGGAAAAAGCGCTATTGAGATAGCGAAACATTTTGAAAAAGTTTGTAAAATAACAGGAGCGAGTTTCTGGGCGAGAGGATATTTTGTAAGCACGGTAGGAGTAGGAGAACGGGAAATTCGGCTCTACATAGGGAACCAGGAAAAAGAAGACAGGAAGGTGGAGCAGCTTAA
>NZ_JNJP01000113.1 GCF_000701705.1 Bilophila wadsworthia ATCC 49260 | reverse complement strand
TCCCCAAACCCCACCCCCTCCTCTTCAAAGACTTTCGTGTTTATCGAATCCCTGTTCTCGAGTTTTTCCGGCGCGGATTGTTTTTGAAGCAAGACACATTGCAAAGTGGAAATGTTCCAAGCGAAAAGAGTGTATTGGAATTTTTTTCGCAAAACGCCTTTTCCAATTCCCCAAAAAAAGAAGCCGCCTGAACACCGTTCAGGCGGCTTTGCTGCCTTCAGGGAAGGCTTGCAACAGGGATTCGATAAAGTCGAAAGTCTTAGGAGGGGAAGGGGGAGGTTTGGAGGGGGGAGGGGACCCCTTCTCCAGAAGGGGTCCCCTCCCCCCTCCAATCTTCAATCCCTACCTTCTCCTTCTTAAGGACAGCGCCTCAGGCATGAACAGCTTGGCGAGCAGGAGATAGGGAACGGCGAAGATGACCCCGGCGATGCCGCATATGGCGGCGTGGCGCATGGCTGCGGGCAGATAGGCGTACAGGGAGGGGAACCAGAGGGGCAGACGGCCGGGAAGCCCGTAGACCGCGAAAAAGGCCAGCAGCGTGCCGGGCAGGACCAGCAGGAACCCCTTGAGAAGCAGATGCCCCATGCCGTCGAACGCCCCCGTGCCGTGCTTGCGGATCCAGAACCACGACAGGGCAAGGGTGTAAACGAAGAGGCAGAGCGTCGTCAGCATGGCAACGCCGAACGCGCCCCAGAGCTTTACCGCGAGCGGATAGACGGGCAGGGCGGCGAGGGTCGCCACAGTGCCTACAATAGCCGGGGTGAGGGTGTTCTGACGGGCGTAGAAAGCCCTCCCGATAACCTGCTGCACGACCCAGAAGGGGACTGAAAGGAGCAGCATCTGGAGCAGCGGCGCGGCGAGGATGGTCTCCTCGGCGGAGAAGCGCCCGCCTTCAAAGATGAATCCGAGCGTGGGCAGGGCAACGGCCAACATATAGGCCGTGAGCGGGATGACTACGAGCATGCTCCCGCGCAGGGCCGTGCCAAGGGTCTTGTCGAATCCGGCGTCGTCGCCCCGGGCCGCCAGCGCGGCGAGGAACGGGAAGGACGCCACGCCCGCGGCCTGCGCCACCACGCCCACGGGGACAAGCATGATGCGCCGGGCATAGCTCAGGAGGCTTACCGCCCCCTCGCCCGCCATAGAGCCGAAAATACGCACGAACTGCTCATCCATAGCCACAATGGACACGCCGAGCATGAGCGGCAGGGCCAGCAGGAGAAGCCGCTTGAGGAGCGGGTGGCGCAGGTTGAAGCGGAGGCGCAGCCCGGCGGGTATGCCTTCGGGCAGAGGAGAGCCGGAGGAGCGGGCCGCCACGACAGGCAGCAGGAACGATCCGAGGGCCGCGCCGAACAGGACGCCCCAGCAGAAGCCTTCCATGCCCCGCCCGGTCACGAGGAGACCGCCCGCGATGATGCAGCCGTTGTAGATGAGCGGTGTGAGCGCGGGGGCCAGGAATTGCTTGCGGATATAGAGCAGGGCGGACACGCACGCGCCGGGCAGGAAGAAGACCTGTGCGGGCAGGATGATGCGCAGGAAATGGGCCAGCCGGGCCTGTTTTTCCGGGGAAAATCCCGGCCCGACGATCCGGGCGAGTTCCGGAGCGAAGATCCATGCCACGGCGGTCAGGGCGGCTATGCCGAGGGCCGCCCACCAGAACACAGCCGAGAAGAACCGCCAGCCGTCTGCCTCGTCCTCCTCGAACCGCTTGGAAAGCAAAGGGAGCAGCGTGATCGAAATATAACCGCCCGCGAGCAGGTAATTGAGGAAGTCGGGGACCACGAAGGCCGCGAAATAGACGTCCGATTCCGCACCCGCCCCGAATTGCCACGAAACCACCTTATCCCGTACCAACCCCATGAGCCGGGACAGGAACACGCTGCCCGCCATGATCAGGGCCGCTATGCCCATTTTATGCGTTGCCGTCAGTCGCACTGCTTATCCTTATGATTGGAGGCCCAAATCGGGAAGGGGCTTTCTGGAGAATGCATTTCTGCCTGCCTTGTACCCGTTCCCCGCCTCCAACGGTCTTTTGGGAGTAATGGGATGATGCCGTTTCATTCCGTGTTTCCGGCGGGAGAGCCTTCGCGTGCCCTCCCCATCGGTTGGACATATTGGGAGAGATGAGGGCGCGGAGGAGGAAAGCCTTCTTGAAGAATGTTTTTCTTCCCCGCATTCTTTTTCAGGTCCCAATGGACGGCGATTTCGCCTTCATTACCGGTGATGTGAAGCGGAATATCCCGCCATTCCAATGCGTCGCGGACTTTCCGGGAGGGAAGCCGGTACGGGTTGTACGCTCCGGCGCTGGCGATGGCCAGCTTTGGAGACACCGCGTCGTACAGAGCCGGGACAAGGCTGCCTGCGGAACCGTGGTGAGGCAGGATGAGCACGTCCGCCGATAGGTCCGCGCCGCTTCGCAGCAGGGCCCGCAGGTACGGCGCTTCGGCATCTCCGGGCAGCAAGGCGAGGCCGTGCCCGTTGAGGACAAGCCGGAACACCAGCCCGTCATTGCCGGAAGGCGTCACGCCGGGGGCCGGGGCCAGCACCTCAAGCGCCAGCCCGTCCGCAAGGGGGAGCACGTTTCCCGCGCCCAAAGTATGACGGGGAATTCCGCGCGAGGCAAGGATGGCGGTGAACGCTTCGGAGAGAGGCCGGGGCGATCCATGTTGCGGCGTGTCGATGCCTTCAAGCGGAGCGGTGTATGCGGCTTTCATCGCATAGTTGGCTGCGATGAACAGCAAGCCTTTGAGGTGATCCCGGTCGGGATGCGTTACGGCGATGAAGTCCAGCCGGGGCAGGTTGTTGGCGGTAAGCACCGGGGAAACGAGATCCCGTCCCACGTCGAAACGGTCGGAAAACAGCCCGCCGCCGTCCACCATCGCCCTTCCTCCGTAGGGCCATTCCAGAAGTACGGCTTGCCCCTGTCCGACATCCAGCACCCTGAGGGAAATTTTGGGTTCAAAGAAGGCGTGGACCCAGAGCAACGGCCCGACGGAAAGCAGGAGCGCACCGGAGATCAGAAGGCGTTTCGCCGCGTGTGGGAAATGATCCCGATGTATGCGCATGGCCAGTGCCACGGCGATCGCGCCGAAGCCAAGGATGGCGGTCCAGTGCGGGCGAGGGGATACGAACAGATCCAGCCCCGCGTGCGCTTGCAGCCAGCGCAGGCTATGCAGAAGCGCCTCGCAAGGAATGTTCGCCAGATGGAGCAGGAAACCGGCTGCCTGTTCCAATCCGGCTGCCGCGGCGATAAGCCCGAGGAACGACAGCGGCAGGACGATGAAACCGAGCGCCGGAAGCCAGAGCAGGTTGATCGGGAACCAGAGGGTCGAGCGCCCGAAGGCATCCAGCACGAGGGGGAGGGTGGCGAGCTGCGCGGCGACGGAACAGCCGAGGGTCAGCCAGAGAAGCCGGATGAAACGGCCCCCGGCGGCACGCATGGGCGAGAGCCCGCCTTGCAGGACTTTGAGCGGCGAGAAGGATAACGGGCCGTCGTTCCAGAGTTTGCTGAGCCACGGGGAACAAAGCGCGATTCCCGCCACCGCCGAAAAAGAGAGCTGCACGCCCAGATCGTACAGGCACAGGGGATCGGCCAGAACCATGCAGAACAGGGCAAGCAGGAGCACATCGGCAAAGGTGAAGGCCGGGCGCAGGTTCCGGCGGAAACGCTCGGGAAGTAGATCGGGCACGCAGCGCAACAGGCAAACGATGGCAAGCATCAGGGCGGCCCGCACCAGCGAAGGCGGCGCATCGCCGAGCCATAAATAGGCGGAGGCCAGCGGCAGGCTCAGGAGCCCGATGAGGCTGTAGGCCGGAAAGCGCAGGAACAGCCCCGGCGCGAGGAGCCCCACAATCCCGGTGAGCGCCAACGCGCCCAAGCCGACGACGGCAAGATGCTGTCCGGACAGGGCAAGGCTGTGCGTCAGCCCCGCCGCGTTGATGCGCTCCATGTCCGGCGTGTTGAGCCCATAGCGATCCCCGAACAGCAAGGCCGGGATGATGGAAGATCCGCCGTCCCGCACCCTTGAAAAGCGCCTCGTATCCGCCGGAGCTGCGGAGTGCGCAGGCGAACCTGAATGTTCCCGAACCTCTTCAGTCTGCACCTCCCCAATCTGCTCAGGAGCGGACGGGAGGTTCTCCCGCCGTGGGAGTGAAGGCGGTTCGCTCCAAGCGTTTTTGGACGGCAGGGCCGCCTGCCGGGAAGCGTTTCTGTCCGTACTGGAAGGGGAAAGCGTGCGGAGGCCGCTTTCTTCCGGCGGATCCAGCGCGGCGGCGATACGCAGGCGCAGGCGTTCCCGTAGTTCGGCTCCGGCGGAAGGCGTGCCGGATGTACGGATGGCGGCGTCATCCTGTTTGGCCCACGCCTGAAAGAAGACGCCTTGGCGATGCCAGTAATCCTCGCTGTTCCACGTGCCTTGGTTGTGGAAACCGTGGACCGGACGGATTTTCAGATCCGCGGTTATCCGTTGCCCCGGTAGGGGGCGGGGGACGTCGGGCATGTCCTGCCACGTCAGGGCCATCCTGCCGGGGAGCGGTTCCTTTTCGGCGGGGCCCACATCGTCCAGAATGATTTGCAGACGCTGATCCGGCAAGCCGCGGGAACCGACGATCACGCCTTCCACGGTGACGGCCCGCCGTGAGGACAGGCTCTTTTCCAGCCATGCCGGGTACTCTTGGGGGACGCGGGGAACGGACTTTTCGCCGATCCACCAGCCTGCGATGACGCACGCAGCCGCCAGCAGGCAGCAGAGAGGGCGGCGCGTCCGGCTGTCCACCCATGCAAACAGGGCGCAGGCCGTTAAAGCCGGAACCGGAAAACGTGCCGTGACGATTCCCGCGATGAACAGCAAGATGCCGGTTTCCCAGAACAGGAGCGGCTGAAGCGGGGGGACGGGCGGCATCGGCTGTTTCGTCGGCATGGCGCAAGTTGTTTGGGAAATGAGAGGGAAGGTTGGGGAAGGGAGGGAAAACTTTTCTGAAGAAAGTGGGCCCCTCTTTTCCCCCTTCCCCGGACCTGCCGGTGCGGAGTCCCTCCCTTTCCAAGGCTTTTCGCGCTAACGAATCCTTTGAAAGGGCTTCGTTGGGGAAAGAGGTTTCATACCGACATGTTCCGTTGCGGAGCGCACCTCGAAATGCGTGTGGGATACCGGAAGGACGGAGAAAAAGGGGGAGGGCTGGGCCCTCCCCAAAAGCGTTTTGCCTCGACCGGCTATTTTCCCAGCGTGGCGGCGATGGCGTCGAGGGCCTGCTCCATGAGGTACGGCTGGGCCTGCGTGCCCATGTGCCCGAGGCGGAAGACCTTGCCGTCCATCGGGCCGAAACTGCCGGTGCAGATCAGCCCGTGGCGGCGGAGCGCTTCTTTCCATTCCGGCCACGTAAAGCCGTCGGGGATCATGGCCGCCGTGACGGTCGGCGCGTTGACGGCGTCGGGAGCCGTCCAGAGCTTGATGCCGAGTTCGGCGAGCCCGGCCCGGCACTGGGCCGCTACGGCTTCGTGGCGGGCAAACGCGGCGTCCATGCCTTCCTTGAAGATGGCCTGCGTCCCCGCGTACAGCGCGGCCACCCCGTGCCAGTTCGGGGTATAGGGGCAGCGTCCGTCCGTGCGCACGGTGCGGAAGGGCAGGATGGCGTCGTAGCCCTGATAGTTCACCTCCTTCATGCGTTCCCACGCGGCGCTGCTGACGCCCACCATGCTCATGCTCGGGGGGCAGCTCAGGCACTTCTGGGAACCGCCGAGCATCAGGTCGACGTTCCATTCGTCCATGTGCACGGGCGCTCCGCCGAGCCCCGCCACCGTGTCCACATAGAACAGAGGCACGCCGAGATCCTTCTTGAGCTTGCCGAGCAGCCCGATGGGGTTCAGGGTGCCGGACGGGGTCTCGCAGTGCACGGCGGTCAGCATGACCGGCTTGACGCGGCGGATGGCTTCCTCCACGGCGGCGAGGTCGCTTTCACGGATGCTGCAGTCATAAGGGAGGGACACCTTTTCCACGATGCAGCCGAAGGATTCGGCCATTTCGCCGATGCCGTCCCCGAAGACGCCGGTACCGACGCTGACCACATGATCGCCGGGTTTCAGGCAGCTTTTCAGCGCGCCCCAGAGGGCGAGCATACCTTCGCCGGTCATCAGGACGACATCGTCCTTTGTGCCCATAAGCTTGCCGATGCCGCGGCTGGTGGCGTCGTAAAGGCACAGGAAGTCGGATTCGACCTGCCCCGAGCCGTAATCCCTGCCGAGGACGGCAATGACGTCTTCGTGCAGGGCGACCGGACCGGGGACCATGGGAATGGGGGCGTAACTCATGATGATTTCCTTTGTGTTGGCGTTTCGGCGGCGTCGGGGAGGGGCACGTTTTCAAGATCCACAAGCCGGACGTCGCTGTCCGTGATGGTCATGTTGAGGAACAGGCTGCCCGTGCGGGTGAACCGCTGCGGGTCGTCGGTGATGAAAAAACGGATGCGCCCCGTGCGCCCGGCCTGCGGGTGGGCCAGCCCTTTGTCGGCGAGGCGGCGCTTGACCACCTCGGCCGTGGTCGCCGCGGAATCCACGATATGGACTTCCGGCCCGACGACCTTACGGATGGCGGCGGCGAGCATGGGATAGTGCGTGCAGCCGAGCACAAGGCAGTCGGGCGCGGGAGACTTCTCAAACAGCGGCTCAAGGTAGCGTGAAACCACGCCTTCGGCGATGGGGCCGTCGAACCAGCCTTCTTCGGCCAGCGGCACGAACAGGGGGCAGGCGAGGCTGCGGACCTGCGCTTCGGGGCGGCGGCGGAGGATGGCTTCGGCATAGGCCCCGCTGCGGATGGTGGATTCGGTGGCGATGACCGCGATGTCGCCGGAGGGCGAGGCTTCGCAGGCGGCGCGGGAACCGGGCTCGATCACGCCGATGATGGGCATGTCGGGCCATGTTTCGCGCAGGGCGGGAAGCGCGGCGGCGGTGGCCGTGTTGCAGGCGATGACCAACAGCTTGATGCGCTGGCCGATGAGCTTGGCGGCGGCCTGAAGGGAATAGCGGACAATCGTTTTCTGGCTTTTGGCCCCGTAGGGCACGCGGGCGGTGTCTCCGAGGAACAGGTAATCCTCGCCGGGCATGAGGCGGCGCATGGCGTCAAGGACGGTCAGGCCGCCCACGCCGGAATCGAAAAGACCAATGGGCAGTTGGTCCTGGCCGCATTGTTCCGTAGTCATCAGCATATCCTTTGTCCCATGCCGTTGTATCGGATGGAGCGTTCGCGTCCGGGGCGTCCCGCCGTCCGCGATTTTGATCTTGCGCCTTTGGGAGGCGGAGCCCATGTCAGTCTTCGAAGGGGAGCACCGGGTTACAGCAGCCGTTCCCGTCCATGATCCGGCATTTGCAGGTCGAGACGGGCGCGAACAGGCTGCCGAGGATACGCTCCAGCAGGATGCCTTCGCGCGAGGGCAGCCCTTGCCCGAACGTGGCCCGGATGCCGAGGGTGACGAACTGGACGGCGCGATCCAATGCGATGGACAGGCTGTCGCCCTGAATGAGGCTGCCCGTGAGCACACTGGAGAACGTGTCCCCCGTGCCGGGGTAGTGGGCGGGGATATATGCGCAATCGATGCGCCAAAAGCGGTCCTCGTCGCGTTCGTAGGCAATGACCGAGGTATTTTGTCCGGGGTCCCTGCCGCCTTCCAGCAGGGGGACGCTTGTGGCGACCACGGTTTGAGGTCCCATTGCGGACAGGCGGCGCAACCGGCCCTTGATTTCCTCGGGCGAGATCCGGGGCGTGAACGGCTCGTCGAGGAGCAGTGCGACTTCGGTGATGTTCGGGGTGATGATGTCGGCGCAGGAGATGAGCCAGCGCATTTTTTCCACCATTTCCGGGGTCATGGTGGGATCAAGGATGCCGTTGTCCCCAAGCACCGGGTCCACGACCGCCAGCCCGCCGGGGGCGAGGCAGTTGCGGATGCACCGGGCTGCCGAATCCATCTGTTCCGGGGAGGCCATGAAGCCGGAGTATACGCCGTCGAAATGGAGGCCGAGCCTTTCCCAGTGGTCGAGGATGCCGCCAAGCTCCGGGGTGAGGTCGCACAGCGTATAGTCCGTGAATTCCACCGTGTGCGTGGAGAGCACCGCCGTGGGCATCGGGCAGACCTGTATGCCCATGCAGGATAGGATCGGGATCGCCACCGTCAGCGAGGTGCGCCCGAAACCCGACATGTCATGGATCGCGGCGATTCTGGGGACTGGATTGCGCATAGCGAGACTCCGGGAAAAGGCTTGGACGGGGGAGGGAAACCCTTCTTTAGAAGGGTTTCCCTCCCCCGAACCCCCTCCCTTCCCAAGACTTTTGACCTTTTTAAGGAAGGGGAGCCCTATTGTTTTCAGAAGGCAGAAGTTTCCCATACCGGGGGCGGCAAATCAAGATCCCGGAAACGGGTCAAAAACAATTTTCATCAAAAGAACAAGTGTGTTATGATGTTTTTCAGGCAAGATCCGCAAACTTTCCCCACCCTATTCACCTACAGGGAAAGCGGCGAACAGGGATTCGATAACGCCGAAAGTCTTTGAAGAGGAGGGGGGAGGTTTGGAGGGGG
>NZ_JNJP01000112.1 GCF_000701705.1 Bilophila wadsworthia ATCC 49260 | reverse complement strand
AAGGGAAACTTTCTTTAGAAAGTTTCCCTCGCCCCCTCCAATCTTTTTTAAACCTCAAACAGCATTTCGAGGTCTTCCTTGGTGAGGGACTTCCACGTGTCCTGACCGGGGATGACGGCCTCGGCGACGCCGCGCTTCATTTCCTGAAGCTTGAGGATCTTCTCTTCCACGGTATTCTGGCAGATCAGCTTGTAGGAGAACACCTGACGCGTCTGGCCGATACGGTGGGTACGGTCGGTTGCCTGGCTTTCCACGGCGGGGTTCCACCACGGATCGTAATGGATGACGTAGTCCGCTGAGGTCAGGTTGATGCCCGTGCCGCCCGCCTTCAAAGAGATGAGGAAGATCGGGATTTCCGGGCTGTTGTTGAAGCGGTCCACCTGATCGAGGCGGTCCTTGCTGGTGCCATCCAGATAGCAGAAGGGGATGTCCGTCAGCTGGAGCCAGCCGCGGATGATCTGCAGCATCTGCACGAACTGCGAGAAGACCAGAACTTTGTGGCCGCCTTCCACCACGTCGAAGATCATATCCTTGAAAGCCTCGAACTTGCCGGAGGGCAGGCTCCCGGTGGAGAAGCCGGGCATGTCCACCTTGAGCAGGCGCGGGTGGCAACAGATCTGGCGAAGCTTGAGCAGCGCGTCGAGGATGGACATCTGGCTCTTGGCCATGCCCTTGCTTTCGACGTCGGCCAGCACCTGATCGCGGAGCTTCCGGGTCAGGGCCGTGTAGAGTTCGGCCTGTTCGTCCGTCATGTTGCAGTATGTCACGCTCTCGATCTTCGGCGGCAGATCCTTGGCCACTTCGGCCTTGGTACGCCGCAGGATGAACGGCTTCACGCGGGAACGCAGGTATTCGAGGCTTTCGCCGTCCCCGTCGCGGATGGGCTTGACCACGCCGCGCTGGAACGCGTGCTGCGAGCCGAGGAATCCGGGCATCAGGAACTCGAACAGCGACCACAGTTCGAACAGGTTGTTTTCGATGGGCGTACCGGACAGGCACAGCCGCATCCGGGCCTTGATGGAACGCACCGAGCGCGCCGTGATGGTGTTCGGGTTCTTGATGTTCTGCGCTTCGTCAAGGATGATCGAGTTGAAATAGTGCTTTTCCAGCTCCTCAAGGTCGCGGCGGAGCAGGGCGTAGGTCGTCACCACGATGTCGGAATCCGCCACCTTGCGGAACATGCCTTCGCGGCGCGTGCCGTAGATGATCAGCCGCTTGAGGTGGGGCACGAACTTTTCGGATTCGCGCTCCCAGTTGGGCAGCACGGACGTGGGCACCACAATGAGGTTCGGGCCTTCATGCCCGTGGTTGACCATATGCTGGATGAACGACAGGGTCTGGATGGTCTTACCGAGGCCCATTTCGTCCGCGAGGATGCCGCCGAACCCGTATTCGCTGAGGAAGTTCAGGTACGAAACGCCCTGCAGCTGGTAGTTGCGGAGCGTGGCGGTCAGGCCCTTGGGCGTGCTGACGGGCTCCACCTCGGTGAAGTTCCGTACCTTTTCACGCAGCGAGTTCCAGAAGGAGTCGGTCTCCGCATTGGGCAGATCGTCGAGCAGGTTGTCGAGCACGGGGGCTTCGAATTGCTTGAACTGGCGCTTGGGCGGCTTGGTGGGGTCGAAACCGAGGGCCTGCAGCTTGTGGGCCAGCTTTTCCAGCCACGACTCGGGCAGGCTCGTGTAGGAGCCGTCCTTGAGCTGCACGTAACGGCGGCCGCGTACCCATGCCTTCCAGATGCGCTCCAGAGGCAGGTGCTGGCCGTCGTATTCCACATCGATATCGAGGGTGAACCATTTTTCCTTTTCGTTGCTCTCCACCTTGGCGGAAATGACCGGCTGCGACATGCGCACTTTGTAGCGGGTGAGGGCCTTTTCGCCGTACACGCGCCAGTTTTCCACCAGCGTGGGGTAGGAGTCGAGCAGGAAGGCGATGGCCTCTTCCGGCTCCATGAACCACAGCCGGGTGCTTCTGGGCTGGAAGTGCATTTCCGCGAGCTGCGCCATGAGCGCGGCCTCTTCGGTCTGATCGCGGCGCACGAGGAATGTATGCCCTTCAAAGACGTAGCTGCCCGTCTGGAAGTCCGGGTTCGGGCCGGGGAGGACGAATTCGCCGTGAACCGTCTCATAGGTGTTCTGGACTTCAAGCGTAAGCAGGCTGCCTTCCTCGTCGAGGAACAGCTTGGGATCGTAGGTCGCGGGCTGGAAGATCGGGCCCATGATCTTGAGGAATTCGTCGGGCTCGTAGAGCTCGGAGGCGGGCAGGCGCGCCCACACCCGGTCGAGGAATTCCGAAATATTGTCCTGCGGGACCACCGGATGGTCGGCGACAAGCTGTTTCACCAGCGAGGGGGAAAGGCTGGTCTGCACCGGGTAGAAGCTCTGGTTCCAGCACACCCACAGGGGCATCTGTCCGTGGAAGGTGATTTCGCTGTCCTCTTCCGAAATGGAGAAGGGTTTCTTTTCTCCGCGTTGGAGCAGCACGTCGAAGCGCAGCCCGTCCTCGTCAAGGCCGGGGCGGAGCTTCACGGTGAGCGGCGTGCTCACGATGGTGCACGGGATGTCCGTGTCCTTCCAGAACATGTAGTATTCGCGGCGGATGGCCCAGAAGAACCACGAAACGAGGCCTTCCGGAATTTCGATCCGGTGCCCGTAGTAGTCGAGGTAGTGGCCGATCTGGCGGGCGACCTGCAAGAGCTGGGGAGACTGGTCGCACCACTCGGGATTGCGCAGGATCTGCTCCAGCGACGTTTCCTGATGGACGGAGGACAGGCCGGTCTTGTTCTGCCGTGCCCGGAAAAGCGCCACGATGAGGCGGCCCGGTTCGGGATAAAACCGGAAGATGAAGTAGTGGCGTCCGGTTTCCGGCTCCAGCGAGCTGGAGAAGAAACTGCGGAAGCTCTGGCGCCATTCGGTGTTGAGGCGCTGCGGTTCCTCGGGCGCGCCATAGTCCTTGTCGAGATCCGCAAACATCTTCAAGGCGGTGGCGGCCACGTGACGGCAAACGCCCATGAACGCTTCATGGCAGTTGCAGTTATACGAAATCTGGGAGTCTCCCGGATTCAGCATCAGGTGGGGCGAATAGTTCTGGAAGTCTTCGCCCTGGACGATGCCTTCCACGTCCCAAGTGTCGCCTTCCTTGCGGATGGTCAGCTTGTGGACGCCGCCGCTGTTCAGTATTTCCTGTCCCGTATCCTTGATGTATTCAGGGACGGAATCTTTCAGGAAGCCCTGGATCAGGGCTCTGGCGGCATTTTCCTCACGTACGTTCATTTTTTCGGATGTCCTTGCTTCTGTCATGGCACTTTTAAACAGCGTATCCTTGTTTGTTGTGCATAAGCCTCGTCGAAACGGCAGATCCCTTGTCGACAGTTAGTCTATGGTACGGATGCTTGCGGCATAACTGATAAAGTGGGATGGATGCCCGGGCAGAACGATGCGCTCCGTAGAATGCGGAAGGGATGCACAGAGGCATAAGCGACGAGTCTTATCTTATCGTTGTATGCCAAGAATCGTCTGTTTTCAAGGGTACGCAAGTATGTTATGGCCATTTTCGAGAAAATATTTACAAATGACCTGGAATGCGTATGAAAAAGAGCTTGCTGATTCTGCTTTTCACCTGTTGGGCGCTGTTTTTTGCGGCGTTTCGCCCTGTTATGCCCTTTGCGGCGGAAACGGCGGCCTTCCCGGACGGCACCCCGGTCACAGGAGGGCGTATCCTGATGGGCACCATCGGCGAGCCGTCCAACCTCATCCCCTATATGGCGTCCGATTCCGCCTCGGGCGAGATTACCGGGCTCCTGTATGTGGCTCCGCTCAAGTACGACAAGGATCTGAACGTGGTCCCGTGGGCCGCCGCGTCCTATGAGGTGCTTGAGGGCGGCAGGCTTCTCCGCTTCGTCCTGCGCGACGATATCCGCTGGGAGGACGGCGTGCCCCTGACGGCGGACGATGTGGAGTTCACCTATAAGCTCATGATCGATCCCAAGACGCCCACGGCCTATTCCGGGGACTTCCTGGCCATTGAATCCTTTAAGAAGACCGGGCGGCTGTCGTTCGAGGTGCGTTATGCCAAGCCTTTCGCCCGCTCCCTGATGACATGGATGGGGGCCATTCTGCCCAAGCACGTGCTTGAGGGGCAGGATATCATGACCACCCCCGTGGCCCGCAAGCCCATCGGCGCGGGTCCGTACCGGCTTGCCAAGTGGGACGCCGGTTCCATGCTCACCCTTACGGCCTCGGATACGTATTTCGAGGGCCGTCCCAATCTGGATGAGGTGGTGTACCGGATTATCCCCGATCCCTCGACCATGTTTCTGGAACTGAAAGCCGGAAAACTGGACATGATGTCCCTCTCTCCCCAGCAGTACCTGCGCCAGACGCAAGGGCCGCAGTGGGAACGGGACTGGCGCAAATACCGTTACCTGTCGTTCAGCTATACCTTCCTCGGGTTCAACCTGGAGCATCCTTTCTTTAAGGATGTGCGCGTACGCCGGGCCATTTCGATGGCCATCGATCGCCAGTCGCTTATTGACGGCGTGCTGCTCGGGCAGGGCGTGCCCACGGTCGGGCCGTACAAGCCGGGGACATGGGCCTATAACGACAAGCTGACGCCGGTCCGGCAGGATGTGGACGAAGCCCGCAGGCTGCTGGACGAGGCCGGCTGGAAAAAGAATAAGGACGGCCTCCTTGAGCGGGACGGCAAGCCGTTCCTGTTTACCATCCTCGTCAATCAGGGCAACGATTCGCGCATCAAGGCGGCGATCATCATCCAAAGCCAGCTCAAGGCGCTGGGTATCACGGTGCATATCCGCACGGTGGAATGGGCCGCCTTCATTAAGGAATTTGTCAATAAAGGGCACTTCGACGCCATCATCCTTGCCTGGACGATCACCCTCGATCCCGACATCTATGACGTATGGCACTCTTCACGGGCCAAGCCCGGCGGGCTGAACTTCACGGGCTACCGCAACGCCGAGGTCGACGAGCTGCTCGTGGAGGCCCGGAGCATGACCGATCAGGATCGCCGCAAGGAGCTCTATGACCGCGTGCAGGAGATCCTCGATGCCGAACAGCCCTATTGTTTCCTCTACGTCCCCTACGCGCTGCCCATCGTGCAGGCGCGGTTCCAGGGCATCAAGCCCGCGCTGAACGGCATCATGTACAATTTTGATCGCTGGTGGGTTCCCAAAGACTTGCAGAGGTACCATGTTCGGCCTTAGAGTTTCTATACCGTCGCACAAAACCTTGCGCGGCGGTGATCATGCACCATCAGCCCACAGGACGAGTCCATGAGTACAGTTGAAGCTCCTGCCTCCCATCTTCCCCTGCCGATGCAGAACATCCTGAGCCGGCTGGCTGCCAATTCCACGGAAGCGGAACAGGCGCTCGTACGCAAAGCCTATGCTTACGCCGCAGCGGCCCATGCCGGGCAGGTGCGGCTTTCCGGCGAACCCTATCTCTCGCATCCGCTGGCCGTGGCCGAAGTCCTTGCCGAGCTCGGTTTCGACGCCCATTCGGTGGCCGCCGGGCTGTTGCACGATACGGTCGAGGACACGAAAGTCACGCTCGAAGAGGTTGACGCCGAGTTCGGCGAACAGGTCGCCGACATCGTGGACGGCGTGACCAAGATCAGCATGATGACGTTCGACAGCAAGGAAGAGCAGCAGGCGGAGAACATCCGTAAAATGATCCTTGCGATGTCGCACGACATCCGCGTGCCCATCGTCAAACTGGCTGACCGCGTGCACAACATGCGGACGCTCGATTTCCAGAAGGCCCACAAGCGGCAGCGCATCGCGCAGGAGACGATGGACATTTACGTGCCCCTCGCCAACCGCCTTGGTCTGCACCGGCTCAAGCTGGAACTTGAAGGCCTGAGCTTCAAATACATACACCCGGACGTCTACGCCCAGATTTCGGACTGGCTGGAAAGCAATCAGGTGGTCGAGCGCCAGCTCATCGCCAAGATCATCGCCAAGTTGGAAGGTATCCTCAGCTCCAACCAGATCGAAGGCACGGTCTGGGGCCGCATCAAGCATATCTACAGCATCTACAAGAAGATGACCGAGCAGAATCTGACGCTCGACGATATGCACGACATTCTGGCTTTCCGCGTCATCGTCAAGGACGTACGCGACTGTTACGCGGTGCTCGGCCTTGTCCATGCGCAGTGGAAGCCCGTGCCGGGCCGCTTCAAAGACTATATTTCCATGCCCAAGGCCAACGGCTACCAGAGCTTGCATACCACGGTCATCGGGCCCGAGGGCGAGCGGATCGAAATCCAGATCCGCACCGAGGAGATGCACCGTCTGGCCGAGCACGGCGTGGCCTCGCACTGGCTGTACAAGGAGCGCCATCACGCGGTCAGCGTCAAGGACGCCCCGGAATTCGAGTGGCTCCGGGAGATCGTCAACCGGCAGGGACAGGAATCCGACTCCAAGGAATTCATGCACACCCTGCGCATGGATCTCTTCAAGGACGAAGTCTATGTCTTCACGCCCGCGGGCGACGTAAAGGAACTCCCCGAAGGTGCGACGCCGCTGGACTTCGCCTTCCTCATCCATACGCAGGTGGGCAGCCGGTGTGTGGGCGCGAAGGTCAACGGCAAGCTGGTTCCGCTGAATACCGCGCTCAAGAGCGGCGACACGGTGGAAATCATCACCGACAAGAACCGCCGCCCGAGCCGGGACTGGCTCAAGATCGTCAAGACCGCCAAGGCGCGCAGCCGTATCCAGCAGTACCTGCGTACCGAGGAACGCGCGGCGGCGATGGGCCTTGGCCGCGAAATGCTGGAAAAGGAAGCCCGCAAGGCAGGCATCAACCTGAGCAAGGCCGAGAAGGACGGGCATCTAAGCACGCTGGTGAACAGCCTTGCCGCCGGGTCAGTGGACGAGCTGATGGCCTCCATCGGGTACGCGCGTTTCACGACCAAGCAGGTGGTGAAGCGTTTGCAGGCCATTGTTTCGCCGCCGGAAATCCTTGAAACGCCCGATGCCGTGGATACGGTCGTCTCCCACCGCAAGCGCAAGGAGCAGAGCCCGCCTCCTCCGCCCAAGACGGGCGGCATCTCCGTGCGCGGCGTGGACGACATGATGGTCCGCATCGCCCACTGCTGCAACCCCGTGCCCGGCGATTCCATTGTGGGCTTCATCAGCCGCGGGCGCGGCGTGATCGTCCACACGGCGACGTGTCCGAACATTCAGGAGATGGAGCCCGATCGCCTCGTTTCCGTGCAGTGGGACGGCCACGAGACGCAGCCCTTCCCGGTGCGCATCCATATCATGGCCCGCAA
Source organism: Bilophila wadsworthia ATCC 49260 (assembly GCF_000701705.1). Lineage (GTDB taxonomy): Bacteria > Desulfobacterota > Desulfovibrionia > Desulfovibrionales > Desulfovibrionaceae > Bilophila > Bilophila wadsworthia. The sequence continues at coordinate 1,363 of NZ_JNJP01000112.1, read as the reverse complement.
CCAGAAGGGCTCGCTGGCGGATATCGCCATCGTGCTGCGCGACGAGGACGTCAACATCGACGGCTGTCTCTTGCAGGCGCTGGTGGACGGGCGCTCCGAGATGGAAATGGTGGTGCAGGTGCGCGACGTGGCGCATCTTTACCATGTCATCGACCGGCTGCGTCATTTGCCTTCGGTCATGGAAGTGCTGCGTAAGACGGCGAACGAGGAGTAGCCCGTGGAGGTTCTTTTCCCAACCATCTTCCTCGTTTTGCTCGGTTTCGTCCTTTTGCTGAACGTGATCACGCTCCCCGCCAACTGGATCATGCTCGGCCTCATCGGGCTCTGGAGGTTTGCTTATCCCTCCCCCGGAGACATGGGCGTTTTCTTTTTCGCCATGCTTGTCGGCCTTGCCCTATTCGGGGAGGTCATCGAGTACATCGCGCAAGGCTGGGGGAGCAAGAAATACGGTTCGAGCACCAGCGGCATGTGGGCGGGCCTGCTTGGCGCGCTTGTCGGCGCTCTGGCGGGGCTTCCCCTGCTGTTTGGCCTTGGCGCGTTCATCGGCGCTCTCGTGGGCGCGTGGATCGGCTGTTATCTCATGGAGCGCTACAAGGGGCGCAACGACTACGAAGCCCGTCAGGCCGCCAAAGGCGCGCTGGTGGGCCGATTCCTCGGCATCGTGGTCAAATGCGGTATCGGTGCCGTCATGCTCGGCCTCACCTGCCACGCTATTTTTCAGGTGCCGGTGTATCCTGAGGTGACGACGTTTTAGGAACCGGGGGAAGGGAGGAAGAAACTTTCTATAGAAAGTTTCTTCCTCCCTTCCCCCGGACCCCCATCCCTCCATCTCCAAAGATTTTTGACTTTATCGAATCCCTGTTCCGCGTCTGTGTCTGCTTTGTATGGTTTGAGCGTTGTAAATAAAGGAGCCTTTCCCATGTCTATGTGCATGGGAAAGGCTCCTTTTTATGGAATGATGCGGCTTTTATGCCCGACACGGCGGTTCAAGCTATCCAAATGAGGAACTACCTCACAAGAGGGATTCGATAAGTACGAATCCTTGACGTGATCCCCCGGCTAAGCCGGGGGGCTCCTGCAGTTTGACAATTCCCTAAAACAGCAAACCTCCTTGTCCGAACCGCTCAAGGCAGAACAAGGAGGCTTTTTATGAAGCAATTACAAAGTTTAAGTCATACGGTCTGGGAGTGTAAGTATCATATAGTGTGGATTCCGAAATACCGGAAAAAGGTTTTGTACGGCAAGATTCGTGAGGAGTTGGTGGGCGTATTTCATGAATTGGCCAACCGCCGAGGCTGCAAGATATTGGAAGGGCACCTGTGTGTGGATCATGTGCACATGTTACTGTCGATTCCACCTAAAT
>NZ_JNJP01000111.1 GCF_000701705.1 Bilophila wadsworthia ATCC 49260 | reverse complement strand
CCCCAGACCCCACCCCTCTCCCTCCTAAGACTTTCGTATTTTGGATCGGGGAGGCTCAAAGCGTGTTCCGCATGATGACGCTGTGATCCGCCGGATTGCAGCGTTTGCCGTACCTGCCCCTAAGCGGGAAGACCCTCAACCCCTTTTTTCTATGACGCTTCCTTACGACCTGAATATACTGGATGTCGTGCTGCTTTCGGTCATCGCCCTGTTCACCCTGCGCGGCGCGTTGCGCGGCTTTCTCGACGAAGTGGCGGGGCTTGTGGGCATCCTCGGCGGCGTCTGGCTCGCCGGGCGCTATTATGGCGAGCTGGGCCGCATCTTTTCCCAGTATACGACGTCCCAATGGGTCTACATCGTCGCCTATGTGCTGATCCTCTGCATGGTGATGTTCGTCATCAGCATGATCTCCCGCGCCCTCCATTCGTTTCTCAAGATGGCCTATGCCGACTGGATCAACCACCTCGCCGGGGCGGCCGTGGGCGGGCTCAAGGGGTTCCTCATCTGCGCCGTCATGGTCACCCTGCTCACCTACTTCATCAACTACGCCGATTTCATTAAAAAATCCCGTATGATCCAGCCGATCAAAGAAACAATCGTCGTCTTCAAGCAGTTCCTCCCCGAGCAATATCGTAAATAAGATATATATATATATATATATATAGAGAGAGAGAGAGAGAGAGAGACTTCCACGAAACAGATAAACCTGAGTAAAAGAGTGAGCCATCTCTTTCAGATGGTTTTCTTCTTTCCGTCGGAACGAACTCCCTCCGCGCAGCCTCCCCACCAGTCGAAAATCTTTGGAGGATGAGAGGAGGGGGTGTGGGGGAGGGGAGAAGGAACCTTTCTTGAGAAAGGTTCCTTCTCCCCTCCCCCACATGCTTTCCCCTTCCGGCTTGAACTCCCCGTTCTTCCGGGATATGTCTGTTGACGGCCCACATTTTCCAACTGCGAACCGAAAAGGGAAACCTCATGTCCGATACCACTACCGCGCCCGCCGCTGCCGACGCCGCCACGCAAGCCGCGCTCGAACGCCTCAATACCGTCATCGACCGCCTCATCGCACCGGACGGCTGTCCGTGGGACAGCACGCAGACGCCGGAATCGCTGACCGAATATGTCATTGAAGAGTGCCACGAACTCGTGGACGCCATCCGCTCCGGCAAGACCGCCGATATGGTCGAAGAACTGGGCGACGTGGCCTTCCTGATCCTGATGATCGGCAAGCTCATGGCCCGCGCGGGCGGCCCGTCCCTCGCGGACGCGCTCGAAGTCGAAGCCGCCAAGATGGTACGCCGCCATCCCCACGTTTTCAGCGACACGACCTATGAAAACCAGTCCGAACAGCTCAAGGACTGGGACCGCATCAAACGCGAGGAAAAGGCCGCTGCGGACGCCGAAGGCCCCAAGGGGACCTATGACAGCCTGCCGCGCGGCCTGCCGCCTCTGACAAAGGCCTACCGCATCCACTCCAAGGCCGACCGCGTGGGCTTCACGTGGCCCGAAAATGAAGACGTCGAAAAGCAGGTCGAGGCCGAATGGCTGGAACTGCTCGATGCAATGGCGTCCGATGACGCCGAGGCCATCGAACACGAATTCGGAGACCACATGTTCACCCTCGTCGAGCTTGGCCGCCGCAAGGGCATCAAGGCGGCCCCCGCCCTGAACGCCGCCACCGAACGCTTCCTCGCCCGTTTCGAGCGCATGGAAGCCATTGCCCGCGAACGCAACCTCGATTTCGTCAGCCTTTCCCTCGACGACAAGGACGACCTCTGGAACGAGGTCAAAGCCGCCGAGAAGCCCGGTACGGAAAAAACGGAAGACTAAAATTAAAGGGGGCGGGAAAACTTTCTGAAGAAGGTTTCCCCGCCCCCTCCAAACCTCCCCCACCCTTTCAAAGACTTTCGACGTTATCGAATCCCTTTCCACAGCATTCCCTGCGGTCATCCACCTTCATCCCTACAACGCTCCTCCCTTTCATGAAATGAAAAAGCCGGAACGGATTCACGAATCCATTCCGGCCTTTTTGAAGCAAAAAAGAACTCCCGCCGCGCAGCCTCCCCACCAGTCGAAAACCTTTGGAGGATGAGAGGAGGGGGTTTTGGGGAGGGGAGAGGGAACCTTTCTCCAGAAAGGTTCCCTCTCCCCTCCCCCAATTTTCAGCTATCCAACCTTAATCCATATTGATGACGGCAACCTTGCCGGATTCGGCGTGCAGCACGTGCACGGCACACCCCAGTCACGGGTCAAAGGCGCGGATAAGCCGCGCTATGTTGACGGGATTCTCAATGTCGGGCACGGGCACGCCGATGAGGGCTTCCTCAAGAGCGCCGCGCATACCGGTGTCGTTGCGGGGAGCGCAGTTCCAAAGGGTCGCGGACACGATCTGATAGTTGTCGATCTTGCCGTTGCGGACCTTGGTGAAATGCATCAGCGAACCGCGAGGCGCCTCGGTGAAGCCGAACCCTTCGGAATCCTTCATCACCGGCATGGAGAACGTCTCCTCGTCGGGACGCACTTCCTTAAGGAAGCGCTCGACGACGTCCAGCATGAGGTAGGATTCCTCGGCGCGGGCCACGTGACGGCCAAGCAGCGAGAAGGCGAGGTCTTCGCCCATGTCGCGGAAGTTCTTCACGTCGAGGCCGAAATATTCCTTGAACAGCTTCTGGCCGATGGGCGAAATGGGCTTGTTGTTCACCCACATACGCGCCAGCGGGCCGACTTCCATGGGCTTCCCGTTGTACAGGGGGGCCTTCACGAAGCTGTACGCGCCCTTCTTGTCCACTTCGAGGACATTCTCGCCCTTGGTAAAGGGCTTGCCCGAGGTGGAGTCGGCGAACCACGAGAACTTGACGTCCTCGGTCACCCGCTTCACGTCGAAGGGCATGTCCTTGCCGTCCTGATAGGCTCCGGCCTTGAACACGAATTCCTTGCCCTCGTCGTCCAGCGGGAACACGCCCACGCACAGCGCGTTGCGGTAGCCCTGCCCGAACGCTCCGAGATCCTTGTACTGGCTGCCGACGAGATACACCACGGGGAGGTACTTTTCTTCGACGAACTTGCGGACCTTCTTGAAACGGGCCGCGTATTCGACGAGCTTTTCCTTCGTGGGGATCTCAGCGGCGCCGCCGGCAAGGATGCCGTGCACGTGAGGCATACGGCCGCCGAAAAGCGCGACCATCTCATGGCACACGGCGCGCACTTCCAGCGCCTCGACGTACTGGTCGACGCCCACGGCATTGATGGCCGGGGGAAGGCGCAGATCGGGCTTGGCGTAGCGCGGCATGAACGGGGCGGTGTCCGGCCCCTGGATGAAATCCTGGCCCGCCAGATGGTAAAAATGCAGGATGTGCGACTGGAGGTAGTTCGCACCGAGGATCAGGTTACGGGTGGCGCGGCCGTTGCTCGGAACCGCGGTGCCGCTGGCTTTTTCCAGCGCGATGCTGGCGGCGGTGGCATGGGCGGTGGGGCACACGCCGCAGATGCGCTGCACGATCTGGGCGGCGTCGCGCGGATGACGCCCGCGCAGGATGGATTCGAAACCACGGTACATGCCGCCGGTCAGTTTCGCATCGACGACTTTGCCGTTTTCAACCACGACCTCGGCCTTGAGATGGCCTTCGATACGGGTCACCGGATCGATGGCGATCGTGGTTTTCGTCTGGGTAGCTTCTGCCATAAAGTGGCTCCTCAAAAGCGACTGGAACGGGAAACCCCGTTCAGAGTGTCAGATAAGCGCAACCCCGGAGGATTGCCGCCTCCCGGCCGGAAAACGGCCTAGTTGACGTAGAAGGGGGACTGCCCGTCGGGGAAGGTCGGGGAGGTGCAGCCGATGCACGTGGCGTTGTTGACGCACCAGTTGACCCCGTTGTTCCATTTGCGCTCGAAGGAGTCGCAGGCGCTCCGGGGGCCCTTGCAGCCCATGCTGAAACGGCAGCCGTCCTTGTCGCTCATGGTCTTGACCATGTGCCCGGCTTCAAATGCGCTCAGGTGGGGACAGTTCATGTGCACGTTCTTGTAGAACGCCTTCGGGCGGCCGTTGGCGTCGAGCCCCTGCTTGACCAGCAGGCCGAGCGTGTTGGTGGCGAGAGCCTGAAGGCCGAGGCCGATGGTGCCCACGATCCAGTCGGGATGCGGAGGGCAACCGGGGATGTTGATGACGGGGGCGGGGATGCCTTCCTTTTTGAGGAACGCGGAAACGCCCATGGCGCCGGTCTCGTTGCCCTTCCCGGCGGGAATGCCGCCGTAGGCCGCGCAGGTGCCCACGGCGAGCACGGCGGCGGCGTTGGCGGCCAGCACCTTGGTCACTTCGGTCATGGTCACTTCATGGTGGTCGGCTTCCGCCACCACGCAGCACTTGCCGTCATGCGCCACCGGCACGGCACCCTCAACGGCGAAGATGAACTTGCCCTTGAACTTTTCGGCGACGCGCATCATATGCTCATACGCGCCCTCGCCTTCAGCGGCCATGACGGTGGGATGGAATTCAAGGCTGATGATTTTGAGCAGCACGTCGGCGATGCTCGGGTGCGTGCTGTTCAGCAGCGTGACCGAACAGCCCGTGCACCCCTGCCCCTGAACCCAGAAAACGGGAGGACGTTCGCCGGTGAGCGTTTGGGCAAAGGCCTCGTGGATGGCGGGGTGAAACATTTGGGAAACCCCGAACCCGGCCACCGTGCCCGAACACAGTTTGACGAAATCTCGTCTGGAAAGAGCCATTCCTGCCTCCTTGATAAAGGCATGTTGATACGATGGATAGCGAGGGATGCTGCACAACGCGCGCTCTGAGGACGGACAGAATGCGGCCTACAGCAAAAGATTATAATCGTATTATACAGAGGCCGGAATTGTGTCAATCAAAACAGGGTAAAATGTGCCACTTATCTTTTTTCCGTAACACGATTAAGACTGCAACCATGCAACATCACCAACAATGTGCGTTTTAGAACAAGCTTATCAGGCCGCATGGCATAAGAAACCACGGGCTGCCGCGCCACTGCGGCAACCCCGTGTTCCACTGCGTTCCTCCCGCACAATCCGCCGCTACAGATTTTTTCCGCCCCGTGCCGCCCGCTCCGGGCCGTGGTGCGCCTTGCGATCGGCAAAATGTTTCCGGCTGGCCGCAAAGATCAGGCTCGCCACGACCAGCGTGCACATTTCCGCCAACGGTATGGCTACGTAAATACCCACATTGCCGAACAGTTGCGGCAACAGCCACAGGAAGCCCACCGGAAAAAGCAAGCTGCGCATGAGAGCCACCGCAGCGGACGCCGCAGCCATATGCAGCGCCGTGAAGAAACTCGCCAGAGCCATGTTCAGGCCACTGAACAAAAAAGCCAGCTTGAACCAGTCGATGAACTCCAGCGTCACCGCCACCACTTTCTCCTCACCGGGCAGGAAGATTTTCAACAGCATTTCCGGATACAGCGCGAACAGACCATACAGCATGAGCCCGATGCCGAAGACCATGCCCAAGGCAAGCCCGAGGAATTGGCGGGCGCGGGCGAAGTTCCTGGCCCCGAAATTGGCGCTTACCAGAGGAGACAGGGAGTCACTGATGGCGTAGGACACGGAGGCCCCAAACCATGCGGCATAGTTGATGATAGTAAACGCAGCCACACCGTATGAGCCGATCCGGGCAAGCAAAATCCAGTTGATGAACAAGATCACCAGTCCGATCGACGTCTCGTTGATCAATTCGGAAACGCCGTTCCAGCAAGCCTGCCCGACCTCCTTCCACGCGCCAATCGCACGGGTAAAACGGCACTTCGCCTCAGGAGTGAAAAAGTGCAGGCACAAAACCCCCGTCGTGATGGTATAGGCAATGCCGGTAGCATAGGCCGCACCCTCGACGCCCATGCCAAACACGGGGATAAAGACGGCGTCCAGAACAATGTTGATGAGCGCGCTCAGCATGAGCCCCACGGAAGCCAGAGCGGGTTTCCCGTTCACGCGGACGAAATACGAGAGCGCCAGGCCGCAAGGGATCATCGGCCCGAAAAACATCAAGCCGCGCAAATAGGCTTCGGCGGGCCCCCTCAGCTCTTCGTCCGCCCCGAGAAAGCGCACCAGTTCGCCGCTGAACAGCAGCATCCCCGCCGACGCGGCTAGACCGACAAGCAGCAGGGAGAGCATCGTTTTGGTGAAAATCGCGGAAGCCGCTTCCGGCCTCTTCTCGCCAAGATATTTCCCGGCCCGGACTGCCCCACCCGACGCAAGCATGACGCCCACCCCGAAAAACAAGGAAAACATCGGCATGACAAGGTTGAGGGCCGCCAAAGACATCGCCCCGACATAGCGGCCTACGAAGAAGCCGTCCACTATGGCCGCCGAAGACTGGAGCAGCATGGCCAGCGTCCACGGGATGCAGTAACGCAAAAAGGTCCGCACCAAAGGGCCGTGGAGCATGAGATCCAATCCGTGCATAAACTTCCTTCAAAGAGAAAAAGATTGCGGCATGTCGAATTCCGGAAAGTGGAGCCCCTTCAGGAAAGGATGCCCTCCCCCTCCAAAATGTTCCGACGCCGGAGACTCCGTACAGCAAGAAGCCCGTTCCGCTATGAGGCAGCTTATCCGGCTCCCCACTGCCCCCATGAAGGGAACAAAGGAGTTATCCGAGGCTGTCCGTTCCCTCCGCGGCGATATGTGCCTTGCAAAGGCTCAAGCTATTTTCCGAATACGCCATTTTTTACGGGACAGAAACCGTGCCATGCCCTGAGAGCGACATGGCACGCTTCATTAGTACGTACAAGGATTATCCTTACACGGACTAATTGGCAAGAAAAATTTCTCTGCGCCAAGATAAAAGATGCCAGCCCATAAAAAAGCCTCCGGTGTACACACGGAGGCCCTCTCTCAAAACATGCCCGTCCCGGCACGGCGTCAGGCTACGCCGTAGCGCACCATATACCAAAGCGTCTTGACGTATTCCGAAAAAATATACCCCATCTCATAGATGCGGAACCGTGCCGTGAATGTCGCCCCCGCATAGACGGGGTGCACCCCGAACGTCACTTCGGGCCAGACGTCCCGGAACACCGCAAGCGCCCGCCTGCTGTGGAACCAGCTCGTCACCAGCATGACGGAACGGGGATGCGAGGCTTCCAGCGCCTTTTTGGTCAGAACGGCGTTTTCATACGTGCTGCGGGATTGGCTCTCACAGGCCGCATCCGGCACTCCCGCCATGCCGAGCCGCCGGACGATAAGCCCTCCGTCGCCGGAGCCCGTCACAAAGACTTTCGGGGCAACGCCCTGATGATACAGCTCCGCCGCACCGATCACGCGCTGCCCGGATTCACCTCCGAGCACTACAATGACATCCGCATGTTCCAACGGCACGTCAACATGCAGCCACGCTTCCGCCCGCCAGATCAGCACAGCCCCGATCAGCAAAGCGGCGATCGCCAGCTTGCCGATCGCCCCATACCATCCCTGCCCCATCCCCCGCTCTCCGCCGAGCTCCGGATATGCCTTTCCTTTCCCAAACATGCTCCCCCACAAAAAAACAGCCCCCATCCAGCCCATACCGCTCCCCTTGAACAGGGGATCGATAACGACAAACGTCTTTGGAGGAGAGGGGGAAGGTTGAGGGGAGAGGCCCCCTTCCGGAAAAAGGTTCCCCTCCCAATGCAATCTTCATCAGCCCGGCCGCAATCAGTCTCCGGCCTTGAGCTGTTCCCAATACTTTTCGTACAGTTCGCGGGCTTTGCCCACGTTGACGGTCACTTCACCCTTGGCGAGCTCTTCCGGATCCAGCACAATGACCTTGCTCTCGGCGTATTCGGGCTCAAGGATCTTCTCGGCGGCCTTGTTCGGCGTGGAGTAGTTGAACTCTTCCACGCACAGCTTGGCGACCTCGGGACGCATCAGGTAACTGATGAACTTGTAGGCGTTTTCCTTGTGCTCGGCCCCGGCGGGGATGGCGAAGTTGTCGAGCCAGATCAGCATCCCCTCTTCGGGCACGATGAATTCGAGGTCGGGGTTTTCCTGCATGGCGATGAAGGCGTCGCCGTTCCACGCCAGCCCGGCCACCACTTCCTCGCTGATGAAGGCCTGCTTGGTGGCGGTCACGTCGAACACGCGCACGGACGGCTTGAGGGCCTTCAGCCACTCGTAGGCGGCCTTGATCTCGTCGGGGTTGGTGCTGTTGATGGAATAGCCGCACGCCTTCAAGCCCACGCCGAACGTATCGCGCAGGTCATCGGAAAGCAGCACCCTGCCCTTGAATTCGGGCCGGGCGAGATCCTTCCAGCTCTTGATGGTGGAGACGTCCACGGCCTTCTTGTTCACGAGCAGCCCCACCGTGCCCCACATATAGGGGATGGTCAGGGCATTGCCCTTGTCGAAAGGCTGGTTCAGCGAGGCGGGATCAAGGTTGCCGAGGCCCTTGATCTTGCTCTTGTCCAGCTTGGCGAGCAGGTTGTCCTGCGCCATCACTTCCACGAAGTATCCGGAAGGGACGACCAGATCATACCCTTTGGCCCCGAGCAGTTTGAGCTTCGCGTACATGGCCTCGTTGGATTCATAGGTGGAAAGCACCACCTTGATGCCTGTCTCTTTCGTGAAGCCATTGACGACTTCCTGCGGAATGTATTCCGACCAGCTGAACACGTTCAGTTCCTTCGCCTCTTCCGCAAAAGCCGGAGAAGCGGCGATCAGCAGCGCGACAAGCGCAACGAGGAGTTTTTTCACGCGAGTTCCTTATAAAGTTGAAGGTACTTAGGAATGTGGGGGAGGGGAGAGGGAACCTTTCTGGAGAAAGGCTTCCCTCTCCCCTCCCCCAC
>NZ_JNJP01000110.1 GCF_000701705.1 Bilophila wadsworthia ATCC 49260 | reverse complement strand
TAGCCCCAGCGCAAGGTTTTCTGTTCGGTTTGTTTCATAGCGCGTTGGATCGGGTTGGGTTATGCGAACTGGGGGAGGGGAGGAAAAACCTTTCTCCAGAAAGGTTTTTCCTCCCCTCCCCCAGTTCGCATAACCCAACCCGATCCAACGCGCTATGAAACAAACCGAACAGAAAACCTTGCGCTGGGGCTATTCCACGGGCGCGTGTGCGGCGGCGGTGGCGACGGCGGCGTGGCTGCGGCTGACGCGGCCGGAAACGCCCCTGCCCGCAATCCCGATGCTATTCCTCGATGGCAGGGAGCGCATCCTTCCGCTGCTTGAGCCGGACGAAGGCCACATGGCTGCCATCCGCAAGGACGGCGGCGACGACCCGGACTGCACGCACGGCGCGATCCTGTTTGGGAACATGCGAAGATGCTCGGCTTCAGACGTACGGAAAGAAGATTATACGTTAAGCGTGGGAGGCGGTACGGTCATCCTGCGCGGCGCGGCGGGCGTAGGGCTGTGTACCCGCCCCGGACTGGACTGCGAACAGGGCAAGTGGGCCATCAACACCGGCCCGCGCCGGATGATCGCGGAGAACCTGCACCACGCAGGGCTCGACGCCGGATGCTGGCTGCTGGAAATCGGCGTGGAGAACGGGGAGGAGCTGGCAAAACACACCCTCAACCCGCTCCTCGGCGTTGTCGGCGGGATCTCGATCCTTGGGACGACCGGGCTTGTGCGGCCCTACAGCCACGAAGCCTATATTGAAACCGTGCGGATTTGCGTGAAATCGCACCATATCGCCCACGGGACGACAATGGTGTTCTGCACCGGCGGACGCACGAAGTCCGGCGCGGAACGGCGGCTTCCCTCTCTGCCCGAAACGGCGTTCACCTGCATCGGGGACTTTATCGCGGAGAGCCTCGCCGCGGCCTGTGAATACGGGATGCGCGAAATCGTCGTGGCCTGCATGGCGGGGAAATTGTGCAAGTACGCGGCTGGATTTGAAAACACCCATGCCCACAAAGTCAGTCAGGATATGGATCTGTTGCGTGCCGAGGTACGGAAGCACCTGCCCGGGGAAGAAGCCCTGCACGATGCACTGGCGCACAGCGTTTCCGTGCGGGAAGCGCTTCTGTCCATCCCCGAAGCGGATCGGCCCGGCATCCTACGACGCCTCGCCCGCACCGCCCTCGGGCAGTTTGCCCGCCGTTGCGGGGAAAACATCGCGCTGCGGCTGCTCGTCTTCGATTTTGAGGGGCAATTTTTATTTGAGGAAAAACGGGGTGAGCAAAAGGAACCGGAGAAAAACGGAAAAATTTTTTCGGGACAAAGCGACCCCTCCCATGCCTCCGCTTCTTCCCCAGAAGCTCCAACGGCAAGGAGCGGGGAGCACGCGGAACTCTCTGAATACAACGGAACGATCGGCCTGACGTATTTTCTGGACGGCAAAAAGGATTGAAGGCTATGGACGGCAACGGAATGGATACGGAAGCTGGGCGTATTGACGTCGTGTCTTGCGGCATCGGCTTTCCGAAGGACGCCGAAACGCTGGGGCTGATCGGACGGGCGGACGTGGTGTATGGTTCTCGGGCGCTGCTGGCCGCGTGCCCTGTAGAGGCCCGCTTGACCCGGATCATCGGCGCGAAAGCCCGTGAGGATGCGGCGGACGCCCTCACCCTGTGCCGGGTCGGGCGGCATGTCGTGGTATTGGCCTCGGGAGATGCGCTGTACCACGGGTTCGGCGGTACGCTTTCCGGCATGGCCCACCCCCATGACACTATTGTGTATCATCCCGGCATTACCGCTTTTCAGGCGCTGTTTCACCGGCTCGGCCTGCCTTGGCAGGACGCCCGCCTGTTCAGTGCGCACTCCGGCGAAGCCTTGCCCGCCCGTGCCATTGCCGAAGCCCCGCTTTCCGTCGCCTATGCCGGAAGCCGCTACCCCGCCCATGCTATCTCGCAAGCCGTGCTCAAACTCCATCCCGCGTCCGCCGGGCGCGCCGCCGTCATCGCCGAACGGCTCGGCTCGCCCGAAGAACGCCTCTTTTCAGGCCCGCTGGCGGATCTGGCCCGCACGGAATGCGGCCCCACGTCCATCCTGCTTCTGCTCCCGACCCCTTGGCACTGTGTCCCTCATACCGTCGCCCGGATTGCTCACGATGCGCGTCCCGATTCCGGCATTCACGAAGGTTCCCCCATATCCCACAGCATCCCCGCGCCGATACTCACCCTTGGGTTCCCGGAAGAGGACTACGAACGCGAGAACAACCTGATTACCGCCTCCGATGTGCGGGCGGTGATCCTGTCGCGGCTGCGGCTTCCGGCATGGGGCACGCTGTGGGACATCGGGGCCGGAAGCGGTTCCGTGGGGCTCGAAGCCGCCGGACTGCGGCCCAACCTCAACGTCGTCGGCATCGAGCGCAAACCCGAACGCGGCGCGATCATCGAGCGTAACCGCGCCCGTCTGGGCGTCCCCAATTATACGCTCCACATCGGCGACGCCCTTGAACTCATCCATGCCTCATCTATAGACAACCTCCTTTCCTCTCCATACGGCGGAACTCCCGCCGCGCAGCCTCCCCACCAGTCAGAAGCCTTGGGAAAGAGAGTGGAAGGGGAGATGAGAAGCCTTCTTCAAAAGGGGTTCCTCTCCCCTTCCCCCGGCGGCTCCGCCCCTTTCCTCCCTCCCCCTGATCGCGTCTTCATCGGCGGAGGCGGGCGGGACTTGCCGGAGCTGCTGGCGGCGTGCATGGAAAGAATGCCTCCGGGAGGCATCATGGCGGCGAGCGCGGTGACGCTCGAAAGTTTCCATGCCCTGTCCGCATGGTCTCCCGACCGGAGGACCGGCCTGTGCAGCCTCAACATCGCCCACGAGCAACCCATTGCCGGGACGAGCCACCATTTGAAGCAACAGAACACCATCTACCTGTTTACGTTCCAGAAAGAGATAACGTCATGAACACTCCTCTCGTCGAATTCGTCGGCGCCGGACCGGGCGCGGAAGACCTCATCACCCTGCGCGGCCTGCGTGCGCTGGAACAGGCCGACCTCGTGGTGTACGCCGGGTCGCTGGTCAATCCCGGGCACCTCAAGCGCTGCAAGCCCGACTGCGAATGCAGGGACAGCGCCGCCATGAACCTTGGGGAGCAGGTCATCGCCATGAGCGAAGCCGCCCTCGCCGGAAAGCGCGTCGTCCGCCTGCACACCGGAGATCCGGCCATGTACGGCGCGATCAATGAGCAGATCCGCGCTCTTGCCGAAAAAGGCATCGCTTCGCGCATCGTCCCCGGCGTGAGCAGCGTCTTCGGCGCGGCGGCGGCTCTCGGCTGCGAACTCACCTGTCCCGACGTGAGCCAAAGCGTCGTGCTCACCCGCACCCCCGGGCGCACTCCCATGCCCAAGGGCGAAAACGCGGCGGCCTTCGCACGGACCGGAGCGACGCTGGTCTTCTTCCTCAGTACCGGAAAGATTGACGATCTGATGACTGCTCTCATGGGAGAGGGGGGCCTGTCCCCGGATACTCCGGCGGCGGTCGTTTACCGTGCGACATGGCCTGACGAACGCATCCTCCGGGGCACGGTGTCCGACATCGCACGCAAGGTCGAAGAGGCGGGTTTCGGACGGCAGGCGCTCATTTTCGTGGGCCGGGCGCTGGATGCCCAAGGCGGCGCATCACGGCTTTATGGCGCTGACTTTTCACATGGTTACAGAAACCACCTTGCCAACGAAGCCTTTGACGGGCGCTGTGCCCTGTATGCCTTTACCGACAAGGGGGTTGTCCGCGCCAAGGAAATCGCCGCCGGACTCGGACTGCCCGCGGTAATCCACTCCACGCGTCCCACAGGCGCGCCGGACGTCGTCCATACGCCGGGGGAAACCTTTGACGCGACCCTGTCCGCCAACTGGAGGCAGTTCGACGCGCATATCTTCATCAGCGCGACCGGCATAGCCGTGCGCAAGATTGCTCCGCTGCTCAGGGATAAGACCAGCGATCCCGCCGTATTGTCATGTTCAGAAAGCGGCAGCCACGTGGTCGGCCTCACGTCGGGGCATCTCGGGGGCGCGAACCGTCTCGCCCGGCGCGTAGCCCGCGTCACCGGCGGGCAGGCCGTGATCAGCACCGCTACGGACGTAAACGGCCTCCCAGCCTTTGACGAGGCCGCCGCCCAAGAACATGCGCGCATCCTCAATACCGACGCCATCCGCAGCCTCAACGCCGCTCTGCTCTCCGGAGAACCGATCGCTTTCTGCGGCCCCCGCACGGTGTTCGACCGCCATTTCGCCGGGACGGACCAAGTTATCTACACAGACAGCCCGGAAGCGGTTACCGCTCGCCATGCCGTACTCTGGGATGCCGAAGGCACGGTGCCCGAAGAGGTACGGCACCTTGACATCACGGGCAAATCCTTTGTTCTCGGCGTGGGTTGCCGTCGTGGGGTCGAACCCTTGGAACTGCGGCTCATCGCGGAAGGCCATCTCTCCGATCTCGGTTTGCGGCCTGAACACATCGCCGCCATCGCCTCGTGCGACGTGAAAGCCGATGAGCCCGCCATCCTCGAATTGGGCGAAAAGTGGCAGGTGCCCGTCGAGTTCCACGCCGCCGCCCGGCTTGATGCCGTGCCCGTGCCCACGCCCTCGGCCAAAGTCCGTGAAAAGGTCGGCACCGCTTCGGTGAGCGAGGCCGCGTGCCTGCTTTCCGCCGGATACGGCTCAATCCCCCAGCCCACACTGTACGCCCCGAAAGCCGCCTTTGGAGACGTCACGCTGGCGCTGGCCCGCCTGCCGCACCTCTCCGCACCCAAGGCCGCTCGCGGACAGGTCGTGGTTGTGGGGCTCGGCTCCGGCGTTCCCGGGCAGATCACGCCCGAGGTGGATGCCGCGCTCAGGCATTGCGACACGGTGGCAGGATACAGCAATTACGTTGATTTCATTCGTGATCGCATCATCGGAAAACCAATCATCCAGAACGGCATGATGGGCGAGGTGGCGCGGTGCCGGGCCACGCTCGAAGCCGCCGCAGCCGGGCAGGAGGTCTGCATGGTCTGCTCCGGCGACCCCGGCATTCTGGCGATGGCGGGGCTGCTGTTCGAACTGCGGGCCCGGGAGACGGAATTCGCGGACATCCCGATCCGGGTCCTGCCGGGCATCACGGCGGCGAACATCGCGGCGGCTTCGCTCGGAGCGCCGCTCCAGAACGGTTTTTCGCTGGTGAGCCTTTCCGATTTGCTTGTCCCTTCGGACGAAGTGCGGCAAAATCTCCGGGCCGTGGCGCAGTCGGCCCTGCCGGTGACGCTCTACAATCCCGCCGGGCGCAAACGGCGGCATCTGCTCACGGAAGCGCTCGACATTTTCAGGGAACAGCGCGGAGGCGACGTATTGTGCGCCTATGTCCGACATGCTGGACGGCCTCAGGAGGCCAAATGGATCGGCAGGCTCGACGATTTCCCCGCCGACGAGGTGGATATGTCCACCCTCGTCATCATCGGCGGCCCGCGCACGATCACGGACGCCGGGGCCATGTACGAGGCGCGGGGGTATGTTGAGAAGTATATGGAGTAGGTTTGGGTTAGGGAGAAGAACCCTTCTGAAGAAGAGCTTCCCCTCCCTAAAACCCCATCCCCTCTCTCCCAAGACTTTTGCGTGTATTGAATCCCTGTTGGAAAGCCTTTTCGAGGCATCGGGAAACGGGAACAGCCTATGCAACATACGACATTCCACGCCTTCTGCATCGCCGCGCCCCGTTCGGGCGAGGGCAAGACCACGGCGAGCATCGCGCTCATGCGGGCCCTTGCCCGGCGCGGCCTGCGGGTACAGGGGTTCAAATGCGGGCCGGACTACATCGATCCTACCTTCCATGCTCAAGCCACCGGGCTGCCCGCCTGCAATCTCGATACGTGGATGATGGGCCGTGATGGTGTCCGGGCGCTGTGGGACAGCCGCGCGCATGACGCCGACGCCGCCGTCTGCGAGGGCGTCATGGGGCTTTTCGACAGCCGCGATCCCGGCGATCCGGCGGGTGGCACGGCCGATTGCGCCCGCGCCCTCGGCCTTCCGATCGTACTCGTGTTCAACGGCAGGGGGATGGCGGGTTCCGTGGCCGCGCTCGTTGCCGGGTTCCAGCTTCATGCCGTGCGCATGGGCGTCCGCCTCGTCGGAGCCATTGCCAACAATGTGGGAAGCCCCCGCCATGCGGACATACTGCGCCAGGCACTGGAGCGCGCCAACCTTCCGCCGCTGCTCGGTGCGCTGCCCCGTCGTGAGGAATGGCGGCTCCCCGAACGCCAGCTCGGGCTCCTCCCCTCGGAAGAGGCCGGGACCACCGCCACATGGCTCGACGCGCTAGCGGAGATGGCGGAACAGCATCTCGACATTGATCGCCTTCTCGCGCTGACCACGTCGAAGCGCCCGGAAGCGCCCGCGCCGTTGCCTTCGGAGAACGTCCGGCCCCGGCGTATGGGCATCGCCAAAGACAAGGCCTTTTGCTTCTATTATGAGGAAAACGAACGCGTTTTACGTTCGCAGGGATGGGAACCCGTTCCCTTTTCCCCGCTCGCGGATACGGCCTTGCCGATCGGCATTGAGGCGTTGTACCTCGGCGGGGGCTATCCCGAAGTCTTTGCCCGCGAGCTGTCCAGAAACGCCGCCATGCGGGAAAACATCCGGGACTTCGCGGCACGGGGCGGAGAAATATATGCGGAATGCGGCGGCTACATGTATCTTTGCACCACGCTCGAAGCCTCCGAAGAGGCCGGAGGCACGCGGGACGACCGCCGCATCTGGCCCATGTGCGGCGTTATCGATGCCACGGCGCGCATGGGCGGGCGCATCCGTTCCCTTGGGTACCGGGAAGCCTCCATGCTCTCCGGCGCGCCCTTCGGCTTGCGGCACGAAACCTTCCGAGGACACGAATTTCACTGGTCCGACATCGAGTTGCACCGCGACTATCCGCCCCTGTACGAAGTCCGCACCCGCTCAGGCGTCGAAAAAGCCGGGGTCGCCTTCGGCAACGTCAGAGCCGGGTATGTTCATCTCTATTGGGGAAATGAGGGACATGCCGAGGAAGGCCAAGCCCCCAAAAGCGGGAAAACTTCTTCGGAAGGATTTTCCTCCCCTCGGCCCACCTCCCCCTCCGGTCAGGTCATCCTCCTGAACGGACCGTCGAGCGCGGGAAAGACCACGCTTTCCCAAGCATTGCAAACGCGGCTCCACGCGGTTTACGGGTTGTGCTGCATGACCCTTTCCATCGATCAGCTGCTGAGGGCGAGCACGGGGGGATACGGGTCCGTACTGGCGGGACTCGCGCAAACGGGCCTGCCGCTCATCGAAACCTTCCATGCCAGCGTCGCGGCGGCGGCAAAAGCGGGCGCATGGGTCATCGTGGACCACGTCATCGGCGAAGATCCGGGCTGGATTGAAGACCTGCTCGAGCGATTGGCCGGCGTTTCCATCCTGTCCGTGCAGGTCACTTGCGACGCCAAGGAATTGCAGCGCCGCGAGTCCCTGCGCACGGATCGCACGCCGGACTGGAAGCACGCCGAACGTCAGGCGCGTTCCATCCATGTGCCGCTCCCCGGCCAGATGACCGTGGATACCACCCGTACCGATCCCGAAACTTGCGCGGCCTGCATCCTTGAGGCCTTGTTTATGGAAAAAGCATATTGATCTGACGGATTGAACCGGTGGGCGGCCCCCGTCCTGCAACCTGCAGCGGGGAAGCGTACCAACAGAACCGGAAAAGCACGCTTGGGGGAAACCGTACCCGGCAACCTCAGAAAGAGGAATCGTTATGAAACCCGAAGCCCACGGCGGCGACTTGCTGCGCATGGCGGCTACAGCCGGACGCGATCCGGCCTCCTTGCTGGATTTCAGCGTGAACGTGCGGCCCGAAGGCCCGCCGGAGTTCATCCGTGCCGCGCTGTTCCGGGCCATGACCGCACTCGCGGCCTATCCTTCCCCCCATGCCGAGGAAGCCATGCTCGCGGCGGCCCGGCATCATGGGATGGACGCCTCCCGCTTCGTCTTCGGAAGCGGCAGCAACGAGCTCATCCACGCGCTTGCCCGCGTACTCCGCAAGCGCGGCGTGCCTTCCGTGCGCGTCGTCGAGCCCGCATTCAGCGAATACGCCATAGCCTGCCGCCTCGCCGGGATAAAGGCCATCCCCGTATGGGGAGGCATCATTGAAAAAAATCAATGTGTTCCGACAACAGATACGGGAAAGGATGAAGCCGTCCCCACGCGGGATCTGCTCGACGCGCTCACCGATGCCCCCGAGGGATCGGCGGTCTTCCTTGCCAATCCCGGCAACCCTTCGGGGTTGTTCCGTACTCCGGAGGAATGCCTGCGCCTCATGTCCTCGCGCTCCGATCTCCTTTGGATCATTGATGAAGCGTTTGTCGAATACGCCGGGACGGAAACGGAGGCTTCCGTACTGCAACGGCTTCCGAAAAACGGCATTGTCCTGCGCTCGCTGACCAAATTCCATGCCGTTCCGGGCGTACGCCTCGGATATCTCGCCGCCGATGCGGAGCTGGCACAGGCCATCCGGGACGAGCTGCCCGCGTGGAGCGTCAACGCCTTCGCGCTGGCCGCCGCGCAAGCCGTCTTCGCGGATACCTCGGACTTCGCGGCACAAACCCGCGCCGAGAACGCCGAACGCCGCGCGGATCTCGCCGCCGCCCTGTCGTCCCTGCCGGGAATCGAGGTTTACCCGTCAGCCGCCAACTACGTTCTGTTCCGCTGGCCCGGCGCGCCCCGCAATCTGCTCGACATCCTCCTCAAACGCTTCGGCATCGCCGTCCGCGACTGCTCCAACTACCACGGGCTCAAAGACGGCTCATGGTTCCGTGCCGCCGTCCGCTTTCCCGAAGACCACCGCCGCCTTGCCGAAGCCCTCTCCGCAATCCGGGAAACGACGCACGGGGTTTCCTCCTCCCCGCTCCCCGAAACCCCGGCTTCACCCGAATCCGGCAACAAGGATTCAATAAACATAAAAGTCTTAGGAAGAGGAGGGATGGGGGTCTGGGAAAAAGGAGTAGGGTTGGTATTGAACCGACCCACCACATGTTGCTTTTCCTTGAAATGAAAAACGCCTTCACGGAAAGCGGGAAATCCGCG
>NZ_JNJP01000109.1 GCF_000701705.1 Bilophila wadsworthia ATCC 49260 | reverse complement strand
GGGGTGGGGTTTGGGGAGGGGGAGGAGAAGCCCTTCTCCAGAAGGGTTCTCCTCCCCCTCCCCAATCTTCATTTCACCCCCCTACCGCTCCGTGCAGCTGACGCAGGGGTCGATGCTGTTGACGATGACGGGGATGTCGGCGAGCTGGCAGTCCTTCATCATGACGGTGAGGGCCTCCCAGTTCATGTAGGACGGCACGCGCCACTTGAGGCGGGCGGGGGTGTCGGTCCCGTTGGTCTGCAGGTAATAGATAAGCTCGCCGCGCGGGGCCTCCGAGCGGGCGACGGATTCGCTTTCCGGGATACGCTCCATGTGCACGGCCAACGGGCCGTCGGGGAGCTTGTCGAGGCACTGGCGGAGCAGGCGGATGGACTCGAACACCTCGCGCACGCGCACCATCGCGCGTGACCAGACGTCGCCGTCCTGTTCTTTGACGATGTCAAAGTAGAGATCGGGATAGACGAGATAGGGCGTGTTCTTGCGCACGTCGATGTCGAGGCCCGAGCCGCGCGCCACGGGGCCGACCACGCCGAGCGCCCACGCATCCTCGCGGGACAGGACGCCCACGCCGCGCGAACGCTTGGCGATCAGGGGATCGGTACGGAACACCTTTTCCACGCGCTTGACCGCTTCTTCGACGGTGTCGAGCCGTTCCAGCATGTACATGGTCAGGCTGTCGTCCATGTCGAACTTCACGCCGCCGATACAGTTCGCGGAAAGGTTCATGCGGTTGCCGTAGATGGTCTCCTTCACGTCCTGCATGTTCTCGCGCACTTCCATGATGTGCAGGAACAGGGACTTGAAGCCCACGTTGTGCGCGAAAATGGCGATGTTGAACAGGTGCGAGGCCACGCGCTTGGTTTCCTCCGCCAGCACGCGCAGGTACTGGGCGCGGGGCGGCGGGGTCATGCCGAGCACGTTTTCGACCGCCATGCAGTAGGTCAGCGAGTGGCTGTTGGAGCAGAGCGAGCAGACGCGTTCGGTCAGCGTCGTGTTCTTGAAGAAGTTGCGCTGCGTCGCCATGCCTTCCATGCCGCGATGGACGTGCCCGGAGGTGATCTCCACCTTGCGGACCGTTTCGCCGTCGACGTCGAGATGGAAGTAGACCGGCTCCTCAAGGGCGACGTGCACCGGGCCGATGGGCAGGGAAAAACTGCTGGTCTGGCTCATTCGTGCACCCCCTTTTCCACTTCCTCGCCGGGCTCGGCGTTCACTTCCATGATGCGCTCCCACATATCCTTGGTGCAGGCCCCGTTCATCATGATGGTCAGCGGGATGACCTCGTTGAGGATGCCCTCGTCGATTTCCGGATCGAGGAAGAGGCGCTTGGGGTTGGTGTTGCCGTCGACGTGCACGTCGAACAGCTCCGCGAATTCACGTTCGTTCCAGTCGGCATTGCGGAACCACGGGGTGATGGTGGGCACGCTGTTCTCGGCGGGGTCCAGCGGGACCGTCACCGTCACCGTGTAGCCGTGCACGTCGAAGTGATAGGCCAGCGTGGTGACGGGCTCGGCGAGCTGCTTGTTCAGCGCGGTGACCGTGCACAGGCGCGCCTCGTGTTTGGCAAGCAGTGCGGCAGCGGCGGGGAGCTGGCCGGCGTTCATGAGCGTCACCCACTCGAAGCCGTTGCCCCAGCTGTCCCAGTTATGCCGTTCTTCGGAAGCCAGATCCACCAGCCCCTTGACGAGCTCGGGATTGATGGAACGGCTTGACCATGTCGTATTCATGCAAGTTTCTCCTTGCGTCATAGCGGTACGTCGGCTCAGTCGGCGGTGTTGCCCGCCGCCGGAGACGGTTTTTCAGCGGCGCTTTCCGTGCCGGAAGGCGTATCGGGCCGCGTTTCGGCTGCTGCGGAAGCGGCCTGTTCAGCCGGAGGCGTCTGGGCGCTCGGTGCCGCCTTGGAAGCCGCAGGGTCGGACTTGGGCTGTGCCGTAGCTTCCCGCGAGGGTGCGGCTGTTTTCGGGGCAGAGGCCGCCTGAGCGGGAGCTTCCTTTGCGTTTTCCTTGTCCGCCGAGGCCTTTTCGGCCTTTCTCGGCGGAACGAGACAGACTTCCTCGCGGGCGGCCATCTTTTCGAGCTGGTCGATATGACAGGCGCGGTCTTCCTCGACCGCCACGTCGATGCGGCGGCAGTTCGGGCAGAGGTGCGAGATCACGTCCACGTCGACTTCGGAATGCTTGGCGTAGATGCGGTTGAGCACTTCCTGCGGCAGAACGCGCATTTTGGCCCCGCATACGGCACAGTAGTCGTATTTGACCTTGGCGCGGGTGATCTGGGTATATTTTTCCGTGGCCCGGTGGGCGCTGTGCCAGTCGTTGGTGAGGGTGACGGCCTTGGTCGGGCAGTAGTGGCGGCACTGGGCGCACAGGCAGCAGGAGTTGCGCCACACCGTGATCTCGAAGCCGCTGCCGTCCTCGAATTTCGAGATGTTGATGGCTCCGGCGGCGCAGACGTGGACGCACGTGCCGCAGCCCACGCACAGCGCCGGGTCGATTTCGACCCGCCCGCGCAGGCGGTCCGGGGTATACGTTTCTCCGAAGGGGAAGGCGTCGGTCACCGGGCCCTTCTTGAGGTTGTCCCAAAGGATTTTGAGGAATTCCATATCAGCCCTCCATCCTTTCCCGCCAGATGGCGACGGCTTCGAGCACGCCTTCCATGATCGCCTGCGGGCGCGGCGGACAGCCGGGCACGTTGACGTCGATGGGCAGGTAGCGATCCACGGGGCCCTCGATGGAGTAGCCTTCGCGGAACACGCCGCCGCTGATGGGGCAGATGCCCACGGCCACGGTCACCTTGGGCTCGGGGATTTCGTTCCAGACGCGCAGGACCTTGTCCTTGACCCGCGCCGTGAGCGGCCCGGTGATGAGCACGATGTCCGCGTGGCGGGGGCTCCCGCAGTATTTGCAGCCGAGGCGCTCCACGTCGTAACGGGAGATGCAGGCCGTGGTGGCCAGTTCCACGTCGCACCCGTTGCAGGAGCCCGCGTTGATGCGGAACAGCCACGGCGAGCGGGTGGAAAGTTTCTTGATGAGGTTCATGACCGGCCTCCCGTCAGCAGCCAATCCACACCAGGATAAGGCTCAAAAGGGCCAGCCCGGCGGGATACTTGAGGAAAAAGGACAGAGCCTGTTCGATGCGCAGACGCCCCGTGGCGGACTTCACCACGGTCAGGGTGAACAGCATGAACAGCGCGCACTTGACGACGAACCAGACCAGATTGACTGCGGGGATGTCCGAAATCGTGCCGGGGAAGAACAGCACCACCCCGAGCGCCAGCGCCACGACCATCTTGAGGGCCGAGGCCATGTGGAAGAAGGCCAGCAGCACACCCGAGTATTCGAGGAGCGGGCCTTCGAGGATTTCGGTTTCCGCCTCCGGCTGGTCGAAGGGCGGCACGCCGAGCGTGGCGGGCAGGAACATGAGCCACGCGAGGAACGCGGGCCACATGACCGGGGTGAGCCCGAACGAGCCGTGTTCGGCCTGATAGTCCATGATCTTGGTCAGGGAGAACTCGGCCCCGCTGCCGCCGCCCACTTTCATGGCGACCGTCAGCATGATCATAAGCAGCGGAACCTCATAGGCAAGCATCATGATCATCTCGCGGGAGAAGCCGATGCCGCCGTAGGGCGAGCCGGACGAGGAGCCCGCCAGCATGATCGCCATCGCCGGGATGGGGAACAGGTAGAAGATGACCAGCAGGTCGCCCATCTTGGGCAGGCCGTCGGTCACGCCGGGCACGGGCAGCAACGCCGCGCACATGGCGATGCCGCCGAGCGCGACCACGGGGGCCGCGAGGAAGGCCCCGCGCACGGCGGAGGTCGGGATGATGACCTCCTTGGTGCTCAGCTTGACGAGATCGAGGAAGGGCTGGATCAGCGGCGGCCCCACCCGGCGCTGGAGCCGGGCTTCGACGCGGCGGTCGCATCCTTTGAGGAACAGGCCCAGCGCCAGCGCGAACAGGCCGCCGGGGAAGACGACAAGGTGGAGAATGCCCACAAGCAGGTCTAGCATGACGGACGCTCCTTGTTGATGCGGCCGTTCCGGCCGAGGGACTGCCGCAGGGCCCGGCAGAGGGACAGGGCCAGTTCCGGCAGGGGGCATGTGGCGCTGCCGGGCTTGTTGCCCGTGCACAGGTTGACCAGCGCCGGGTAGATGGCTTCGGGCGGGATGCGCGAGGCTTCCCGGGAGGCGTCGTGGCCGCAGGCGTGCGGGGGCGCGACGCGGATCTTCACGCGGGAGAGCAGGAAGCGCAGGGCCAGCCAGCAGCCGCCGAAGGCCACGAGCATCAGCACGGCGACCGCCGTGGCGTCCCACGCGCCGGGGCCGGTGGCGAGGCCGTAGAAGGCCACGTCAAGCGACGGCATTCCGTATTCCGCCAGCGCCGCATTGAGGGGCGCGAGCATCAGGCCGGGGAACACGCCGGTCAGGATCACCATGAAGGCCATGAGCAGCATGGGCGCGCGCATGACCCACGGGGCCTCTTCGATATGGTCGAGGTTGCGCCCCGGCTGTCCGAGGAAGACGGCGTGCATGAAGCGGGCGAGGTACGCCAGCGTGATCACGCTGCCGATGAGCGAGATCAGCGCGAGGAGCGGTTCGCCTTCCGCCATGAGCGCCTGATAGATGATCCACTTGGAGGTGAAGCCGTTGGTCGGCGGCACGCCCACGGCGGCCAGCGACCCGATGAAGAAGCAGAACATGGTCACGGGCATCTTGCGGCCCACGCCGCCCAGCTCGGAGATCGTATCCGCGTGGGTGCGCAGCATGACCGCGCCGACCATGAGGAAGAGCAGATCCTTGAAGAACACGTGGTTCGCCATGTGCAGGAGGCCGCCCGCCATGCCGAGGCTCGTGCCCACGGCGATGCCGAGCACCATGTACCCGATCTGGCTCACCGTAGACCAGATGAACACCAGCTTGAGGCTGTTCTGGAGCATGGCCTGCACGGCGCTGTACAGCAGCGTGAACGCGCCGATCCATGCCGTGGCGTACATGACGGCCTGCTGCGAGAAGAGCCCCGCCGTGTCCGGGGACTGCGCGTACACGCTCCCGAAGACGAGGAACAGCTTCACGAGGCCGAAGACAGCGATCTTCAGCAGCACGGAGGAGATGTAGCCGGACACGGGCGTGGGGGCCAGCGCCGGGTGCATCTGCCAGTCGATGCGCAGGGAAACCTGCGCGGCCTTCATACAGAAGCCGACGGCCATCAGGATCATGATGGAGGTGCCCACGGCGGGAGAAAGGGAGGCGAAGCCCTTGGCCACGCCCGCGAACTCGCCGGTTCCGGTGTAGGCCACGATGAGCCCGATGCCGAGGAACAGGAAGCCCGCGCCCGCCACGTTGAACAGGAAGTACTTGAAGCCTTCCCGCAGCGCTTCGGGCGTGCCCTCATGCGCGATGGCGAAATACAGGGCCCACGAGCTCATGATTTCCCAGAAGGTGAAGAAGCTGAACAGATCCGAACTCGCCGCCACGCCGAGCAGCCCGCCCGTCATGAGCAGGAAGAAGGCGTAGAAGCGCCACTGCGTATGGCTGTGCTCCATGTAGCCCACGGCGTACACGAGGTTCACCGTGCCGATGGCGGGGATGAACAGGGCCATGATGAAGGACAGCGTGTCCAGATCCTGCCCGAACGCGAGCACGTGCAGGGTGGTCAGGAACAGGATGGCGGCGGCGCCCCATCCGGCCTTCACGCGGTCCTTGCGGAACCAGATCGGCACGACGGCGCCGATCATGGGCAGGATCACATACACGGGCCAGCCCACATCGAGCGACGGCAGGACGGCCGAAAGGTGCCCCGCGCCGGAGCCGAGGTGCGGCATAAGCTCGTTGATGACCGGGGTGACGAGCGACAGGCCCGTCTGCGGGGCCACGCCGAGGATCACGCACAGGCCCGCGAGGATGATCATGGGGACGCGCATGGTCGTGGTGACGCCCTGCACGCGGCGGCGCCCCGCCGGGGCGGGGTCAAGCAGAATCGTGCGCAGGATGCGCATGTAGTAGATCGCCCCCACGAGGCTCGCCGCGATGAGCGCCGCCGCGATGAGCGGCTGCCCGGCGTCCATGCAGGCCACGATCATGAGGTATTTGCTCACGAAGCCGTTGAACGGCGGCAGGCCCATGATGGACACGATGCCGATGCTCATGCAGCCCACGGCCCACGGCATTTCGTGGACGAGGCCAGCGAGATCGGAAAGCTTGCGGCTGCCGACGCGGAAAATGAGGCCGCCCGCGCAGAGGAAGAGCAAGTCCTTCATGATCGCGTGGTTCAGGACATGGGACAGCGCGCCCGCCGCCGCCAGCCACGTGCCGAGGCCGAGGACGGTGAAGATTTCGCCGACCTGCCCCATGGTGGAGTAGGCGAGCATACGCTTGAGGTCTTCCTGCCTGAGGGCCATCCATTCGCCGTAGGCCATCGTGCACAGGCCCATGAACGTGACCATCAGGCCGGGGGCGGTGAGGCCGCCGTAGGTCCCGGTCGAGGCGAGCTCCTTGTAGCCGATGAGCCCGAAGTAGACCGTCACCACGCCGAACACGCCCATCTTGGTGAGCACGCCGGAGAGCGGCGCGGACACGGAGGACGGCGCGGCGGGGTGGGCGTCTGGCAGCCAGCTGTGCAGGGGCACGAGACCGGCCTTGGCCGCGAAGCCGAGCAGGGTGAACACAAGGGCGAACTTGAGCACGTCGTCGGAATGGACCGCCAGATTGGCGACGATTTCGCCGTACTGAGTATGGTTCCCGCCGATCATGAAGAAGCCCACGATCATGAGGTAGGCCGCGCTACAGCACAGCACCACATACTTGATGGCCGCATCGCGCGCCTTGGAAGTGCGTTCCCACGCCACCAGCGCGAAGGACGCCCACGTCATGACTTCCCACTGGGAGGCCAGCGTGCCGATGTTGTCGGTGGTCACGATGTTGAGCAGCGCGCCGAAGGTGAGGAGCAGGAAGAACCAGTACCAGTGCTTGCGCCCGTCCTCTTCAATATAGTTGGTGGAATAGCAGGCCACGAGCGTGCCGATGCCCGAGATGATCAGCGAGAACAGGCGGGACAGGGGCGGCAGATCACTTGCATAAATGAGGATGAACGCGGCGAGGAACAGCGCGAACGTATACTTGGCCCGGTAGGCGGGCCTGATGATGCGGGGGCAGAGGACGAGGAAGGAGCCCACATAGAGCAGGAGCGGGGTCACATGCCACGGGCCTTCGAGCTCCACCAGCGTATGGGGATCGATGCCGATGAGCCACGCGCCGAAATCCTGCACGAAGAAACGCCCAAGCCCCAGAACCACCAGCATCCCGAGCAGGACGTACAGGCTGATCGCCGCCGGGGTCTTGCTCCAGCGGTTGGGGACGATGGGGCACCAGCTTCCGCTGGGCACGCCGAGCAGTTCTGTTTCCTGATCGAACAGCGCGCGGGCGAAGCCGCCCCCGCCGAGGGGGACGTCGGTGCATATGGGTTCGTCGGGCCGGGTAAAACACACCTGCAGGACGACTTCGGCGGAAAGCCACAGCAGCACGGTATAGCCCAGCGCCATGATGATGGCAAGGACCGGGCCGCCGAGGGGGACGTCGATGCTGTGCATGGCCATGGCGTGCAGGACCAGATGCTGGCCTTCCGGCGTCATGGCCGGGGAGATGCCGAGCGAGGCCTCAAGCGCGAACGCCAGCAGCACGGCCCCCACGGGGTTGCGGTGCAGCGCGCCGCGGATGTCGTTGGCGACGCAGGAATACGGGTTGGCGACGAGCCCGGACAGCCCTATCCATGCCGCGAGGCGGGCGATGGCATGATAGATGACGATCATGATGCTGCCCACGTCGCCGGACGGCCCGAGGCCGAGCCCCATGAGCGCGAGCCCCAAGTCCACGAGGCCGCCCCAGAGGATCAGCAGGCCGGGACGGCCCCGCTCGCGGTACACTTTGTAAACCCCAAACAGCATTATCAGCAGGCCGGCGACGAGAATAGCCATCTCTGATGGCGAAGTCGGCGTTACGCTACTGTCCATGCTCCCCTCCTTAAAAAGTAAGCGCTGTGCTTGTCCATAGTGGATAGAAATCAGACGCAGTGCCGGACTGCCCCGGCGCGAAGGCAGGGTCCGCGCCGGAAAGAGGCCGCCTTCCCTCAAACGGCGGACCTCAAGAAACAACGGACTTGTCCTTTTGTGAGCGTTTTCCCATTATCCGACACTCTTTGTTGTGTTTATTCAAACAAACAGTTCCGGATTGAGGAAAACACGCTGGAATATGATTCTCGCATGTTCCCGCGCTCTTTACAATCCCACTCCGCGGGGCTATCACGCAGACGTCCATCCACCTTTACAGCCACGAACCGGGAGATTCCATGTCGGCTCGCTTCCCCTTATCTCTGCGTCTTTTTTTCACAACCTGTTTGTGCCTGTGCGTCTGCCTTGCCGCCGGGTGCTCCGGCAAACAGGTGCACGTCACGGTCGAAAATGAGTTCAACATGATGGCGAAACGGCTGGCTCCGGTGCTCAAGGCCCACGGCGTCATCGACGAGCACGGGGCCTATGTCGCTCCCGTGTTTTCGACCCCGGAACTGCCGCCCCAGCTTGGGGAATATCTGTTCCAGCGTCTTTCTCCGGCGTTCCGTTTCAAGGTCGATCCGGCGCTGCTGCCGCCGACGTTCGCCCTGTCGCGTACGGCGGGGGATACGGTGGAGATGCAGCCTTACGGCTTCATGCTCGGGCAGGGGGCGGATATCGTGACCGTGACGCTGCTTGCCCAGACGGACTGGAACGACGACGGCCTCAACGAGTGGCTGCTGCTTTGCCGGGTCAAGCCGATCATCGGCAAGAACAACATGCGCGATTACTATCTGCTCGTCGAGAAGCCCGGCGCGTCCATCCTCGTGCCCAAGCTCCTCGCCGTCTACGACTGCTTGAGCCAGAGCTGCAAGCTGTTCGTGGACGTTGATCAGAAGAAGCCGCCCTACGCGCCCGAGGAGCCCACCATTGAAGTGAAGATCGGGCAGAAGGACGTCACCCTTCCCCCGAACGCCCCGCCGCCGCCCGGCGCGCCGCAGCACGAGTTCAAGGAAAGCAAGCTGGGAGAATGAAAGGGGCCCCCTCCCCTCATCCCCCCAAACTTTTTGACTGATGGGGAGGCAGCGCGGCGGGAGTTCGTTCCGGCCAGGGCTGAAAGAAAGATTGTATCAGACAGCGGACGGAGAAATGAGAGAACCGCCTGAACACAAGATGTTTAGGCGGTTTCTTTTTGTCCGCAGGAAAAAGTTTTCTCCTCCATTCTTCGCCCACAGGAAAAATCGCCCAACAGGGATTCGATAAACACGAAAGTCTTTGAA
>NZ_JNJP01000108.1 GCF_000701705.1 Bilophila wadsworthia ATCC 49260 | reverse complement strand
AGGGGGAACCTTTCTCCAGAAAGGTTCCCCCTCCCTTCCCCAATTCCCCTTAGTTCTTCAAGCTGTGGATCGGCGCGGGGATGCGCCCGCCGAGGCTGATAAAGGTGCTGGCGTCGCCGCCGGGCACAGGGATGATGTCGGCTTCGCCAAGCAGTCCGCCGAAGCAGGCCTTTTCGCCGACGCCCTTTCCGGGGACGGGGATGACGCGCACGGCGGTGGTCTTGGAGTTGATCATGCCGATAGCCATTTCGTCGGCGATGATGCCGGAAATGGTGGCGGCGGGCGTGTCGCCGGGGATGGCGATCATGTCGAGGCCGACGGAGCACACGCTGGTCATGGCTTCAAGCTTTTCGAGGGACAGCGCGCCGGAACGGGTGGCCGCCTCAATGCTGGAGTCCTCGGAAACCGGGATGAACGCGCCGGACAAACCGCCCACATGGGACGAGGCGAACGCGCCGCCCTTTTTGACTGCGTCGTTGAGCATGGCAAGCACGGCGGTGGTGCCGGGCGCGCCGATGGAGGACAGGCCCACGCTCTGGAAGATTTCGCCCACGGAGTCCCCCACGGCGGGCGTCGGGGCAAGGGACAGGTCCGCGACGCCGAAGGGCAGGTCGAGGCGCTGGGCCACTTCCTTGCCGATGATCTCGCCGACGCGCGTTACCTTATAAGCTGTGCGTTTGATGACTTCGGCCACTTCGCCGAGCGTGAATTCGCCGGGCTTGTGGCTTTCCATCGCGCGGTCGATGGCTTTCTTGACCACGCCGGGGCCGGAAACGCCCACGTTGATCACCACATCTGGCTCGCCCACGCCGAGGTACGCGCCCGCCATGAAGGGCACGTCCTGCGGAATGTTGGCGAACACCACCAGCTTGGCGCAGCCGAGGCCGTCACGGTCGCGGGTGGCTTCGGCGACATCAAGGATGCGCTGGCCGAGCAGGGCCACGGCATCCATATTGATGCCGGAGCGCGTCGAGGCCACGTTGATGGAGGAGCAGATGCGGTCCGTGGTGGCGAGGGCTTCCGGCAGGGCATCGATAAGATTGCGCTCGCCGGGCGTGATGCCTTTTTCCACCAGCGCGCCGAAGCCGCCGAGGAAGTCGACGCCCGCGTCCTTGGCGGATTCGTCGAGCACCTGGCAAGCCCGCACCATCTGATCGCGGGAGAAGGACGCGCCCACCACTCCGATGGGGCTGACGCTGATGCGCTTGTTGACGACGGGGATGCCGAACTTGTCGCCCACTTCGTTGCAGGTGGCGACGAGTTTGGCGGCGTATTTGGCGATCTTGGCGCGCACCCGGTAGGCGAACACGTCGAAATCGTGGCTGGCGCAGTCGAAAAGGCTGATGCCGAGCGTCACGGTACGCACATCGAGGTGTTCGTTGCGCAGCATGTTCAGGGTGCTGAGGACTTCACGATCTGTAAGCATGGAAACTTCCTCCGGGAAGTTTGTTTTTGACACGGATGGGACCTGCCCGCCTCCTTGAGGGGAACCTGCGGAAAGGGGAGAGGATTGACCTCGGCCTCCGGGAAACCCCGCGTATGCCGCTTAAACCGGCTGCACGCGGTGCAGGGCCTCGAAGATGTCGCGGTGCTGCATACTGAGCTGGAGGCCCAGGGTGCGGGCTTTGTCCTTGAGGGTGCGGCGCAGGGCGTTGCGGTCGATTTCCATCGGCAGGGAGATCTCGAATACCAGCAAGGCGCGCTTTTCTTCCTCAGGCATGAGAGCCTTGAGGTTTTCGATGTTTACCTTCTGATCCGCGAAAATCTTGGAGAACGCGGCGATGATTTCAAAACGGTCTTCGCCGTCCACCGTCACGACGAAAGGTTCGCTCTCGGCGGAACCGGACGTGTCGCCTTCTTCAAAATCGCGGATCGTAACTGAAAGGTGCATCCCGCGGGATTCAATGGCTTTGGAAAGCTGGGTGTGGATGGTGCCGTTGTCCAGGCTTTCCTGTTTGTTGGCCACGAAAATGGCTGCAAACTGGTTCTTGAGAATGGTCTGGCTCACTTCTTCGATATTGCATTCAAGGGCCGAAAGGGTGCTGGATACGGCGTAGACGACGCCGGGGCAATCCAGACCGATGACCGAAACAACGATTTTGCTCACAGATACCTCTCGCGGCAGGTCTTTGGCTTTCCCAAAATAGGGGCTCAACAGCAGGGAAATCAGGCGGAAACATTCCGTCAGTCTCTTTTGCCAGCCCTCACCCGCTGTTAGCAAGCAAAAAGTTTGGTAACGACCGGCAGTTCCGTTTCAGCCCCCCTGGGAAACATTTTGACTGTATAAAAATTCCGCTGGAAAGTTTTCGAAAAAGGTTATATGGGGAGTCAATCTTGTCGATGCCGACAGACTTTTTTTGATTTTCTTATTAAAAGAAAAAGGAGGCACTCATGGTGCTCGATCCGAAAAAACACGCTGACTGGGAAATCGCTCAGGATGCCGAAACCCGTATGAAAACCGTGCAGCAGCTTGGTCGTGATATGGGCCTCCTTGATAAAGAGCTCCTGCCTTACGGCCATGTGATGGGCAAGGTCGACTACCGTGCCGTGCTCGAGCGCCTCGGGGACAAGCCCAACGGCAAGTATGTCGACGTGACCGCCATTACGCCCACGCCCCTCGGCGAGGGCAAATCCACGACCACCATCGGCCTCGTACAAGGCCTCGGACGCCGCAACAAGCGCGCTTCCGCCGCCATCCGCCAGCCTTCGGGCGGCCCCACGATGGGCGTGAAGGGCTCGGCCGCGGGCGGCGGGCTTTCCCAGTGCATCCCTTTGACGCAATATTCCCTGGGTTTTACCGGCGATATCAACGCGGTGATGAACGCCCATAACCTCGCCATGGTGGCGCTGACTTCCCGTATGCAGCATGAGCGGAATTATAATGATGAAAAGCTGCTCAAGCTGTCGGGGATGCCCCGCCTGAACATCGACCCCACCAATGTGAACATGGGCTGGGTCATGGATTTCTGCTGCCAGTCCCTGCGCAACATCATCATCGGCATGGACGGCACCAACGGGCGCTCCGACGGGTTCATGATGCGTTCCCGCTTTGACATCGCCGTGTCTTCCGAAGTCATGGCCATTCTCGCCATCGCCAAGGATTTGAAGGACCTCCGGCAGCGCATGGGCAAGATCATCGTGGCCTACGACCGCGACGGCAAACCCGTCACCACCGCCGATCTCGAAGTGGACGGCGCGATGACCGCGTGGATGGTGGAAGCCATCAACCCGAACCTTATCCAGACCATCGAAGGCCAGCCCGTGTTCGTACACGCCGGGCCGTTCGCCAACATCGCCATCGGGCAGAGCTCGGTCATCGCGGACCGCATCGGCCTCAAGCTGAACGAATACCATGTTACGGAGTCCGGTTTCGGCGCGGACATCGGCTATGAGAAGTTCTGGAACCTCAAATGCCACTACAGCGGCCTGACTCCGGACGCCGCCGTGGTCGTGGCGACCGTCCGCGCGCTCAAGAGCCACGGCGGTGCGCCCGTGCCCATGCCGGGGCGTCCCCTGCCTGAGGAATACCGTACCGAGAACGTGGGGTTCGTGGAGGCAGGCTGCTGCAACCTGCTGCACCACATCAAGACAGTGAAGCGTTCCGGCGTGTCGCCCGTGGTGTGCATCAACGCTTTTGTGACCGACACCAAGGCGGAAATCGCCAAAGTCCGTGAGCTGTGCGAAGCGGCCGGGGCGCGCGTGGCCCTGTCCACGCACTGGGAACACGGCGGCGAAGGCGCGCTGGAACTGGCCGATGCCGTCATGGACGCCTGCAACGACAAGACCGAATTCAAGCCGCTGTATTCGTGGGATATGCCGTTTAAGGAACGTATCGAGCTGGTGGCCCGCGAAGTGTACGGCGCGGACGGCGTGGACTTCTCCGCCGAAGCGTCCCGCAAGCTGGCCGACGTCCAGAAGCGCGACGACGCCAACGAACTTGGCCTGTGTATGGTGAAGACGCACTTGTCCCTGTCCGACGATCCGGGCGTGAAGGGCGCTCCCAAGGGGTGGAAGCTGCGTATCCGCGACGTGCTTACCTTCGGCGGCGCGGGTTTCGTGGTTCCGGTTTCCGGTTCCATCACGCTCATGCCCGGAACGGGCTCCAATCCTTCTTTCCGCAGGGTCGACGTGGACGTCGATACCGGCAGGGTGAAGGGGATCTTCTAATTTGAATGAGCATAGGAGGAAAGCCTTCGAGCGGGCTTTCCTCCTCATTTTTCTAGCTTATTCAAGGTTTCAAAAGTCCTTCCTGCCGTAGGGCGGCGATGCGTCGCGGATATATTTTTCCCCATCCTGCTTTTGTGACCTATCAGTACGCTTGCTTTTTCCCCTCCTGATTCTATATGAGAGGCATTCCGGACGCCGCCGCGAGGGGCGAGCGCTGCGGAGTTCATCCATCTTTACATTCAGGAATTCATTTTCCAGGCAACATATGGTCGCTGACCCATCAATCCGATTGCGCCCGCTGGAGCGGGAAGATCTGCCGTTTATCCATCAGCTGGACAACAATGCCAGCGTGATGCGGTACTGGTTTGAGGAGCCTTATGAGGCGTTTGTGGAACTGACGGATTTGTACGACAAGCATATCCACGATCAGAGCGAGCGCCGTTTTATCGTTGAGCACGACAAGGCCAAGGTCGGGCTGGTCGAGCTTGTCGAGATCGATTACGTCCACCGCAGGGCCGAATTCCAGATTATCATCGCACCGGCGCATCAAGGGCTCGGCTACGCGGCGAAGGCCGTTCTGCTCGTCATGGACTATGCGTTTACGGTGCTTAATCTCTATAAACTGTACCTCGTCGTGGACACGGAAAACAAAAAAGCCATTCACGTTTATAAGAAACTCGGGTTTGAGGTAGAGGGCGAATTGAAGCACGAATTCTTCAGCAATGGAGAATACCGAAACGCCTTGCGGATGTGCACGTTCCAGACCGATTATCTTATGAAAAAGAAAGAACAGGCTGCACAGTGGGCCTGACGGACACTCTGACCCAAGGATATTCTATGGCGGACATCATCAGCGGCACGGAGATGAGGGCGGCGATTCTTGACGAATTGCGTCAGGAAGTTGAGGCCATTCGGGAAAAGCACGGCACGGTTCCGGGGCTTGTGACCATTTTGGTCGGAGAAAATCCGGCTTCCATCAGTTATGTGACCTTGAAGGTGAAGACGGCGTTGTCGCTCGGCTTTCATGAGATTCAAGACAACCAGCCCGCGGACGTCAGCGAAGAGGCGCTTCTCGCGCTGATCGACAAGTACAACCGGGACCCGTCCATCCACGGTATCCTTGTCCAGCTTCCGCTCCCCAAGCATATCGACGAAAACAAGGTCATTTACGCCATCGATCCGGACAAGGACGTCGACGGATTCCACCCCGTCAATCTGGGCCGTATGGTTATCGGCGGCGATGCCGTACGTTTCCTGCCCTGTACGCCTGCGGGCATTCAGGAAATGCTGGTGCGCTCGGGCGTCGAAATGGCCGGGGCCGAAGTCGTGGTCGTTGGCCGTTCCAATATCGTCGGCAAACCCATTTCCGTCATGCTCGGCCAGAAGGGGCCCGGTGCCAACGCCACGGTGACGATGGTTCATACCCGCACCAAAGACTTGGCGGAACATTGCCGCCGGGCCGACATCCTGATCGTCGCGGCTGGCGTTCCCGGTCTGGTGAAGCCGGACTGGATCAAGCCCGGCGCAACGGTTATCGACGTGGGCGTCAACCGGGTGGGCTTCAACGAGAAGACGGGCAAGCCCATTCTTTCCGGGGACGTGGATTTTGCCGAGGCCAGCAAGGTAGCCGGGAAGATCACCCCGGTGCCCGGCGGCGTGGGCCCCATGACCATCGCCATGCTCATGAAGAACACCGTCCGTTCCGCGTGGTATCACTTGGGGCGGTAGCGTTTGAGATGAAGGCACGGGGGAGGGGGCTTTTTGCAAAAAGCTCCCTCCCCCGGACCCCCACCCGCAAAAATCTTGACTGGTGGGGAGGCGGCGCGACGGAAGTTCCGTTGTGCCGTTTTTTTGCTGGAAGGGCTCTTGCCTGAATCCTTCACAGCTCATTTTTTCTCGGGAAGGCTGGCAAACAGGGACCCGATAAACACGAAAGTCTTTGAAGAGGAGGGGGGTGGGGTTTGGGGAGGGGGAGGAGAAACGTGGGGCCCCTTCTCCAGAAAGGTTCTCCTCCCCTTCCCCAATATCTTCACATTATGTTAAAGCCAATCCGTTCTATAAGCGCAGCAGTTTCTGTACAAGTTTCCTTTCGGTCACATGAAGGCGCGAAAGCCCTTCGGCATCAAGGCCCGCACCGAGGGCGGCGGCCTTGCGCAGTGCCTGCGTGACGTCGGGGGATTCAAAGTCGGCTGAACTGGAAGCGTCAGAGTTGAGCAGCAGTTCGCAGCCGAAGCGTTCTGCCATGCGGACGATATGCCCGTTGGCGAGACAGTGCCGGGGGGCCGTGTTCAGCTCCAGCAATACGCCCTTCTCGGCGGCGAGTTGGGCATCTTCCACCGTAATCAGGCCGGGATGCGCTAAAATATCCACGCCCGCATTGATGGCGGCGAGGTTGGTCCCTGTCTCCACCACATCGGCAAGCTGA
Source organism: Bilophila wadsworthia ATCC 49260 (assembly GCF_000701705.1). GTDB lineage: Bacteria > Desulfobacterota > Desulfovibrionia > Desulfovibrionales > Desulfovibrionaceae > Bilophila > Bilophila wadsworthia. Next base: position 2,972 of record NZ_JNJP01000108.1, on the reverse strand, counting down.
CGGGGGATGCTTTCGCCGTGCGCAAGGATCAGCGCGGCACCTTGCTCCCGCGCCTGCCCCACGGCATCAGGCAGCAGGGCGGGGGGGACATGCACCAACTCCACCCCGGCGAAAGCCTCGATGTCCGCGTACAGGGAACAGGTCTTCACCAGCGTTTTGAGTGTGGGCAGCAGGATCGGCAGGGTCGAGGGATCGGCCCGGACGATCAGGCCGACGGCCCGGAATCCTGCGCATTTCGCCAGGCGCATGGCCTCCGAGGGCAGCAGTCCGTCGCGCCCGCCCGAGCAGTTCACATGAATATGAAAGTCGAACATGGTGTTCCTTTTCCCTGAAGTGTTATCCCCGCAACTCGCCTATCAAAGAATGTTTCTTTGCGGTCACAATAATGACGGGCACAATGAGGCCGGGTTTGCCGACTCCGGCAGGCAAGGAGACGTTGACGGCGTCGCCCCACGGGTCGCGTCCTTGCCAGCTTTCAGTGGCGGCATCTTCGCCGTCCTGTTTGCGGCTGGCCCCTTCAAGCAGAATATCCGTTTTACAGCCCACGCGGGCCTTGAGCCAGTCGGAGGAAAGATCCTCCTGCAAAGCCTGCAAACGTTCGAGGCGACGCAGCTTTTCGGCGGGTTCGACCTTGTCGGTGTGGCGGCTGGCGGCGGTTCCGGGGCGGTCGGAATAACAGAAGGAGAAGCTCGACATGAAGTTGACCGCACGTACGGCGTCCAGCGTTTCTTGAAATTGCTCTTCCGTTTCGCCGGGAAAACCGACGATGAGGTCCGTGGACAGGGCAATGTCGGGGCGGGCGGCGCGGAGGCCTTCCACAAGCGTCATGTAGCGGACCATGTCGTACTTGCGGTTCATGCGGGCCAGCACGCGATCCGATCCGGCTTGGAGCGGCAAGTGCAGGCGCGGGCAGAGGTTCGGAACTTCCCCGAACATGGCGATGACCTCTGGGGAGAGATCTTTAGGATGCGGAGTCACGAAACGCAGCCGGGCGAGTCCGGGCAGTTCCGACACCTTACGCAGCAGGCGTGCGAACGACGTGTCGCCGGAAGCGTGCTTATCGAGGCCGTAGGAGTTCACATTCTGGCCGAGCAGGGTGATTTCCTTCGCGCCGTTGTCGATGAGCGCCCGGCATTCGTCAAGGATGGCTCCGGCGTCGCGGGATTTCTGACGGCCCCGCGTGAAGGGGACGATGCAGTAGGTGCAGAAGTTGTCACAGCCCTGCATGATGTTGACGAAGGCCACTGGAGGGATCTCGCCTTCACCTTGCGCGGGCAGGGCGGGATCGCGTTCGGGGTAGATTTCGGAAAAGTCGGTGAGGTTCAGGCGCAGGGAAGGATCTCCATGCAGCCTTTCGATGGCGTCGGGAGCCATGGCGAGCCCGTCGCCGCCCACGACCAGCCGTACCTGCGGGAAACGCTCAAAGAAGCCCGCGCCGATCTGCTGGGCCACGCATCCCGCGACCACGGCAAACGAGCCGGGCACGCGGCGGGTTTCATATTTGATGCGCCCAAGCGCGGCATAGACTTTTTGTTCCGGTTTGTCGCGCACCGAGCAGGTGTTGAGGATGACGACTTCCGCCTTTTCAAGGGGCGATTCGACGAACCCCCGGCGTTGCAGGGATCTGGCGAGCCAAAACGAGTCGTTGACGTTCATCTGGCAGCCAAACGTGATGATATGGAAAGTGCCTTGCGCCATCGGGAGATGCTCCATGTGTCGCGGTAAACGCGGGAATGTTGAGGGATTCGGGAAGGAATAAGGCATCCCGGCATCCGGCGCAACCCCGTTTCGTTGCGTTCGGGGGTGCGCTGGCGTATCCTATGACGGCTTTAAAAGGCAAACAAGGAGCGTTCCATGCGGATCATACGGGTCGAACACGGCGGCACATCGTATTACGGCATCCTTGAGGACGGGTTGGTGTTCCGTCTTCACCAGCAGCCAGGGCACATGGAACCCATACCGCTTTCCGAAGCGAAGGTGCTTCCGCTGGTAACGCCTTCCAAGGTCGTTTGTGTCGGGCTCAACTACAAGGCGCACGCTGAGGAGCTCGGGTATCCCCTGCCCAACATGCCGAGTTTTTTCCTCAAGCCGCCGAGCAGCATTATCGGTAACGGCGAACCGATCGTATTGCCGTCGGGCATGGGCCGCATTGAGCATGAGGCGGAGCTGGCGATGGTCGTGGGCAAGGTATGCCGCAACCTGACGCCGGAGGAGGCGGAGGAAAGCCTGTTCGGGTTCACCTGTGCCAACGATGTGACGGCCCGCGAGGTACAGAAGGTCGATCCGCTCATCGGCCACTGCAAGTCCTACGATACGTTTTGTCCCATCGGCCCGTGGATTGAGACCGAGCTTGAGGATATCAACGATCTTTCCATCCGTTGCCTTGTAAACGGCGAAGTCCGTCAATCCGCGAATACCGGGGACATGATTTTCCGTCCTCTGGATTTGCTCTGTTTCCTTTCCCGCGTCATGACGCTGATGCCCGGAGACGTCATCCTTACAGGGACGCCGCCCGGCATTTCGCCCATTCAGGCGGATGACGTCGTGCAGGTGTCCATCGAAGGCATAGGTACCCTCTCCAACCCCGTCGAAGGCCCCGGTCCTGAAGAGAAGATTTTGCAGTAGGTGTGGGGAAGAAAAGGAAGAAGCTTGGAGGGGGCGGGGAACCTTTCTAGAGAACGGTTCCCCGCCCCCTCCAAGCCCCCCTTCCAAAGATTTTCGACTGGTGGGGAGGCCGCGCGAAAGAAGTTCCGTCCGGCGGAAAACGGAAAAGGGTATTAGCCTGTTGAGGAAAAATATCCGTTGCAGCCAATAATTGTTGTCTTAAGAAAAGCCCGCTTAAACGAAATATGTTTAAGCGGGCTTTTCTTGCGCTTGCAGGGAAAACATCGAACAGGGATTCGATAAAGTCAAAAGTCTTTGAAGGGAAAGGGGTGGGGTTTGGGGAGGGGGAAGGGAAACTTTCTCCAGAA
>NZ_JNJP01000107.1 GCF_000701705.1 Bilophila wadsworthia ATCC 49260 | reverse complement strand
GTGGGGGAGGGGAGAGGGAAACTTTCTTCAGAAAGTTTCCCTCTCCCCTCCCCCACATTCAGCACTCTACGGAAACTAATCCCATTCGCGCTTGTCTTCGATGGGCTTGATCTGCGGAGGCAGCGTGCCGGGGGCAAGCACCTTGAGTTCCGGACGTAGCTTGATGCGTTCGCGGAAGAGGTGCAGCAGCTCGTCTTCCTGATGGAAGTTGCTGGCTTCCACATAGAGGATCATCTCGTCGATGCCGCCGGGGTTGATGACCTCGATCTGCCAACGCTTGATATCCTCGAAGCGGGCCATGACCTGTTCCACCTGATGGGGGTAGACGAACATGCCCTTGATGCGGGCGGTGGTGTCCACGCGGCCCACGATGCTGCCGAGGCGCGGGCTGGTACGCCCGCAGGCGCAGGGGGCGCGATCGATGTAGGACAGGTCGCCCGTGGCAAGGCGGATGAGCGGGTACGTCTTGTTGAACGAGGTCACGACGATTTCGCCCACTTCGCCGTCCTTCAACGGGATGCCGGTGTCGGGATGGCAGATTTCCACGTAGCAGCGGTTCGAGATGTGCAGGCCGGTCTTGTGGAAGCACTCGTAGCCGATGCAGCCCACGTCGGCCGTGCCGTAGCCCTGGCGAAGGATGATGTCGAACTTCTTTTCGAGCTGGTTGCGCATCTTTTCGGAGAGGCGTTCGCCGGTGACGAAAGCCACTTCCTGAAAGAGATCCTTGCGCAGGTTGATGCCCTTTTCCTCGGCCTTCTGGGCGAGGTGCATCAGGTAGCTCGCCGTGCCCACGTAGCCGGACACGCGCAGCTTCTGCATGATGTCGAGCTGGGTGCCGGGATCGGTCGGGCCCGCCGGGATGGAGGCGCAGCCGAGGTTGCGCAGTGGCTCTTCAAACATCAGCCCGGCCGGGGACAGGTGATAGTTGAAGGTTACCTGAACCACGTCTCCGGGGCGGAACCCTACGGAATAAAAGGCTTCGGTGTATCCCCAGTAGTCGTCCATGCGGTCTTCGGGGTCGAAGATGGGGCCGGGCGAGAGGAAGATGCGCTTCAGTTCGCCGATGTCCTTGGTCAGCAGGCCGCCGAGGCGGGGGCCGATGGACTGGAGGAAGATGAGCTCTTTCTTTTTCAGCAGCGGGATGTGCTTGATGTCGGAAAGGGTCTTGAACTTCTCCACGTTGAACTGGGCGCGGTCAAAGCGTTTCTTGACGTCTTCAGAATATCTGTAGGCGTAGGAGAGCAGGTCCTTGAGCTGGATCAGGCAATACTGGCGGCGTTCGCTCTCGTCGAGCACTTCGCGGCGGTTGTAGATGCCTTCGGTGCGGTCTTTGCGGGTCATGTCATCATGCTCCGTACTGTTTGGAATTCAGGGAAAGGTCTTGCTTAGCGTATTTATTTGGAATAATGCAAGCCCTTTTTTAAAAAATGAAGTATATCCAATTGTTATTCGATTTTTGATGAGGCGTTTTTGTTCACGAGGATGCGGCGTTTCAGAGAGTCGTATACCGGGGGCGAGCCGACCCCGTTGGCGACGACCGTGGAGATGAAGGCGACGATGGCCATTTCGGGCAGACACTGGAACGCGCCGGACATTTCCGCGACCAGCGCCGTGCCGGTGAGGGGCGCCCGCACCGTGCCCGAGAACAGGCCGGCCATGCCGAGCACGAGATACGCGGGAAGCTGCGGTTCGGCGGAAAAACCGTTTCCGATGAGCAGGGTCCCGCCCACGGCGCCGACCATGCTGCCGATGGCGAGCATGGGCATGAGCAGGCCGCCGGGCACGCCGGAGGCGAAGCTCAGGATGGAGAAGATGATCTTGACGAACAGGAGGAGCGCCACCGAGCCGAGCAGGAGCGGGCCGTTGGGCGTGAGCCCGCCGAGATCGGCTGTGGAATAGCCGAGGCCCACGAGCACCTGCGGATAGACGTACAACAGGACACCGCTGAGCAGGAAGGGCAGGAGCGGCTTGAGGGGGGCCGGGACCAGTTTTTGGTGGTCATGGAATTCCGTCACGCGGAGCAGGGCGGTATTGTAGAGGGCGCTGAACAGCCCCGTCCCCACGCCGAACAGCACGGGGAGCCACATCTGCCCCCAGTCAAGGGATGGGATGGACGAGAAGGGGAACACCAGCCCGAAGCCGAACAGGATCGTGATGACGAACCATGCGGAGAATGAGGCCACGCCGGTGAACAGCAGCAGCGGCACGGTCACGATGGTTTTGACCTCTTCAAAAGCGAACAGCATCCCCGCGAACGGTGCGCCGAAGGCGGCGGCAAGCCCGGCGACGCTGCCCGCGATGAGAAAGCGCGGGGCATGGCCCGGATCTTCGCCGGTCAGTTTTTGAAAGATCCGTCCGAAACCGCAGCCCACGGCCGCGCCCATCTGGATGCTCGGGCCCTCGCGCCCCACGGAGAGGCCGCCTGACAGGGACAGCAGTGTCCCGACGAATTTGGAGGCTACAATGCGGAATCCCGGATAGGGAAGCTGCCCGGCCAGCGCCAATTCCGTCTGGGGGATGCCGCTGCCGCTGATGAGGGGCTCCTTCCTGACCATCTGGCCCACGATGAGCGCCAGCAGGATGAGCGTGCCGAAGACGATCAGCGCTGTGGCGAGATCATCCGCGCCGTGCCTGAGCGTGGAGACGATCCACGCGTTGCCGTGATCATAGAGCCAGCGGAACACGCCGATGACGCCTCCGGTGCAGCCGCCGACAAAGGCCGCCTGCACGACGAGGCGGAGCACGCTTTCGTTGCGCAGGGCCTGCATTTCGCGGAGGATAGGCACTTGCCGGGTGAATCTTGCGATCCGGACTTTCGTTTTTCTTTTCATGGGCATTGCGGGGAGGAACGTTTCCCCTGTCTCCTTCCGAGAGGCGTTGCGGGCGTCAGGCGTCGTTTCGGAGATGACGTTTGCCGTCCGGGGGATCCTGTTATGCCGAAAAGCGGAAGAAAAGGCTATCCCCCTTGAGAAAAGGGAGAAACCGCCCGTCCGTAATCATTCGGAGGGCGGTTTTTTGCTGTTCAAGACTCGCAAAAAGAGGTTTGAAGAAGGAAAAAGAGCCGTGAGCGGTGTTTTTTATGCGGGGACGAAGCGTGCTGGAACCTTTCCACGCTGAAATGCATACCGTTCCCCAAAGAGTCCGCTTTGGGGCGCGCTGCGGACAGGGATTCGAGAAACACAAAAGCCTTTAAGAAAGGGAGGGAAGGGCTCCGCGTGGCAGGTTTGGGGAAGGGAGGAAAAGCGTGGGGGCTTCCCTTTTCTCCAGAAACGTTTTCCCTTCCTTCCCCAATACGGTATTTTTTTAGGCGCTCATGCTCAGGAACTGCCGGATAAGCTGCATACCGATGGCGAACGCGATGAGGTAGAGCGGGCCGAGGGCCAGCCCGGTGCGGGACCACGGCAGGCGCATGGAGTACTTGCATCCGATGAAGCAGCAGACGCCGAACCAGATGCTGCCCACGAGCGGGCCGACCAGAGGGACGATGCAGACCACGGTGGGCGCGGCGCTGTAGGCGATGACCCGGAACACCGTGCGGAACTGGACGTTTTCCGGCTGTACGAGCCGCAGCATGAGGTAAAAGACCGACGCGAAGAAACAGAGCTGGATGGCAAGGATGCCCGGCGTCAGGAGGATGGTCAGGGGCAGGCTCATGCTCTGTGCCACGTCGCCGAGGACTTCCTGCAATTTGGGGTCGGTGATGGAAGGCCCGCTGGCCTGAATGCTCATGAGGTACCACATGCGCTCGACGAGGGTCTGGAACATGCCGAGGATGAGGTAGAACACGAGCGGGCGGGTCAGTTTGCCGTTGGTGGCGGGCAGGGCGGCGAAGAAGCGGGGCGCGTTGAACATCACCCGCAGGATGGTCTGGTAAAGGGCCATGAAGAGGTTGTAGCGCTTGGGCTCTTCCCACGGGACGTCGGTGCCGTCGACATGCATGGCGGCTGCGATGCCGCCTTTGCCCTTGCTTTCCCCGTCGCGTTTCTTCTGGAAATTGTTCCAGAAGTCGGAGCGCTTTTCCGCAACGTTTTGCGGGGGGGCCGGCTGGCCCTTTTGGGGCTCGGCTTCGGGGACCTCGGGAGTCGGCGCGGAGGCGTCATGGTCGCCCGGAATACGGGGGACCATCGCTCCGGGCGGCAGCGGATCGTCGCCGTCCAAATCCGGAGGCAGGGGGCGCCCGGCGGGAGCCGTTTGCGGGGCGGGAGCGGCTGCGGGCGTCTCGTCGACAACGGGCGTTCCGTCCGGGTTGCGGAAACGGAAACGGTATTGGCAATGCGGGCAGGTCGCCATCGCCGCATTGGCGGGAATGGCGTTCTCGTCTATCTGGCGTTCAAACCGGCATTCAGGGCAACGGATCAGCACAGGGCACCTCTAAGGGAAAATCGTACATTGCACTGAACATATAGTCTCATTTTCTACAAATCAAGGGACGAATTTTTGTACTCTCATCCGTAGCTTTCGGCGGTGCGCAGGCCCGGGCGGCCCCTTTTGCCCTGCCCGACGCGGCGATCCGGCGAAAAACGGGGCGGATGACGTGCCCGGAGCGGGTTCCGTTTTTCCTTATTTTGTTGTACGGTAGATGCTTGGCACCATGCGGGATGCCGTCTGTTTCTTTCGGAAAAGCAGGGCCCCGGCCGTCCCGCCCCGTCGTCCCATCCGAAAAACGTTCCATTTCTCAGGGGAAAGCATGAACAATCTTGTGAAAAAACTGATGCTTGTCGCCGCCATGCTCATGCTGGCGGCCGGTCCCTCCTTTGCCGCGGACGCTATCCGCATCGGCCTGATGTGCCCGCTTACCGGCAAGTGGGCCAGCGAAGGCCAGGACATGCAGCAGATCGTGAGCCTGCTCGTTTCGGAAGTGAACAAGGCGGGCGGCATCAACGGCAAGCAGATCGAGCTGATTGTGGAAGACGACGCGGGCGATCCGCGCACGGCCTCCCTCGCCGCCCAGAAGCTGGCCTCCGCCGGGGTAATGGCGGTCATCGGGACGTACGGTTCCGCCGTGACCGAGGCTTCCCAGAACATCATCGACGAAGCCGAAATCATGCAGATCGCCACGGGGTCCACCAGCGTGCGCCTGACGGAAAAGGGCCTTCCCCTTTTCTTCCGCACCTGCCCCCGCGATGACGAACAGGGCCGCGTGGCCAGCAAGGTCATTGCCGCCAAGGGCTTCAAGAAGGTCGCCATCCTGCACGACAATTCCTCCTACGCCAAGGGCCTCGCCGAAGAAGCGCAGAAGGGCCTCAAGGACGCGGGCGTGCCTGTGGTGTTCTACGACGCCCTGACCCCGAGCGAGCGCGACTACACCGCCATCCTCACCAAGCTGAAGGCCGCCGATCCCGACCTCATCTTCTTCACCGGCTATTACCCCGAAGCGGGTATGCTGCTCCGCCAGAAGAAGGAAATGCATTGGGACGTGCCCATGATGGGCGGCGACGCCGCCAACAATACCGACCTCGTGAAGATCGCGGGCAAGGATGCCGCCAAGGGCTATTTCTTCATCAGCCCGCCGTCCGCCCACGACTTCGATACCCCCGAAGCCAAGGATTTCTTCTCCCGCTACAAGGCGCAGTACAACAGCCTGCCGAGTTCCGTGTGGTCCGTGCTGGCCGGCGACGCCTTCAAAGTCATCGTCGCGGCGCTCCAGGCCGGGACGGATGCCAATCCGGAAGCCGTGGCCAAGTACCTCAAGAAGGATCTCAAGGAATATCCCGGCCTGACCGGCAAGCTCGGCTTCAACGAAAAGGGCGACCGCATCGGCGACCTTTACAAGGTCTACGAAGTGGACGGCAACGGCGGGTTCGTGCTTCAGAAGTAAGGTTTTCGGCTCCCGGGAGGATGCCTTCCGGGAGCCTCAGAAGTTTCGGCTTCTTTTCTTGGGTACGGTGACGGGGTTCCCCGGTCGCCGTGCTTCCGTGTCTGGGGCTTCCGACACGGCGGGCCGGGGCCATAAGGTTCCGGGTTCGGGAGTTCCGCTTCCGTCCGCTTCAATCCTTTATCAAACCTCCTGATGATATGAACGAATTTTTACAGCAGCTCATCAATGGCCTTGCCGTGGGCGGCATTTATGCCCTCGTCGCGCTCGGCTATACGATGGTGTACGGCGTGTTGAAGCTGATCAACTTCGCGCACGGCGACATTTTCACCATCGGGGCGTATCTCGGAATGACTCTGCTTGTGTCCGGCGGCCTCTCCGGAAGCATGACGCCCGTACTGGCGGTGGGGCTTGTGGTGATCATCGTGTTCGGTCTGGTGGCCCTGCTCGGCGTCGCGCTGGAGCGGGTGGCCTACCGTCCGCTGCGCAAGGCCAACCGCCTTGCCGCCGTGGTGTCCGCCCTTGGCGCGTCCATCGTCTTCCAGAACGCTGTCATGCTCATCTACGGCGCGCGCGTCTACGTCTACCCGGAAAACCTCATTCCCACGCTGACGTTCAATATCTTCGGGCTGAACGTGCCGTTGATGCGCGTCATCGTCATCGTCAGTTCGCTGGTGCTCATGCTGGCGTTGTACGCCTTCATCAACCGCACCCGTATGGGGACCGCCATCCGCGCCGTCGCCATCGATCAGGGCGCGGCCCGGCTCATGGGCATCAACGTGGACCGCGTGATCTCGCTGGTGTTCTTCATCGGCGCGGGGCTCGGCGGCGTCGCCGGGGTTATGGTGGGCACGTACTACGGGCAGATCGACTTTACGATGGGCTGGTCCTACGGCCTCAAGGCGTTCACCGCGGCCATCCTCGGCGGCATCGGGAACATCCCCGGAGCCATGATCGGCGGGCTGCTGCTCGGCGTGATCGAGGCGCTCGGCGCGTCGTATCTCGCCATGGCGTGGAAGGACGCCATTGCCTTCCTCGTGCTCATCCTCATTCTCATCATCAGGCCCACCGGCCTCCTCGGTGAAAGGGTGGCCGACAAGTTATGAGCCTGTTCAAACGCTATTACCCCGTGCTGGTCGCCGTCCTTGTGGCGGTGTTGCCGCTCGGCATGAACACCTATTGGACCGAAGTGGCCGTCAACGTGGGCCTGTACGCGCTGCTGGCGCTCTCCCTGAACGTCATCCTCGGGCAGGCGGGGATCTTCCACATGGGGCACGCGGCGTTCTATGCCGTGGGCGCGTATGTGACCGCGATCCTGAATACGCACTACCAGATCCCCATCCTGCTGCTCATCCCCGTGGCGGGCGCGGCGGCGGCGCTGTTCGCGCTGATCGTGGCCCGGCCCATCATCCACCTGCGCGGCGACTACCTGCTCATCGTGACCATCGGCATCGTGGAAATCGTCCGCATCGCCCTGATCAACGACGTGTTCGGCCTGACCGGCGGCGCGAACGGCATTTTCGGCATCGCCCGTCCTGAACTTTTCGGCATCAAGATCCGCAAGGCCATCCAGTTCTACTACCTCATCTGGATCATGGTCGGGCTTACCGTGCTGCTGTTCCATTGGCTTTCCGAGTCGCGTTTCGGCCGCGCGTTGAACTGCATCAAGGAAGACGACACCGCCGCCGAGGGCTGCGGCATGGACGTGGCGCACCTGAAGCTCATGGCCTTCGTCATCGGCGCGTTCTGGGCGGGCATGGCCGGGAACCTCTTTGCCGCCAAGATGACCATCATTTCCCCGAGTTCGTTTACCTTTTGGGAATCGGTGGTGGTCTTTGCCGTGGTCATCCTCTCCGGCGGCAGCCAGATCGGCGTCTTGCTCGGCACGTTCCTCATCGTGGCCCTGCCGGAAATGTTCCGTGACTTCGCCAGCGCCCGTATGCTCGTCTTCGGCCTTGCCATGATGATCATGATGGTGGTGCGCCCGCAGGGGCTTCTGCCGCCTTCGCCGCGCCGGTACGATGTGCGGCGGCTGTTGCGGCGCACGCGTGATTTCAGCTCGCCGGTCGCTCCCCGGACGGCCCGGAAGGAGGGCGCGGCATGAGCCTTCTCTCTTTGCAGACCGTGACCAAGATTTTCGGCGGCCTGACCGCCGTGAACGAAGTGTCCTTTGACGTGGAGCAGGGCAGCATCGTGGGGCTCATCGGCCCCAACGGTGCGGGCAAGACCACGGTGTTCAACCTGATCACGGGCAACTACGTTCCGGACGGCGGCGACATCCGGTTCGCCGGGCAGTCCATCAAGGGCATGAAGCCGCATACCATCGTGGGCCTCGGCATTGCCCGGACGTTCCAGTCCATCCGCCTGTTCCCCACGCTGCCGCTGGTGGAGAACGTCCTTGCGGGCCGCCATTGCCGGATGCACAGCGGGATCATCGGCTCCATGTTCCACACCCCGGCGCAGCGCCGCGAGGAGCGGGCCGCCCTTGAGCGGGCCATGAACGAGCTGGAGTTCGTCGGCCTTGCCGATAGTTATGCCGAGGAGGCCGGGAGCCTGTCTTACGGCAACCAGCGCCTGCTCGAAATCGCCCGTGCGCTGGCCTCCGATCCCAAGCTCATCATTCTCGACGAGCCCGCCGGGAGCATGAACGACCCCGAAACGGCGGTGCTCATCGAGCTTATCTACGCCATCCGCCAGCGGGGGGTGACGGTTCTGCTCATCGAGCACGACATGGGCCTCGTCATGAAGGTGTGCGAGAAGCTCCTTGTACTTGAGTACGGTTCGCTTATCGCCAGCGGTTCGCCCGACGTCGTGCGCCGCGATCCTAAAGTTATTGAAGCCTATTTGGGGCAGGATGATTAGAGAGAATCGGGGAAGGGGAGGGAACCCTTTAAAAAGGGCTTCCCTCCCCTTCCCCGAACCCCATCCCCTCCCTCCTAAATTTTTCGTAATGGAGGTGGGGGGGATATGTTTTTCCCGTCTGTAAACGGACGATCCGGGAGTTCGGATGTTTCTGGAAGTCGAAAATCTGCAAGCCGGGTACGGCACGGAAGAAGTGCTGCACGGCGTGAGCCTGCGCGTTGACGAAGGCGAAATCGTGAGTATCCTTGGTGCGAATGGCGCCGGAAAAACCACGACCCTGCTGACCATCAGCGGGCTTGTGCGGGCTTCCGGCGGCGCGGTTCGTTTTCAGGGAGAGGATCTGCACACCCTGCCGAGCCATGAAGTGGTGCGGCGCGGGTTGACCCAGTCGCCCGAAGGCCGCCGGGTATTCGGGGTGCTCACCGTGCTCGAAAACCTGCGCCTCGGTGCGTTCACCGTGGGGGACAAGGAAAAGGCCGAGCAGACGCTGGACTGGATTTTTGATCTGTTCCCCCGTCTGCACGAGCGCAAGGATCAGCTTGCCGGGACGCTTTCCGGCGGCGAACAGCAGATGCTGGCCATCGGGCGTGCGCTCATGGGCCAGCCCAAGCTGCTGTTGCTGGATGAGCCTTCGCTCGGCCTCGCCCCCCTGCTCGTGAAGTCCATCTTTGAGACGATCCGCGCCATCAACCAGTCCGGCGTGACCATTCTTATTGTGGAACAGAACGCCCGCGCCGCGCTCAAATTGGCGACCCGAGGGTATGTGCTGGAGCTTGGGCGCGTTGTCATGGAAGACACCGCCGCCCATCTCCTCGCCAACCCGAGCATTCAGGAAGCCTATCTCGGGGCGTAGGGCGAAGCCTTTGGGGAGGGGGAAGGGCCCCTAAAAGGGGCCCTTCCCCCTCCCCAAACCCC
>NZ_JNJP01000106.1 GCF_000701705.1 Bilophila wadsworthia ATCC 49260 | reverse complement strand
GGAACGGACTCCCTGCGCGCCGCCTCCCCACCAGTCGAAAGTCTTGGGAAGGTGGGGGTCCGGGGGAGGAGGGAGGAAAGCCCTTCTTCAGAAGGGTTTCCTCCCTCCTCCCCCGGCACGTCGCGTCTCCCCTTATCAGGCTGTCCAGCGCTGGCGCCATTCGGGGATGATTCTCCCCTGTTCCTTGCGGAGCGTCAGGAACTTGTCGGACAGCAGCGGATTGGTGAAGGTAAAGTCGGAACGCTGATGCATACCGCGTGATTCCTTGCGTTCGAGCGCGCCGTGCATGACGATCTCGCCGTTGTCGATGAGATCCAGCGTCTCGATGGCGCGCAGGAGGGTGTGGGCGTCGGATGCCGCTATTTCGGCTTCGGCGTTGCGCCGCAGATCCGCGAGGTACTTCAGCCCGGCGTTGAGCAGGGTCGCGGAACGCACGCGGTGCGGCCCGGCGGCGGCGTAGTCGGCCATGATCTGCTGGAGGGCGAGGTTCGCTTCCTTCCAGTGCGCCCCGGAAGGCCGTTCCATGAACCGGCTGTAATAGGCCATGCGCTCCTGCGCCCACGGCGTGTTTTCGATGTCGGCGAGGGGGGCGTCCCCAATATGGGCGGCGGCGTGCTCCCCGGCGATCCAGCCGTAGACGGCGGCCCCGGCGATGTCGGCGCGGAAGTTGCCCACCATGTCGCCGGTGGCGTACAAGCCGGGTACGGAGGTCTGCCCGTCGATGTCGATTTCCAGCCCGCGCCCGATGAGGTGCGGCTCGTACTGCATGAACTCTACGGCGTGCTTCGAGGGATCGATGCCCTTTTCATCCATGTAGTTGAGCAGCCCGGTGAGCCCCTCGCTCGCCATGCCCTCGCGCATGAAGGCCATGTCTTCGGGGCCCGTGCCCGTACAGTCGATGTAGGCGGGGCCGGTGCCGTTCATGAGCACGTCGGTATAGGCGGAGTTCCACACGTCGCAGGTGATGTCCCCGACCTCGCGGGTGGCCTTGTCCACGAAGGGGCCGAGCAGTTTGCCGTCGGGATAGCGGTACACGCCGATCCATGTGGACTTTCCGGCGCGGGCGAAGAACTTGGGCCCGGCATGGCGGTTGGGCAGCTCCATGTTCACGAGCTTCGCGCCGATGCGCCAGCCCTGCGCCTGCGCCGCACCCGCACAGGCGGGGCAGAAGGCGGTATTGAAGGGCCAGCCCGGGGATCCGGCGGCGGGGTACAGACGGTTGGCGGTGCCGGTGGCGAGGATGACCTTGCGCGCCTTGACGAACGTGAACGAGGGGGTTTCCCCGGACACATCCAGCGCAAGTACGCCGGTAATGCCTTGTTCGTCGCGCATGAGATCCACGGCGGGATGGTGGTTCACGATGGTTACGCCGACCTTTTTGGCCTGCCGGGTGAGGGCTTCCTTCTGATTGTGCCCGTCGTACTTGAGCCAGATGCGGGGGCGGTCCGGGTAGGCGTGGCCCATGAACACGTAGTCGTCCGCGAACGGCTTCATGTTGATGCCCCACTCGTGCCACTTGTCCACGATGGAGATGCTCCTCTCAAGAAAGCGCAGGGAAAGCAGCGGGTCATGGCACAGCCCGACAAGGCTGTCGAGCAGTTCGCGCAGGATGGGCCGGATGTCGCCGCCGTGGTGCTTCGGGTAATAACAGGCGAAATGATCGTTGCCGGTCGCGCCCGAGCCGCTGCGTTTGGTATTGGCCTTTTCGAGGACCATGACCCTGGCGCCGCCTTCCGCCGCCGCAATGGCCGCGCACAGCCCGCCGATGCCTCCGCCCACGACCGCGATGTCCGTTTCGAGCGTCTTGGATACGGGAATCATAAGCACCTCCTAGCTGTGCAGGGTGTCTGCGTCCACATGGAGCAGCATGTAGTTCAGGGGAAGGCGGAGCGAAACGGCCTTGGCAGGGCAGTCGAGCACGCAGGCGTTGCAGTGCCAGCACTCTTCGCCGTAGGCAACTTCCGGGGTTGTCTTCGGCTGCTTCTGGCGGAAGACCTGCAAGGGGCAAATGCTGGCGCACAACCCGCAACCTGTACATTTTTCAGGATCAATGCGTGGAGGCATGTTCAAGACTCCTTGGTTGAGAGGAATGGAAATTCTCTATGCCTCGCTTTGAGCAGGTTCCGTGCCATTGCATTGTTCTTAAAATAACAATATGTTTTGACCGCATAGTTTTAAAAAACAGTGTCTATTACATAGAATACGATGTGATTTACACAGTATGAAAAGTCCGAACGGAGCCGCCCATGCCTTCCTATCCTTCCGATCCTTTTTTCGAATCCGGCGCGATGGCGTGCCTCATTTTTTACAGAACGAACGGGCTCCACGGATCAATAACCTGCCTTCACAATATGATACGTCCGTATCTTCCGGTCGTGCGCATCAACGCCATTCTCATTTCCAAGGATTTTACCCGCGTGATCCAGATGTTCGACACCAAACTGGACAGCCGCCGGACCACGCGCATTTCGAACCCCGAACGGGGTGCGCCTTTCGTTGAAAGTGAAAAAATCAACCAGCCTGTCCTCATCAACAATTTGGACGGCTACAAGGTTCAAGCTCCGTTCAAAGATCCTGATCTGGCCGATGTGCCTTTTTTGATCCACAGCGCAATGATCCGGCTTCCGCTGTTCGAGAACGGCGAATACTATTTCTGCCTGAACTTCTGGTCCGACGACTACGACGCCTTCACATGGACGCATGTGGAGCAGCTCCAGCGGCTTGTGCGGCCCCTCGCCGGGGAGCTTCGGGAACGCCTGTCGTTCACGGAGGAAAAGGCGTTGCCCTACACCCCGGCGGGATCGGGATTCGAGCGCTTGTCCCTGTGCCCTGAGCTGGCCGAGGTCCGGCAGCGCATCGAGCTGGCGGCCCCGACGCGGACGACGGTGCTTATCCTTGGGGAAACGGGTTCGGGTAAGGAGTCCGTGGCCGACGCCATCCATGAGCGGTCGGATCGGCGCAACGGCCCGTTCCTTAAGGTGAACTGCGGGACGATCACCCCAAGCCTTTTGAGCAGCGAACTGTTCGGGCACGAGAAGGGCGCATTCACTGGCGCGCACACGACGAGGAGGGGGTACTTCGAGCAGGCCAACGGCGGGACGCTGTTTCTCGACGAAATCGGGGAGATGCCCTAGGAGGCGCAGGTGCACCTGCTGCGCGTGCTGGAGAGTCGGTATGTAACCCGCGTAGGCGATCACCGGCCTATTCCGGTGGATGTCCGGGTGATCGCGGCGACGCAGACCGATCTCATGAAGAAGGTACGGGAAGGGACGTTCCGCAAGGACTTGTGGTTCCGTCTGGCAGTACTGACCATTGTCATCCCGCCGCTGCGGGATCGGAAAGCGGACATCCCGGCGCTTGTGGGGCATTTCCTGCGGACCAAGGCGGCGCAGTTCGAGATGGAGGTGCCGGACGTGCCCGCCCCCGAGCTGGAGCGGCTGTACAGCCATGACTGGCCGGGGAACGTGCGGGAGCTGGAATTCGTCATTGAGCGTTCGCTGCTTCTCAGCCGAAGCAAGGCGGTGGGGACGCCGCTGAAATTCGAGTTCGCCCCCGAGGTCGAGGGCGGTGCGGCATCACCCGAGGACGGCTGGCCCTCGCTGGCTGAGCTGGAACAGCGGTATATCCGGCGTGTCCTTGAGAAGACCGGCAATAAGCTCATGGGGCCGGGAAGCGCTACGGAGCTTCTCGGCGTCCACTACACGACCCTGCGCGCCCACATGCTCAAGATGGGCCTGCCCCTGCCGCGCCGGAAGTAGCCGTTGAGCAGGGCTCCGCCCAGTTCCCGGACTGCGTTGTGGGGGAATCATTTCCTTTCCGGGGAAGTCTGAGGGGGCGAGGAGCCACCCTGCGGAGATCCCCTGTCTCCCAGAAAAATGATTCCCCCAACTCCCATCGGAAAGAAGAGGAGACCTTCCGATAGGAGCGGGGGAAATGCCTCCGGAGGAGGCGGGACAGCCGAATCGCCGTTGCCGGATAGCTGGCTAGTAGTCCTTCCGGCAGACGGCGTAATAGGCGTACTCGACGAGCGAATTGATGTCGTAGACGGGGAGGTTGATCGCGCGCTGGATGGGCGCGGAGAAGGCGGAAAGGTCGGTGCATTCGAGCACGAGGGCGTCGAGCGCCTTTTCCCGCGCGAACGCGGCGGCGGAACCTACGATCTCGGCTTCGAGGCGTTCCATGTCGAAGTCGTGGCGTTTGCCTTCAATGATGGTCTCCCAGAACTCGGGGTTGCCTTCCATGCCCCGGATGTGCACCGACTCCATCGGCGTCGCGCAGTTGGCGAAGTGGGCGGGCGTCAGGGCCTGACTACTGGCGGTGAGGACGCCGATCTCGGCCTTTTCCCCGTGCATGAGGCGCACCAGAGGAAGCTGGAGCAGGCTCGACAGGAAAACCGGGATGTGCAGCTCGGCGGCGATTTGATTCTGGAAACGGGCCATGAAGCCGCAGCTTCCGGTAATGGCCTGCACGCCGTCGGCCTCAAGCTCTTTCGCGGCCTGAATGAACGGCTCCAGCAGATCCGGAGTGGGGTTGAACAGCAGGCGCGGAATGTCCACGCCCCGTATGACCCGCGTCACCGTCGGAAAACCGTAGGTCAGCGGATTGCGCATGTGCCCGCGCGGTTTTGGGAACAGCGATTCGAGGCACAGGATGCCGATGGGCATGTCGTAATACAGTCTACCGCCTTTCATATTCGCTCCTTTGGGTTGATGCGGGACGTTCAGCCTCCCCGCGTTTAGGGGGAAGAGGGGCCTCCCGCGGACGGAACGCGCCCTCTCCCAACGGTTCCCGTCAGTTTTTCTTGTTCATTTCCGCAATCCACTGGACGATGCCGGTGAGCACCCATACGCCGCAGGCGATGTTCAGGATGAAAGACGCATAGATCAGATATTTCGTGAATTCCAGCATGATAATCTCCTTGCGGGCTTACAGGACTTCGGGGGCGTAGATGCCCGTGGAGGGGACGCGGCGCTTCATCATCTGATGGACGACGAACAGCGTCAGGCAGTTGAGGCCGATACCAATAAGGTTGGCGGGGATGCCGAAGGGCTCGCCGAGCACCTTGTCGCTCCACAGGAAGCAGCTCACGACGCCGATGACCACGGCGGGAGCCCCGGCGTAGGGCGACACCTTGCCCCAGAGCAGCCCGGCCAGCAGCGGCGGGATGATCGCCGAAGGCCACAGCTTAAAGATGTAGATCATCAGGCCGAACACGTCCTGGAACAGGATGGCGACGCCGATAGAAACGCCGCCCACGAGGAGGGTGGACATGCGGGACTGGCGCAGCATCTGATCTTGCGTGGCCTGAGGATTGATGAACTTGTTGTAGATGTCGCGGGTGTACACGACGCAGGCGGTGTTGATGAAGGCCGCGCCCGATGACATGACGGCGGCGAGCAGGGCCGCCAGCACGAGGCCGGTCACGCCGATGGGCAGCACGTCGCGGATAAGGTTGGTGAAGGCGAGGTCGGGCTTGACGTCGGGCTGGAGCGCCATGGAAGCAAGGCCGATCCCGGCGGTGGTGGCGAGGAAGAAAATCCAGTGGACGGAGAAGATCAGCACCCCGGCCTTGCTGTCCTTGGCGGACTTGGTGGAGGCATAGCGCTGGATGAAATACGGCGCGCAGAATTCCCCGAACAGGAAGCTCAGGAAGAGGCCCGCGAACTGGATCGGACCCCAGCCGGAGAACAGCTTCAGGTTGCTTTCATAGCGGGGCATGGCGTTCAGGGTCGCCATCATGGCGTCGAAGCCGCCGAGATGGTCGATGGCGAGATACCCGCACAGGCTCACGCCGATGATAATGATCACATACTGCACTGCATCGGTCATGGTTACGGCGAGCATACCGCCGGACCACGTATAGGCCAGCGTGATGACGGAAGAAATAAGCGCCGCCGGGATGAGGTCTATGCCCACGGCGGTCTGGAGGATGGCTCCCATCGCCAGAATCTGCACCCCGTACAGCCCGAGGCAGAAGAAAAAGCACACGATGCTGGAAACGAGCCGCCCGGCGCGGCCGTAGTACAGCCCGAAGAGGTCGCCCACGCTGTAGACGTTCTTGATGTTGTGCACGCGCCCGGCAATGTACAGGCCCGAGAAGATCTGGTTGATCACCACGCCGATGAGCCCGGCGAAGACCACGATGCCCGTGGTGTGCATGAACGAAACGCGCCCGATGGTTGCGCCGCCTCCGCACAGGGTCGCCGCGATGGCCGCGAAGAAGATGGACATGGGAAGGCCGCGTCCGGCGACGGCGTAATCGTCAAAGTTGGTGACTTTTTTCATGGCCCAGTAACCGATGTAGACCACAACAAAGAAATACAGAATGATGATCGCGTAATCCAGCCAATGGATGGTCATGGCGTACTCCTAAACGCAGGCCGCGCGGCGCTGCATGATACGACGGGAAAACATGATGGAATCCTCAGCGAAAAAAGGAGGATCCGCAAGCGGCGGCGCGGCGGGGAGAGGGAGCAGGCCGCGTATGTCGGTATGGCGCGGCAGCCGGTGGTCTCGGAGGCGGAGGCGGACGGCCCGGAACAGGTGGGGCCACAGGATCACGAGAAGGAGCGGGAACAGGCTTTCCCAGCTTTGCAGGCTCTTGCCCGACGTTTCGGGGATCGACGCGGCAAGCGCGGGATCATCCGGGGAAAGGTGCGGGTTTTCCGCTCTCGGCAACAGTTCGAGGCTGGCGATGCTCCCCGCTTCGGCTACCGTGGGGGCGGCATTGAGCGAGGCCGCGCACAGGCAGACGATGTAGCTGGCTGCAAGCAGGAGGCAGATGCCCCGTCGGCAGAGGAGGGAAAGGGAGCGCCGCATAGATGTTTTCCGTGGCCCCCTCCCCGGACGGCGGGAAGGGGGCGGGCCCGTTTAGCCGGGCAGGTTGAGGTTGCAGTAGTTTTCGAGGCTGACCGGCCGGAAGGGCTGGCGGACTTGGAGGCAGCCCACGGCGTCGGGCGCCTTGGACTGGGCGGCGGCGGTGATTTCCGCGAGTGCGGGCCCGCACATGCGGCCCTGGCACTGGCCCATGCCGCAGCGGGTGAAGCGCTTGACTTCGTTGACGTCGCGGAAGCCTTCGGCCACGGCCTTGCGGATATCCCCGGCGGTGACGCATTCGCAACGGCAGACCAGCGTTTCGTCCGGGACATTGAAGATGGCCGGATTGGGCGCGAACACATAGCGCAGGAACCCGCGCGCGATGCGCATGGCACGGAGCTGCCTGCGGGCCGGGCCGCTGCGGTAGGCTGCTTCGGCGTCGCTGATCACGCCAAGGCGTCGGGCGATCTCTACTCCGGCGATGGCGCCCTTGAGCATACTCGCATCGCCGCCGTGGACGTAGGTTCCGTCACCGGCGATGGAAATGCCGTCCACGCTGGTGCGGCCGTTTTCGTCGACGACGGGATGCCAGTACCGCTGGACGCCGTCCCATGCGTGCTTGGCGTTCAGGGAATTGAGGATGTGCGTGCGCGGGATGATGCCCTCGTGGCGCAGCAGGGTGGAGGCGTTGATTTCGTGGGTCTTGCCGCCCGCGTCGTACACGACCTTTTCCAGATGATCGGAGCCCACGGCGCGGATATTGGTGACGTTGCGGATGATCGGCACTTTGCCCTTGAGTACGCGCAGTGCCATTTTCATGCCCTTGGCGACATACGGCATGTCGAGCACGCCAGCGGGCATGAGCGCGCCCGCCATGATGCGGCGGGACCACCAGCCGGTGTCGAGCCACGCGGCGATGGGCACGCCCGCTTCGAGCAGGTGCCCGGCAAGCAGGAGGAGCAGGGGGCCGTTGCCCGCAAGGACGACCGGGGCGTTCTTGTCGGCGGAGAGCGTGCCGCCGGAGCGCAGCAGGATGTCGGCCCCTCCCGCGCCCATGACGCCGGGCAGCGTCCAGCCGGGGAAGGGGACGGGCCGTTCCATGCCGCCGGGGGCCACGATGATGTGCGAGGCGGCCAGCTCTTCGGCCTTGCCGTTCATGGTGCACGAAACCCTGTGCGGCTCAAGCCCCCAGACGGTGGTGCCGGGGTAGTAGGTCGCGCCGGATTCGCGGAAGCGTTTCACGAGCCCGAGCCCGGCGGAGCGTTCCTTGGGATCGAGCAGCGCCTGCGCCATCGGGGTTTCGATATTGCGGAAAAGCTGGCCGCCCGGGGCCGCTTGCTCGTCGACGAGGGTCACGTCCAGCCCGCAGGCGCGCGCGGCGCAGGCGGCGGAGAGTCCGGCGGGGCCGGCTCCGATGACGATGAGATCCATGTTTCTGTCCATTATTCGGCCTCCCCGGGAAGTTGACGTCTCACAACCATGCCTTCCCGCACGGTGACGAGGCAGGACTGGACGTCCGGTTCGCCGTCGATTTCCATGAGGCATTCGAAGCACACGCCCATGAGGCAGTAAGGAGCGCGGGCGCTGCCGTCCACGGGATGCTTGCAGGTGTGCCCGGCGTGGGCGTGCCCGAGCACGGCGGCGGCGACGCTGATCCCGGCGGGGACTTCCATCGGCTGCCCGTCGAAGGTGATATGAACGGTAGATGCGTTTTGCATGGCGTAGTCCTTGTTCAGCACGAATAGCCGAAGCGTTTGAGGGTCATGCCCTGCGCGGTTTCGGGCAGTTCGCCGCCGAGGATGAAATCGGGGAGCAGGCGGGTATGGGCCGCGGCCATGGTCACGGCGCTGTGGGTATTGACGAGGGTGACGTTGGGATGCCCCGGCAGGCGGCTGTAGATCGCCATGCTGTCGTCGGGCATGACGCGCAGTCCGGCCCATGCGCGGATGAGGCGCTTCTTGCCGAGTTCGGGCCAGACGCGGATGGCCCATTTGCCTTCGGAAGCCACGGCGGATGGCACGACCTGCGTGTGGTGCCCGGCCTTCTCGTGGCGGAAGCCGATGATGGTCGTGCCGCCGAAGGTCTGGGTGACGCCGAGCACCGGGATGGGCATGACGAAGGGCATACGCTCGACGAGCAGCACCTGCCCCTTGTCCGCGTAGACGGGCAGGGTGGGCATGGCGAACTGGACGAAGCGGCGGTTGGACAGCCCGGCGGCGAGCACGAGCTTCTGGCAGTCGAAGGTCCCGTCCTTTGTGGTGACGCGGTAGCCGCCCGCGTGGGGCTGCACGTCGAACACCAGCGTCTGGCGGTAGTCCACGCCGACGCGGGGCAATGCCGCCCGGAAGGCACGCAGCAGGGACAGGGGATCGACCACGCCGTCCTCTTCGCACCATGCAGCGCCGCAGACTTCAGGGCCCCAGCCGATCTTGGGCAGTTTCTTCTCAAGCTCGGCGCGGTCGATCATGTTGCCCTTGTATTCGCCGAGGGCCTCGCGCAGCTTTTCGATGTAGTCGCCGCGTTTCTGGTAGTCCTCTTCGCTCAGGACCGGGATGATGCCGCCGGTGTAGTTCACCGGGATCGCATGTCCGGAGATTTCCTCAAGTTCTTTGGTCAGCGCCGGGTACAGCCGCGAGGAGACGAAGCCCCACTTCGCGTACTCGGGCAGGTGCAGGAATTTCGACTGGCACCAGATCAGCCCTACGTTGGTCCGCGACGCCTTATTGGTATCGGTCGGCGCGTCCAGCACGGTCACTTTCCGGCCCTTGCCGGAAAGCCCGTATGCCAGCGCGGCGCCCGATATGCCCCCGCCTACGATGATGATATCTTGT
>NZ_JNJP01000105.1 GCF_000701705.1 Bilophila wadsworthia ATCC 49260 | reverse complement strand
CCCTCCCCACACCCCTCCCCTTCCTCTCCTAAGACTTTTGTGTTTTGAGACTTGGCATTGGCGGCAACTGTGCCATGCATCATCCTTTGAAAGGAAACCGGGAGAAAGCTATGCCCCGATTCATCAATCCCAAGCATCTGATGGGAGCCACCAAGAATTCCCTGTCCGGCCTCGTGTTCGCATGGAAAGGAGAACAGGCGTTCCGGCATGAAGTGCTCGTACTGGTTGTTCTGGCGGCACTGCTTGCCGTGACGGGCAAAGATGCCGGACAATGGCTGCTGGTGCTCGGAGGCTGGCTCGGGGTCATGGTCGTGGAACTGCTCAACAGTGCCGACGAGGAATCCTTCGATCTCGTGACCACCGAATGGAACGAACACGTCAAACGCGGCAAGGATATGGCCTCCGCCGCCATCTTCCTAGCAATGGTCATCAACGCGGGCATCTGGGCCTACGTTTTCCTCCTGAACTGAATATCCCTCTAAAAAATCACAAAAACTATCGCCGCATTGTAAACGGAAAAACAGGGAACGACACTCGCGCCTCCCCCACCCCATTACGAAAGTCTTAGGAGAGGGAGGGGTGGGGTTTGGGGAGGGGGGAGGGAAGCCCTTCTCCAGAAGGGTTCCCTCCCCCCTCCCCAATCTTCATTCCCTTTCCTCCATAAGGACACCCATGCAACAGCTTTTCCTCAAAAAACACGAAGACCGCCGCCTGCGGGCGGGGCACCTGTGGATATTCAGCAACGAAGTGGACGTGAAGCGATCCCCGCTGACGGCGTTCGAGCCGGGCGAGGCCGCGCAGGTCTGCGCCGCCGACGGGCGCACCATCGGGACGGCCTACGTCAACCCCGCTTCGCTCATCGCCGCGCGTATCGTCAGCCGCAAGGCCGATGAGCCGCTCGACGCCGCCCTCATCAAAA
The DNA here is from genome assembly GCF_000701705.1 of Bilophila wadsworthia ATCC 49260. Taxonomy (GTDB): domain Bacteria; phylum Desulfobacterota; class Desulfovibrionia; order Desulfovibrionales; family Desulfovibrionaceae; genus Bilophila; species Bilophila wadsworthia. The sequence goes on along the minus strand of NZ_JNJP01000105.1, from coordinate 8,750 downwards.
AACGCCTTGAACGGGCTTTGCAGCTGCGCGAAACGCTGTTCGACGTGCCCTTTTACCGCCTGTGCCACGGCGAAGGCGACTGGCTGCCCGGCCTCGTGCTCGACCGCTACGGCGACGTGTTCAGCGCTCAGATCACCACGGCGGGTATGGAAGCCCAGAAGGATGCCCTGCTTGAAGTGCTCGGAGAGCTGTTCACCCCCAAAGCCGTGCTGCTCCGCAACGATGTGGGCGTGCGGACGATGGAAAACCTGCCCCTGCTCGTGGAAACGGGCATGGGCACGGTGCCGGACGAAATCGAAGTACGGGAAAGCGGCGCAGCCTTTACCGTCTCGCTGGCGGAAGGCCAGAAGACCGGCTGGTTCTACGACCAGCGCCCCAACCGGGTGGAGGCCGCCAAGTACGCCAAGGGCAAGACCGTGCTCGACGCCTTCTGCTACGCGGGCGCGTTCGGGGTCATGGCGGCCCGGAACGGCGCGGCGGGCGTGACGTTCCTCGACGCCTCCAGACAGGCTCTCGACATGGCAAGCCGCAACCTTGCCGCCAACGCCGGATGCCCCGGCGAGACGCTGCCCGGCGACGCGCTGGACACGCTGGCGTCCCTGCGCGACGGGGGGCGGAAATTCGGCGTGGTCTGCGTCGATCCCCCGGCCTTCATCAAGCGCAAGAAGGACGCCGAACAGGGCCTCAACGCCTACCGCCGGGTCAACGATCTGGGCTTGCAACTCGTGGAAAACGGGGGCATTCTTACGAGCTGTTCCTGTTCGCACCACCTTGAGGCCGAAGCGCTGCGCCGCCTGATCGCCCAGTGCGCCGCCAAGAGGGGCCTGAACACGCAACTGCTGTATCAGGGCTTCCAGGGGCCGGATCATCCGGTGCATCCGTCCATGCCCGAAACGGCCTATCTCAAAGTCTTTATCCTGCGGGTCTGGAAAGACTGATCCGCGCCGCGAAATTTGTCCGCATGACAGGAGACATCATGTTCAACAAGCCCCGTTTGCTCACTCCCGGCCCCACGCCTCTGCCCGAACGCGTCCGCCTCGCCCTCGCGCAGGACATGATCCATCACCGGAAGCCCGGCTTCAAGAAAATCCTGCTGGAAACCGAAACCATGCTCCAGAAGCTGTTCGGCACCGAACAGCCGGTGCTCCCGCTTTCCTGCTCCGGCACCGGGGCCATGACCGCCGCCGTGCACGGCCTGTTCCTGCCCGGCGAAACCGTCATCGTGGTGAACGGCGGCAAATTCGGTGAACGCTGGTCCAAAATCGCCGCCGTACGCGGGCTTAAGGTCGTGGAAATCGATGTGGCCTGGGGACAGGCCGTGACGCCCGCGCAGGTCGAACAGGCGCTCCGCGAACATCCCGAGGCCAAGGGCGTGTTCATGCAGGTCTGCGAAACCTCCACCGCCGCGCAGCATCCGGTGGAAGCCATCGCCCGGCTTACCCGCACGCGCGAAGTGCTCCTTGTCGCGGACGGCATCTCGGCGGTCGGCATCTCTCCCTGCCCGATGGACGCATGGGGCATCGACTGCCTCCTCACCGGCTCCCAGAAGGGCCTCATGGTCCCGCCCGGCATGGCGCTGATGGCCCTTTCCGCACGCGCATGGAAACGCGCCGAATCCATCCCCGTCTCCTGCTTCTATTTCAACCTCGCGGGCGAACGCGACAACCTGCTCAAGGGGCAAGGGCTGTTCACCTCGCCGGTCAACCTCATCGTGGGGCTGCACGAAAGCCTGTCCATGCTGTTCGAAGAAGGCGGCCTCGACGCCCTGTACCGCAAGCAGTGGGCGCTCACCTGCATGGTCCGTACCGGGGCGCTGGCGCTGGATCTGCCCCTGTTCGCGCCCACGCATTACGCATGGGGCGTCACCAGCATCATGCTGCCCGCCGGGGTGGACGGCGACAAGCTCCTCAAGGTGGCAGCCGACGAATGCGGCATCGTATTCGCGGGGGGACAAGATCATTATAAGGGCCGCATGGTCCGCTTCGGGCACATGGGCTGGGTGGACTGGGCCGACGCGCTGGCGGGATTGCACGCTCTGGCGCACGGTTTGCGTGCCTCCGGCGGCTTCAGCGCGTCGCGCGATTATCTGGAAACGGCACTTTCCGCATATCATCGCGCCCTTGACGTTGAGCCGGGACGAGTTATTCCTGATGTAAGAAGTTGAACCGGCATCCCCGCCGGACCCATCATAGACACTCGTTCCACGGAGACACCATGAACGCTGCTTCCCCTGAAGACCACAAGGCCTGTGACTGCAATAAGCCCGGCTGCGACTGCTCCATGCCGCAGGTTACGTTTTCCACGTTTATCCTTTCCCTCGCCTCGTCCGCGCTGGTGCAGCTCGGCGAGGTCCCCAATCCTGAATCGGGCGCGACCGAACAGGATTTGGTCATAGCCAAGCATACCATCGACATCCTGACCATGCTCGAAGAAAAGACCAAACAATGCCTCGACAGCGACGAAGCCCGCCTTCTGGAGGGCATCCTGTACGAACTGCGCATGAAATACGTCATGAAAAAGGTGGATTAAAAGCCATGCCACAAGAAATGATCCGGGTGGGCCTTGTCGGGGTCACCGGCTACACCGGAATGGAGTTGGCGCGCCTGCTGACCGGCCATCCGAACATGAAGCTCACCGCCGCCACCTCCCGCACCGAAGCGGGCAAGCGGCTCGGCGATCTGTATCCGTTCCTCAATGGCCTGCCGGGAGCCGACGTCATCCTCATCGAGCCCGAACCGGAACTCATCGCCAAAGAATGCGATCTGGCCTTCCTCGCCGTCCCGCACACGGCGGCCACCGAAATGGCGGCGGCGCTTGTGGAGCGCGGCCTCAAGGTGGTGGATCTTTCCGCCGACTTCCGCCTCAAAAGCGCGGAAACCTATGAGCAGTGGTACAAAGTCGAGCACAAGCGACCCGACCTGCTTCCCGAAGCGGTATACGGCCTGCCGGAACTCTACGCCTCCGACATTGCCAAGGCGCGCCTTGTGGCGAACCCCGGCTGCTACCCCACCTCGATCATCCTCGGCATGACCGCGGCCCTCGCCGACGGCCTGATCGAAACCCACGGCATCGTCGCGGACTCCAAGTCCGGCGTATCCGGCGCGGGCCGTTCCGCCAAGCTCGGTTCGCTCTACTGCGAAGTCGCGGACTCCTTCAAGGCTTACGGCATCGGCACGCACCGCCACACCCCGGAAATCGAGCAGGAACTGTCCCGTCTGGCGCACGGGCCCATGACCATCTCTTTCAATCCGCATCTTGTGCCCATGAACCGCGGCATCCTGTCCACGATCTACGCACAGCTCAAGGCTCCCCTCTCGCAGGCGGACGCCCAGCGGGTGTATGAGGAAACATGGGCGGACAGCCCGTGGGTGCGCGTCCTGCCCTCCGGCCAGCTTCCCGAGACCCGTAATGTCCGTGGGACGATGTTCTGCGACATGTCCGTCATCGTCGATCCCCGGACCAACCGTCTCATCGTGGTATCCGTCATCGACAACGTCTGCCGCGGCGCATCCGGGCAGGCCATCGCCAACGCCAACATCATGTGCGGGCTTCCGGTCACGACCGGGCTCATGCTCTGCGCCATGATGCCGTAAGGCCTGCCGGGGGGAATCGCTCTGCGTGCGATGCCCGTAAGACTCGCAAGCTCGCCTAACGGTCACGGCTTCGCCGCCCTTTGGGTCGAATTCCCCCGGACCCCTCAGAGCGATCGAAAACGAACGGTTCCAAACCGCCTTGCGCCGGTTTGGAACCGTTCGTTTTCGATCGCCCCGTTATTGTTACACCGTACTTTCGCAACAGGCTATCGTTTTCAATGCAACAAAGTCCATCATTCCAAAGAATTGGTTATGATAATCACAGAAAAATCCGGAATAGGGATTCGATAAAGATGAAAGTCTTGGGAGAGGAGGGGTGGGTGCGAGCCGCGCCGGCAGTTTTTGGGGAGGAGGAGAACCGTGGGGTGCTCCTCTCCCCAATCTCAAAATCGCTTTACTGCCCCTCAGCACGCACAGCGCAGCATCTTGGCGCCGTCGCGGAAGAGGATCTGCATCTTATCGGGAGGAAAGATTTCCTGCACGACGCCGCTGCCGAACTTGGGATGATCGATAACATCGCCGACGGCGAAGGACTCGTTCATGGCGTAGGGGCGGGCGGAAGCGGCGGTCATGTTCATGGTGCGCTGCCAATTCTGCTCCATGTCCTCAGCGGCCTTTTGCGCTTTGGCGGCGGCCCGGGACACGGCGGCGGGCGATGCGGCGGCCGTCGAAGGCGTGGAGGTGGGCTTGAAGGAATTCACGGCCTCCTTACGGGTCTCACCGGCCTTTACGCGGCAAACGGCCGTCTTTCCCTTCGCTTCCTTGGGAGTCGCAGGCGGGTAATACTTATGCACGCTTCCGCAGGCGCGGCATTCCACCTTGACAATTTCCCCGCCGACAAGGGCGACGATGACATGCCCGGTAATGTCATTGCAGCGAGTGCAACGGGCTTCAATACGATCTCCGGGACCCGGCAAACCAGCCATAAAAACTCCTTCAAAACACGCTATCACGAAAAAGAATGAAGAAAAAAAACCAGCAAACGAAATACGTCCGGGGTACGAACACAGCAGGAACGACCCCCTCGTTTCTTTGTCCAGACCGGAAAGAATACACGCATGATAACGCAGTGACAAGCCCTGACGCGCCGAAAAAGAATATCCAAACATCCGTGCGGGCTACACGGCATCTCCATTGGAGGAGCCCGGCAAATCGGCTCTGGTGCAACAAAAACGGTTCTGGTATGGTGCAACGAACATAAACCCAATGAAAGGAGCGTTCTTATGGATGCCTTTGAAGTCCTCCATACTCGCCGCAGCATCCGCCAGTTCCTGAACCGGCCCGTCGGAGAAGATCTCGTCAAAGAATTGCTGAGCGCCGCCATGTCCGCGCCTACTGCGGGGGGCATCCAGCCGTGGAGGTTCGTGGTCATCACGGACCGCGAAAAACTGGATAAGATTCCGGATTTTCATCCATATGCGGGCATGATCAAGCAGGCTCCGCTCGCCATCCTCGTGTGCGGGGACACCACGTCGGCCAATTACGGCAAATACTGGGTGCAGGACTGCTCCGCCGCTATGGAAAACCTGTTGCTCGCGGCACGCGCCAAGGAGCTGGCTTCGCTCTGGTGCGGCGTCCACCCCGTCCCCGAACGGGAACAGGCTTTCCGTGAGCTCTTTAATCTTCCGGATACCGTATCGCCGCTCGGCCTTGCCATCCTCGGCTATTCCGAGACGACTTTCTCGCATAAGGAACGTTACGACGAACAGAAAGTGCATTATAACGTCTGGTAACCCCCTCCTACCCGACTGCACTGTACGGTTTGAAACAGTCCCCACACGAATAATTGAAGCTATCTACAGGAAAATACAGGCAATAAACTATCCTCGAAGCCGTGACGCTTCCGCATGGAAAGAAGCAGCCTACGGATGATGACGTATCGCTTCATAGGGCAATGCAAATCTGCATTGCCCTATGACAGAGAGTGCACACCGAATTCTCCTCGCTGCATCATAAACGGCGACTCCATGAGTTCAGCCTCTGGATTCAGTACCGAACACATTGCCCTTGTGTACCTTTCTCTCGTTGCCCTGCTGTCGCGTTGCGGTTGAAAGGGCTGATGACCGTCCTCTTTTCTTGTCGACAACAGCTGCATCTGCGTGATGATGCCGCGTCGTTCCCCCTGATTCCATCGCATCCCGTTCTTTTTTTATCCCCCATGACTCCAGGTTCTTGCGGCATGGAACTCTCGAGTTTTTTTCAAAAAAGCCCTTTCTAGGGATGGCGTCTCTCAAGAGTTCCCTGGTGAACTCCAGAGCATGATGGGCCTTATGGGGTCGGAACTCCAGAAGGGAAGGGAGAAACACCTATCCAATATAATATAATAATATAAATATGTTAAAACCATACAAACAGAAAAAAGCAGAATCACTTATCCGTTTTTGTGCCCTATATACCGTTCCATATGCGCTCTCTTGTCCAAATCATATCAAATTTGTTCCCCTTTGATTGAGCATTCAGTCTATTGTGTTCATATACAAGGCTTATTCCTCTCCGCTCCGTATTCGTTCCCCAATAACCCGCTATTACATTCAAAATTCGGTTGACAATAGACCGTGTCCTGTTATTAGTCGGACTAAAGGCGTCTGGTCTGTGGAGCCGTAAACTCCACAACCGCTCACAGGCAGAGGAATCGGTGAACTTTTTCACCAAAACAGATTTGGCTTTCGGCACATGCCCAAAGCCAGGAGGAGACTGTTATGGCAAATGAAAACAGCAACGTGGTCGTAGACCGAGCTCAATCGCACTGGTCAGACCTGTGGAAGAAGGAAGACTACTGGGCCATTTGGCTTGGTTTCGCTCTGCTCATCGCGGCCATCTGCATTTTCATCAATGGCGCTCCGGCCAGTTATAAAGAAACGATCGATAAGTCCAACGCGATCATGAAGGTGGAAGCCGAGAAGGCTCCATTTAAGACTATCGCGTATATCCAGGCTCAGGACGCCAAGAAGGGCGTCGTAGGCACCAACCTGCCTATCGCCAAGGAAATCAAGGCATTCATCGCCAGCCCCGGCAAGTGGACGGACAACCCCGTGAAGTCCATGTTTACCAGCCAGGCCGAAGCCGACGCGAAGAACGCGGCCAACAAGGAAAAGGCTGAAGCCGCCAAGGCCAAGGCCGAAAGCTCTTTCGCCGCCGCTCAGGCCGCCGAAAAGCTCGCCGCCGACGCGGGCTACAAGGATGCCAGCCTGAACACCGCCGCCGAAGCGGCCATCAAGGATTGGACCAAGGCCAAGGCCGACGCGTCCAAGGCTTCCGCCAAGGCCAAGCCCGTAAACCTCTTCACCACCCTGCCCTTGCTGATGGTCGCCTTTGCCCTGTTCTTCGGCATCGGCATCTTCGTCATGGGCCAGAACCTGCCCAAGTTCCTCATCGGCTTCGTGGGCCTGTTCGTCGTCGTGGTGATCGCCATGATCCTCGGCAAGCAGTCCACCATGGCCTACTACGGCATCGGCGTGGAGCCCTGGGGCATCATGTTCGGGATGATCATCGCCAACACGATCGGCACCCCGCAGTGGATGAAGCCCGCGCTCCAGGTTGAATACTTCATCAAGACGGGCCTCGTGCTCCTCGGCGCGGAAATCCTGTTCGACAAGATCATCGCCATCGGCACCGCCGGTATCTTCGTGGCGTGGGTGGTCACCCCCATCGTGCTCATCACGACCTTCATCTTCGGCCAGAAGGTCCTCAAGATGGCTTCCCCGACCCTGAACATCACCATCTCCGCCGACATGTCCGTGTGCGGCACCTCCGCCGCCATCGCCGCGGCCGCCGCGTGCCGCGCCAAGAAGGAAGAGCTTACCCTCGCCCTCGGCCTGTCCATGACCTTTACCGCCATCATGATGGTGGCCCTGCCCGCCTTCATCAAGTACCTCGGCCTGCCTGAAGTGCTTGGCGGCGCGTGGATCGGCGGTACGGTCGACTCCACGGGCGCCGTGGCCGCCGCCGGCGCGCTGCTCGGCCCCAAGGCCATGTACGTGGCCGCGACCATCAAGATGATCCAGAACGTGCTCATCGGCGTGACCGCCTTCGGTATCGCCGTGTACTGGTGCACCAGCGTTGAAAAGACCGCCGGACGCGAAACCAGCCTGATGGAAATCTGGCACCGTTTCCCCAAGTTCGTCATCGGCTTCCTCACCGCTTCGATCATCTTCTCCATCTACAGCGCCGACCTCGGCCCTGACCTCGGCACCGCCCTCATCAACAAGGGCGTCATCGACGGCATCGAAAAGGGCGTCCGCACGTGGTTCTTCGTGCTCGCCTTTACCGCCATCGGCCTGAGCACCAACTTCCGCGAACTCACCCCCTACTTCAAGGGCGGCAAGCCCCTCATCCTGTACGTCTGCGGCCAGTCCTTCAACTTGGCTCTGACCCTCGCCATGGCGTATGTGATGTTCTACCTCGTCTTCCCCGAAATCACGGCGAAGATCTAACGGACTCATCGGCGCATCCGGCTTCCGGGTGCGCCACTTCCGGCAAGCCCGGACCCGGAGGTGGGATCGCCCGGCGATTCCACCTCCTTATTCAAAAGCTCACCGGGCCGGGATCTTCCCGGCACCCCTCATAGGAAACGCATCATGTCCAGACGCCCTCTCCCCGGCTATGTGAAACTGCTTCTCTGCATGTTCACGATATGGCTGCTGCTCTGGGTCATCACCCCGCTTTGGGTGCCCTACAGCAAGCTGCATCAGGATTTCGCCGCGGCACAGGAAAAATATGATGTGCCCATCGGCGCCCTCTACTACAACGACATTCCCTTCATCAACGAAGCCGCTATGGAAATCCGCGACACGTGGCGTTTCCTCCCGCGCGGCCCGTTGCCTGAAAAGAAATAGTGGAGATGACCGGGGGAGGAAACCCCTTCTGAAGAAGGGTTATTCCTCCCCCGGCCCCCTCCTTTTCCAAGACTTTCGACTGGTGGGGAGGCGGCTCAAAAGGAGTCCCCGCCTGATGGATGCTGGCGAGAAAGAAGAAGAAGAAGAAGAAGAAGAAGAAGAAGAAGAAGAAGAAGAAGAAGAAGACTCTTCCTTTGCAAAGCAAAAAGGCTGCGAACATCCGTTCACAGCCTTTCGTTTTTTCAACGGGACTCCCTCCGCGCGGCCTCCCCGCCAGTCAAAGTTTTCGCGGGGAAAGGGAGGGGTTCGGGGAGGGGAAGGG
>NZ_JNJP01000104.1 GCF_000701705.1 Bilophila wadsworthia ATCC 49260 | reverse complement strand
GGGCGGGAGAAACTTTCTCTAGAAAGTTTCTCCCGCCCCCTCCAATATCCACACTCTTAATAACGATACAGATCCGACTTGAACGGGCCGTCGACGGAGACGCCGATGTACGCAGCCTGCTCTTCGGTAAGCGTGGTGAGCTTCACGCCGAGGCGGGCAAGGTGCAGGCGGGCCACTTCCTCATCGAGCTTCTTGGGCAGCGTGTACACCTTCACTTCGTGATCCGTGGCGGCGAGATCCATCTGGGCCAGCACCTGATTGGTGAAGCTGTTGGACATGACGAAGCTGGCGTGGCCGGTGGCGCAACCGAGGTTCACGAGGCGGCCTTCGGCGAGGATGATCAGGGAGCGGCCGTTGGGCAGTACCCACTTGTCCACCTGCGGCTTGATCTGGATACGCTTGTTGGCCGGATTTTCCTCAAGCCACGTCATTTCGATTTCGTTGTCGAAATGGCCGATGTTGCAGACGATGGCCTCGTCCTTCATGTTGTTCATGTGATCGCCGGTGATGACGTGGTAGTTGCCGGTGCAGGTGACGAAAATGTCGCCTTCCTTCACGGCGTCTTCCATCGTGGTCACTTCAAAGCCTTCCATCGCGGCCTGAAGAGCGCAGATGGGGTCGATTTCGGTCACGAGCACACGGGCACCGAAGCCGCGCATGGAATGGGCGCAGCCCTTGCCCACGTCGCCATACCCGGCAATGACCACAACCTTGCCCGCGATCATGATGTCGGTGGCACGCTTGATGCCGTCGGCGAGGGACTCGCGGCAGCCGTACAAGTTGTCGAACTTGGACTTGGTCACGGAGTCGTTCACGTTGATGGCCGGGAACAGCAGCTTGCCCTGTTCCGAGAGCTGGTACAGGCGGTGAACGCCGGTGGTCGTCTCTTCGGACACGCCGCGCACCTTCGCCGCCACCTTGGTCCAGTGGCCGGGGTTGGTCTTGTGGCCGAGGATGATGCGATCCATGAGAACGCGGGCTTCCTTGGAATCGCAAGGCTTGTCGAGCACGGAAGGATCGCGGTCCGCATCCACGCCGAGGTGGATCATCAGGGTAGCGTCCCCCCCGTCGTCCACGATGAGATCCGGGCCGGAACCGTCAGGCCACGTCAGGGCCATTTCCGTGCACCACCAATAATCCTCAAGCGTTTCGCCCTTCCACGCGAACACCTTGGCGTAGCCGAGTTCCGCGATGGCGGCCGCGGCGTGATCCTGCGTGGAGAAGATGTTGCAGGACGCCCAGCGGATATCCGCGCCGAGCTCGTACAGCGTCTTGATGAGCATGGCGGTCTGGATGGTCATGTGCAGCGAGCCCATGACTTTGAAGCCCTTGAGGGGCTTCTTGTCGCCGTAGCGGCGGATGAGTTCCATCAGGCCGGGCATTTCGCGCTCGGAAAGCTGCATTTCCTTCTTGCCGAAGTCGGCAAGGCTGATATCCGCCACCTGATAGGGCAGCGACAGATCGAGAGGCTTCGCGTTGGACATGAGTGTCTCCATAAAGTTGGTATGTTACAGGCGTCGGGCCAGCGTGAGATTGAGCGCCAGCCCCTGTTCCACGGGGTAACGGGTAGTGGAAACGACCTCGAAAGACGCCGCGTGCAGCAGCCTCGCCATGGTCGCTTCATCGAATCCGAGCCACAGGTCCCCGTAGTCCAGACGCATCCTTTCCTGAGTATGCCGATCAAAATCCGCCACCACGAGCAGCCCGCCGGAACGCAGCACGCGCCGGATTTCGGCAAGGGCATTCTCCGGGTTGGACAGGTGGTGCAACACCATATTGATGCTGGCGAAATCCGCCTCGCAGTCCCGCAGCGGAAGGTGGCTGAGTTCCCCGATGCGCAGCGAGACGCCCTCGGGTTCCCCTTCCACCCCGGCAAGCCGCCGCCGGGAAAGCTCCAGCATCCTCGGCGAGCCGTCCACCCCGATGATCTGCCGGGCGCGCCCGCGCATCCGTTCCAGCACGATCCCGGTCCCGCACCCCAGATCCACCGAGGTATCGCAGCCTTCGGGCATCGTGTCGCACACGGCCCCGGCGAGGTCGAACCCGCCGAGCACTTCGCGGCTCAGGGTATCCCAGTGTTCGGCGATGGTATTGAAGAACTGCCGCGTCTTGAGCGCCCGGTCCTCGATGATCCTGGCGGCCATTTCCACGTCCGCGCGCATTTCGGCGTCTTCGTCCAGAAAGGGCATGGCGGCTTTCAGAAAAGCGGCGCCCTCCCCTTCCTTCACAGAAGAATAAAACACCCACAGCCCGTCCCGGCGCGAGGAAAGCAGCCCCGCTTCGGTCAGGATCTTGAGGTGGCGCGAAACCCGCGACTGGCCCATTTCGAGGATGCTTACCAGTTCATTGACGGAAAGTTCATACCGTTCAAGAACATAGGTAAGCCTCAGCCTGGTTTCGTCGGACAGTGCCTTGAAATAGCGGATAGCGTTGGACATGCGGTTTCAAAGGGTTACAGATGTATCAAGATGAACGGATGGTTTTATATAAAGAAATCTTCATATAGTCAAGGAGAGGGTGAGGTGACGGTACCACCGGAGAAAAGGGCACGGGCCGCATTGTGAGAGACAGGGTTTTCCTGATATGACAGGGAAAAGCAAAGAGCCGATGGAGGCCGCATGAAAAAGAAATTCGCATTCCTGCTCATGGGAAAAGAGTTCGACACAGCCAAAGATACCGCCGTATTCGAGACGGAACATATGATCAGCTATATTTTTACGGTCACCAGCTTCGAGGAAGCCCTCAAGCGGGCCGTGGCCTGCGCCGAGAACGGCGTGGGTGCTATCGAGGTCTGCGGAGCGTTCGGAAAGGAATGGGCCGACAAGATCATTGCCGCTACGGGGAACAAGGTCGCCGTGGGCTATGTCGTCCACAACCCGGAGCAGGATGAGCTATTCAGGCAGTTCTTCGCCAAGGCATGATCGGAGCGCATGATAAAGCCCGTCTTCTCTCCGAAGACGGGCTTCCGTTTTATGGGAGGGACGGCGTCACGCCCTCCAAGCCCCCAATATATCGTTTTCGTTTTCGGCTTCCGGGATCTTGAGCTTGTCGTGCGCCCAGCGAGCCGAAATCTTCATCACCGAGGCCAGCGCCGGGAGCGCCTGTGCGAACGTGGCGATGTCCTCGGCCTCCCGCGTATCGAACCGGAACCACGGCAGCAGGCGCGGATCGCTGACGCCGCAGTTCAGCACGGCCAACGGAGCGAGAAGCTGACGCGACAGCGTGGACGCTATCTGCATGGCGTCGGAAATCGTCAAATCGCGGCGCACCCGATCGTGCACGCGCCCGAGGGCGTTGGTGCTGGCGGCTCCGTCGGACTGCGAGGTCAGCGTGCCGCCGAGGATGGCCTTGCTCATGCCGAGTTCGCAGCGCGAAATCAACGCACCCGCCAGATCCTGCGAAGAGGACGCGGGGGTTTCAAACAAGATATCCATGCCTTGCGGGATGATGCCCGCCGCATCCTGCCCGAGCGTCCGCAGGGCGTTGTACAGCGCCCGCCGATCTTCCTCCCGACTGCCGGGCGGGTACTTCCCGAGACGGAACGGCAGGCCGTGGACCTGCACGTAGCGGATGTTCGCCTCCAGCGCGTAGCTGCGGATCAAATACGCCCACGCCACCGTGCGGAACAGCCCGCAGCGCGGCAGCCAACCGGACCGGGAGCGGTGCGTATGCACGATCCAGCCGAAAGGCCAGAGTTCTTCCCCGTCGGGCTTGCCGTTCCGCAGACGCAGCTGGTTCCTGTCTTCCCGCAAAACCTGAAACCAGCTTTGCGGGCGGAAATGGAAGGCGGCGGGAAGATGCAGCCCGTACCGATAGTCCCACTCGATCTCACAGGCGGAAAACCCGTGCCCGATGCCGTCCGCCAGATCCATCAACAGGTCCTCAAAACCGTTGACGGCATCAAACTGTTCCCGAACCGCCGCCGCAATCCGGGCGGCCCGCGCATCGTTGACGCGGCCCGGCAGGATCTCCCAGTCCAGCGTCAGCAGCGCCCGCTTGCGCTTGCCCATTTCCGCCGCGAGATGCTCGCAGCGGTCTTCCATATCCGCGAACAGCAAATGCTGTTCAAGGATGTCCCCTTGATCCGCAAGCTCCAGAATGCCCCGCAGCCGCTTCGGGGTCAGCCCGTGCGTCAGATTTATCTGCGGCTCCAACGCCAACATGCGCGGGCCTTCCCCCTGCGTCTGCAATCGCCGTATCTTTTTCATGAATGCCTCCAACGGCCCCAAAGCCGCCGCGTTGACTCAGCCCGTAAAGCCCGCAATCCCGTTTGACGGTTCACAGCCTTTATGGAACAGCTTCTTTCACCGTAAAAACCTGCCGCACCTTGCCCCATCCCTATCCAACGGTACTCCCACCGGGCCGCCTCCCCACCAGCCGAAAGGCTTCGAGGGGATAGGGGACGCGAGCCGCGCCAGCAGGTTTGGGAGGGGAAGCCTTCTTCAGAAGGGGCCCCTCCCCCCTCCCCATCTTCCATCCTCCCCGTCATCGCCCCACTCCCTTTCCAGCGGCATCCGGATGTAGGCGTCGCCCATGCTGACGAATCCGGTGGATGCCAGACGCCAAAGCATTTCGAGCGCATCCGGCCCATCGTCATGATCGGCCCGGGGAAAATGCCGCAACTGATCGATGAGCGCCTGCTGGGAGACATGAAGCCGGATCCGCCCCTGCGCCATGTGCGGCTGCAACGACTCGATGCGCAGCAGCTTGTCCGCGCTGTTGACGAGAGGCCGCACCGGCAGGGCAATCCCGCGCTCCGCCGCCCGCTGCACCAGGACATGGGCGAAAAACTCCTGAAACTGCACGGCTTCCACGCCCCAAAGCAACGGATGATGCACATCGTGCAGGGCAATCACATCCTCAATGATGCGATCGGGATGCCGCTTGCGGATGCTCGCCTCCACCACGTCGAGCGTCATGCTCCCGCGGAGGAAGCCGCCGACGAGGATCGCGGAAGGGTCACGCCCCGCGCCCTGTTTGCCGAGCGACGGGTCCACCGCTCCGAACAGCAGCCAATCCCGGCTCCGGTCCACCCAAAAGGTGATGCACCCGTTGAACGGCGCCTCGTTTGCAGACAAGGGATCGTTCTGCTGCTCGGAATCGAAAGCCTCCCGATCCTCGGCACGGAGGCACATGAGCCGATACAGCGGGCGCGACGCGGGCCAGCTCACTTCAGCCCCGGCCTCCATCTTCGCCCTGTGCTGACGGTAAAAACGCCGCGCCTCCGCCTCGCCGCGCGACGACAAAAGGCTTTCCCACTCATCCCAAAGATCCATCCGATCCGGCCAGCGCAGGATGGAACGGAACGTCCGGGCCTTCCACAAAGGCTTGCGGAGCGTGCGGGCCAGCACGGAATCGTAATGCAGCAGCGTACCGACATAGACCACGTCCATGCTCCCGTCCGCCGCGCCGAGATTGAGTACCGTCTTCTGAAGCCACGACTGGAGCTTGTCGCGCTGTTCCGGCTTGTCCACGTTCCCGTCGTTTTCAAGATCGTCAAGGACAATCAGATCCGGGCGGTGCGGCCCGTGCCGCAACCCGCGCATACGCTTGCCCGCGCCGAGCGCCTGGATTTTGACGTTCCCCGGCGTGACCACCGTTCCCACGTTCCAAACGTGCCCCTTGCCAGCCCCGGGAAAATCCCGCTTCAACGCCTCGTTGAACTCCAGTTCGTCCTTGACCGCACCCAACAGCGACGCGGCCTGCTCCAGCGCGTCGGCTATGATCAAAATGTAGTGCTTGCGCCCGGTCAGCACGGCCCACAGCACGAAAAACAGCGAAACGAACGTGCTCTTGGCCTCCCCGCGCGGGGCCGCAATCGCCAGCCGCACGCCTTCGGGCGCATCCGCCATGCGGGGCAGTTCCGCATCCAGCCATTCGTGAAGCCGGGAATCCCCCCCGACGAGGCAATAATGCGGAAAATACGCCCGCCGGAAGAAGGTGAAGTCCTGCCGGGCCCGTTCCCGGCGTTCCTCCGGTGTCCCGGCAGAGGCGTCCGGAAGCTCGGGGGAGTTCCGGCGCTTTCCGCGCATGTCAGCGCCCCCCGGTACGGATCGCGTCCGCGATGCGATCCAGTTTTTCGTCCGCCCGCTCCAGCCCGCCGAGGATCTGCGCCGTGCGCTCCCGGCAGTCCTCGCGGGGCACGTAGCTCTTGTGCATCTCCTCGGCCAGCAGGCACTGGCGGGCCTTTAATTCGTCCACCCGCTGCTCCAGCCGGGTTCCCCAGTAGGCGAGAAAGCCGCAAACCATCCCGAGCAGGCCAAGCAGCAGGGTGTGCGCATCGAATTGCAGCGCGGCCTGCGTCATGGCCTGCCCTCCCGCCCTTTTTCCACGGCAAGCAGGGCTTCGGCCTGAGCGCGCAGGTTCCGGCAATAGCCGCCGTAATCCCGCGCGTGGGCCAAAAGATCCTCCGGGCTGACCATCACGGATGCTCCCGACCGTACCCCGGCGCCAGTGGCGGAGGCGCTTCCGGCAGGCGCGCCAATTCCGGCGGCAAGGGCAGAAGCTTCGGGGGCGGCGGGGGCAAGACCAAGGGCTTCGTTGTACAGGCGCACCCAGCCAGCAGGCAGGCCAGCGCAATGGCGGGAAGCATCTTCGGCAACACGGTCCATCCTCCTCGTGAACGCCTGCCGTTCGGCGGCAAGGCGGTTGCGGGTTTCGGAAAGTTCCCCGGCAATGGCGGCGGCCCGTTCGGTTTCCGCCTCCAGCCTCTGGCGGGCAAGGCGCTCCGCTTCCGCCGCCGCAACGGCCAGCGCCTCACGTTCGCTGGCGGACGCTTCGGCCTGTTCCGCAAGCAGAACACGGCCCCGCGTTTCCGCAATGCCGAACCCCCGGACGTACCCGGCGGCGCAGCACGCCGCACATAACAGCCCTACGGCGAGCACGTTCCTAGTCATGGCCCCCTCCGCATCCGACGCCGGGCCCCCACCCCGCCTTGCGATACCAATACTGCCTCTCAAGCAGGATCAGCCGTACATAGCGGCGGTTTTCACGGAGGCTGGAAGCGCTCCGCCCGGCATTCACCTTTTCCACCTGTCCGAACCAGCGCGCCGGATCACGGCCCTGCCGCTCCGCTTCCTTCCGGTCCCTGCCGACCCAGCCGATCCCGCCGTTATACGCGGACAACGTGAACGCCATACGCTGGCAGGCATCGGCTCCGTTCAGCCGATCCCACAGCCACTTGTCATAGGAAACCAGCGCCCGGAGCGCCCAGCCGGGATTGAACGGCGCGGGCCGGCCGGCCTCCCGTTCCAGTTCCGGGACGGCACGCGGCAGCCACTCCGCCGTGGAAGGCAGGAACTGCGCCAAGCCCTGCGCCCCCGCCGAGGACACAGTGCCGTTGCGCCACCAGCTTTCCGTGTGCACCTGCGCGGCGAACACCGCCACGGGAGCTTCCAACCCCCATACGGCGCGGGAAACCCGTATGAGTTCCGCCCGATGCCGTTCAGCCGCGCGCGGAATATCCGACGCCAGCCCCGGCTGCGGAAACGGCGCGGACAGCAGCGCCATCATCAAAACCATGCGAATCATCATGTGCGACCTCTCCATGCGGGAACCGCCCTTTCGCGGGCGTTTCCCCATCTCCCCCATGCTCACAGCCCCACGGACACGGCCACGACGAAAGCCGCGACCACGGCGGCGCGGCGCAGGCAGGCCATGACGAAAGGCCAGAGGTAGCCCTTGGCGATGGCGAAATCGGCGCACCGAAGCCGCACGGCTCCGGGGGCGCGCTTCCAGTCGTCGTCAAGATAGGAATCGGGAGTGGCGAAAGGGAACACGGCCACATCGAAGAACATGCCCAAGATAGCGGCAAGCATGACGAGGGCCAGCTTGTAGAGGACAACGGGCACTTGCGCCGGGCTGATCAGCAACAATGCGATCTGAAGCCCCAGCGCAACCAGCCCGAAGAAAAACAGCCGCCAACGGGGACGGAGAAGAAGCCTGAAGAATCCCATAAGACCTCCTGTGGTATGGCGCGGGACCGTCGTCGGCCCGCAAAACCTACCATGCCCGAAAGGAGGCCTCAGGAAAGATTGAAGGATGTCAGCACCTCGCGCTGGAGCGGGATATGCGGCGCGCGGCGGCGCAGGCCGCCATATCCGGCCTCACCGGGCCGGACTTCTTCAAAATGCGCCAGATCTGGCGATCGGAGAGCCCGTGCCGCACGGCGAGCACGGACACCAGCGCCCGTTCGGAAAGCCCTTCACGGGCCAATTCGTCACGTTCAAGGTTGATGTTCCTGTCCCGCGTGTCCACGAAAGCCTGACGGCAGGTGGGGATATACAGCGTCGTGCCTCCGTAGCGCCCGATCAGCTTGGTAGCCTGTTCGCGGCCGATGATCTGCACCAATTTTTCACGCTGTTCCTGCCCACGCAGCGTGATGCCGAGAGGAACGGAAAAACTTGTCCCGCCCTTGGCCCTGATGAGCTCGATCGCCGCCGGAAGGCCAATCAGTTCAACCAATTCATTCACGCCCTGCCCCCGTGTCCGGGCCTGCCCGGGAAACATCTCCGAAGACGCGCTGCGCCGCTCCCGATTCTTCGCCATGTGTTCCATATGAATCCCTATTAGGTAAAAGATGTACCTCTCCTCCTCGCGTGGAAAGGCATGGAAAACAATGCCCTGAGCGCGTATTGCCCGAAGGCTTGCGGCGCGGGGGCAGACCGAATTGTTGACCGGATAGCTTGGTGAAGGTAAAGGAAAGAGGTTGTACACGACCGTTCGCAATGAGATCCTTACGTCAAAATCAGTTCTTTTACAATCATTTTTTGACGCAAAAACTTATTTATTGACTTAACAGCCAAAAACATTACAACATTTCTTTACGATCTCCGTTCACTTCAACCCGGAGCGCCTCCACGGCGCAGAGACGCCATGAGCAGCATCGCCGATCGACTCGTTTTTTTGCGCGGAAGCGCCACACAGGCCGAATTTGCCGATCGTGTCGGCATCAATGTGAATACGTTGCGCGGTTACGAAAAAGGGCGCGCCCTGCCGGGGTATGAAGTATTGGAATCCTTATGCTCAAAATTAAACGTTTCACCAAGCTGGATTTTGACGGGACAGGGCAATGTCCTCCAAGAGGCTCCCTTTTCCGGCCTAAATGAAACGCCTCGGCCCCTTCCGCAGCCTGAGCTTGCCGAGCCGATGCCCTCGTGCGACGTGGATTTGATCATGATCCCGATGGTGGAGGCACGCCTGTCCGCCGGGCACGGCAGCCTCGAGGTCGGCGGCGATTCGGAGCGCAGCTATGCTTTCCGGAGCGATTTCCTGCACCGCAAGGGCAATCCTCGGGAAATGGTGCTCATGCGGGTTTCCGGCGACAGCATGGAACCGGAGATCATGGACAACGACATCGTGCTCATCGATCAGGGCAAGCGCGACGTCACCCCCGGACGCCTCTATGCCATCGGGTTCGATGAGGCCATTTATCTCAAGCGCATCGACATCCTCCCCGGCAAGGTCATCCTCAAAAGCACCAACGCCGCCTACCCGCCCGTCGAACTCGACACCCGGGGCGACTGCGAGGACGCCTTCCGCGTCATCGGCCGCGTCCTCTGGTGCGGCAGGGAGTACAAGTAAAATTGGGGAGGGGGAGGGGGAGGGGAAACTTTCTGGAGAAAGTTT
>NZ_JNJP01000103.1 GCF_000701705.1 Bilophila wadsworthia ATCC 49260 | reverse complement strand
AGGAAAGGGGGAGGTTTGGAGGGGGGAAGGAGGGCCTTTCTGAAGAAAGGCCCTCCTTCCCCCCTCCAAACTTTTTGTCTAATCGAACAAAACCTATGCAAGCTTCATATAATGCGGGGGCACGGTCGCTTCGCCGCCTTCGTTGCCGACAAGCTCCCAAAGCTCACGGAACTTCTCCTCAACGGCTTCCATACGCCCTTGAAGATCGTCCAGCTGCCTCTGCTGGAGCGTGATCGCCTCGTTGAGGGCGGAAAGCGTCCGCTCCTGAAAATAGACCTGCTCCTCCAGCCGCTCCAAGCGGGCGACACGGGCCTTCAGCGCGGCAAGCTCGGCATCGGGAGAATGCAAAAGTTCGCTCATGCCTTCACCTCTTGCCCCGCCGCCTTGTCCGCGGCGAGCTGGTCCGCCAGCCTGACGATGGCGGCATAGGCTTCGGCCTCCACGGGCTGTACGGAAAGGCGGCTTCCGGTCTTCATGAGCTCCATACCCGCCAGCTCGGGGACAAACCGCAACAGGCTGCGGGGAACCGGCGGCTCGAATCGCCGCACCAGCTTCACATCCACCATGTACCAGCGGGGATCGCCCGGTGTGGCTTTCGGATCGAAATGCCCGGCCTCGGGATCCTGCGCCGTGATATCGGGATGCCCTTCGCGCACGATTTCCACAATCCCGGCGATTTCAGGATTCTTGCCGCTGTGGTAGAAGAATCCCAAATCCCCCTTCTTCATGTCGTCGCGCATAAAGTTGCGGGCCTGATAATTCCGCACGCCGTCCCAACTTGTGGTCTGGCCGGGCGCGTTTTCCAAATCGGTAAACGAATAGCAGTCGGGTTCGCTTTTGAAAAGCCAATGCCGCATGGTTCCGTGCTCCTGAAAAAAATGAGGATTCGGGAATATTGTTCCCTGAATCCTCATTCCTTGCAAGCTTTTTGCTTTCCGGGGAACCGGCCTTGCACAGCACCAGCAACCGCCAATGAATATTGACGTTTTCCTAAAAACCTCCAACATGCCCTTCCCACGGCAACCCGCCACCCTCAAGGGAATCCATAAAGAAAAAAGCCTCCTGCCGACAGCGATGCCGCAGACGAAACAATCATCCAACATCGTTCGAGGGGAAACATAAAAAGAACGACTGCGAGCAGGGATTCGATAACGTCGAAAGTCTTGGGATGGGGAGGGATGGGGTGTGGGGAAGGGAGGGGAAACCTTTCTTCAGAAAGGTTTCCCCTCCCTTCCCCACATGTATATGCAACTACTTCTGCGGGTTGCTGAAGCCATACTTGGCAAGCACAGCCTGCCCTTCGGGAGAGAGCACGAAACCGACGAACTTCGCGCCGCCATCACGGTTGCTGCCCGTGGTCGCCACGGCGATGGGATACAGGACGGGCTTGTGTCCGTCCATCACGGCAGCCACCTTCATCTTGTCGCCGCCCTGCTTGGCGTCGGTACGGTAAACGAAACCGGCGTCGACCTCGCCACGGCCCACATAATCCAGAGCCTGACGGACGCTCGCGCCGAAAACATACTTGGGCTGCAACGTTTCCCAAAGGCCGGCGGTCGTCAGGGCCGCCTTGGTGTAGCGGCCGGCGGGGACGGAGTCGGGATTCCCCACGGCGATGCGCTTGACTTCGGGCTTGGCCAGATCCTTGGCCCCGGTCAAGTTGAGCTTGCTGTCGGAAGGAACGACCATGACGAGATCGTTGAGCGCGAAATCTTTGCGGGTGGCGGTATCGACCAGCTTCTTGGCCGCGGCTTTGTCCATCGTTTCCTGATCCGCGGAAGCGAACACATCGACGGGGGCCCCCTCTTCCATCTGCTTGAGCAGCGGGTTGGAGGCCGCAAAGTTGGTATGTACCTTGATGTCGGGGTATTTCTTCTCAAAGAGCCCCTTTATCTCCGTGAACGCATTCGTCAGGCTGGCCGCGCCGGAAACCGTGATTTCCTGCGCCGCAAACGCCGGAGCCGCCAAAAGGAGGCATCCCAAAAGGCTGAACGCCGCATTTCGGGCACACCGACGGAAAAAACGCTTATCCATGTTCATACTCCTTTGTTGTTCGACTGTTGCGGTTCACGAACGATAACCTTTTCAGCAATACCCCCCTTGCGTTTTCCCGGCAATCTTGTCACTCTTTCGAGAAACTGCGTGACCGACTTTCGCCCACATCAGCCCGTGGGATAGCCTGCATATCCCGAGAAGTCGCTTATCGGTACAGAGGAGATTCCATGCAGGAAGAAATAACCCGCCTTGTTCAGGGGCTTGATGACTCCGCCCTGCGGTTCATCGAAGCCTGTGTCCGCCACGAACGTGAAACCCGCAACGCGCCCCAGGTCCCGCCCCCGTCCACGCCGCATCCCGGCGGCCAATTCACCGTCCCGGAAAATGTCAGGCACCTGACCTCGGAACAGCTCGACGCCGTCTCCAAGGCGTTTCTTGATTGGTACAAGGCGTCCGTCTCCACGACGCAAGGCCGTTCAAGGGGACGGCTCTGGCTGGTCTTTCTGCTCATCCGCTACGGCGCGCTGCGTCTCGGCGAAGTGTTGTCCATCGACGACCGCACGGATCTAGACTTTGCCCGTTCCGTCGTCAGCGTCCGGGGGCAGAACTTCAGGGAACTTCAATTTCCCGAAGCCATCATGACGGAAATCCGGCAAGTGCTGGAGTCCCCCCTCATGTTCGGCCTGCGCGGCGAAGTGCTGCACCTCGATCAAGGCTATGTGCGCCGCATCTTCTATGAGCGGGCGAAAGACGTCGATCTGCCCAAAGAGCTCCTCAGCCCCCGGGTCATCCGGCATTCGCGGGGCATAGAGCTTCTGCGCGGCGACGTGCCGCTCAAGATCGTCCAGCAGTTCCTCGGGCAGCAGAGCCCGACCCTGACGGCAAGTTACCTTCACTTTTCCCGTGAAGACGCCCGAAAAATCGTCCATTCCCATATTAGGAGGGAAGCTATGAAAAAAACCAGCGCCCGCAACGCGTTCACTGGAACCATTAACCGCATCAAGCGCGGCGACCTGCTCGTTGAAGTGGAAATCCTGACCTCCACCGGCCTTCAGGTCGTCTCCATCATCACGGCTGAAAGCGCCGACAACCTCGAACTCCGCGAAGGCATCAACACCACTGCGACGATCAAGGCCCCGTGGGTCATCATCAGCACCGGCGACGCGCCCACCAGCGCACGCAACCACTTCTCCGGCAAGGTGCAGAGCGTCCAGCTCGGAGAAATCGAAGCCGAAGTCCTCGTCACCCTCGACGAAGGCACCACCGTCTGCGCCGTCATCACCTCCCAGAGCGCCCGTGTGCTCAAGCTTGAGCCCGGCAAGCCCGTGTCCGTCCTGTTCAAGGCGTTTGCCGTCGTTTTGGGGATGTAAACGAGATCTTGGGGAGGAAGGGCCTTTCTTCAGAAAGGCCCTTCCCCTCCATCCCCAAAGACTTTCGCCTTTATCGAATCCCTATTGCAGGGGATTGCCAAGAACGGAAAAGCCTTCTCCGAACACGGGGAAGGCTTTTTGCTATCGGGGAAAACCGGAAGCCGGGCAAAACGAGGGCAGCGGAAAAGCGGCGGCGTTTCTTCGTTTTTGTCCTCGCTGCCGTGTTTCTTCCGGTTACACTTCCACCAGCGGCGCGAGGAGCGAAAGGGCGTCCGGCTCGCTCGCCCGGCGGGCGGGATAATCGTCGAGGACATGCCGGATCATGCCATTGCGGTAGACGGCCAGCGAGTCCGCAAAGGCGTCCACGTCGGCGGGATCATGGGTGATCAGCACGACGGGGATGTTCCATTCGTCGAGCAGGGCACGGATCTCGCGGCGCATCCTGACCCGGAGGAGCGGGTCCAACGCGGCGAAGGGCTCGTCCAGCAGCAACATACGGGGCGCGGTAATAAGGGCGCGGGCAAGCGCGACGCGCTGCCGCTGGCCCCCGGAAATTTCACGGGGATACCGCTCGGCCAGATGCCCGACCTCGAAACGCTCCAGAAGATCATCTACGGATTTGCGGGCCGCAGGGGAGGGGCGGCCGAACAAGGTCCGCTTCGTCTTGTCGAGCGCGAATTCCACATTCCTGCGGACCGTCAGATGCGGGAACAGGGCGTAGTCCTGAAAAACATACCCGAGATGGCGCTCACGGGCCGGGAGATCGATGCCCTTCTCCGAAGCATACAGCACATCGTCCCCAATCTTGATGTATCCGCCGTCAGGCCGGACCAGCCCCGCCAGCGACTGGAGGGTAAGCGTCTTGCCGGAACCGGAGTGCCCGAACAGGACAAGCCGCCGGGTGGCGCAGCTCAAGGACACGTCGAGGGAAAAACTGTCGCCGCTTTTCCGCCCCGTGGCGAGGCGCTTGCGTATCTGCACATCAAGCATCAGCGGCCTCCCGCCTTTCCGCCGAACAACCTGTCGGCAAGGACAAGAATGGTAAGGCACAGGCACGACGTCAACACGACCAGCACCGTCGCCTGTTCGTCGTTGCCCGCCTGAAACGCGTCATAGATGGCAAGCGCAAGGGTCTGCGTCTTGCCGGGGATATTGCCCGCGATCATCAGCGTCGCGCCGAACTCGCCCATGCCACGCGCAAAGGCCAGCATCCCCCCGGCGACGATGCCGCGCCACGCCAGAGGCAGCGACACCTGCCAAAAGACCTTCCACTCCGACGCCCCGAGCGTGCGGGCCGCGTTCTCAAGACGCGGGTCCACCAGCTCCAGCGCGGCACGGGCCGACTTGTAGATCAACGGAAACACGACCACCGTAGCCGCAACCACGGCTCCCTGCCATGAAAAAATCAGGTTGATGCCGCACTCGGCCAGCCACGGCCCGATGACGCCGCGCCGCCCGACCAGCAGGATAAGATAATAGCCCAGAACCGTGGGCGGCAGTATCATCGGAAGCGTGCACATGGCGTCCAAGACAGCGGAAAAAGGCGAACGGCGGCGGGCCAGAAGCCACGCGGCGGCGACCCCGGCGCAAAACGAGGCGGCGGTCGCAAGGCCCGCGACCTTCAACGACAGCAAAATCGGCGACCACGGGATCATCCCGTCCGCGAAAAACTCCGAAATCATGCTCATGCTCCCGGACATGCCTGAATCGCGTTCCCTCCGCAATCCAGTCACGAAAACATCAAGAAGAGAGACTGCAGAAACGGTTCTGGAAGCATCGGGCGGAAGACTCTCTGGAGAAGAAAGGAACCTCCCCGCGCTTCTCCTCTCCAGAACCACATGCACGGGCCCGCACCCATCCCTCGCTTCTTCAAAGGCTTTCGTACCTGTATCAACCCATTGGTTACAGTACTCCCTGAAACGGATTGCCCTTGAAATGGACCCTCTCAAAAAAGCGACCTGCCGACAACGCAGCGCCCCCTCGTCCAGCTTTCCATCGCTTCAAGACATATCGGCATTTCCCCATCTATAACCATTAGGGTAAGCCAACAAGCCTTTTGTATTTCCTTATAACGCAGATCCGGGAGACGTATGCCATCGTTCAGCTTTTCCAATCGTCCCGTCCCGCCGCCGACCCTTACGAAAATTTTAGGGGGATAGGGGTGTTTTTTGGGAGGGGAAAGGGGAGCTTTTTCAAAAGGCCCGCTTTCCCCTCCCCAATATCTCACTTTTTCAAAAATTTTCGAATAAGAACTTTTTATCCTTGTCTATGGTTTCATATGTGAATATTCTATTGTAAACGGATGGCAAAGAGGCTACGTTCAGGGACGACGCACTCCCGGGGCGAACCGGGACAAATCCAGAAAGAACGGGAACATCCATGCAGGAACTTTCAGAATATACCAAGCGGCACTGGGACGTCGTCGTCATCGGCGGCGGAGCCACGGGCGCGGGAACCTTGCGCGACCTCGCCATGCGCGGGGTCAAGGCGCTGCTGCTCGAACAGCGCGACCTCGTCCACGGCACAAGCTCCCGCTTCCACGGCCTGCTCCACAGCGGCGCGCGCTACGCGGTGAAAGACGCCGAGGCGGGCCGGGAATGCATCGAGGAAAACCGCATCCTCCGGCGCATCGGCAAGCACTGCGTCGAGGAAACCGAAGGCTTCTTCGTCCGCACGCCCGAAGACGGGGCCGAGTTTGAAGCTACGTGGGTCACGGCCTGCGACAAGTGCGGGATCGAAGCCACTCCCCTCACCGTAAAAGAAGCCCGTGCGCTCGAACCCAATCTCGCGGACAACATCGTATCCGTGTACCGCGTGCCAGACTCCGCCGTGGACGGCTTCCGCCTCGTCTGGCAGAACGTCCAGAACGCCGTCCGGCATGGCGCGGGCTTCCGTACCTATACGGAAGTCACTTCCATCAACAGCGCCAACGGACAAGTCACGAGCGTAAGCGTGCGCGACTCCCGCACCGGGCAGACCGGGGAAATCCCCTGCAGCTTCGTGGTCAACGCCGCCGGGAGCTGGGTGGGCGAGCTGGCCCATACCGCGGGGCTGGACATCAACGTCAAGCCCGACCGCGGGACGCTGGTTGCCTTCAACCACCGCTTCACCAGCCGCGTGATCAACCGGCTGCGCAAGGCGTCCGACGGCGACATCTTCGTGCCGCACGGCTCCATCACCATCCTCGGCACCACCTCCAAGAAGACCGACAAGCCCGACGACACCGTGCCCGATACCGCCGAAGTGCATGAGCTGCTCGACATCGGCCGCGTGCTTTTCCCGGAAATCGACAGCTACCGCATCCTCCGCACCTTCGCGGGGACGCGGCCCCTGTACACCGCCGACCCGTCCGCCGAAGGCCGGGGCGCTTCCCGCAACTTCGTGGTCCTCGACCATGAAAAGGAAGGGCTCAAGGGCATGGCGACCATCTGCGGCGGCAAGCTGACCACCTACCGCCTCATGGGTGAACGCATGGCCGACCTCGTCTGTGCCAAGCTCGGCGTGGCCGCACAGTGCCGTACCGCCGTGGAGCCGTTGGTGGAGGATACGCCCCCGGCCCTGCTGGAACGCGCGCGCAAGGTCTTCCCGGCGCAAGGCTTGGAACAGGCCGAATCGCGCCTTGGCGACAGTTTTGCCGCCACGGTGGAACGCCTTGAGGCCGCGCCGTGGAAAAAGGCGCTTTTGTGCGAATGCGAGCGCGTCACCATCGCGGAATTCGAACAGGTCGCTTCCGAACCCACGTCCCATTCCCTCAACGACATCCGCCGCCGCACCCGTATGGGCATGGGCACCTGTCAGGGGAGTTTCTGCGGCTTGCGCGGCGTGGGCGCGGTGCTCGAAGCCAAGCTGTTGCCCGCCGGGATGCAGGCCTGCGGTACGGGAGAGTGCGACGCCCTCCCCTGCGGCGCGCCGGATCTGCTCCAGAGCTTCCAGCAGGAGCGCTGGTACGGCATCCGCCCGGTGCTGTGGGGCAGCGAATTGCGTGAAACCGAGCTGGCGCGCGGCATGTACGGCGCGACCCTCAACGTAGACGGAGCCGACGAATGATCAAAAGAACACCCTATGACGTCATGATCGCCGGGGGCGGCCTTTCCGGGCTGAGCGCGGCCCTGTTCGCGGCAAAGGCCGGGAAGCGCACGCTGCTCGTCACCAAGGGCTCCGGCGTGCTCGCCATCGGCGGCGGCACCATCGACGTGCTCGGCTACCGTTCCGACGGCACGCCCCTTACCTCGCCCTTCGACGGCTTCGACAGCCTGTCCCCGCGCCATCCCTACGCCATCGTCGGCGCGGAGACCGTCAAAAAAGCGCTGTCCTGCTTCCTCGAGTTCTGCGACGAGGGCGGCTGTCCCTACCTCTGCAACAACGAACAAAACACCCGCGTGGTGACGGCCCTCGGCACGACCAAGCCGAGCTATCTTGTGCCCCATACCATGTCGATGCACGGCGTGGCCGAAGCGGCCAACATTTTCATCGCCGGGGTCGAGGGGCTCAAGGACTTCTCCCCGGCGCTGGCGGCGCAGGGCCTTGCGACGCGCAAGGGGTACATCGGGAAGAACATCGTCCCGGTCATCCTGCCGAGCCCGTTCCCGCTCCAGCGCGACCTCTCCACCCTCGATCTGGCCCGCTATCTGGATACGCCCGAAGGCATCCTCTGGCTGAGCAAGAGCCTGAACAAATACATCGTGCGCGGCGTGCCCGGCGCGGTGTTCGTCCCGGCCATCCTCGGTACCGCCGCCAACAACGACGTGCACAACGCCATCAAGGATCGCACGGGGCACATCGTCAACGAAATCTCCAGCCTGCCCCCGGCGGTGACGGGGCTGCGCCTGCACGCCCTGCTCCTGCGCCTGCTCAAGAAATACGATGTGGATCTCATCGAGCAGTCCACCATCACCGGGGCCGTGGTCGAAAACGGGCGCTGCGCCGCGCTGATCACGACCAACAACGGGCAGGAGCGCCGCTATGAGGCGCGTTCCTTCATCATCGCCACGGGCGGCGTGCTCGGCGAAGGGTTCGCCATCGAGCCCGAACGCGCATGGGAGCCGATCTTCAATATTGATCTGCCCCTGAACCCGTCGTCTCCAGAGTGGTCGCTGCCGGAAGCCTACCCGGCCTGCCGCCAGACGCCGGGGACGCCCCGCCCGTCGCACGGCTTCGCCCTGCTTGGCCCGGATGTGGACGCCAAACTCCGCCCGCTCGGCAAGGACGGCAACCCGCTGTGCGGCAACGTGTTCTTTATCGGCAAGACGCTCGGCGGCTACGATCACGCCGCGGAGAAGTCCGGCAACGGCGTCGCGCTGTCCACGGCCCTCTTTGCAGCCATGAACGCCTGAGGTGCGTATGAAACCTATTGAAACTGTAGATAAATGTACAACCTGCTCGACCTGCGTGGCCTATTGCCCCGTCACCAAGGCGACGCGGGCCTTCAAGGGGCCGAAGCTGACCGGGCCTTCGTCCGAGCGTTTCCGCCTGTATGACGAAACCGGCGGCGGGGAAATCTCGGAAATCGAGGCGCTGGACTATTGTTCCAACTGCAAGAACTGCGACATCGCCTGTCCGTCCGGGGTCAAGATTTCGACCCTCAACATGCTGGCCCGTGCGGAGTACTGCAAGCGCCACAAGCCGCCCCTGCGCGACTGGGTACTGTCCCACGGGCGTATGCTCGGCAGGCTGGCCCGCCGTTTTCCGGGCTGGCTGGTCAATGTCGGCTCCACCAACGCGCTGACCCGGCTCATCCTCGACAAGTTCGGCGTGGACGCCCGCGCGCCCATGCCCGTGTTCGTGCCTCGGAGCTTCACGGAATGGATGGGCGACCACAACGCGATGCTGACGGCCTCGGATCGCAGCCGCCTCACCAAGAAGGCCGTCTTTTTCCCCGGCTGTTACGTGAACGACTACGACCCGCAGACCGGCAAGGATCTCGTTTTCATGCTGGAAAAGGCGGGGTATGAGGTCATTGTGCCCGAGTTCGAGTGCTGCGGGTTGCCGATGGTGGCGAACGGCTTCTTCGACGACGCCCGCGCCGCCGCGAGCCGGAACGTGGACACGCTCGCCGCTCTCGTTTCGTCCGGCGATGTCCCCATTTTGACGGTCTGCCCGAGCTGCCAGCTCATGCTCAAGCAGGAGTATGCCGAGTATTTCCCGGAACTCGGCAAGCATGAGTCCATTGTCCCCCATGTGCAGGATGCCTGCGAGTTCCTCATCGGCCTTATCGAGTCCGGCGAGCTCGACATCGACGTACGCGAAGACGCCACGAAGCTGGTCTATCATGCCCCCTGCCACCTGCGCGCGCAGGGCATCGGCAAGCCGGGCCTTGATCTGCTCCGCATGGCTTCCGCCAACGTCGAGGACGCCCGTTCCGGCTGCTGCGGCATTTCCGGCAGTTACGGCTTCAAGAAGGAAAAGTACGATGTGGCGGCCTCGGTCGGTTCCGATCTCTTCAAGGCCGTCAAGGACAGTGCCGCCGAGTATTGCGTCACCGAGTGCGGCACCTGCCGCCTTCAGATTTCGCATCACACGAAGCTCCCGTCCATGCATCCGATCTCATGGTTGAGGAAGCTGGTGAAATAGAGGAAAAATTGGAGGGGGGAAGGGGGACCTTTCTAAAGAAAGGTCCCCCTTCCCCCCTCCAAACCTCCCCCTTTCC
>NZ_JNJP01000102.1 GCF_000701705.1 Bilophila wadsworthia ATCC 49260 | reverse complement strand
AGGGGTGGGGTTTGGGGAGGGGAGAGGGAACCCTTCTGAAGAAGGGTTCCCTCTCCCCTCCCCAATGGCTTCCCTTCTACCAAGGCGTCGTGAGCCCGGCGGCGGAGCGGCCGCCGTACAGGACGCCCTTGAAATCGGCAAGGATTTTGGCGTGATCGAAAACGAGGGCGGGCAGGGCTTCCATCGAATAGAAGGCAACCTTCGCGGCGTCGTCCCCGGCGCGAAGCTGTTCGGGATTCAAGGGTTCGGCGATAAACACGGTGGAGATGGTATGCTGGCGGGGATCGCGGTCGGGTGCGGAATACACGCCGAGCAACCCGGTCAGCCTCACACGCAGATTGGTCTCCTCAAAGGCTTCGCGGACGGCGGCCTGCTCGGCGGACTCGCCCAGATCGATGAAGCCGCCCGGCAAGGCGTTGCCGTAGGGAGGATTCTTGCGGTCCACCAGCACCAGCCCGCGCTCACGATCATGGATCACGATGTCCACGGTCGGCTTGGGATTCAGATATTTTTCAACGATCGCGCCGCATTTCGGACAGGTCAATTCAGTCTTCATCATCAGTCCCTTGAGTAAAATGAAGGGGATGTTCCCCATATGCATAGAGGGGAATCCCCCCATTCATCGCCCGCAAACAGTCCTTCTTCCCAAAAGTCGCCCCAAAGCGCAACAGGGCATTTTCAAACCTTGCCCTGTTATCCAATCATTTCAAAGAAAAACAAATTCCGCTCACCTTTCTCGCAGGGAAGCCCGCAATCATCCCCCACCCCATAACAAAAGTCTTGGGAGAGGGAGGGAGGGGGTTTGGGGAAGGGAGGGAGAAGCCGCTTGCCCCCTTTATGGGGGTTCTTCAGAAAGGTTCTCCCTCCCTTCCCCAATTTCCTTTCCCTACTTCCAGTCACCCAAAAGCTCGCGGCACAGCAAGCCCGCATCGAGATAGGGAGGTTCGGAAACAAGATGCGCCTTACGGACACGGATGCCGAGCCGGGCAAGCCACTGGTAGGGGATGCCGCCGGGATAGCGGGACTCGTCCTCGTCCACAAGAAGCCAGTTGAGCGCCTGCCCCGCCGGGCAGCCGTCGGCTCCGAAACGCAGCAGATACGCCACCTGATCCTGCACCGTGAGCCCGAAAAGCTCCGGGTCCGTGCCGAGATTGGGAATGAACACCTTCGGGCAGGCGGCCTCGCGGACGGCACAGCTTACGCCGAGGGGAAGCAGGTTCGCCATCACGGAAGAAAAGAAACTGCCCACAGGATAGCAGATAAGATCCGCAGTCCGGATGACGTGGGCAAGACGCGGCTGGATGGGCACGGAAACGGGAGAAGGATCATCCAAAGAGGCTGAAAGCCACATATCAAGTATGGGGGAGGTGATGGAGGTCGCGGTCTTGCCGGTGAAGCGGTGCTGCCCCACGATGACCTCGCCGTTCTCAAGCCGCACGCACAGGTGGGCGCAGGAATCCGCCACGGGCATGACAACGCCCCGCGCCTGCACCATGCCGGAAAACACCCGCACCACGGGCTCAAGCTGACGATCGAGGGAAAGATAGCCGGAAGTCAGGATCAGGTTGCCGATGCTCGCCCCGGCAAGATCCATATCAACGGGCATGAGTGACCGAAAAGCCGAAAGGTGCTGCGTGACAACCTCGTTCATGGGCTCGGGAATCGCGGCCACCAGCGGATGCGCGCCGGACGCGAGAGACGCCAGCTCACGGTGGAGGGCTTCCGGCCCGGCATCCTTGGGCAGGCGGTAGCCGAGCAACTCCACGGTCTCGGGATTGCCTTCAAGGGAGCGATCGGCCAGCGCCATGATCCGGGCACGGATGTCCCCCACGGCGGGCATGTCGAACGCCCGGCGCAGTTCGGCGGAACTGCCCCCGGAATCGAATGTGGTGATGACGTGGACGGCGTTGCGGGTATGCCGGGAGAGTTCCGCCGCCACCGGAGCCAACGCCGTGCCGCCGCTGAAAAACAGGATGCGCGATCCTCCGTCAGGCGGAACCATCGCACCCTCCGGCCTTTCCCAAACTCAGGAACAGCAGCTCGTCGACCATGTCCATCAATTCCTTGTAAAGGCCTCCGCCCTGCATGGCGGAGCCGAACAGCGCCAGCCGCTGCTCGGCGAGAATCTTGCGCGGCACTTCTTCCGGCATGATCGTGGCGAGGCGCAGCCCGAGCAGGAGCCCTTCGACGCCTTGCCTGAACACCGCGAACGTCTCCCCGAACCGGATGCGCTGCGCGGCCCAAAACGTCTCGGCTTCCGGAGACGGGGACACGCCCGTGAGCACGCACAGGCCCATGAACAGCGCATTGAGCCCCGAGCCCGGAACGCCGGAACGCCAGCCCGTCAGCCACGGGGCGCGCTCGAACAGGAGATCGTGGGCGAGGCCGAGCCGGATCAGCTCGCCCATGCCCCGCCGGGCTTCGAGCAGATCGGGATCGTTCCAGAACACGGGCATCTCGCCGGGACGCCACGCCGGGACGGTATCCGCCCTCGGCTCGAATCCCGCCAGCGTGCGCAGGATGTGTGCGAACCAGCGGTTCGCGTCCGGTGATCCCGGCGTCTCCAAATGGCTGTAGCTGAGCGTATAGCTCCCCTTGCCGTATCGCCCGTGCAGGGCGCAGGGCTGTCCGTTGAGGAACCCCGGCGCCAGCGAGACGCCGTACAGCTCGATCCATTGTTCGAGCACGGCGGGGGACAGCGAAGAGAGAGGCAGGTCGGCCACGCACAGATCCGGCGGGCAGGTACGGGGATCGGAGCCAGCATACCTGGCCAGCACGTCCACCCCGTCGTCAGGGCCCCCGGATGACGCCGCAAAGCGCCCCGGCCACCAGATCGGGATAGCCGGTTCGGAGCCGGGGGCGACGGGTTCGGAAAAAAATTCCGGGACAAGCGGATGCCCGCCCTGAAAACGGACGCGGACGTGCCCGGAAACGAAGTGCTGCACGCGTTCGCCGATTTCCGCACGGTGCCACGGGCACAGGCACAGGCCCTTACCGATTTCGGCGGTACGCACAGGATCGGCGGCATCGGAAAGCCCAAGCCCGGCCCCGCCGCAGAACCCCACGTAGCGGCCGCCGCCGCGCACCCATGCGCGCACGGCTTCCCGCCCTTTTTCACCCAATGCGGCAGACTTGTGCCGGGCCGTTCCGCCGGGTACAAGAAGGAGAGACGTCTTGTCAGAAAGCGCGCCCTGAGCTATCTCTTTCGCTTTGACCAGACGGTACGGAAGCCCGAACGCTTCGGCGGCCCGCCACACGAGCAGGCCCCAAAGCTGCGAAGCATCCCAAAATATGGCTATGTCAGTCATGGTCCCTTCTGCATAGAACAACCGGGCGCTGTTGACAACACCCGCCCTTCCTCTCTGACACGAGCCTTTGAACCCTTTCATCGGAGCAGGCAATGTCCGAAAACGCACTACCCAAGGGCTACGAGCCCCACGCCGTGGAAGACCACTGGCGTGAGTATTGGGAAAAGAACAAGACCTTCACTCCCGACCCCGACGCCCCGGGCGAACCTTTCTCCATTGTCATCCCTCCGCCAAACGTCACGGGCGCGCTGCACATCGGCCACGCCCTGAACCACACGCTCATCGACGTGCTCTGCCGCCACGCCCGCCAGAAGGGCAAGAAGGTGCTCTGGCTCCCCGGCACCGACCACGCGGGCATCGCCACCCAGAACGTGGTGGAACGCGCCCTCGCCAAGGAAGGCAAGACCCGCCACGACCTCGGCCGCGAAGCCTTCGTCGAACGCGTGTGGCAGTGGAAAGAGGACTACGGAAACCGTATCCTCAACCAGATCCGTATGCTCGGCGATTCCGTGGACTGGACCCGCGAACGCTTCACCATGGACGAGGGCCTGTCCAAGGCCGTCCGCAAGGTGTTCGTGGAACTGTACAAGGAAGGGTACATCTACAAGGGCAAGTACATCATCAACTGGTGCAGCCGCTGCCACACCGCCCTTGCCGACGACGAAGTGGATCACATGCCCGAAAAGGGCCACCTGTACCACGTCCGCTACGACTTCGAGGACGGCTCCGGCTCGGTGATCATCGCCACGACCCGCCCCGAAACCATCATGGCGGACACCGGCGTGTGCGTGCATCCCGAGGATGAGCGTTATGCCGGGCTCGTGGGCAAAAAGATCGTCGTGCCCGTCATCGGCCGCGTCGTGCCGCTGTTCGCGGACCGCTACGTGGACAAGGAATTCGGCACCGGCGCCCTGAAGGTCACCCCCTGCCACGACCCCAACGACTGGACGCTCGGCGAACGCCACGGCCTCGAATTCATCCAGTGCATCGACGAGGACGGCAACATGACCGCCGAGGCCGGGCCGTATGCCGGCCTGTCCAAGGAAGAATGCCGCAAGCGCATCGTCGAGGATCTGCAGGCTTCCGGCCAGCTCGTGAAGATCGAGGATCTCGATCACAGCGTGGGCCACTGCTACCGCTGCAAGACCGTGGTCGAGCCGCATATGTCCGAACAGTGGTTCGTTGCTTCCACGAAGCTCGCGCCCCGCGCCCGCGCCGCCGTGCCGGAAATGACCCAGATCTTCCCCGAAAACTGGATGAAGACCTATTACAACTGGCTCGACAACATCCGCGACTGGTGCATCAGCCGTCAGATCTGGTGGGGCCACCGCATCCCGGCATGGACCTGCCCCCAGTGCGGCAAGCTCATCGTTTCCGAGGAAGATCCCACGTCCTGCCCCGATTGCGGCTCCACGGAACTGGTGCAGGAATCCGACGTGCTCGACACGTGGTTCTCGTCCGCCCTGTGGCCCTTCAGCACCATGGGCTGGCCGGACAAGACCAAGGATCTTGCCACGTTCTACCCCACGTCCGTGCTCGTCACCGGGTTCGACATCCTGTTCTTCTGGGTGGCCCGCATGATGATGATGGGCCTGCACTTCATGGATCAGGTGCCCTTCAAGCACGTCTACCTGCACGCCCTCGTGCGCGACGCGCAGGGCCGCAAAATGTCCAAGTCCACCGGCAACGTCATCGACCCGTTGGTGATGATCGAAAAATACGGCACCGACGCCCTGCGCTTCACCCTGACGGCCTTCGCCGCCATGGGCCGCGACATCCGCCTCTCGGAAGACCGCATCGAAGGCTACCGCCACTTCGTCAACAAGCTGTGGAACGCTTCCCGGTTCGCGCTCATGAACCTGCCCGAGGACGTGCCCGCCGCCGTGGAACTCGACAAAGTGCAGGGGCTCCATCACCAGTGGCTGCTCCACCGCCTCGAAGAGGTCAAGAAGGATGTGGACGGCGCCATCGAAGCCTACCGCTTCAACGACGCCGCCCAGACGCTCTACAAGTTCCTCTGGAACGAGTTCTGCGACTGGTATCTGGAGCTCATCAAGCCGGACATGAAGGAAGAAGGCCCCCGCAAGACGGAAGCCCAGTATGTGCTGTGGACCGCCCTGCGCGAGTTCCTCATCCTCATGCATCCGATCATGCCCTTCGTGACCGCCGAAATCTGGCAGGCCCTGCCCGGTGGGGCCGGTTCCGACGCGGCGGTGCAGCTCCTGCCCGAAGCGCGTCCCGGCTGCCTCAAGCCCGAAGCCGCCGCCCGCATGGAGTTCGTGCAGGAAGTCATTGGCATGATCCGCACGATCCGCGCCGAGCTGAACATCGCTCCGTCCTACAGGCTGACCGTGCTGCTCCGTCCGTCGGACGCCCACCAGAAGGACGTCCTTGAGGCGAACCGTGAAGTCATCCTGACGCTGGCCCGCCTCGGCGAGCTCATCATCGACGCCGACGGCGAAGCGCCCAAGGCTTCCGCGAGCCATGTCGCACAGGGCTGCGAAGTCATCGTGCACCTGTCCGGCGCTGTGGACTTCGCCGCCGAACTGGCCCGCCTTGAAAAGGAACTGGGCAAGATCGACAAGGAGCTGGGCGGCCTCAACCAGAAGCTCGCCAACGAGGGCTTCGTCAGCCGCGCCCCCGCCGAAATCGTCGAGCGCGAGCGCGCCCGCGTCGCCGAACTCACCGACGCCCGCGTGAAGCTCACCGCCCTCCAGCAGCGCTTCCGCGATGTCATGTAGTTGATTTTAATTGGTGTTGATTGAAAGATTGGAGGGGGGAGCGGGAGCCTTTCTGGAGAAAGGCTCCCGCTCCCCCCTCCAAACCTCCCCCCTCTCCCTCCCAAGACTTTCGTAACGGGCCCCAGTCCGGCTTTGTGCGGCACAACGGGCCCGTCCGGCGTGCGTCCTCTGTAAGGAAAAATCCGTTCCGGCGACGCCATGCCTTGTTCTCTCTGCCTTTTCGAATTCTGCTTCCAAACGGGAAACCGGAACGGGAACGCCGACGGCAGGGATTCGATAAGACCGCAAATCTCTTACCCCCTTGCGCCATGAAAGTGTCCACAACGTCGCCCTTCTTCTCCGTAGCGCTGCTGGTGATATCGATGCTGTCGATCCAGTGCAGCGCGTCGCTCGCCAAGTCCGTTTTTCCGATCATCGGCCCCGAGGCGACGACGGCCCTGCGCCTTATGTTCGCGGCGCTGGTCCTGCTTCCGGTAATGCGCCCGTGGCGGGCGAAGCTCACCCGCAAGCAATGGCTGCCCATCATCCTCTACGGCCTGTCCACGGGCGTCATGAACATGTGCTTCTATCAGGCCATCAGCCGCATCCCGCTGGGCGTGGGCGTGGCGCTGGAGTTCACCGGGCCGCTGGCGATAGCCATGCTCGGTTCGCGCCGCCTCATCGACTTCCTGTGGATTGCGCTGGCTGTCGGCGGCCTGCTCCTGCTGTTGCCCATTCACGAATTTTCCGGCAATCTCGATCCCGTGGGCGTGGCCTTCGCGCTCGGAGCCGGATTCTGCTGGGCCATGTACATCTTTTTCGGCAAGCGGGCAGGGAACGCCGGAGGCGGCGCATCCGTCTCGCTCGGCATGATCGTCGGGGCCTGCGCCATCCTGCCCTTCGGCGTAGCCTCGGCGGGGACGTCCATGTTCTCCATGTCCGTACTCCCGCTGGCTCTGCTGCTCGGCGTCTTTTCCTCGGCGTTGCCCTATGGGCTGGAAATCGTCGCCCTCAAGCAGCTCCCCGCGCAGACTTTCGGCATCCTGATGAGCATGGAACCCGTCCTCGCGGCCCTGTCGGGCATTATTTTCCTCGGAGAACAGCTCAACGTGGCTCAATGGGTCGCTCTGGCCTGCATCATTGTGGCCTCCATCGGCGCAACACTGACTATCCGCCGCAAGGCCTGACGCGGCGGGCATCCTCAAGGAGAAGGCGATGAAGCTTCCCAAGAAACAGGCCGCCGTGGTCCGCGCCGCCCTTGAAGAATGGCGGGCATCCGGGCTTCTGGACGAAGAAACCGGCAAACGGCTTCTCGACGACCTGACGCCTCTGCCCTTCGACTGGTACAGGCTCGGCCGCTATGCCTTGTGGAGCGCCCTTACGTGCATACTCATCGGCGTGGCCGCCCTGCTCGGCGACGAACTGTTCCTTGAACTCATCAGCCGCCTTTTCGTCATGACGGAACTGGGGCGCAGCCTGTTCCTGATCCTTGCGGCGGCGGGCCTGTTCTTCTGGGGCGTACGGCGGCGCAGGAGAGCCCCCCAGAAACGGCTGACCAATGAGGGCCTGTTTTTCCTCGGCGTGCTGGCTATTGCGGGCTCGCTCGCCTCGCTCGCCGCATGGCTTTACGCGTACGGCGGGGAAGACATCGGCTTCCTGAACATCTCCAGCCTGTTCCTGCTTGCCGCCGTCATATACGGCGCGCTCGGACTATTGCTCGATTCCCGGCTGATCTGGGTTTTCGCCCTGTTCGCGTTCGGGAGTTGGCTCGGGGCCGAAACGGGGTACCGCTCCGGCTGGGGAGCCTATTATCTGGGGATGAACTACCCCATGCGCTTCGTGCTGCTCGGCCTGCTCCTGTGCGGGCTCTCGGTCCTCTTCAAACGCAATGACCTCTGGAGCCGGTTGGCGGCCTTCGAGCGCAGCACGCTCTCGGTGGGCCTGCTCTATCTGTTCATCAGCCTGTGGATACTTTCCATCTTCGGCGATTACGGCGACATGACCTCATGGTACCAAGCCCGCCATATGGAACTGTTCCACTGGTCTCTCCTTTTCGGAGCGGCGGCCTGTGCCGCCATATGGCTCGGCGTGAAGGACGACGACGCCATGCTGCGGGGGTACGGGCTTGTCTTTTTGGGCCTGAACCTCTACACACGCTTCTTTGAATGGTTCTGGGACAGCCTCAACAAGGGGCTGTTCTTCATCATCGTCGGCCTCAGCCTCTGGGTTCTCGGCGCCCACGCCGAACGCCTCTGGAATCTGGGGAAAAAGCCCTCCTCATCCCCAAAGGATGCCTGACAACATGAGCATGATCACTCTGTTTTCCGCCTTTATGGGCCTGTACGTCATCGTCCGGCTCATCCTGCCTTCCGGCATGAATTGGCCCCTCAAACTTATCCTCAGCCTCTTCGCGCTCGCCTGTGCCGAAAAACTCCTCCTGACCAAACTCGTCTACGGTACGATGGGCGCATTCATGCCCGAGCCCGTGCAGCTCGCCTCCGGCTACCTCCATTCCGCCGTGACCATCCTGTTCCTGCTGCTCGTGGCGCGGGACGCGCTTCTGCTCCTCACCTGGCCTTTCCGCCGTTCCACAGGGCGGCAGCGTAAAATTTTCTACGGGCATAAGGAAAAGAAGCCCGCATCGGGATTCTGGGCCTTCACGCTGGTGCTGCTCGCGCTGGCCCTGTCAGGCTACGGTATGCGGGAAGCCCTGCGGGTCCCTCCCGTGCGTGAAGTCCGTATGCAAGTCCCCGGCCTGCCGGATGCGCTGAACGGATTCCGGATCGCGCAGCTTTCCGATCTGCACATCGGCCCCACGTTCGGCAAGGCATGGCTGACGGACGTGGTGGCCCGCACGGATTCGCTCAATCCCGATCTCATCGTCATCACCGGCGACGTGGTGGACGGCTCCCCGTCACGCCTTGAAGAAGACGTGGCCCCGCTGGCAGATCTCAAAGCCAAGTACGGCGTCATCTTCGCGCCCGGCAATCACGAGTATTACTCCGGGATCCAGCAATGGCTGCCCGTTTTCCAGCGTCTCGGTATGCATGTGCTCATGAACGAAAACACGCAGATCCGGGTCAACGGCACACCGCTCGCCATCGCCGGGGTGACGGACACGGCCGCCCTCAATTGGGGGCTGGAAGGCCCTGACCCCGAAAAGGCGCTCTCCGGCCTCTCCAAAGACATCACCAAACTCATGCTCTCGCACCGCCCCTCGCTCGCACCGGAAAGCGCCAAGGCCGGGGCCTCGCTCCAGCTTTCCGGGCACACGCACGGCGGCCTTATCCTGCCCGTCACTCCCCTCATCGCGGCGTTCAACGGCGGCTATGTCAGCGGACCCTACACCGTGGACGGGATGCCCCTCTACGTCAGCAGCGGATCGGGCCTATGGGGCGGCATACCGCTGCGCCTGTTCGTGCCCTCGGAAATCACCCTCATCACGCTTACAGGAACGGGATTCGACACCAATTGACGCTCCGCGGCGTGAGAGAGGGAATCCTCTCACGTCCGCATAGATCGCTTTTTTGCATTCTCTCATAAGCGAACCCTGTCCTTTCGTTGACACCGCAGGATCGGCAGTGCTACCATTCTCGCTTATAAATCAACAACTACCGGGCAGGTAAAAAACGATGACCGATGACGCGCTCACTTCCAGAGCAAATGTTGTCCTGCATCTGGACAACGGAGCAGAGATGCAGTTTTCCGGGCGTCCCTTCGCCGGAGGTTCGTGGTTTGACGACGAAACCGGCGAATTAACACGTCAGAAGCTTTATACCACGGAATCCGGCGAGCATGTTTATTCCATCGTGACCGGCAAGGGGCAGCAGCGCAGCCGCCGGGCCTACCGCGTT
Source organism: Bilophila wadsworthia ATCC 49260 (assembly GCF_000701705.1). Lineage (GTDB taxonomy): Bacteria > Desulfobacterota > Desulfovibrionia > Desulfovibrionales > Desulfovibrionaceae > Bilophila > Bilophila wadsworthia. Next base: position 223 of record NZ_JNJP01000102.1, on the reverse strand, counting down.
TCCCTGCACGGCGAGGCTTGCACCATCAATGACGGGCGCACCGAGATGACTCTCGATCTCGAGATGCTCATGCTCGCCGTCCGGGCCCTCTCCGGCCTTGAAAAGGACGACGCCCCCACCCTCGACACGGTCGAGGAAACCCTCCGCGCCGCGAATTGCTGAAAGATTGGGGAGGGGGAAGGGGGCCTTTTGGAAAAGGCCCCCTTCCCCCTCCCCAAACCCC
>NZ_JNJP01000101.1 GCF_000701705.1 Bilophila wadsworthia ATCC 49260 | reverse complement strand
GTGGGGGGAGGTTTGGAGGGGGGCGGGAGAAGCCTTTCTCCAGAAAGGTTCTCCCGCCCCCCTCCAAGTGCTTTAGCCCAGCCATTCCCCTGTAAACACCGTCACCGCGCCGCCGGTCATGAAGACATGGTTGGTGGCCTTATCCCATTCGATGTCGAGCTCACCGCCAAGGAGCTTCATGCGCACCTTGCGCTCGGTATTGCCGGTCAATACGGCGGCGACCACGGACGCGCACGCCCCCGTGCCGCAGGCAAGGGTTTCGCCCGCGCCGCGCTCCCAAACCCGCATCTTCAAATGATGCCTGCCGACGACCTCCACGAACTCGGTGTTCGTGCGCCGGGGAAACAAGGGATGATGCTCAAACTGCGGCCCGATACCGGATAAATCCAAGTTGTCGATGCCATGCATGAAAACGACGGCGTGCGGATTGCCCATCGAAACCGCCGTGACATTCCAGACGCGGCCCTGTACCCGCAGAGGCCGGTTAATGAAATCCTCGCCGGGCCCGCTCACCGGGATATCCTTGGGAGCGAGGCGGGGTTCGCCCATGTCCACCGTCACCGTCTCCACTTTTCCGCCGGAGACATGAAGCCGGAGCGTCAAAACACCCGCCAGCGTCTCGATGCGGACCTGTTCCTTATCCGTATGCCCGTTGTCGTAGACGTACTTGCCTACGCAGCGGATGCCGTTGCCGCACATTTCGGCCTCCGAGCCGTCCGCATTGAACATCCGCATCCGAAAATCCGCCTCACCGGGATCGGAGGGAGGGCAAATGAGAATGAGCCCGTCGCTGCCTACGCCAAAGTGCCGATCGCTGATACGGCGGGCCAGCGCTTCCGGGCTGGAAATGGGTGCCTTGAGCGTATCCATATACACATAATCGTTTCCGGCAGCCTGCATCTTGGTAAACCGCATGTCTGTTTCCCCTATCGTTGAAAAACCGCCCTCCGTGCCGTTTCACAGAGGAAACCAACGGAGGCTCCAACAAGCGCCATAACGGGCGCCCTCATCACATCAACCTGACAATCATTTGGAAAATATGGAAATATACGCATACTACCCATCAGGGGGACCGACTTTTCCGGAAACCAAAGTCCGATATGCAGCTTGCTTTTTTCGCCCAGTACGGGTATTCAAACCCTGTCCTGAAAATGTTTCAGGGTGGGAGTAGAGGGGCAGTCTTTTTCTTCGGAAAGAGGCTGCCTCTCTCGTTTCCGGACGCCTGAGCCGAAAAGAGGGAAGCCCTTCCCGGAAAGGCTTCCCTCTCTCCCGTTCCCTCCGGCAAAGCGCCATACTGCACACGGAGCCGTCGCCGGAGGACGGGCACCACGCCCAAACAGGCCCCAGCGGGATATTCTTCAGCAACGGCAGGGCAGCTCCCTGCCCGCCTCGGAAAACGGAGAAACGCCCTCCTCAGAAGCCTAATGGAGCCACAGCAGTTCGGCGTAGCTCGGCAGCGGCCAGTCATGGCTGGCGCACAGACATTCCAGCGCATCGGCATGATTGCGGCACGCATTCATGGCCGGGAGCACGGTGTCACGGGCGTAGGCGGCGCGTGCCAGCGCCGTGCCCCCGAAATCGCCGTTGACGGCGGCTTCAAGGGTATCCAAAGCGGACATAAGGCCGCGCACCTGCTCGCGTACCCGTACAAAATACGCTTTCTCCTCCGCCGCATCGTCTACAAGAGCCGCTGCGGACGAAGCCGCTTTCGCCAAGCGGGTCTGATACGCCAAGGCGACGGGCAGGATGCGGGTGCGCCCAAGCTTCAATGCGGTATACCCTTCGATCGATACGCTGTGCGTGTAGTTCTCCAGCAAAATTTCCTGCCGGGACAGCATTTCCCTCGGGCTCAGGACGCCGTGGCGCTCAAAAACAGCCATCACATCCTTGTCGCTGTAGTGGGCAAGGGCGGCCACGGTGTCCTTGAGGTTCGGCAGCCCGCGCTTTTCAGCCTCGGCAAGCCACTCGTCGCTGTACCCGTTGCCGTCGAATACGATGGGCATGTGCTCGGCAAACAGTTTGGCGAGCAGGCTCTGGATGGCGGCGTTGAGCGGCGTCCCTTGGGCAAGCTCGGCTTCCAGCATGGAGGCGATGTCGTCCAGCGCGCAGGCCATGGCCGCATTCAGGGAAATATTTGCCGTAGCGATGTTTTGGGAGGAGCCGAGGGCGCGGAATTCAAACTTGTTGCCGGTGAACGCGAACGGGCTGGTCCGGTTGCGGTCGGACAGATCGCGCGGGATATTCGGCAACACGGAAACGCCTATCTGGAGCGGTTCCGAGCAGCCGCCGGCGGCCTCTTTCCCGTAGGCGATGGCACGGATGATCGCGGAGAGGCTGTCCCCGAGATACACGGACAGCACGGCGGGCGGCGCTTCGTTGGCGCCCAAGCGGTGATCGTTGCTGGCCCCGATGATGCCGAGGCGCAGGTTGATGCCGTGCTTGTGCACGGCGCGCAGGACGGCGGCGAGGAAGACGAGGAACTGGGCGTTCTTCATCGGGGTTTCGCCGGGGTTCAGCAGGTTGTGGCCGTCGGAATCGCACAGCGACCAGTTGTTGTGCTTGCCCGATCCGTTGACGCCCGCGAACGGCTTTTCATGCAGCAGGCAAACGTAGCCATGCCGCCGGGCCGTGCGGCGCATCACTTCCATCGTCAGCATGTTGTGGTCCGTGGCGATGTTCACGTCCTCGTATACGGGAGCGATCTCGAACTGGCCGGGAGCCACTTCGTTGTGGCGGGTATGCGCGGGGATGCCGAGCGCGAAAAGGCGCTGCTCCACATCCTGCATATAGGCCAGAACCCGGCTGGGGATGCTGCCGAAGTAGTGATCCTCCATTTCCTGCCCCTTGGCGGGCTTTGCGCCGTAAAGGGTGCGCCCGCACATCATGAGGTCGGGCCGCTGGACATAGAGACGCCGATCGACAAGGAAATATTCCTGCTCGGAACCCACCATCGCCTGAACGCCGGTAGCCGTCGTATTGCCGAGCAGGCGGAGGATGCGCAGGGCCTGTGCGGAAACGGCCTCCACAGAGCGCATCAGCGGTGTTTTGCGGTCAAGGGCCTCACCCGTGTAGGAATAGAACACCGTGGGGATATACAGCGTCTTGCGTCCGTACTCGTCGCCAAGCAGGAATACCGGCGAGGTAGGGTCCCACGCCGTGTAGCCGCGGGCCTCAAACGTCGAACGGATGCCGCCGGACGGGAAGGAAGAAGCGTCCGGCTCACCCTTGATGAGCATTTTTCCGGAAAACTCGCCGAACACCTGCCCGTCCGCCGTGGGAGACAGGAAGGCGTCGTGCTTTTCAGCCGTCAGCCCGGTCATGGGCTGGAACCAGTGGGTGTAATGCGTAGCGCCGTGTTCGAGAGCCCAATCCTTCATGGCTCCGGCGATGATGTCGGCATCGGCTGGATCAAGCGGGGTACGATGGGTCATGGTCCGCATGAGGCGGTCATACACCTCACGCGGGAGGCGCTGACGCATGACGCGCGTGTTGAACACATCGCAGCCATACCCGTTGGCAAGAGCCTTGCCCTGCTCCGGAGCCGGAAGAGGCGCAACAGGCTGGGCGGTGGAAATATGATCAAGGGCTGTTTCACGGACGGTGGAACTCATGGGATCACTCCTCGAATAGGTTGATGCCCGGATAGAAGCAAAATCGGGGCCAACATATTCAAAGCGTGAGCGGCGAACACGTCCATTCTGTAATGGATTAAAATCACAAAGTTATCCCGTCTATACCCTGAGGTTGAATTCCAGATTTCCCTTCTTCCGGAGGAAAGGGACGAGGCGTGCATGAAAAAATTCCACCTTTACGTAGAATTCATCCATCCATTTGATTTCATGGATTTTTCAATCGGAATTTCTTCCTTCATCCGCCAGCGTTCATTCCTTGAACGCTCAATCAAATTGAATTCCATGGGGTTTTCTCCAAAAAGACCTTTTTGTAGGAAATACCTATCAATCTACATTTTTGTAGATTGATGGCAGTATGTCAGTGCAAAGCGCGTCGTTTCCCCGGAGAGACAATGCATGTGTGGGCGCTGCCTACTCCAACACAGCAAGACCGCAGATGGATAAAGAGAATCTTTTCACAGAGCCGAGGGTTGAAGAGGCGGCATCATTTGCGGTCCGCTCTCCCCAATGCCCTCCAGCATAAAAAAAGGAGGGAACCGAAGTTCCCTCCCGTGAATGGCATGAGGAGCGGCGGCTATTTCGCGTAGCCGACGGCCCGGCGCTCACGGATGACCGTGACGCGGATCTGGCCGGGATAGGTAAGGTTTTCTTCAATCTTGCCGGTGATGCCCTTACAGAGCATGTAGGTCTGATCGTCATCCACGTTTTCGGAATTGACCATGACGCGGATTTCGCGCCCGGCCTGAATGGCGTACGCTTTGGATACTCCGTCGAATTCGGAAGCGATGTTTTCCAAATCCTCAAGGCGCTTGACGTAGCTTTCCAAGAGTTCCTTGCGCGCGCCGGGACGGGCCCCGGAAAGGGAGTCCGCAGCCTGCACCAGCACGGCCAGCGCGGTTTCAGGGCGCTGATCCTCATGGTGTGCGGCGATGGCGTGCAGGATTTCCTTGCTTTCATTGTACTTTTTGGCGAGATCCGCGCCGATGAGCGCGTGCGGGCCTTCGACCTCGTGGTCGACGGCCTTGCCGATGTCGTGCAGCAGGCCGGCGCGCTTGGCTTTCTTGATGTCCATGCCGAGCTCGGCGGCCATCATGCCGCACAGGGCGGAAACTTCCAGCGAATGCTGGAGCACGTTCTGCGTGAAGCTGGTACGGTAACGGAGCTGGCCCAGAAAGCGGACGAGTTCGGGATGGATGCCGTGCACGCCCGCGTCGAACGTGGCCTGTTCGCCCACTTCGCGGATCTGCACTTCAAGCTCCTGCTCGCATTTGTGGACAACATCCTCAATGCGGGCCGGATGGATGCGCCCGTCCTGAATGAGGCGTTCAAGGGCCATCTTGGCGACCTGGCGGCGCAGGGGGCTGTATGCGGACAGGATGACTGTCTCGGGAGTGTCGTCGATGATGAGATCAACGCCGGTAGCGGCTTCCAGAGCGCGGATGTTGCGCCCTTCACGGCCGATGATGCGGCCTTTCATGTCTTCGCTGGGCAGGGTCACGGCGGTGACGGTGTGTTCGCCCACATAGTCGCCCGCATAGCGCTGGATGGAACAGGCGATGATCTCCTTGGCCTTGCGGTCCGCGGTTTCGCGGGCTTCGGCCTCAATGAGGCGCATCATCTTGGCGGCCTCGTGGCGGGTGCGGGACTCGATTTCCGCAAAAAGCCGCTGCCGGGCCTCCTCGGCGGTCAGGCCGGAGACTTCCTGCAGACGGTGTTCCTGCTCATCGATGCGTTCGTTGAGCGTTTCCTCAAGCTCGGCAAGTTTCCGCTCCTTTTTGGAGAGGTCTTTTTCGACGCTCAGGAGTTCGTGTTCTTTTTCGGTCGCTTTTTCAAGCTTTTCCTCAAGCCGCTCGCCCTGCTCCTGAAGCTTGCGGTCGCGGGCCTTCAGCTCGCGCTCGCGTTCCTTGAACTCATGCTCAAGTTCGCGCTTCTGGTTGAACAGCTCGTCCTGGCCTTGAAGAAGGATTTCCTTCTTCTGCGCCTGAGCTTCCTTGCGGGATTCTTCAACTATGCGGGTCGCCAGCTCGGTGGCGTCGCCAATCCGCTTGGCATTGAGGTGTTTATTGAGATAAAAGCCCACGCCCCCGCTGACGCATATCGCCGCGAGGACGCTCAAGGCGGTAAAAAATTCCATAAATCCCCTCCCTTTATAGTGTCGGGCCGAAGCCCGTTTATGCAATGTCATGAAGCTGCCGGCAGACAGCATCGTCCAAGGCATGGGGAGGACATTCTGATGGGAAAAGAAGAAGACAACACGATCCGCACAATGGAAAAGACGGATCTGTATAAGCGGTGTCCCAGAACAGGACACCAGAAATGACCCCAGAGCGCCGTGTCAGAATACCGGTGCGGAACCTGGTCTCCCAGGGGGGAACCTTGGACAGATCTTTAGACTTCCCGACAAGTCGGGCATGCACACCAATCTCTCGCTCGGCTCCCAATTTCTAAGCTTGTGAGGTCAGCACCAATAGGCGGATCACGAACGCTCCAGGGAACATTTTGCCAACAAATTAATCCGTTTTCTCTATAAGCTCCAGCAAGTTGGCGAGGCGAGTCTCCACGCCGTCAAGCTGCTGCTGTGTTTGTAACAAGTCGTCTGCAACTCCCAAAACCAGAAGCGTCAGCAGTTTTTCCCTGCCGAACTGCCCTCCTTGGTTTTTCAATCTCTCATACTGCTTCTCGACGAAGTCCTGAGCCCGCTCGATACGAGCGGAATCAGCATCCGTACGGAAGGAAATGTCCATGCCGAGGACATTGAGCTGAAAGCTGTGCATACGGATATCGGTCGGTTACGCTTCGGCCGTAAACTCGCGAATCGTCGAGAGCAACGTGTCGATGCGGCCGTTAATCTCTTCCTTAGTGTGCTGCTCCTGCTCCAAAGACTCCTTCAGAGTCTTGTTCTCCTCGTCGAGAGCGTTTACTTTTTCCTGCAAGGTCTTGTTTTCCTCGCGGAGGGTATCAATCTGGCCGAGAAGCTCAACCACACGGGTTTCCAAGAGATCAAAAAGTTCCATGCGAAGACTCTACTCTTTTTGCCGTTTCATGGCAAGATTGAGGGTGAGAAGAAAAGGGTACGATACAGTTTTCGCAAAGGCGGTCGCCGTGTCGGCGGAGGTGCCGGGGCCCACCTTTTCGGGAATACGCGCATCAAATCCGTTTGTCATAATCCGGAGATGTTCTTTTAGTAACGGAATATCCACAGTTCTTCAAGACGCTGGAAGCCTTGTTCCCACATTACCCGCCGAATACCCCTCCCCTGAGCGGCATCTCCCGGCGCAATTCTCTGATATAACCTCTGAAACGCACCTATTTGCGGTGCACATTCATTTGCTTGCCGCGCGCGACGGCCAGATCGCCGTCCGGCACGTCCTTCGTAATGACCGACCCCGCGCCCACGAGCGCCTCCGCGCCCACGGTGACCGGGGCCACCAGCGCGGTGTTGCTGCCGATGAACGCGTGCTCGCCGATGACGGTTTTGTATTTATTCACGCCATCATAGTTGCAGGTGATCGTACCCGCTCCGATGTTCGCCCGCGCGCCGACCTCCGCATCCCCCAAATAGGTAAGGTGGTTGGCCTTGGCCCCTTCACAGAGGCGCGCCTTCTTCATTTCCACGAAGTTGCCCATATGCGCCCCGCGTTCCATCACCGCGCCGGGGCGGAGCCGCGCATACGGCCCCACGAGACAGTCCGGGCCGACCTCGGCATGGTCCATATGCGAGAAGGAATGCACAACCGTACCGCTTTCCACGCGGCTGTCCCGGATCACGCAATGCGATTCGATGATCACGTCCGAGGCGATGTGCGTATGGCCGTACAGTTCGCAGGGGCCGAACAGTTCCGCGCCCGGCTCCACGGTTACATACGGGCCCATACGGACCATGTCCGGGCCGTGCATGGCCACGCCGGCCGCCAGCCGTTCCTCCACGATGGCACGCCGCCGCAGTTCCTCGGATGCCGCCAGTTCGGCGGGATTGTTGATCCCGAGCAGGTTCGGGTCGCTGCCGCAGGACAGCCCGCGCACGACCATGCCTTCGGCCACGGCCATGCCCACAAGGTCGGTGATGTAATATTCGCCGCTCTTGTTCTCGTTGCCGAGCTTCGGGACAAGGATTTCCACGGCTTCAAGGTTCAGCATGTAGATCCCCGCGTTGATCTCGCCGGTCGGCTCCCCGTGGACGGCGACGTCGAAATCCTTCGCTTCCACGATGGCACGCAGTTCGCCGTTTTGACGGACGATGCGGCCATACGCGCCGGGGTTTTCCAACGTCAGCGTCGCCACGGACACGTCCGCGCCTTCAGCATAAAACATGAAATCGCGCAGCGTATCCGTCGTGATCAGCGGGGTGTCCCCGTTGACCACAAGCACTTTCTTCATGCCCGCCCGCTTCAGTTCCGGCAGGGCGACCATCAGGGCGTGCCCGGTGCCGAGCTGTTCCTTCTGCTCCACGAAACGCAGATCGCGGCCCGCAAACGCCGCCCGCACCATATCCGCCTCGTGCCCGATGACGGCCCATACCGCCTCGCCGAACAGGGGGCGCAGCGCTCCCGCCACATGCCCAAGCAACGGTTCGCCCAAAATAGTGTGCAACACCTTGGGCTTCTTGGAGTGCATACGGGTACCCTTGCCCGCCGCGAGAATCAGGGCGCAGCAGGAAGAGGAAAGCGCGCTGGAATTGGACATCACATCACCTCATGCGTATCTTTCGCCCGGGGCGGACCCCGCGCGGTATCGTCAAATGTTCCCGCCCTCGGGGCGGAGGCCGTCCATGCGGCGGCGTTGCCTTATACTACGCTACAACTCACGTGCTTTACAAGCTCCCACTCCCTGCGTTAGCAACCGTTCGAGACTACAACAACGCCTTTTCAGGACAGCATATGACCAGCAATACAGACTCTTCGGCCCTTGTCATTTTTTCCGGCGGACAGGACTCCGCGACCTGCCTCGGATGGGCCCTCAACCGTTTCGATCGCGTCTTTACGGTCGGTTTCGACTACGGACAGCGGCATCATGTGGAAATGGAGTGCCGCCGGAACGTACTGAACGCCGTCCGCTCGGACGCCTCCCTGCCCGCATCGTGGGCCGCCAGGCTCGGCGAGGACACCCTGCTCAGCCTCGGCCTGTTCAACCAGATCGGCGAAACGGCCATGACCAGCGACATGGAAATCGCGTTCAACGAGCAGGGCATCCCCAATACATTCGTGCCGGGCCGCAACCTCGTGTTCCTCACCGCCGCCGCCGCGCTGGCGTGGCGCAAGGGCATCCGGCATCTGGTGATGGGCGTCTGCGAAACCGATTTTTCCGGCTATCCCGACTGCCGCGACGACACCGTCAAGGCCATGCAGGTCGCCCTCAACCTCGGCATGGACGCCCGTTTCGTCGTGCATACCCCCCTGATGTGGCTGGACAAGGCCCGCACATGGACCCTCGCCGAGCAGGAAGGCGGCGCGCCTTTTGTGGAGTGTGTCCGTACCGTGACGCACACCTGCTATATCGGGGATCGCGGCGAGCTGCACCCGTGGGGCTACGGCTGCGGCCAGTGCCCCGCCTGCAAGCTGCGCGAGCACGGATGGAAAGAGTATTCGGAAGGGAAATGAGCGAATCGGGGAGGGGAAGGGCACCCTTTTGAAAAAGGGCTGCCCTTCCCCTCCCCTTCCCTCCTAAAACGTTTGTAACGAAGGCCGGGCGGACACAGCGTCCATGTCTCTCAATAAAAATCGGCGGCGACTTGATTCATTTGAAATCAATGATGAAACCACCGCCTCCATTTCGTAATGGAGCAGGAAAACATGGCATACCGGGTCAAGGAAATCTTCTACACGTTACAGGGCGAGGGCGCACAGGCCGGGCGTCCGGCGGTGTTCTGCCGCTTTTCCGGGTGCAACCTCTGGTCGGGCCGCCCCGAGGATCGGGCCACGGCGAAATGCCGGTTCTGCGACACGGATTTCGTCGGCGCGGATGCCGGGGTTTTCGCCACGGCCGAGGAACTGGCGCAAACCATCGCCGCCACCTTTCCTGTGCTCGATCCCCAAGCCTACGGCGGGCGCAAGCCCTACATCGTGTTCACGGGCGGCGAACCGGCCTTGCAGCTCACCCGCGAGCTTATCGATCGCCTGCACGCCCTCGGGTTCGAGCTTGGCGTGGAGAGCAACGGCACGCTGCCCCTGCCCGAGGGGCTGGACTGGATCACGGTCAGCCCCAAGGGTTCCAACCCGCTGGCCACGACTTCCGGCCACGAGCTGAAACTTGTCTGGCCGCAGCAAGGGTGTTCGCCCGAGGATTTCGAGGATTTGGATTTCCGGCATTTCCTGCTCCAGCCATGCGACGACCCGCGCAACAAGGCCAACACCCGCGAGTGCATCGCCTACTGTCTCCTGCATCCCCGCTGGAGCCTCGGTTTGCAGACCCACAAGTGGGTTGGTGTGAGGTAGAGGGACATGACGATTTGGAGGGGGAGGGAGGCCCTTTCTGGAGAAAGGGCCTCCCTCCCCCTCCAAGCC
>NZ_JNJP01000100.1 GCF_000701705.1 Bilophila wadsworthia ATCC 49260 | reverse complement strand
GGGGGTGGAGAAGGAAGGGGATTGAAGGTTGGGGAGGGGAGAGGCCCCCTTTTGAAAAAGGGGGCCTCTCCCCTCCCCAAACCCCACCCCTCTCCACCTAAAACTTTCGCGTTTATCGAATCCCTGTTGAGAGGATGGGGCATGGGTGAAGTATAGAGGGGGAGCAGTGGAGGCTTTGGAGAGAATGAAGTTCTGAATGATTTTGAGGTTGTTACTTTGATGCTGTCAGATTTTTTAAGAGCGGACGTTCCCCAGAGTTTTCCGGATTGCGGAAGAGGTGCTTTTCGGGCAAAGGACAACCTAAAAAGGAGCATCGTATGGACACGTGTTTTGTGACCGCCAAGTTGACGGCGAAGAAAGGCATGGAAGCGCAGCTTGAAGCGGAAGTGGTGAAGAACATCCCGAACGTGCGGGCTGAAAAAGGCTGTATCCGGTACGATTTCCATAAGAACCGCTCCGAAGACGGCACGTTCCTTTTCTATGAGATCTGGGAAAGCCCGGAAGCCCTCGACGCCCACGGCAAAACCCCGCACATGCTGGCCTACAAGGAGCGCACCAAGGATCTGCTGGCCTGTCCGACCGTCGTAACCGTCTGGTCGCAGGTTGATTGCCGATAGGATAATTTCTGCCGGTTGACGTGAATCAAACAAAAAGCCGCCTGAACCAACAGGCGGTTTTTTATTATGGGGAGCGGCTTCCATTCTTTTTGGCTTTCCGCGTTTCCGGGGGACGGACGCCAAGGGCCATCCTTGAGTCCACCCGTGCCGTCATCTACCCTTACAAAAATCTTTGAAGAGGATGGGGGAGGTTTGGAGGGGAAGGGGAAACTTTCTTTAGAAAATTTCCCCTTCCCCCTCCAATTTTTTCCCTACCCCCGCCCTCTGAACTGCCGCTTGTCGCCCACCCTGATGGTGACGCGCTCGCGGTCGAAATATTCGAGAAGCGGGATGACGTACTTGCGGGAAAGGCCGCCGGAAAGCTCCTTGAACCCGGCGGGATCGAGATCGTCATGTGAGCCGAACCACGCCTGCATCCGAGCCTTGAGTTCCTGAATGACGGGGCCGTGGAAATACAGGCCGTCCTTGACCTTCACGAGGCTGCCGTCCTCGCAGAGCAGCTTGAGCACCGGAGCCGCGGCTTTGGCGTCGACGCTGAGCTCCTCAAGGACATCCTTGAGGTTCGGCGGCGTGAATGCGCCGTCCACATGCGCCTTGAGCAGCGCGTCGCGCAGCCCGGCCTGATCGGACTTGAGGGAGACGGTGTGTGAGGCCATGCGGATGACGTCGCCCTCGGAAACCAGCTCGCCCGAACGCAGCAGGCGCTCCACGACGAAGAAAGCCAGCTTCGGCGGGATACCCTTGCTCCACGCCTCGCGGCCCGTGCCGCCGGAGAGGAGCGTGCCGCGCGCCATGCCCTGCTTGAGCGGTTCCTTTTTATGGAAGGCATCGGCCACGGCAAGGCAACGCTTGGCGAGTTCGGCGGAAGCGCCGGCGGCGACGTAACCTTTTTCCTCACGGTCGAAGCAGAAAATTTTCCCCTTGCCGGAAAGCGCCTGCAATACTTTGTCGAGCCGCTTGGAATCGAGGTTGGTCAACACGGAAAGCTGCGCAAGGTTCGCGCCGCGATTCCCGGCCAGCTCGATCTGCATACGGACGCGATCCTCGTCGGAAGCGTCCTCAAGGCCGAGCAGGGAGGCGACGCGATCGGGCGTGGCATCCCGGCGGCGCAATCCGGCGCTGATCGGGTCGAGCACTACGCCGCCCGCTACGGTACGCAGCGGCGAAAAGGCCCGCACGACGCAGTGGTCGCCGAACACGCCCACCAGCGGCTCGTCAAGCCGGACTTCGCACAACGCGGTTTCGCCGGGGCCGAGTTTGTCGCGGTCGAGGAAATAGAGCCGGGCGGCGATTTCGCGGGCTTCGTGGTGGAAATGGATTTCGGCGCGGTGGCGCAGGGCGCGGGGCGAGGAACCAAGGCAGGTCAGCCGCACCAGCCAGCGATCGGAAGGGAACAGCGTTCCCGGCAGGGCCAGCACGTCGCCGCGCTCCACATCCGCCACATCCAGACCTTGCAGGTTGACGGCGGTACGGTGGCCGGATTCCGCCACTTCCACGGATTCCCCGTGGCTTTGCAGGCTGCGGGCGCGGGTAGCGAGTTTTTTCGGGAGCAGTTCCAACGCGTCGCCCACTTTGACCGAGCCTGAAATCATGGTTCCGGTAACGATAGTCCCGTGACCCTTCAAAGTGAATACGCGGTCTACGGGCAGGCGGAACAGATCGGTCCGGCGACGGGGCGCGAGTTCCTTTTCCTGTTTGACGATATAGTCACGGAGTTTGTCCACGCCTTCGCCGGTCTGGGACGACACCGGGAAGAGCGGCGCGCCTTCGAGGAACGTTCCTTTGAGAAATTCGGAAATGTCCTCGACGGCGAGTTCGAGCAGCTCGGGATCGACCATGTCGATTTTGGTCACGGCGACGAGGCCATGCTTGATCCCAAGCAGGGAGCAGATTTCGAGGTGCTCGCGCGTCTGCGGCATGACGCCTTCGTCCGCGGCGACGACCAGCATCACGAAGTCGATGCCCGACGCGCCCGCGACCATATTCTTGACGAATTTTTCATGGCCGGGCACGTCCACGATGCCGAGCCGTCCGCCGCCGGGCAGGTCGCAGAACGCGAAGCCGAGCTCGATGGTGATGCCACGGCGTTTTTCCTCTTCGAGGCGGTCGCAGTCGATTCCGGTCAGCTTGCGCACGAGCGAGGTTTTGCCGTGGTCGATGTGACCCGCCGTTCCCATTACGATAGCCATAGCAATGCCTCCGGCGGCCGGGCTGCCGCCCGGACCCGCGCCTCCCGGCGGGCCGGGGGAAATGATTTCCCCCGGACCCCCTCAGTGCCGCCATGCGGCCTGTGGGCGTCAGGAGTTTCCGCTTTTGAAAGTGAAAAGAACGAAAAGGCCGCTCCGGGGAACTGTCGCCTGAAAGCAAGGGGCCGCGCGGCCCGGGACGCCGCTTGCCCCGTTTGCAAAAGTCTTTGGAAGGAGAGGGATGGGGTTTGGGGAAGGGAGAGGGAAGCTTTTCTTCAGAAAAGTTCCCTCTCCCTTCCCCAAGTTTCCGCTATTTGCTCAATACGTTGCCGATGCCGAGGATGCCCGCCTCGTCGAAATCCTTGCCGATGAGCTGCATACCGACCGGGAGGCCGTCCGCTTCGCCCACGGGGAACGAGAGGCCGGGGAGCCCGGCGAGGTTCAGGGACACGGTGTAGATGTCCATGAGGTACATCTTGAGCGGATCATCAATGATGGAGCCGAGCTTCCACGCCGTGACCGGAGAGACGGGGCCGAAAAGGGCGTCGCAGGAGCCGAGCGCGTTCAGGTAGTCCTGACGGATGAGGCGGCGGACCTGCGCGGCCTTCTTGTAGTAGGCGTCGTAGTACCCGGCGGAAAGCACGTAGGTGCCGAGCAGGATGCGGCGCTGGACTTCCTGCCCGAAGCCTTCGCTGCGGGAACGGCAGTAGAGGTCGTCGAGGTTCTTGGGATCGGCGGCGCGGTAGCCGTAGCGCACGCCGTCGAACCGGGAGAGGTTCGAGCTGGCTTCGGCCATCGCTACGATATAATAGGCCGCGATCGCGTGGCGGGTCGCGTGGGGCAGGGATACGTCCACGAGTTCCGCGCCGAGGTCGCGGGCACGGTCAAGGGCGTCTTGGCACGCCTTGGCTACCGGGCCGTCCAGCCCTTCGGCCATGAATTCACGGGGCACGCCGAGGCGTACGCCCTTAAGGTCGGAACGGGAAAAATCGGCGTAGCCGTCCACGGGACGCGGCGAAGACGTGGAGTCGCGCTTGTCGTGCCCGGCGATGACGGAAAGCACGAGGGCGGCGTCTTCCACGGTGCGGGTCAGCGGGCCCACCTGATCGAGCGAGGAACCGTAGGCGATGACGCCGTAGCGGGATACGCGCCCGTAGGTGGGTTTGAGGCCCACGCAGCCGCACAGGGCTGCGGGCTGGCGGATGGAGCCGCCGGTGTCCGTGCCGAGGGAGGCGTAACACTGGTTCGCGGCGACGCTGGCGGCCGAGCCGCCGCTGGAGCCTCCGGGGATGCGTTCTGGATCGCGGGGGTTGCGGGTCGGGCCGAAGGCGGAGTTTTCTGTGGAGGAGCCCATGGCGAACTCGTCCATGTTGTTCTTGCCGACGATGACCGCCCCGGCTTCCTTCAGGCGTTCGACCACGAAGGCGTCATAAAACGGATTGAAGCCGCCGAGGATTTTGGAACCGGCTGTGGTGCGCGTGCCCTTGGTGACGATGGCGTCCTTGACCGTGACGGGTACGCCCCAGAGGGGCTTGGAGGCGTCCGGGCCCTGCGCGTCGAGGGCGCGGGCCTCTTCAAGAGCCTGTTCACGCACGGTGATCAGGGCATGGATGGATGGTTCCGTCTCGGCGATGCGGTCGAGGCAGGCTTTGGCCACGGCTTCGGCGGAGACGTCGCCCCCGGCGAGGCGCGCGCGGATTTCGGCAAGGGAGGCTTGGATCAGATCAGACATGGGACGCTCCTAGACGATGCGGGGCACGACGAAGAACTGCCCGTCGGTTTCCGGGGCGTTGGCGAGAACGTCCGAATGCATGTTTTTCTGGACCGGTTCGTCGGCCCGGTAGGGCGTGGAGTGCTCCACAGGGCTGTACAGCGGCTCGACGGCGCTGGTGTCCACTTCGGCGAGAATATCCATATACGCAATGATGTCGGCGCATTGTTCTCCGAATTTGGCGAGCGTGCCTTCTTCGGGAGCGAGGCGGGCAAGTCTCGCAAGGTGCGCCATGCGATCCGTGGTGAGCATGAGGAGAACCTTTCGGCTAGAGGTTGGCAAAAAGAAAAAATTACCATCGGCGGTCACAGGTGGTCAAGGCTCACCCCATATGATGAAATGACGCTGAGTTACGTTGTTTTATGGTTGAGGTGGAGGCGTTTTTTCTCTAGACTCGTCTTCGCACCCTTTTATGAGGAGAATCCGCATGGCGGCATCGAAGCGCAGATCGGGCTTTACTCTTATTGAAATCATTTCGGTTTTGGTCATCCTCGGCATCCTTGCCGCGGTGGCCGTGCCGAAATATTATGATTTGCAGGAGGAATCCGAAAGAAAGGCCGCCCTCGCAAGCGTGGCTGAAGCACAGGCCCGCGTACAGCTCCGTTTCGGGCAATTGGTACTCCAGGGGAGTTCGTGCGACGAGGCGGCGAAGGCGGTTTCGGCCCTTTCCGAAACCGCGGACGCGGCCGAAGGCAAGAACGGCGGCTACCGGTTTGGCGATTTCCTGCTCGCCGTGGATGGCGGCGCGCTCACTTCCGCCGGAAGCGCGGCCTCCGCGAAACGCGTTGATTCGGCGGGGGATTTTGAAGATACCGGCGCCAAACTGTATCTCCCGCAGTGTGGAGAGAGTACAAACCATAGCTTCGGCAGTTCTACTGATATGGATGCGATTATAAAGGCAATGCGGGAAGCGGGCGTCAGCAGGCTTGATTCCGGCGCGCTATCCAACGCTACCTCGCATTCTTCGGATGTCATGGCCGCACTTAAGGCCGCGGGCATAGACTTGGACGCGATGGGGGCAACATCGTGGAGTTTCAACAGCAACATGCTTTATTGGACGACAGCCGATATCGCCAATATCCCTTCGGGGACGAAGGTTCCTGTAATGAGATATAACCCCAGTTCGGGAACGTATACGGTCTGGTCAGCCACCGTTACGCAGCATACGGAACCGGGAATAGGAACCTATAATATGATTGAAAAAGAAAAAAGCCAGTATGGGGCTTCTGCTCAGGCGGGAAAGGAAAAACAGACGTATGAGAATGCGTTGAAATGGTTTGACGCCGCAAGCAGGGATAGCAGCTGGATTGAATGACAGGGAGGTATTCCTGATTTCCAGCGAGCAACGTTTACCCTTTAAGGGCTGATGGCTTTCCATCAGGGGTTCGATAAGGTCAAAAGTCTTTGAAGGGGAGGGATGGGGTTTTGGGAAGGGCGGGGAAACTTTCTACAGAAAGTTTCCCCGCCCTTCCCAAATTTTTTAGCTTCTTCCCGTTCTGCGGGATGCCTGCGCGGTGGCCTTGTTGCGGCGGATCTTGTGTTTTTTGACGGACGACGCGGTGGCTTTGTTGGGATAGCTGTATTTGGTAAGCGCGGAGGCTACGGTGATACCGTTGGTGCGGGACTTGAACCCGGCCTCGACGAGCCTGCGGACTTCATGGCTGCGGAGCCCGGCGGAGTCCGCTCCGAGGATGACCGCGATGAGGCGCGTATTGCCGCGCCGCACGGTGGAAATGATATTGTAGCCGGAAGCCGTGACCCAGCCGGTTTTCAGGCCGTCGGCGCCGGGGCAGGCCCCGAGCAGCGGGTTTTTGTTCGTTGTGACCGCCCCCCGGTGCTTGAGCACGCGGACGCGGTGGTATTGGAGCGCGGAGGGATTGTTCTTGAGGTACACGTATCCAAGCCGCGCCATATCTCTGGCTGTGGTGTACTGACCGGCGGCGGGCAGGCCGTTGGGCGTTTTGAACGTGCTGGAGGACATGCCGATCTGGCGGGCCTTGTTGTTCATCATCTTGACGAAGGCGCGGCCCGAACCGCCGACGCGTTCGGCAACAGCCATCGAAGCGTCGTTGCCGGAAGAGACGGCCATCCCCATGAGGAGGCGGTTCAGGGAAACGCGTTCCCCCGCGCGCAGGCCCATGCGGGAACCGCCTTGGCGCGCGGCGTGGCGGCTGACGCGGATCTGATCGGAGAGTTTGACTTTGCCGGACCGGATGGCGTCGAAGGTCACCATCATGGACATGATTTTCGTAAGTGAGGCCGGGGGGATCCGCACGTCTGGATTTTGGGAATAGAGTATTTTGCCTGTGCGGGCATCCATGAGCACGGCGGAGCGGACATTGAGGATCTGTCTGGACGCGGTGCTTTGGGCGGCGTGGGCTTTTCGGGCGTTCCGGGCTTCTGCGGCCGGGGCGAGGACGAGTGAGGCGGCTATAAGAAGGAATCCGGCCATGAGGGGGATTCTTAGAAGGCGGCATTTGGATCGCAATATGGTGAACATGCTGGATACGCTCCGGAAACCGTGTCTAGAGAGGATGGGGAAGCCAGATCAGAACCTTATTCCAGCCGGATTGCGATGACAAGGGAAAACAGGCCGGTTTTCCGGTGAAAGGGGTCAGCGGGGCGCACTTTCTCATGTGAAGCGTAATTCTTTGATATTCCATATCGTTATGCCGATAAGCCAACCCGGTCCGCATGAGAGTGTAAAAAAAATATGCTCCCCCCCTCTGGACGACATCGAGGGATGCTTTATTTCTTTCGCATAAAACATGACATCATCACCTCTTTATAGGGTGTGAGTCCTCGAGGAGGAACGTATTATGGGCAAAATCATTGGCATTGACCTCGGCACGACGAACAGTTGTGTCTATGTGATGGAAGGCAAGGACCCCAAATGCATCACCAACCCGAACGGCGGCCGTACGACCCCGTCCGTGGTCGCCTTCACTGATAAGGAGCGTCTGGTCGGTGACGCCGCCAAGCGTCAGGCCGTGACGAACTCCAGCCGTACCGTTTTTGCGGTCAAGCGTCTGATGGGGCGCATGGCCAATTCTCCCGAAGTCGAACATTGGAAGCAACATGCTCCCTACAAAATCGTGGCTGGCGCCAACGGTGCCGCCGTGGTTGAAATCGACGGGCACCAGTACACCCCGCAGGAAGTCTCCGCGACTATCCTCAGCAAGCTGAAAGCCGACGCTGAAGCCTATCTCGGCGAACCCGTGACCGAAGCGGTCATCACCGTCCCGGCCTACTTCAACGACGCCCAGCGTCAGGCCACCAAGGACGCC
The DNA here is from genome assembly GCF_000701705.1 of Bilophila wadsworthia ATCC 49260. Taxonomy (GTDB): domain Bacteria; phylum Desulfobacterota; class Desulfovibrionia; order Desulfovibrionales; family Desulfovibrionaceae; genus Bilophila; species Bilophila wadsworthia. Next base: position 2,990 of record NZ_JNJP01000100.1, on the reverse strand, counting down.
GGACAGATCGCCGGACTCGACGTCAAGCGTATCATCAACGAACCCACCGCGGCTTCCCTTGCCTACGGTTTTGACAAAAAGGCCAACGAAAAGATCGTCGTGTTCGACCTCGGCGGCGGCACGTTCGACGTGTCCATCCTCGAAGTGGGCGACAACGTGGTTGAAGTGCGCGCCACCAACGGCGACACCTTCCTCGGCGGCGAAGACTTCGACCAGCGCGTCATCAACTATCTGGTGGAAGAATTCAAGAAGGAACAGGGCATCGACCTTGCCAAGGACAGCATGGCTCTTCAGCGTCTGAAAGACGCCGCGGAAGCCGCCAAAAAGGAACTGTCCACGTCGATGGAATCCGAAATCAACCTGCCCTTCATCACGGCTGACCAGACCGGGCCCAAGCACATGCTCATCAAGCTGTCCCGCGCCAAGCTGGAACAGCTGGTGTCCGACCTCGTGCAGAAGACGCTGGAACCCTGCCGCAAGGCGCTGGCCGACGCCGGTTTGAAGCCTTCCGACATTGATGAAGTGCTGCTGGTCGGCGGCATGACCCGTATGCCTCTGGTCCAGAAGACCGTGGCCGACTTCTTCGGCAAGGAACCCAACCGTTCCGTGAACCCCGATGAAGTGGTCGCCATGGGCGCCGCCATTCAGGGCGGTATCCTCGCCGGCGACGTGAAGGACGTGTTGCTCCTCGACGTGACCCCGCTTTCCCTCGGCATTGAAACCATGGGCGGCGTGTTCACCAAGCTGATCGACCGCAATACGACCATCCCGACCCGCAAGAGCCAGACCTTTACGACCGCCGCGGACAACCAGCCCTCCGTGTCCATCCACGTGCTGCAGGGCGAACGTCCGATGGCCGCCGACAACATGACGCTGGCCCGTTTCGACCTGACCGGCATTCCTCCGGCACCGCGCGGCGTGCCGCAGATTGAAGTGGCCTTCAACATCGACGCCAACGGCATCGTGAACGTGTCCGCCAAGGATCTCGGCACGGGCAAGGAGCAGTCCATCCAGATTACCGCTTCGTCCGGCCTCTCCGATGCCGACATCGAAAAGCTGGTGAAGGAAGCCGAAGCCCATGCGGCCGACGACAAGAAGAAGCAGGATCTCATCAGCGCCCGCAACCAGGCCGACGGCCTGATCTACGGCACTGAAAAGTCCATCAAGGATCTCGGCGACAAACTCGACGCGGCCCTCAAGAGCGACATCGAAGGCAAGATTGCTTCCCTCAAGACGCTCATGGAAGGCGAAGACGTCGAAGCCATCAAGAAGGCGACCGAAGAACTGGCTCAGGCTTCGCACAAGCTGGCCGAACAGCTCTACTCGCAGGCTCAGGGCCAGCAGCCCGGGGCTGACGCCGCCGGTGCCGCGGGCGCCCAGCCCGGAGCTGGCGCGGCTGGCGGCAAGAAAGCCGACGACGATGTGATCGACGCCGACTTCACCGAATCGAAGTAATAAAGAGAAAGGCAGTGCCTCCGGCGGCTGGGGGGCGAGTCGCCCCCCAGACCCCGACAGTACGGCCCGAAAGAATGAAACGCCCGGAACAAAAGTTCCGGGCGTTTCATTCTTTCGGGCCGTTTCTGATCGCGCCGGATGGTTTTTATTCTAAGAGAGGCCTTGCTCCCCTTTTTCCCTTGCTCTTTTTTGCGCCTGATCTTTTGGAAAGGCAGGGAATGACAGCCGGGAAGGAATAGGATAGGGGGAGAAAAACACGGAGGTTGCTCATATGGTGGCGATGCGGCGCAAGGATCGGCAGGTGTCCGATGAAGAGGCGATGGCGTATTTGAAAGCTGCGGAATACGGCGTGCTGTCCACGGTTGGGCCGGACGGCGAACCCTACGGTGTGCCTTTGACGTATGCGGTTGAGGAAGACGGCAAGGGGCTTGTCTTCCACTGCGCGCGCGACGGCTACAAGCTGGCCTGTTTTGCCGCGAATCCACGGGCGCATTTTGTGGCGGTGCAGGAAACGAATGTGTTGCCCGAAGAATTTTCCATTGAGTACAAGAGCGTCATGGTCTCCGGGCTTCTTGAGGAGATTGAGGACCGCGAAGAGAAAGTCCGCTGTGCGCAGGTTGTGGGCGACAAATATTCCACCATCAGCTCGGAAGAGTACGCCAACCGCGCCGCCGACAAGATCCGGGTGTTCCGCCTGAATATAGAGCATATTTCCGGCAAGCGTCTCGTCAAGGCCGGAGAGCCCGGCATGGGTTATAAAAAAGGGTAGCAAGGATACAGCGAACGAGGAAGAGGCCAGCCTTTTCCTCGTTTTTCTTCCGGGGAGATTTGGGGCAGGCTGTCTCCCTTTGCTTTTAGGGAAACGGGCATCTCACACAGGATTCTGTGCGCTGGCTGGATGAGAGGGCTTTTTTTCAAGAAAGATGAGCGTCAGCGCTGGGGATACGGCTTTTTCGGCGCAGCGGGTGTAGCCGTTGCGCTCATACAGGCAAAGATTGCGCAGGCTCTTGTTGCTGGTGAACAGTTCCAGCCGTGGCGCGGGACAGTTTTTTTCCAGTTCTTGGAGCAGACAGGAGCCGAGGCCGCTTCCTTGATGTTCTGGATGTACCATCAGTTTTCCGATCAGCAGCGTATCTCCCCGCAAAGTACCCCGAACGGACCCCACAATCTTCCCTTTCTCATCAACCGCCTTCAAGAAGATGCCGCTTCTGAATTCTTCCTTCATTTCCTCAAGCGTCTGCATGAGCGGTGGAATGGAAAAATCGTTGAGCAGCCTCGCCTCGCCTTGATACGCCAGCCGCTGCAACTCCAGTATTGCCTCCAAGTCCGCTTCCTCGGCTTGAACGATATGGTGCGGTGTAACCGCCTTCAAACAGGGCATTGGAAAATCCTTTTGGAATGGTGGACAAGCCGCGTTGCTTTGCCTTTGCCGAATGGCAGGCGACACAACGTTTTTTCGCGGAAAGCCGACAAGAGGGATTCGATAAGGTCAAAAGTCTTTGAAGGGGGAGGGATGGGGTTTGGGGAAGGGAGGG
>NZ_JNJP01000099.1 GCF_000701705.1 Bilophila wadsworthia ATCC 49260 | reverse complement strand
CGCAGCCACGGGAACCGGGTGTACAGCATGATCGCGTTGTCGCGGCTGCACGGGAGGGGCGCGCCGTCAACAACGACGCCCTTCCAGCCGAGCGTACAGGCGGCGAGCACTTCGATGCCTTCCGCCTCGAATTTCTCGGGATCAAGAGCCCGGTTGCGGAAACCCTTCGTATTGCTCAGGCGGCGCTTGGCGATTGTGGCCGTGGCCTTGCGGTGAATGGCGGAATCGGCACCGGCAAGCGTGATGAAGACGCCCACGGGCTCATTGGTGACGGGATCAAGCACTTCGAGCTCCGCCCCTTCTTCGGCCTTTTTGGCGACGTCGCGGGTGGTGAAGTCAAAGGTGACGTTGAGGGTGGCCGTGTTCTCGTTCATGGCTTTTTCGGTGGCGCTGGTCATGGCTCTATCCTTATAGAGAGGTTGAAGGGTTACTCGCCGGAGTCCGGATCGGGTTGGGGCGACGGGGGGACGGTGCGGGTGATCTGGAAATTGGTGCCGAGCGTCGGATCAAGCGCGGCGGACCACGGGACATTGAGCTGGATCGGGCCTTCGGACTGCACGGAATCGTCAGCGCCGGTCAGCGTGATGGAAGGGATGAGGAACGTGTACGAATACTCGCCGCGCTCAAGGGTAAATTCCAGTTTCACGCGGGAATCGTTGATGAAATACTCGGGAAGGTTGCCGTCAATGTAGAACGCCGAGAGCGTTCCGGTCAGCGTGCTGCGGCCCCAGCTTACGGCCTTCGCCGAACGGTCGAAAATCGCGTACTGCGGCTCAATCCCGTTGGCGAGGGTCAGATCAATGCCGGTCACGACGGCGATCGCCTGATTGTTGATCTTGAGCGAGCCCTTGAAGCTGTCGAACGGATCGGTTTCGCCCGCCGGTGTGGGGGACGCCGCGAGCGGCGTGGTGCCCCGCTCGCCGGAAAGCCCGACGATGGAGAGTGTGCCGGAAAGCATTTCATTGGGCTTTACCGAAAGCGAGAACTGATTGACGAAACAGCCGGTATACGTGGCGTACTGATTGATATTGGTAAACGCCCGCTCAAGCGTGAAGGCATGGACCGCGACACCGGCTTTCAGGACGTTTTCCGTCCAGTTTCCGGCAAGGGCCGCTTCAAGGAACGGGTCATATTCCTTTGCCCCGAACTCGAACGCGATATCCCCGGCGATCTTGTCCACGCCGGTACGGTGAAAAGGGATCTGGCGATCGTGGCGCAGGGCGTTCGACGTGAACGTGTCGCGGGTGAGCGTCAGCGAGCAGGAATTGTGATTAAGCTCGGTCATGGCGGGCGACGCGGGCGTCGTTCCCGGCGTCGCCTCCTTGACGTACCGGAGCCCGTGTTTTGCGCCGGATGCGATGGTGTACATGGTCATGATGCTGTCCTTATCAGGCTTGAAGGGCGTAAAAGCCTATGTTGACCACGGCCCCGGTACGCTTGCCGTCGCAGGCGGGCGCGGATTTGCGGGGCGTGGTGATGGTGGCCGTGCCGGAATCAAACCGAATGTCGTCCCCGCGCGGGAACCGGCGGGCAATCTGATTGGCAAGGGTGGCGGCAAGCGCGTCTTCCCCGGCCTTGACCACCACCTTGATCTCGATCCGTCCATTGATCTGGGTGAGGCCGCTCATACCGAGCGTGGCCTGCTTCTGGTTCTCGAAAACGACTTGCGCGCGCAGGTGTGAAGCATGGGGCGGCACGAACGGCTCGCCTTCCCATCCGAGAGGCAGGGCAAGGACGCGGGCGGCAAGCTGGACCTTGTCTTTCAGCGTGTCATAGAGATTCATCGTTGGTCCTTTCGGTAAACACGAGTTGTTGTCGCCAGACGATCGTCCAGACGCTATAGTTGTTTTCGGCAAAAGCCTCGGCGTGTACCGCTTCAAGAGTCTGCACGACGGCGGGACTTACCGGGAGTCCGAAGGTTGCACCGTGGATGCTGAGGGCCGCCGTTTCGGCTACCGCCAGCGCTTCGGCTTCGGCATCCTCGGCCCCGGCGGCGTTGTTTGAAATGACCAGCACGCCGAACGAACCGACGACGTCAAAGTCGAGCGTCCCCGGTGCCGCGTCGTTGTCGGCGGCAAGGGCCGCGACGAGCACGGACACGCCCGCCGGAAGCCGTTTGTCCGCCACGGCGTCGATCGTGATCTCCCCGGAGAACGCTTCCACGCGGAGCAAGTCCGGGAGAACGGTTTGCAGGAGCACCACGGCGGCGTCGCGCACTTCGGTCAAACTAGGCATGGTCGAACTCCATATGCTTCATCACGATACCGACGATCGCGGCCTTCCATCCGTCCGGGATTCCGCCGTCGCGCTGAAAAAGGTACGGGCGGGCCGGGATGCGGATCGTATGCGCGGCTGTGGCCATACCGAACTTGGCGCGCTTGTCGGTTGCCTTGGCAAAGCGCACCTGTCCCTTGTTTTTTCCCCGGCTGATGCGCCGGAAGTGTAGCTTTGTCGCACCCGCAGCCCGATTGATGGTAGCTCCGAACTGATGAACCGCCGCGTAGACGAGGTTGGTGCCGACAATGACACTGTCCGGGCCGACCTTCCATGTGATTGTCTTTTTGAGCCGTCCCTTTCTCTGGAGAATCGGGTGGGCGTCGCCCTTTCTCTGGCGTACGGTCGCGGGCTTCAACGGTTCCCACGCTTCACCGTCCGGTGAGCGTTCGGCCTCGAACCCTTGCCGAATGTTCACAAGGAGCGACTGGCCGATCTCTCGGTAGATGCGCGGCTTTTCAGCCTCAAAACGCTCAAGCCCGGCGGAAAGGGACAGCGTGACCGTCCCGTTTGTGGCCTTGACGCTGATCATGCTCAAAACCCCTTGAGGCTTTCCGGCGTGAATATCCGGGCCGGAGCGTCCAGTTTGATGCTTCCGCCGCCGGGAACGTTGGCGGCGGGCACGCCCTCAGCCCGAAAGACGATGACGCCTTTTGACATGTCTTTGAGTCCGGCGAGCGCGTCCTCAAACATCTTGCGGACGTCGTCCGGGACTTTGCCAGTCCCGGTGTGGAGGTAGTAGAAGGCCATATCTGCGCACCACCGGAGCACAGGAGCCGGGACGGGCGACAGCGGGGTCAGATAACGGCCCGCCGCGTACCCGTCGATGGTCTCCGTGGCGTCGGCAAGAGCCGCCTCAATGACGCCCCTGTCCGGGACGCGCGCGAGGGGCGTAGCCCGATCCGTAAGCTGGGTGAGCTTCGTTTCCCCGAACCGGGTCACAAGATCGTCATACGAGGCGTAGGTCATGGCTCTAGTCCTTCTTCCGGGTGGTTGGCTTCGGCTCCCCGGCGTCGGGGATTTCTTCGATCACGAGCATGGGCTCGGCCTTCAGGGCCGCCAGCGCCTCAGCCGTAAATGCTCCATCGGGGTATTCCCGCGTTCCAGCGTGCGTCATACCCGCCCGCCGGAAGCCGTCTTTCTTTGCGGTAATGCGGATCATTGCGGCACCTACAGCCACGGGCTGACGAGAAGTTCCGCCGACCCGGCCCATTCGTTGGTAGCCCCGCCCGTCGTCAGTGCGGCGACGACAACCTTGCGCGCGGCGGATTCGTGCGTGGGCGGAACAACGAGAAGATTGGGCACCAATCCCAGTGGATCGCCTGCGTCATTGGTGAACGCCATCATCGCGGCGCGGGCTTCGGCGTAATTTTCGTTCGTCAGCGGCTTCGTAGACCGGACCGCACACTGCCACAGACCGAAACCCACGTTTACGCGGGCATCCACGCCATAGAGGTACTCGTCACGCATGAATACGTTGTCGTCATTGGGCGCGTCCTTTCTCTTCAACTCGTATTCCCGGCGCTTCTGGAAAATCATCGGCTTCACGGGGCGGGTGGTACACATGAGGAACCACGGTTCCACCGCGTCGGAGTTTGCCGTGATGGAGTTTGAGACGGATGCACCGTTGACGGGGTGATCCGTGTCGAAAAAGTATTGGCCGTCATAACAGAGAAGCTCATGGCCCTTCTTGAGCGCCCCGAACACAAGCTGATTCGGATGGAGCCCGGCCTGCGCGCCCATGTCGCGGAACATCGGGCCGTAGATGCCGACCTGATCGTCCTCGATATCGTCGCGCTTCACGGCGATCGTCATCTCGAACTTTTCGTTCTCGATGCTGTACTTGTGGGCCTTCAGGTTGCGGATGATGCGATCCCCGGCCCATTTTTGCATGGACGGCAGGGTGCCGAGCCACGGGTAGACGTTTTCCCGCGTGCCTGACGGTACGACCATCGCAACTTTCTCATACTGGCTCTCGGCGGTGCCGAGACCGCCTTGAAAGGCGGCAGACACGCCGAAATAGAACTGCTCAAGGGTGGAACGGTTGATATTCATAGGTAGCTCCCTAAATTTTGACCCAGACGTCCTCGTCGGTGACGTCGAAGACGATCCCGGCGACGGGGGCATTGGAGGCCGTGGTTTTCTGGACGGTGCAGTCGTCCGCCGCGTAGCATGTTGCGCCGATCTGGGCGAGCGTGGGCGCGTCTCCGGATGCGGGCTCGAACGCGAAGACGCCCCGGCGCACGGGTATCTTCTCCCCAGCCTTGCCTTGCCGCTGCGCGACGCCCACAACCGGGGACAGCCCGGCGGTAATGCTTGCCGGCACAAGTTTGCCGTCCCCATTCAGGCAAACCATGCTTCCGGCGTAGACCGTAGAAGCCGCCTCAAACTCGAACTCGTCACCGTTACGGCGCACGGTATCCCGATCACTCGTCAGCGCCATCATCGCCTCCCTTCACGGCCTGCGTAGCCTTTTCGTAGTCGTCTTCAGAAACACCCAGCGCACGGCAAAGCGCCTTCGCCGTGTCGTCGAATTTGGCTTTTTTGGCGTCGTCCGGCGGCGTGGCGCTCGTCGTCTGCGCCGCCTTTCCGGGCCGCAGGTCCGGGGCCACCGCGAGGAACTTCTTGAAGGCTTCGGGATCGCTTGCGGCGGCTTCCTTGGCCCAGCCTTCGAGCGCCGGGCTGATCTTGCCTTCCTTCTTGCCCTGTTCGACAAGCGCCAGCGACTGCGCTGCCTTCATCTGGGAAAGCTCGGCGTTTACAACGTTGAACGTTTCGACCGGGACATACTTGGACACGTCAGGGTGTTCGGCGCGGGCGGCGACGGCCTGTACGGCTTTGGCGACGCCGCCGGGGGTCTTGTCGTCAGACTTCGCGGCTTCGGCCATGACGGACATGGCGGTTTTCATAGTGCCGACGTCGGACATAACGCGCCGCGCGGCGGCCTCAACGGCGGCTTCCGTGGGCTCGGCGGCGGTCACGCCGAGAACGGAAGCCATGGTTTTCAGAAACGACATGGTAGTGTCTCCTGTAGAAGGATTCGGACCAGACTCTCTGGAGGCCAGCGCCTTCAGCCCGGTCAGATTGGGAACGTTGGTGAGTGCCACGGACTCGATCGCGAGGATCTCCCCGGTACCCCGCTCGTAGTAGTAGACCGGGGAAACATAACGGTACTCGCGGGCGGCGACGTGGGCCTTGCCCTTGTCCGTCCAGTCGACGCGCCCCCACACGCCGTCCTGGCGGGCGGCGAGCTCGGTAATCCAGCCCGCTGCAATGGCTGGCTGTCCGTTTTGGGTGGCGTGCTCAAGCTGGTGATCGTAGTCGACCGGAATGTCGATCGGCCCGTTGTGCTCACGGGTCCGGGCGACCACGGCGGCGGGATCGCAGGTGTAGGGGCCGCGTCCGTCACGCCCCGAGAACGCCCCGGACGGAAACACCTGTATCCAGTCCGGGGCGTTCCCGCTTGCCGGGGCGGGGAGGGCTACGGCGTGGGAGGATTTCAAAACATGGCTGTTCATGGAGGGAGCTTACGAAAGGCCGCAAAAAAACATATCCGGAAGATGTTCCGGGCATGTTTTGGCTGGACGCGCTGGCGCAGTCTGGACGGGAGGGGTGTTTATGAACGCCTGTAAACGGGGCGGGCTGCTTTAGAATGGAGAATCCGGCCCGATGTTCAGGAAAAGAAGAAACAAGCGCGCTGAAGGCGAATCTTGCGTTTTCGAGAAACTCTCCTTATTGTCTTGCAAGACGGGTGCGACACGGTGATATTCTGGCCGCCGTAGCACGGGAAACCGGAGCGCATTGTGGGGTTCCTGCCAGGCCCCTCCACCCGTCTTATTTTTTGCCTAAATTCCTGAGAGCCTTTTTCAGCCGGGAATCGTTCTCGCTCAATCTGTACAGACTTGTCACATACAGTTCATCACCAATCCGCGTCGCCTTTACGATTACGGCGAGCCCGCCCGGACGGTTCAGGACGAATGCCACTTTATTAACATCTTGGGGCAACCGCTCTCCTTTTTCCACTGTTTCCTGCGCCAGCACATAATCAGCCGCCGTCAGTTCAGGATGGTGGCTTTTCTGTTTTGCGTAGGAAGCGGGAGACAGGCAGGCTATCCGGGCCGTGGCACCGATTGAGGCCGCGTCGTCAGCGGAAAGCACCGCAAGGGGGAGCGGAACCGTGGGATTCTCGGCCCATTCGTCAAAGCCGTCCCGGACAAGCCGACGCACCATTTCCGGCGCAAGCCCGCCGGGGGCAAGTTCGGTTTCGGGAAGAAGCGGGGCCGCCTGCATGATCGCCGTGGCTTCAAGAGGTACGGGGAGCTTTACGAGTTTTTCAAGCATGACGCGCCCAAGCTGCGCCGCCCGGTCGGTATCCCCCGGATTGTACGCCCAGCCGGGATCGATGCCCACGGGCACGTCCATCACTTCCCCGGTGGCGGGGTTGACCCACGTCACCGTGCCTTCGTCTCCCGGATCGTCGCTTATCTTCCAGCCGTACCTTTGCAGATCGTCATCGGAAGCGGCCACGGCGTCACAGCGGCATTTCCAGCCGTTCGGCGGGTAATGCGTCCTCCACCACGGATGGTCGATCGGCAGGATGATCCCGTGCCAGAGGCGGTGCTGCGGCCTGATTTTACTGTCAAGGATGCCCTCGTAGCGCAGGTAGGGGAAGGTGTCCTTCAAGTCCTGCTGTTGCTCCCAGCGGCCCTGCGCGAACGAAACCCGCATGTTCACATCAAAGATGGTTTCGAGCCGCCGGACGCTGCCAAGCTGCACCGTGCGCTCTTCCCCCGTCTCAGGATCAATGACCGCCGTGCGGCCCCACCAGCCTTTTTTCTGGAGCGTGGGGATAAGGTCGCGCTTGAAGTCGGCAAAGGTTGTGCCGTTTTCCATTGCGCTCACGAGTGCGCCGTGAATGTCTTTCAGGATGTCGAACCCGGCGGAGCGGGCAACGGTAAATCCGGCGTGGTGCTGCTCCTGCCAGACCGTCGCCCAATGGTCGGACGGGAACAGGTTCGTGCCGCGCCGTCTCAGCGCCTCGATCGCCTCGTCAAAAGGAATGCGCGGAAAATCAGCCATTGCGGCCCCTCACGCGCTGGTTGAACATGGCGAAAGACGCCGCGCGGGCGAGCGGTTCCGCGTTCTGCTTTTTCAGGGCGTCGGGAAATCCCGCGAGAAACTCGGCATACGACGTACAGCGGTCGGCAAGCTCAAGGATCGGATCGACAAGCGGGGACACCAGCGGCTGCCAGTCGCCGAGCTCTTCCTTGACGGCTAGGTCGATCGCGTCGGGTTCCGGCGCGGATTGTGCAGGCTGGACGGATTGCGCCGTTTTTACTGGTGCCGCCCCCTTGCCGGGCGCGTCCTCTTCGGTTTTGACGGGGCTTGCTCCGATGGTTGCAGCACCTTGTGCGGGCTGCGGGATGCCCAGCTTGTCGCGTACAACGGACACCTCGGCAAAGTCCGGGACAACGGCTGCCACCTTCACAACGTTGTCGATCCACTTGCTCACGTCCTCTTTTTTCTCCCGGACTATCCTGATGATCGGATAACGCCGCCGGGGACCAAGATTCAGATCGACCAAAGGCCGCACAAGATCGCGGGACAGTGTCGCCGCAAGCTGTGCTGCGTCGGACTCTTCGATGTCCTCCCGGACGCGCTCGTGGGCGTTCGCCGTGCCGACATGCTGCCCGACGTCCGTGGTGCCGGTCTGTCCGAGGACGGCCTTGGAAATCTGCTTGTCGAAATACTCGGTGAGTCCCTTAAAAATCTGGACGTTCCCGGTACTGTTCGTGTTCACGAACTCAATCCGCATACTGTCCGGAATGATCGCGGCGGCGTCCTGTGCAATGCTCCGCACGGCGCGGAGCAGCACGTCCTTCTCGTCCGGCGTCGCTCCCGCCCCGTAGCGCCCGACGCGGAGCGGAAAGCCGAACACCTGTGCAAACTGCACCCATGATTTGATCCCGAAGTTTTTAAACAGATAGTACCACGCCACGGGCCGGGCGAGGCCGCCGCGAATGGGGAGACCGGATTTTGACTTGTGGATATGGGTGATGAACTTCGCGGGCGCGAGCGGTTCGGGAAGGCCGTTTTCCCCCTTGAGCAGGAGCGTCACGCCGTCCAGCCGGTCAAACTCGAACCAGCGGGGATCGCGCCAAAGAATGGAAGACGGGAACCAGCTTTTCCCTTCCGTGTCCCACATGATTTCACAGACGGAATAGCCCTTGCCCACGGCGTCCAAAATATCCTGCACGGCTTCGGCAAGAACGCCGGTGTCGATAAAGTCCCGCACGATATCCGCCGCCTTCACGTCTTCGGCGGCGTCCGTCGCGGCCTCCACCTTCACGGGAAGCCCGGCAACTTGGAGCTTTCGGGTGGATAGGACTGACCGATAATGCAGGTCTTTCTCTTCCATCTCTTCGGCAAGCTCAAGGTACGCCAGCGCGTCGCCCTGTTCGGCGGCGAGCAGAAGCGCCGTGAGCCGCTGTGGGGTCAGATTCTGCGCGGGATGCCCCGAAAGGATTTGCCGAACCCCCGTTACAGTGGGGGCGGCCACTTCTTCAATGAGCCGGGTTTTGTCGACGGGGTTCCCGTCCGCGTCATACAAAGTCTTCACCATGCGCCTCTCTGGTAGTCTTCATCGTCATCGGGGAAGGTGGACGTGTCCCGTCGGCGCGTCGCCGGGGTGTAGCCGTATTCGATCCTGGGGGAGTTTGCGGCGGACAGGGCGAGAAACAGAGCCCACGTGCGGTCGGCGTGCCCGGCGTCGTCGGATTCAGCCACGAACCGGGGTGCACCCGTGGGGCCGGATACCTTTTGCAGCTTGTGCAGATCCGATCTGAGCGTCTGTACGCCTCGCGGAATGCGGAGCCGCCTGTCTTCAAACGCCTGTTTACCGACGGTGGCGAGGCCGAGCTTCGCGGACGCCGTAAACAGGACGCCCTCGACGCGGCTTGTGCCGTGCCTGCGCTGCGCATCTTCCACGGGCTTCTCCCCCATACCGGTCTGGTCCATACAAACGCGCATCACGCGATACCGGGCCATGAGATCGTCAAGGATCATGTCCTGCTCCGCGAACGTCGCGCCCCGCCGCTCGGCAATCTCCCGAACCCAGAGCACGTCGCCCACCTCTTCGATCACCACGGTGGCGAAAAGGTCACGGCGGCGGCCTATGTCGACACCGACGAAACACGGCCCGCCCGCGTACAAGTCGGGACGTCCGGCCTTTTCATCCTCCACGGCGTTGATAAGCTCCCACGATAGCCACGCCGTCGCGCCGTCCATCCAGTGAAGCTCGAATTCCTGCGCCCACGCGTCCTCGTCGGCAAGAGCCTTTCTCAGTTCCCCGACGTCGCGGGGAAGCCCGTCGGCCACGGCCTTGTAGATATCCACCACATGCCGGGACCATGCGCCGTCTTCGGCGGTCATGAGCTCGAAAAATTTGTTTTCTTTCCCGTTCGGGGTGGATGTGATCCGCAGTTTCAGGCCGTTTTTTGAGATCACCGGAAAAAGGGCTTTCCAGATGGCATGGCTGTCCTTATGAAAGGCGAATTCGTCCAAAAAGACGTTGGCGGAAAAGCCGCGCGCCGTATCTGGGTTCGCGGGGAGCGCGGTCACGCGGGAGCCGTTTCTCATCGAAACTTCGAGAGCCCGGACTGTAGTCCTGTCTTCGAGCCGGAAATCCGTTTCCAGCGCGTCGAAGGCCGCATTCATGGCCCGCAGGTGAAGCTTCACCCCTTCCTCCATCGCTTCCCGCGCCTGCCTTTCCCCGCGCGACAGAATGACCCAGCGCGTACGGCGGCCTTCAAGTTCCGCAAGCGCCATATCAAGGGCAATTTCAAGCGTCGTCGTAAACGTCTTGCCGGTCTGACGGGCGAACATGCCGATCTTGAAGCGGGAATCGTCCTCAAGCCAGGCCTTTTGGTAGGGGTAGAGGATCGGCGTTTCCATCACGCGCCGCCGTAGGCTTCGAGGAGCTTTGCCCGAAGCTGCGCAGGCGAAAGGGCCGTATTTTCGGGATTGCCCGTGACTTCATCAACGGCCTTGTCGAGCTTCGCCTTCACTTCCTTTTCCACCCGCTCCCGAACCTTCGCCTCGAAGTCCTGATCAAGGCGGTTTGCCTGCGCCATATCCTTGAGCGTCCGGGCCAGCGCCATAAGAGCCTTCGGATCGTCAACGTCCCCTTCCTCAACCCGTGTCGCCAGATGGTCAAACACCAGGTCGCGCAATGTCTGGACAAGGAGCCTCCCCTGCTGTCCTTCCACCACGGACGGGCCGATCTCCCTGACGAGCGCTTCGGTCATTTCCCGGCTCTGCCTGAGTTTCGCGGCCACCTTGTCGATCTTCTGCTTCTGGCGTCCGAGCGCGGAGAGTGAAACCGTTTCAACGCCCATGCCCCGCAAATGCTCAAGAATCTCGGCAAGCGTAGCCCGGCCTTCCGAAAGCAGGCGGTTGACCTCTTGCAGAATCTCCGGCGGCAACCGACGGAGTGAAGACTTCCGGCCCATAGCTAGAACCCCGGCCCCGGACGCTTTACGCCCGGCACAACAGCGCGGCCTTCGGCGACGTCGAGCCCGCGCTGCGTGATCTTCACGACGATGATCCCGCCAAGGTCTTCACACGAGAC
>NZ_JNJP01000098.1 GCF_000701705.1 Bilophila wadsworthia ATCC 49260 | reverse complement strand
GAGCCCCCTCCCCTCTTCCCCCTAAACTTTTCTTCTTTATCGAATCCCTCATGTCGGCTTTCCCTTCTTATGCTATGCGTGGGCTCTCTTTTTCTTCTGAGAAGAAGATGATGAAGATGATGATGAACCTGTACATTCTCCAATAAAGCTGCCCCCCCCTCTCCAATACGGACAGCACCAATATCCCCAAATAAAAAACTCTTCCCAACCATATCGGTGGAAGAGCTTTTCATCTACACGGAAAACCAACAAAAGGGATTCGATAAAGTCGAAAGTCTTTGGAGGGAAAGGGGAGGGTTTAAGGGAGGGGGAAGGGAACCTTTCTTCAGAAAGGTTCCCTTCCCCCTCCCTTATTTTTTCTACTTTTCCTCTCCATCCTCCTCACCCAGCGCGACCAGCGCGACATGGGCGGCTTCCTGTTCAGCCCGCTTGAGTCCGGGGCCGGAGGCGCGGAACTGACGCCCGTCGGGCAGATCCACGCGGACGGAAAAAATCTTGGCGTGCTCGGGACCATAGCTGTCCTCAAGCGCATACACGGGAAGCCCCTTGCTGATACGCTGCGTGGCCTCCTGCAACTTCGTCTTGAAATCCTTGCGCCGTACCTTCGTGGCGTTCTTGGGCCAGAGATCTGTGTACAGCCGCTCCACGACCGCGCGCGCCTTCTCAATCCCCCCGTCCACGAATACGCCGCCGAAAACAGCCTCCATCGCGTCCGAAAGCAGGGAATCGCGCTGACGCCCGCCCTGATTCTCCTCGCCACGGGCAAGACGCAGGCAATCGTCAAGATGCAGCTTGCGCGCAATGACCGCCAGCGTGGCCTCGTTGACGAGGCTGGAACGCAGACGCGTCAACTCGCCTTCCCGGGCATCGGGGAAACGGGCGAACAACTGGGCTGAAACGGCGATCTCCAGCACGGCGTCGCCGAGGAATTCCAAACGCTCATTGTGCGCGTTGCCCGCCGAATGCTCGTTGGCCCACGAACTGTGCGTCACCGCGAGCACCAGCAGCGATTCGTCCTTGAAACGGTATCCTATCCTGTCCTGCAACACATCCAGCGTCATGGCATGACCTTATTTCGATTCACAAACCTTTCACAAACCTTACTTGTCCACAGATGCGTCTCACCTATCACGCACACCGGAGCAAGGCAACCTGAGCCACACCGCGATGATGCGGATATACGGAACCGGACGTCCGCCAATCACTTCTTGACAGCGTATGGGAGAGCCCCTACTTTGGGCGATACACAACTTTAAGGAGATCACAATGTCCAAACCGATCCGGTTGTTCAAACTCGTCACCGGCGAACTGGTTCTCGGCAAGTTTGACGAAGAAGCCAACATGCTCGAAGACGTGGCGATCATTCAGGTCGTTCCCACCCAACAGGGTGTTCAGATGATGATGCTTCCCTACGGCTATCCTTTCGAACAGGAATTCAAGGGCAGCATTTCCGGTGAACACTTCATGTACGAATACAAGAAGCTTCCCGACGATCTCGAAACCAAGTATCTGGAAGCCTGCACCAACCTGACCCTGTCCACGGGCGGCCTCGCCGGTGCCGCGGGCAAGTCTCCGCTCATCAAGTAGCTTTGTCCCCGCTTCGGACGAAAACGCCCCCATCCTGCCCCGGCCTGTTCCGGGACGGTGGGGGCGAAGCGTTCCCTCAACCCCGCCGCCTGCGGAACCCCTCCTTATGAAAGAACTCCTCTCCCTGCTGCCCCGGCCCAGTCACTATATCGGTACCGAGGAAGGTTCCGTCCACAAGGAGCCCGCGTCCGTTCGCCTGCACTGCGCCCTTGCCTTCCCGGATCTGTACGAAGTGGGCATGTCCTACCTCGGACATAAAATCCTGTATACCATCCTCAACAATCGGGAAGACATCTTTGCCGAGCGCGTGTACGCCCCCTGCCGGGAAACCGGCAGGCTCCTCCACGAACACGGCGTCAGCCTCGCCACGCTGGAAAGCGACACGGACATCGTGAAGACGCACATGTTCGCGTTCGCGATCACGCATGAACTGTGTTTCACCAACGTACTGTACATGCTGGAACTTTCCGGCATCCCGCTCCGCGCCGCCGATCGCGGGGACGATCTGTTCCGCTGGCCCCTCATCGTCGCGGGCGGCGGATGCGCCATTGCCTCGGAACCGCTCGCCCCGTTCATGGACCTCATGCTCCTCGGCGAAGGCGAGGAGATGGTCCCGGAATTGTGCGACCTCGTGATCAAGGCCCGCGAAGAAGGCTGGAGCCGTTCGCGCCTTATCGAGGAAGCCGTCAACATTCCCGGCGTCTATGCGCCGTCGCTGTACACGCATGACGCCAACGGCGTGCTCACGCCGCTGAAACCGGATTTGCCGACGCCCGGACGCCGTATCGTGGCTGATTTCGACAGGGCCGCCTATCCCGAAAAGCAGGTGGTCCCGTTCGGTGCGGTCCACAACCGCCTCAGCCTCGAAATCGCCCGCGGGTGTACCCGGGGTTGCCGTTTCTGTCAGGCGGGCGTCCTGTACCGCCCCGCCCGCGAACGCAGCCTGCCGAATCTGGAAAAAATCCTCGAAAACTGCCTGAACGACACCGGGTTCGACGACGTATCCTTCCTTGCCCTCAGCACGGGTGACTTCTCGGCGCTGAAAACCTTGTTCCTCGGTACGATGGACCGCTGCGAAGCGGAACAGATTTCCGTGTCCCTGCCGTCCCTGCGCGTGGGCTCCATCGACGACGACATCATGCGCCGTCTGGCGGGCATCCGGCGTACCGGAGCCACGCTTGCGCCCGAAGCGGGCAGCCAACGCCTGCGCGACATCATCAACAAGGGCGTCACCGAAGAAGGGCTGATGCTGCATGTCCGCAAGCTGTTCGAGCACGGCTGGCAGCAGGTGAAGTTGTATTTCATGATCGGCCTGCCCGGCGAAACGCAGGAAGACATCGAAGCCATCGTGGACCTGTGCCGCAAGGCCCGTGACGCCGCAGGACGGGGGATGCCCCGTCTGCAAGTCACGGCGGCCATCTCGCCGTTCGTGCCCAAATCGCACACGCCCTTCCAGTGGGAACCGCAGATCACGCTGGAACAAGTGCGCGAGCGCGTCCAGTACCTGCGCGACGCTTTCAGGGCCGAAAAATGCCTGAAACTGCGCTGGCATGAGCCGGAAATGAGTTTCCTCGAAGGCGTTCTGTCCCGCGCCGACCGCCGCATCGCCGACGTGGTGGAAAAGGCGTACCGCAAAGGGGCGATCTTCGCGAGCTGGATGGATCATTTCAGCATCGATCCGTGGCTGGAATCTCTTGCCGAATGCGGCCTGACCGCCGAGGAATTCACCGGGGCCCGCGAACTCGACGCGCCCTTGCCGTGGGATCATCTCAATGCCGGGGTATCCCGGGAGTTTCTGCTGCGGGAACGCCGCCGCGCCTTTGAAGGGAAGATTTCGGACGACTGCCGATATGCGGCCTGCCGCCAGTGCGGGGCCTGCGATACGGCGGCGGGAAAATCCCTGCTTCCCCGCACGCCGGGGCTTGAAGAAGGCACGCACCGCAACAGCCTGAACTTCAAGCAGCGCGATCAGCTTGAACATCAGCCGAATCTCGACGAGAACGGCCGCCTGCTCATGCCGCCGAAGCCGCCCAAGGCGACCGAGCCGCCCGCGATCAACTCCGCTCTGGGCGTCAAGGCCGTGCGTTACCGCGTCTGGCATACCAAGGAAGCGGAAGCCGCCTACATCAGCCAGCTTGAACTGCAATCCCTGCTCGAGCGCGCCATGCGTCGCGCCGGGTTGCCGATGGCCTTTTCTCAGGGCTTCCATCCCCTGCCCCTCATCTCCTTCGGACGAGCCTTGCCCGTGGGCGTGGAAAGCCAGGCGGAGTGGTTCTCCATCGTCCTGCGCGAACCGCTCTCCGCCGAGGAAGTCATGAAGCGCCTCGCTCCCCGGATGTTGCGCGGCCTGCGCCTCGACAGGCTGGAAGAAATCCCGGTCAACGACAAATCCGTGGGCTCAGTGCAGGAAACCTTCTCTCTCCGCTTCGTGGGCTCGGACGCCGACAGACGGCTGTTCATGGAAGCGTGGGATGATTTCACGGCCACGGATTCCCTCATGTTCACCCGTGAAACCAAGAAAGGTCCCCGCACCGCGGACATCCGCCCGCTCTTTCAGGTCATCGAATGGGATGAGCACGGAACGCTCTATATTGTGACCGACTGGTCCGAAACCTACATTTCGCCCATGACGCTCGCCCGGGCCATTACGCCTTGGGCCGAGCAGCACCAGCTTAAAATCATGAAGCTTTCGCAGATGTTCGGGTAAAACCGCCGGAAGGCGGTTCATTACGGAACCCACCCATAAACCGCAAAAGGACACCTTCAAACGAGGTGTCCTTTTCTTTTCAGGAATGCAACGGCGTTGCCCCAATTCTTTTTCACTCTGAACTGTTCTATTCCAACACTGTCCTGCGCCGGAAAAACTGTGAACGGGGATTCGATAAACGCGAAAGTCTTTGAAGAGGAAGGGGTGGGGTTTGGGGAGGGGGAGGAGAAACTTTCTGAAGAAAGTTTCTCCTCCCCCTCCCCAATGCCTTCATACTTCTACCGCTTCCGCTGCATACGGTCGCGTATGATGATGGCAATGAGGTTCATGCCGAGGACGAGGACGAGCAGGATCAACGCGGTCCCGTACTGGAGAGGACGGGTTTTCTCGATTTCCGTCCCGGCTGTGGCAAGCACATACATATGGTACGGGAGGGACATGACCGCACTGAAAACGGAATCAGGCATCTTCGGCGTGTAAAACACGGCGGCGGTGAACATGATCGCCGCAGTTTCGCCAGCAGCGCGGGCCAGACCGAGAATGGCCCCGGTCAACATGCCGGGGACGGCGGCGGGCAGGACCACGCGGGCGATGGTCTGGCTGCGGGTCGCGCCGAGGGCAAGGGATGCCTCGCGCCAAGCGTCCGGAACCTGCCTCAACGCCTCTTCCGTCGTGTTGATGATGACCGGCAGGGTCAGCACCGCCAGCGTCAGCACGCCCGCGAGCAGGCTCACGCCCATGCCGAGAAAGGTCACGAAGAACGCCAGCCCGAACAGCCCGAACACCACGGAAGGCACGCCCGCGAGGTTGCTGATGCCGAGCCGCAGATAACGGGTATACCGTCCTTTTCCGCCGTATTCGTGCAGATACACGGCTGAGGCCACGCCGAGCGGGAAAGCTATCAGCATGGCCCCGAAAGCCAGCAGGAACGTCCCCACGATGCAGGGCCAAACGCCCCCGGCGGTCATCATCCGGCGCGGGGGCTCGGTCAGGAACTCCCAGCTTATCGCCGGGCTCCCGTTCCAGAGCAGGAACACGCACACGCCGACCAGAGCCAGAATATTGATGCCGGCCGCCACGCGCAGCAGGCCGAACATCATTGCCTCCCGACGCTGGCGCGACGTATTGTCGCTGTGAAAGGTGATCGTCGTCATGGCATATCCCTACAGGCCGGAGGAACCGGTTTGCTTGTGTTTTTCCGCGATGCGGAAAGCCAGCATGTTGAACAGGAGCGTGAACAGGAACAGCACGATGCCCGTGGCGAACAAGGCGAAGTAGTGATCGCCACGGAAAGGCGCTTCCGCCATTTCAGCGGCGATGGAAGCGGGCATGGGGCGCACGGGATCGAAAATCGAGAGCGGTATGATGGCCGCGCCCCCGGCAACCATAAGCACGACCATGGTTTCGCCGATGGCCCGCGACATGCCGAGCATGACGGCTGTACCGATGCCGGACAGCGCGGAAGGGATGACCACGCGGATCAGCGTTTCCCAGCGGGTCGCGCCAAGGGCCAGCGACGCTTCGCGCAGCGTGCGGGGAACCGCGAACAGCGCGTCCTCAGCCACGGAACAGATGGTCGGCACGCTCATGAACGCCAGCATGAGCGCGGCGTTCAACAGGTTGAGCCCGGTATCCGCTCCGAACCAGTCCTGAAGGAACGGGGCGACGATGACCATGCCGAAAAAGCCGATGACAACCGAAGGCAGCGCCGCCAGCAGTTCGACGAACGGCTTGACGATGCGCCGCGTCCGGCTGGCCGCGATCTCCGCCAGATAGGCCGCCGTCATGATGCCGAGCGGCACCGCGATGCACGACGCCAAAATGGTTACCGCCAGCGAGCCCATAATCAGAGGGAAGATGCCGAATTCGGGCGGCTCGGACGTGGGGTACCATAAATGCCCCGTCAGGAAATCCCAGAGGGGATAGTCCGCAAACAGCGGCAGCCCTTCCATAAACAGGAAGAGCATGATGCAGGCAAGGGAGAGAAGCGATACAAAGGCCACGCCCGTCAGCAGCCACCGGATCGATTTTTCCTTCAGTTCTCTGGACATGGAGTCTCCGTTTCTCTTCTGGGGCGCTGTCTTCCGCGCCGCTTGCCGCCGCGAGATCGTTGCGGCTCAGGAGGCCCCTCTTCTTTGTCAAGGAGCCGCCACGCTGTTCTTTTTGACTGGGATTCCCGCCTCTCCGTCAGCCAAAAAAACTGAGAAAGAGGGGGAAAGGGAGAAGGAGCCCTTTTCAGAAAGGTTCCTCCTCCCCTGCATATTTACTTCTTCGCCAGCGGCACGAAGCCGACTTCCTTCACGGCCTTCTGGCCCTTGGCGGGGTCGAGGATGTACTTTATGAGCGCGCCGGAAGCGCCGGCGGGTTCGCCGTTGGTGAATACATACAGTTCGCGGCTGAGGGGCCATTCCTTGGAAAGCGCGGTTTCAGCGGAAGCCGCGACCTTGCCGATATGCAGTCCCTTGATGCTCGGGGCGAGGTAACCGAGGCCCACGTAGCCGATGGCGTTGGGATTCTTGGCGACAACCTGCTCAACCGCGCCGTTGGAAGCCTGAAGCAGGGCCTTGGGCATGACCTTGGCCTTCTTCATGACCATTTCTTCCCACGTTTCGTAGGTGCCGGAGGACGTGTCGCGGGACACGACCACGATGTTGGCGTCGGCGCCGCCCAGTTCCTTCCAATTGGTGATCTTGCCGGTGTAGATGTCCTTGAGCTGGTCGAGGCTGAGTTCGTTGATCGGGTTTTTGGGATTCACGACCGGAACAAGCGCGTCGACCGCGACGGCGGTACGGACGGGATTGATGCCCTTCTTGGCGGCCAGTTCCTTTTCACTGCCCTTGATGTCGCGGGAAGACATGGCGATGTTGGCCAGCCCGTCGAGCAGGGCCTTGATGCCGTTGCCGGAACCGCCGCCGGAAAGCGCGATCTGCACGTTGGGATTGGCCGCCATGTAGGCTTCGGACACCTTCTGCATAATGGGCAACACGGTGGTGGAGCCGTTGACGACGATTTCGTCGGCAGCCTTCGCCTGAGCGGGCAGAAGGCAGGACAGGGCCAGAAGGGAAGCCAGGACAATGCGTTTCATCTGCATGAACTCCGTTTTTTCGGTTTGTAACGAACGGCCGGGACGACCGCCCGGACAAGCTGGAAAATAGGGCGGCTTCGTGTCAAAACGATGACGGAAAACCGAAACGCAGGTGACGAAGAAAGATTTATCGCCACGGAATTGTCACAATCGCTTCATGTTCCCGTCACCCGCCGCAACTAGAACCATTCAGCGAGACTGCAACAAGGAATCAACCATGATCAGCGAATCCGCCACCATTCTCATCGTCGAGGACGAACAGGACATCCGTGAACTGCTCGCCTACAATCTGGAAAAGGAAGGCTACGCCACCGTTCAGGCAGCGGACGGCAAGGAAGGGTTGGATCTGGCCCGCTCCCGCAAGCCGGATCTCATCCTGCTTGACCTCATGCTTCCGAAAATGGACGGGCTCGCGGTCTGCCGCGAACTCGAACGCGACTCCGGCACGGTGCGCATCCCCATCATCATGCTGACGGCACGGGGCGAAGACGTGGACCGTATCCTCGGCTTCGAGCTGGGGGCGGATGACTATGTGGTCAAGCCGTTCAACATCCGGGAACTGCTGCTCCGCATCCGCGCCATCCTGCGGCGCCAGGTCATGGTGGAAAGCAATCCGGTGCTCACGCGCCACGGGGTCAGCGTCGATCCCGCCGCCCATAAGGTCACGGTGCTCGGCCAGGACGTCGAGCTCACGGCCACGGAATTCCGCCTCATAGAGGATCTGCTGCGCAACGCCGGACGCGTCCGCACGCGCGAGGAACTGCTCGCTGCGGTTTGGGGCTATCAGTTTGAAGGCTACGCCCGTACGGTGGATACCCATATCCGCCGCTTGCGGAACAAGCTCGGGGACGCCGCCGAAATCATCGAAACTGTGCGCGGCGTAGGCTACCGCTGCAAGGAGTAACATGCGCGACACCAAGTTCAGGACACGCCTCTTCCTCTGCTTCTTGGCCGTCATTGTGATGACGCTGGTGCTCCCGGGGCTGTACGTCCGCAAAAACATCAAGGAAGACGGCATCGACGAGACCGTCCGCAATGCCCGGCGCGAAGCCGTGCTCATCCGTATGCAGATGGAGACGGCCCCGGACGGCGTGCATGGGCTCTCATCCACCTTCGACCGGATCGGCACGGAGCTCGGCATCCGCATCACCTTCATCGGCGCGGACGGGACCGTGCTCGCGGAATCCGACTCCAGCCGGGTCAACCTGAACGACCTCGACAACCACGCGGATCGCCAAGAAATCGGAGCCGCCCTCCGGGAGGGGGTCGGGGTCAGCATCCGCCACAGCAATACGCTGGATACGGATCTGGTCTATGCGGCCATCCCCTTCGCAGCCGTCGGGAAGCTTCCGGACGGCTTCATCCGGGTCGCCGTGCCGCTCAAGCACGTAGAGGAACGCATCGCCCAATCCGAACGGCAGTGGCTCGCCATCGTCGGGCTGGCGACGCTGATCGCCCTGCTCTTCGCCTACGGGCTCTCGACGCATCTGGAACGCTCGCTCAAGGAGATGATCCGGGTCGTGGAAAGCATCGCCACGGACCCCGCCGGACAGGGCAACCGCCGCCGTCTCCATATCCTGCCCGGCAGGGAATTCCGGCGGCTGGCCCATGCCGTCAACGACATGGCCGACCGTACCGAGGAACACTTGCGCACCATCGCCGAGAACAAGGCGCAGCTCAAAACCATCCTCGACGTGATGAACGAGGGTGTGCTCGTCATCGGCGAAAAAGGGCGCATCAGGCTGGTCAACCCCGCCCTCGTGCGCCTGTTCCCGCAGGCCAAGGACGCGGAAGGCAAATTCCCCGTGGAAGTCATCCCGGCGGCGGAAATCCAGCAGGCGCTCGACGAGCTGCTTTCCGCGCCGCAGGACAAGCCCCGGCTCATCACGCTGGAAGTGGAGCCCCGCCCGGACATGATCCTGAGCGTGCAGTTCATCAGGCCCCGAGAGGCCATCCATGACGTGCTCGCCGTGGCGGTCTTTCACGACATCAGCGAAATGGCCCGGCTCATGCGGGTGCGGAAGGAATTCGTCGCCAACGTCTCCCATGAGCTGCGCACGCCCTTGACGGCCATCGCTGGCTACGCCGAAACCCTCCGGGATTCCGCCGCCGAAGATCCCTCCATCTGCGCCAAGTTTGCGGAAACCATCCTCCGCAACGCCCAGCATATGGGGACGATGGTGGAAGATCTGCTCAAGCTCTCGCGCATCGAGAGCGGCGCGGTGCCTATGGAAATGGAAACCGTGAAGGCGGCGAGCATCCTTTCCGACGTGACCACGGCCTGCCAGCCGCAAACCGCCGCGCACAACCTGACGCTGGAAACCGATATCGATCCCGCCCTTACCGTACGGGCCGATCCCCACTTCATCGGGCAGGTTTTCCGCAACCTCATCGAGAACGCCTGCCGCTACGCTCCCGAAGGCTCCACCATCAAGGTTTCCGGCGGGAAGCGCCTCGACCACAACGGGCTGCCGGAAGCGCTGTTCATGATATGCGACGACGGGCCAGGCATTCCACAGGCGGACATCGCCCGCGTGTTCGAGCGTTTCTACAGGGTGGAGAAGCACCGCAGCAGCCCCGCCTCCACCGGGCTCGGCCTTGCCATCTGCAAGCACATCGTCGAGCGCCACGGCGGGCGGATCTGGGCGGAACCCGGCCCCGGCGGCTGCCTGCAATTCACGCTTCCCCTCGCTGCGGAAACGGAAAAAAGGACGTGAGGGGCACTTCTTCAAGAAGGGGCCCTCACCGAAATCCACAATGCCCTCCAGACGGCTCCGGCCCCCAAAAACGTAAGGAAGGACGCCCCGCAAGCCTTCCGGCCTCAAACGGGACACGGCTCTTTTTGACTGAAAAAACCTCGCCCGGCATCGCCGGCGGGGATCAACATAGGCCTTTGTGAACGCACTCATGGAGAAAACCATGCCGCAACCCATTGCATCGCCCGTCACTCTCGACAACGCCCAAAGCCTTTCCGGAACGCCGAAAATGGCGGCCCAGAACGTCAACTTTTTCTACGGCAGTTCACAGGCCCTCTTCGACGTCAGCCTGACTTTTCCCGAAAGGCAGGTCACGGCCCTCATCGGCCCGTCAGGATGCGGCAAGAGCACGTTCCTCCGCTGCCTCAACCGCATGAACGACCTTATCCCCGGCACCCGCACCGAAGGCTTGATCACGCTGGACAAGGAGGACATCAACGCCCCCAATTTCGATGTGGTGAACCTGCGCCGCCGCGTGGGCATGGTCTTCCAGAAGCCGACGCCGTTCCCGAAGACGATTTTCGAAAACGTGGCCTACGGCCTGCGCGTCAACGGCGAGCGCGACGAATCGCTCATCGCCGACAAGGTGGAGGAAAGCCTCCGCCGCGCCGCCATCTTCGAAGAGGTGAAGGACCGCCTGCACACGTCGGCGCTCGGGCTCTCCGGCGGCCAGCAGCAGCGCCTGTGCATCGCCCGCGCCCTTGCCGTGGAACCGGAAGTCCTGCTCATGGACGAACCCGCCAGCGCCCTCGACCCCATCGCCACGCAGCGTATCGAGGAAGGCATCCACGAACTCAAGAGCCAGCTCAGCATCGTCATCGTTACCCACAGTATGCAGCAGGCCGCCCGCGTCTCCGACCGCACCGCCTTTTTCTATATGGGCAAGTTGATCGAATGCGATCTGACGGAAAAGATTTTCACCAATCCCTCACTGAAGCAGACCGAAGACTACATCACCGGGCGCTTCGGGTAAGCCGCCCACTTCTCAATTATGCATATGCGGAGCGCATTCCGCCAAGGAGACGCCTTATGGCCTATCAGGAACACTACACGCAGCAGCTTTTGGACAACCTGCGCGCCAAACTCCTCATCATGGGGAGCAAGACGCAGCAGGCCCTCGACGATGCCGCCATCGCCGTATTGAATCACGATCTTCCCCGCGCCGCCGCCGTGCTCGACGGGGATACGGATATCGACGACCTCGAAAACCAGATCGACGAAGCCACGCTCAACATCCTCGCCCGCACACAGCCCGTTGCCCGCGATCTCCGCTTTCTCATGAGCGTCGTGCGCATGGTGTTGGATCTGGAACGCATCGGAGATGAATCCGTCGTCGTCGCCGAGCAGGTCACGCTCTCGGACAAGCCGATTCCCTCCATCGTCGAAAAGGATCTCCGGGCGCTGTGTACCCGCACGAGCGCCATGCTCCGCAATTCCCTGCTCGCCTTCCAGAACGGAGACGCCCCCAGCGCCCTTGCCGTCAGCCGCTACGACGACGAAACCGCGCAGATGATGGTGAACATTTTCCAAAAGCTCATGCAGGCCGTCGGCGACCGCACGCTTGAACCGTGGGACTCCATGCACATCGTGCTGATCACCCGTGCTCTGGATCGCGTTTGCCGCCGTGCCGAGAACATCGCCGAGCACGCCTACTTTATGGTCGAAGGCGTCAGCCTCAAGCACCGCCGGACGTTGCCCCAAGCTTGGGAGAAATAGGAATTCGGGGGAGGGGAGGGAAAAACTTTCTGGAGAAAGTTTTTCCCTCCCCTCCCCCAAGCCCCCT
>NZ_JNJP01000097.1 GCF_000701705.1 Bilophila wadsworthia ATCC 49260 | reverse complement strand
CCCAAACCCCACCCCCACCTCTTCAAAGACTTTTACGTTTATTGAATCCCTGTTCGCAGCGTTCCCTGAGGCAACAGAGTGGTGACTCCTTTGCCTGAAAAAAACGGTTTCCTTGGCGGTATAGCCCAGGGAAACCGTTTTGAAGATATGAGGGAGCCCTTCCCTTGCCGGGGCTGGACAGCTCCCGGAAACGCCTTTCTAAAAAGCCTCCCCGTACAGTGACGCGATCTCTTCGGGCGATGCCGGACGCGGATTGTTGGCGGGGCTTCCGCTGGCAACGGCTTCCCGCACCATCGCGTCGAGCTGGGCATCCAGCGCCTCGCGGGAAAGCAAGTCACGCAGCCGGGGGATATGCAGCTCGTGCACCAGCCGGCTCACAATGCCGAGCCCGGCCCGCGCCGTTTCCAAAGGCGTTCCCGCCGGAACCGCCCCCATCGCTTCCGCCAGCCGGGCATAGCGTTCCGGTGCGCCGGGAAGCGAAAACCTCATGATCGCCTCCAGCAAAACGGCGTTGCTCACGCCGTGCGGGATGCCGAACTTCGCCCCAAGCGGGCGGGCCATGCCGTGCACCAGCGCCACGGAACTGTTGGTAAAGGCAATGCCCGCCTCCAGCGAACCAAGCAGGCACTCGCGCCGGGCTTCGGCATCGTCCGGGCTGGCGAACGCCACGGGTAGGAACCGGGCGAGCCTCCCCGCGGCCCGCAAGGAAAAGTCGATGGTCAGTTTAGTAGCCTTGCGGGATACGCAGGATTCGATGGCATGGGTCAAGGCATCAACGCCCGTGGCCGCCGTCAGCGCCGGAGGCATACCGTATGTCAGCAGGGGGTCGAGGATGGCGATTTCCGGGACAAGATACATGGAAATGACGAGCAGTTTCTCGTGGGCGGCTTCCTCGGTGATGATCGTCGTTCCCGAAACCTCGCTCCCCGAACCCGCCGTCGTCGGAATGGCGATGATCGGAACGCCGGGATGCGGCACCCTGCCCACTCCCGCGTAATCCCGGACAGCCCCGCCGTTGGCGTCGAGCAGGCTCACGGCCTTGGCAACGTCGATGGGCCCTCCCCCGCCGCAGGCTACGATGGTCCCGCACCGTTCCCTTCGGAACAGGCCAAGCGCCTCCCTGACATGGCGGTCGGTGGGTTCGGACGGAATATCCGAAAAAACCGCGCCGAGCAGCCCCGCCTCACGCAAGGACTGGAGCACAGGTTCCACAACGCCTGAACGCCGCAGGAACGGCCCCGTGATCACGAGCGCCCGGCCCCTCCCCCACTGCCTGGCGAACAAACCCGTTGAAGCGGCTTTTCCCTCCCCAAAGACGATGCCTTTCGGCGAGAACCAGTTCCACATATTTCCCCCGTTTTCATGCCGCGGCCCTGACGTGCGGCACCGTTGTGCGAAGGGCTTCTCAGTGCTCGTGCGGTTTGTTGCCGAGAGGATGCACATGCATATGGGCATGAGCGTGCGACGGCGCGGCGTCCGTGAAATGCTGCCCCTCAACCGTCAGGTATTCGGAAGAGGTCTCCGCCAGGAAGTCCCAGTCGTGGGAAATGATGATACGGGCCGTGGGAAGGGTTTTCAAGACGCCGATGATCCGCTGCCGGGCTTCCGGATCCAGCCCGTTGGTGGGCTCGTCGAGCAACAGGGCTTCCGGCTCCATCACAAGGACCGTAGCCAGCGAAACCAGTTTCTTCTCGCCCCCGGACAGGCGGTGCGTCAGCCGGTTTTCGAACCCGGCCAGCCCGAGCCGCTCCAGCGTGGACGCCGCACGATCCAGGGCTTCGTCCTGAGTGCAGCCAAGATTCAGCGGCCCAAAGGCCACGTCTTCCAACACCGTGGGACAGAAAAGCTGATCCTCGGCGTGCTGGAGGACCAAGCCCACCTTGCAGCGCAATTCCCGAAAGTCCTTTTCCGTTTCCAGCGGACGCCCGTGAAAGAGGATACGGCCTTCCTGCGGTGCCGCCAGCCCCATGATCAACCGGAAAAACGTCGTCTTGCCGCTTCCGTTCGGACCGTACAAGCCGATCTTCCGGTCAGGGTACAGGGCAAAATCCATATCCCGGAAGACCTGCCGTCCTCCGGGATATGTGAACGAAATATGCTCCAGCGCGAAAATGGGCTCAGCCACGGGGAAACTCCAGATACAGATCAAAGGCCACGAGGCAAACCATGCACGCGAACGCCGCCACGGCGAACACGGCATCGCGGGATGTGGCCCGGAAAGCGGTCACGGACTGAAAACGCCCGGAAAAACCGCGCAGGATCATGGCTTCGTAGACCCGCACGGAACGGTCGAAGCTGTGCACAAAGACCATGCCGAGCATGTTGCCGAAGGTACGGTACGTATGCATGTTGGTCTTGGGCGCGAACCCGCGCAGCCGCGCCGCGCCGTGCAGCTTGTGCCATTCATCGGCGATCACATGCAGATAACGGTACGTGAACAGGAACAGGAAAACCAGCTTGGACGGGAAGCGCAGCCGCTCCAGCGCATAGCCGATGGTCGGGGAATCCATCGTCGCCACCAGCGCGAGGAACGTCATGACGATGGCATTGGACTTGATGGTCACGAGCAGGGTCAGCAGCACCCCCGCGCGGCTGACCTCCAGCGGCCCCCACGCGGCGATAACGTCTCCGCCCGAGGTCAAGGGGACCGTCAGCCAAAGGAACGCAATGAACACATTGACCACGGCCAGCCGCCGGAGCACGGGCCGCATCGGCGGCCTGCTGAGGGCAAGGAGCAGCGCGGCTATGCCGAACCCGAACCATGCCGCCTCGGGAGTCCGCACCACGGCCAGGCACACGGCGCACACGAACGCCGCCACCAGACGGAATCTGGGGTCGACGGCGTGCACCAAAGAGCGCCCGTGGGCAAAAGGTTCGTCAAACATCAGGGCCGGCGCCTGAAATACGCCGCAACGCCGATCAGCCCGAAAATCCAGCCGATGCCCCCGATGATGTCCCGGAGGTTCGGACCGGCTTCCGTCTGTTCCGCAAGCATACGTTTGATGGGGGACAGTTTGGCGTCCAGTGCGGCGTCGACGATGCGCTCAATCTCGGCGGGCGTCGCGCCGCCGGAAACCGCCGCAACCGAAGCGGCGGCAGAAGGCGCGGCCTGTCCGGCGACAAGGGAGGCCGGGGTAGCCGGGACTTCCGCAGCGGCAACAGCGACGGCCTTCGGGGTTCCCGAAGAAGCCAGCTCGTCGGCGGCCACGGTCCAGTCGTTCTGGTGCCCTTCCCCGGCGATGATCCGGATGTTGAGATCGTGCCCGGCCTCGCGGAGCTCCGCCGTCACCGGGAACCGGAACACCCCGTTATCATCGGTGGTTCCCTGCAACAGCCGCGCGCCGGTCGTTGCGTCAAAGACCTCCACGGTCCCCTGCTTGACCTTCTGGCTTCTGTTGAACCCACACTCGACCTGTACGGCATCCCCATCCACAAAGGCGAAGATATTCACGCGGTGCGCCGAAGCGAACGAGGCTCCGGCGAATACGAGGCACAACGCCATGCACCAAAGGCGAAACATACGCATATCGCTATTCCTTGGAAAATTGCAGGATTTCCGGGCGGACCTTGGCAATGAACGAAACCGCCAGCGCGGTGATCACGCCTTCCACGATCATGACGGGAATGTGCGCCAGAAACAAGATCTGTGCGGTACGGAGAAAGCCTTCATCGCTGAAACTCAGCGACAGCGCCGTCAGCAGCCCGGCCCCGGCGACGGAGAGAGCCCCGCAGCAGAATGCGCCGACAATCCGCTGACGTGCGGATTTCAACAGCATGGGGCGGAACGCGTAGTAGCAGACGACCGCCGGAAAAGCCATATTGAAGGTATTCACGCCTAGTACGGTGATGCCGCCGTACTGGAACAGGATCGCCTGAAGCATGAGCGCCACAAAAATGGACGGGAACGCCGCCCAGCCGAGCAGCATCCCGAGGAGCCCGTTCAGGATGAGGTGCACGCTGCTCGGGCCTATGGGCACATGGATGAGTGAGCCCACAAAAAAGGCCGCGGCCAGAATCGCCACCGTCATCAGCCTGTCGTAGTCCAGTTTCCGCAGCCCAATGACAATACCGGCCGCCGCCAGCACGGCTCCTGCCCCAAGGACCGCCGGGGAAAGCACCCCTTCCGAAATATGCATGGTTCACCTTCGATTTGTTTTACCGAGGAAGGAATTTGGGGAAAGGAGATGAAAACTTTCCGGAAAAAGTTTTACCCTCCCTTCCCCAAACCTGCCAGCGCAGAGCCCGGCCTTCCCTCTTCAAAAACGCTCGTCTTTACGAATCCCTGTTCCAGGCTTTCCCGAGTTCTCGAAGCAGCGGAACGCCTGTTCCTCCCCTCCTGCGCAATCCCTGCAGGCAGGGTGAATCGGAGAGCATGCCGGCAGGCGTTCACCACACCCACTGCGGCACCCTCCCGCTTGTCTTTTTTTACTTCTTCACCGGGTCGACGAACTCGGCCCACAGCACGGCTCCAAGCTCGACATTCTTGGGCGTGCCGTCGTGATCAAGCTTCTCATCGGCGGTATTCAGCGCGGCGAAGCCCCACCAGCCCGCAAAAGGCACGGCATAGGTGAAGACGCCGTTGGCGTCGGCCTTCACGACCTGCGTCACCATATACTCGTTGGGCGCTTCGTACTTCTTATCCTTGTTGTACAGCTCGACTTCCACATCGGCGCCGGGCACGGGCTTGCCGTTCAACAGCACCTGCCCCTGAAACACATTGCCAGCATAATTGCCGAAGGGACGGGTCAGGGGAACGATTTCCGTCTTGAGCCCGGCGGGCTCATCCCAGCCTTCCTCTTCGCCGAACGCCGCCACATACGCCTTGGTGTAATGGACGATGTAGCAATCCTCGGCGGGCTCCCAGTACGGCTGCGGCTCCATGACGAACTGATAGACGCCGGGCCGCTTGATCGCATACTGCGCGGTCCAGCCGTCGTGATCCACGATTTTTTTGGCTTTGAGGCTGGGTTTCAGGTCTTCAGTCTTGCCATTCGCAATGACCTGCACCGCTTTCGGCTTGGCCAGCGGCATACCCTGCATTTCCATAGGATGGGTAAAGGACAGGTCCAGCGTGACGTCGGCGTCCTTCTTGTCCGTCACCGTGCCCGCAGAAGGGATGACCATGCCGAAGTGCGCAAGCGCAACGCCGGAAACGGACAGCATCATGATGCAACTCATCAGAAACGTTTTCCACATAACCGAATCTCCTTGTGTCGGGCCGACGGCAGCCAAAAGGGCACGCCTCACGCCGTAAAACCATGAGTAACACAATACAAAGAAAAGTAACAACAGAGAATCGATGATTTTCGTCCTATATTTGTTTCACTTTGAATTGTATAAGAATCCATGAGCCAATCTGGGCTCGGAAACATCGTCTCCAAGACACATGCGCACCATACGCAAAGCCATAGCACCCAATCCGCTCACGGAAACGGCTTCATGCCCATGCAGGCGCTCCCGCCGCCTTCGCTGCCCCGTTCCATGCCCTCGTACCCGCCGGAAAGAAAAAGAGAGGACCTTCCCAGATCCTCTCTTGATGACAATGCCTTTTGAAGTGCCTACTCGGGCTTCTTGGAGGGCCGGATGGTCATCACGGGGCACTTGGCGGACTTCACCACCTCATTGGCCACGGAGCCGAAGAACAGCCGATCCAACCCTTCGCGGGCGTGGGTTCCCATGACGATCATGTCGACGCCGAGTTCCTTGGCGATCTCCACAATCTTCTCGGCGGGGCGCCCTTCATAGATGAGCCCGTTGACGTCCATGCCGGGGAACTGCTTCTCCACGAAAGCATCCATATCCCCCCGGGCACGGGACCAGATGCTTCGCATCCCCTTGGCGATGTCCTCCACGGGGACTTGCAGGTTCTCATAAGCCGAACGCGACGAGACGACATAAATAGCCGAGATCGAAGCCCCCGAAAGTTCCGAGAGCATCTTCGCATATTCCACGGCAGGGTTGACGCTGTCCTTCAGGTCGACTGCGCAAAGGATCTTCTTCAGTTCCATGAGACGCCTCCAGCGTAACGAGTTGGACAATACAGGATTGTCTTTACACTACCTCCTGTTGCGCCAAAGTCAAGCCGGACGGATTTTCTAACGCTTTTCCTTCGGAACGACGGTTCCCCGGCCTTCCCGGGCCTTCCGGTTGAACAGGCGGAAGACCAAGACGAAAAAGACCGGGACAAAGAAAATCCCAAGGGCCGTTGCCGCGAACGTGCCGCCCATGACGCCGGTCCCGATGGCATTCTGGCTTCCCGACCCCGCCCCGGTACTTATCGCCAGCGGCAATACGCCGATGAGGAAAGCTAAAGAGGTCATGAGGATGGGCCGCAAGCGCAACCGGGCCGCTTCCATCGCGGCGTCCGCA
This sequence comes from Bilophila wadsworthia ATCC 49260, assembly GCF_000701705.1. Classification (GTDB taxonomy): domain Bacteria; phylum Desulfobacterota; class Desulfovibrionia; order Desulfovibrionales; family Desulfovibrionaceae; genus Bilophila; species Bilophila wadsworthia. The sequence continues at coordinate 5,704 of NZ_JNJP01000097.1, read as the reverse complement.
AGGCTCGCGCCCTGCTGGAACAACTCCCGCGCGAACTCCACGATCAGAATGGCGTTCTTCGCCGCGAGCCCGATGGTCGCCAGCAGGCCGATCTGGAAATACACATCGTTGGACAGCCCGCGCGCGCCGGTCGCCGCCACAGCCCCGAGCACGCCGAGGGGCACGACCAGAACGACCGACAGCGGAATGCTCCAGCTCTCGTACAGCGCGGCGAGGCAGAGGAACACCACCAAGATGGACAAGGCATAGAGGAACGGCGCCTGCGAACCGGAAAGGCGCTCCTGAAAGGACATCCCGGTCCACTGGTAGCCGATGCCTTCGGGAAGCTCCTTCATCAGCCGTTCCATCTCCAGCATGGCCGTACCCGAGCTCATCCCGGCGGCGGCGCGGCCCTGTATCCGCACGGCGGACACGCCGTTGTAGCGTTCAAGCTGCATGGGGCCGTACGTCCAGCGGGCCTCGCCGATGGACGTGAACGGCACCATCTCGCCCTTGTCGTTGCGGAAATACCACCGATTGAAATCTTCGGGCTTCATGCGGAACGGCGCATCGGCCTGCACATACACCTTTTTGACGCGGCTGCGGTCCACGAAGTCGTTGACGTACTTCCCGCCCCACGCCGCCGAAAGATCCGTGTTGATGGCGTCGAGGGGCAAGCCGAACGCCCCGGCCTTTTCCTGATCGATGTCAACTTCCAGCTGCGGGCTGTCGTCCTGCCCGAAAGTTCGGACGTTCCGCAGCAGGGGGCTGCGCCGCGCCAGCTCCATCAGCTGATCCCGCGCCGCGATGAGGGCTTCATGCCCAAGCCCCGCCTGATCCTGCAACTCGAAGTCAAAGCCGGTGGCGTTGCCGAGCGAGCGGATCGCCGGGGGCGCGGAGACGAATACACGGGCATTGATGATTGAGGAAAAAGCCTGATTCGCCCGGTCGATGATGGCCTGCGCGCGCCGCTCAGGATCTTTGCGCTCGCTCCAGTCGCGGAGGCGGATGTTCCCGCGCGCGGTGCTTTGCCCCTTGCCGCCCGATGCGCGCCCAAGGGTCAGCATCATGCCATGCACGTTTTCCTTTTCATTCTCAAGGAAATGGCGCTCCACCTGTTCCACGATCTTCAGGGTTTCCGTTTCCGTCGATCCCGGGCCGAGCTGGATTTCCACGGTCAGGATGCCCTGATCCTCGTTGGGCAGAAACGACGTGGGCATACGCCACAAGATCCAGCCCGCGCACACGAGCATGGCCAAATATATGACCATCATCCTGCCGCCGACCTTGATGATCCTGCCGACGGCCCCCCTGTAGGCCGTGGTCGCCCGGTCGAAACTCCGGTTGAACCAGCCGAAGAAGCCGTGCTGCGAGGCCATGTGGCCGGGCTTCAGAAAGGTGGAGCACAATACGGGCGTCAGCACCACCGCCACGACGACGGAAAGGATCATGGCCGACACGATGGTCAGCGAGAACTGGCGGTAGATGGCGCCGACGGTGCCGCCGAAAAAGGCCATCGGCACGAACACGGCGGACAGCACCGCCGCCACGCCGATGAGCGCGCCGGTGATCTGGCCCATCGTCTTGATGGTGGCCTCGCGCGGAGGCAGCCCGTCCTCTTCCATGACGCGGGCCACGTTTTCGACCACGACGATGGCATCGTCCACAAGCAGGCCGATTGCCAGCACCATGCCGAACATCGTCAGCGTATTGATACTGAACCCGAACGCCGCCATGACGCCGAACGTACCGAGCAGAACCACGGGAACCGCCAACGATGGGATGATTGTGGCCCGGAAGTTCTGGAGGAACAGGTAGATGACCGCGAACACCAGCACGATGGCCTCAAGCAGGGTCTTGACCACCTCGATGATGGAAATCTTGATGAACGGAACGGTATCGTAGGGCGACACCACTTCCACGCCGTGCGGGAAATAGGGGCGCATGTCCTCAATGAAGGCCGCCACCGCATTTGACGTGTTCAGAGCGTTGGCGTCCGAAGCCAGCTTGATGCCCACGCCCGCCGCAGGCTTGCCGTTGTAGCGGGCCGACGATGTGTAGCTTTCCTGCCCCAGTTCCACACGGGCCACGTCACGGAGGCGTACGGCGGAGCCATCGGGATTGACGCGCAGCAGGATGCGCTCGAATTCCGGAACGGACGTGAGCTGTTTCTGCGCCTTGATGGTGACGTTCATCTGCTGCCCGTCCCGGATGGGCTTGCCGCCGACTTCCCCGAGCGAAACCTGTTTGTTCTGGGCCTTCACCGCATTGATCACGTCGGACGGCGTCAGGCTGTATGAGAGGAGCTTCGAGGGGTTGAGCCAGATTCGCATGGCATAGGGCGCGCCGAACAGGGACACTTCGCCCACGCCGTCCACACGGCTCAGGGGGTCAAGGATGGTGGAGCCCACAAAATCGCACAGGTCCGCCGCGCTCATGGAATCGTCGGACGACACGAACGCGTACATCTGAAGGAAGCTGTCCGCCACCTTGGTTACGGTGATGCCCTGCCGCGTCACTTCTTCCGGCAGGGACGAAGTGGCGAGCTGGAGCTTGTTCTGCACCTGCATCTGCGCCACGTCGGGATTGGTATCGGGATCGAAGGTGAGCCGGATGGAGACCTGCCCGGCGGCGTCGCTGGTGGAGTTGATATACAGCAGGCCGTCGATGCCGTTCAGTTTTTGTTCGATGACCTGCGCGACCGTGTCCTCAAGCGTCTGAGCCGAGGCCCCGGAATATTTAGCCGTGATGGTGACCACCGGAGGCGCGATGCGCGGATACTGCTCCACGGGCAGGCGGAATATCGAAATCCCCCCCGCCATCATGATCAGGATGGCGATAACCCACGCGAACACCGGGCGGTCTATAAAAAAACGTGCCATAAGTTCTCTATGAAGTTATATGGTTACATACGGGACTTTTTCAAAAAAGAGGATAGGCGCTCTCAAAAGCCCTCTGGTGGCCTTCTCTTTTCCTCAAGGGAAGCTTTCATCCTCTGCTGGCCGAAAAAAGGCCGTTAAGGGAAGTCACCGGGAAACGCCTGCCGACGGGAGGTTCCCCGTATCACCAGACTGTTATTGATTGTTCAAAAACCGTTGGCGGCGGGAAGATACGCGGAACGGGAGTCAAGTCACAGCCGACCCTCCAGAACCCCAGAGGCCCACGAATAGGACAACCAGCCCTTTCGCGGCCCCCTCCGACTTCCCCGCTATCCTTCGCCCCTGATCTTCACGCTCATGCCGGGACGGACGTTCTGCCCGCCTTCAACAATGACGCGGTCTCCGGGCTTCAAGCCGGAAAGCACCTGCCACGAATCGCCTACGGTACGGCCCACGTCGACAAGCCGGACGTCCACCTTGCCGCCGCCGTCCACAAGGAGCACGGAAGCCTGCCCCTTCGGATCGCGCCGCAGCGCCCGCTGCGGGACCAGCAAGGCGTTTTCGTCCACGCCCTCGGCGATGACCGCGCGCACGTACATGCCGGGCAACAAAATATGTTCGGGATTGGGGAACAGGGCGCGCAGGGACACCATGCCGGTGCTTTCGTCCACGCTGACGTCCGTGAACTGCAAGCGGCCCTCATGCGGATACATGGCACCGTTTTCGAGTTTCAGGCGGACAGGCGCCTCCTCGGCGGCGGAACGCAATTCCCCATTGGTGAATTGAGCGCGCAGCCGCAGCAAATCCTGACTGGACTGGGTGATATCCACATACACCGGATCAAGCTGGCGCACGGAGGTCAGCGCCTGCGCCTGATTGGCGGTCACCAGCGCGCCGGGCGTGAACGCCGACTTGCCGATGCGCCCTGAAATGGGGGAACGGACTTTGGTGTATTCCAGATTGATGCGGGCGGTCTTCACGGCGGCGCGGTTCACCGCCACGTCCGCCTCGGCCTGCTTGAACGCGGCCTGCGCGTCGTCATACTCCTGCTTGCTCACCGCCTTGATCGCCAGCAGCTCACGGAAACGCTCCGCCTTCAGCCGCGCCGGGGTGACGTTGGCTTCGGCCTTCATGAGCGCGGCCTGCGCGCTGTCCAAGGCGGCCTCATACGTGGCGGGATCGATCTGATACAGGGCCTGCCCCGCCTTCACGTCGGCGCCCTCGGTAAACAGACGCTGCTGAAGGATGCCGCCGACCTGCGGCCTGACTTCCGCCACCTGAAACGACGCGATGCGCCCGGCAAGGGCCGTCGTGTAGACTTCCCGCCGGGGCTCCAGTTTGATTATCACGACTTCGCGCGGACCGGAGGAACCCGGGGCACCCTTGCCCCCTTCCTCACAGGCCAACAGCATCAAAGACAACAACATACACAGAACGGCCCTCGTCAGGGCTCTCGGGTAGCTCATAAAAAGGCTCCTCGGCATCCTGCCGATATACGGCACGGCAAGTTACGGGGTTCTCCAGGGTCCCATTTTTCGTCGGGACGGGGGTAGTGTAGCAAGAGACGCAACAATGAAAAAGCCCACAATCCCGGGGGGTCCCGGAAAAATGCGGGGCTTTTTTCCACCCCGGGGGCCCACGGGTCAGCGATTCCGGACCGTTGCGCCCTGTTTTCTTCCCGATCCGTACCGCAAAAAAAGATGACGCGGAATCGCCCGCGCCATCTTTAGCTTACCTGTTTGTCTTTTTCATGAAATCGATCACGGCGTATCGAAAAAGACCGCCAGCTCGTCACGGCCCGACGCCACGCCAAGGGCCAGCATAAGCTTGAGCCGGGCCTTGGGCCCGCTGGTCTCGCCGCCGAGAATCCCTCCGGCCTCCAGCACGGTTTTGGCCCCGCCCTCGTAGCCGTACACGTCGAGCACGCGCCCGGCTATGGTCCGGGTGGTGATGACCACCGGAATCCCTTTCTCCACGGCACGGCGGATGCCCGGCAATGCGGCGGGCGGCACGTTGCCCCGGCCGAAAGCCTCAAGCACGAGCCCTCTGACGTTCCGCTCCACCAGAAAATCGATCAGCAGCGAATCCGAGCCGCTCGCCAACTTGATCAAGTGTACGTCCTCCACCAGCTCCGGCGGACGGATGGATTGCCTGCCGAGCGTATTGCGGCGGAAGACCACGCGGTCGGGGTCCACATAGCCGAGCGGCCCCCAGAACGGCGAAACGAAAGTTTCCGTATTCGCGGAGTGGGATTTCACGACCTCGCGTGCGGCGTGGATTTCCTCGTTCATGACTACAAGCACGCCCTTGCCCCGGGCTTCGGAACTCGCCGCCGTGCGCACGGCGCACAACAGGTTCACCGGTCCGTCCGGGCTGATCTCCGCCGCCGATCGCATGGCTCCGGTCAGACAGACCGGCTTCTCGCTGTTGTGCACGAGATCCAGCAGATACGCGGTTTCCTCCAGCGTATCCGTGCCGTGCGTGATCACGACGCCCAGAATGTCCTCATGGCGGAGCAGTTCCTCCACCTTGTTGCCGAGTTCGAACATCCGTTTCGGCGTCATGTGCGGGCTTGGAATATTGGAAAATTCCATGACCTCAATGGGGCACGCCTCGCGCAGCCCCGGGACGGAAGCCACCAGATCCTCGCCGCTCACCGCGGGCACGATGCCGTGCGCCGGGTCAAGCTTCATGGCGATGGTTCCGCCCGTCGTCAGTACGATTACTTTTTTATTATCCATGTCGCTCTTCTTGGAAGGCGAAAAAGGAAGGGATACTTGGAGGAGGGAGGAAGGCCCTTTCTGGAGAAAGGGCCTTCCTCCCTCCTCCAAACCTCCTCCCTCCTT
>NZ_JNJP01000096.1 GCF_000701705.1 Bilophila wadsworthia ATCC 49260 | reverse complement strand
AAAGGTTCTCCCCCTTCCCCAACCCCCATCCCCCACTCCCAAGACTTTCGCCTTTATCGAATCCCTTTTCTCAGCTTTTCCGACTGCGGAGAAAAAAGTTGAGAGGCTTTTAACTGAAGCACTTCAAAAATAATGCGCTTTCAAGAAAAAAGTCTCCAAGACGCTTCTTTTCTTCACGACCAAGAAAGATGAAAAACTCCCACGTATCCCCCGTTCTCCGAACAGGGATTCGATAAAGTCAAAAGTCTTTGGAAGGAGAAGGGAGGGGGCTCGGGGGAGGGGAGAGGAAACCTTTCTTCAGAAAGGTTTCCTCTCCCCTCCCCCGATTCATCTTCACTCCCCAACCTTCAACAAAATATTGTCAATCAGCCTCGCCTTGCCAAGACGAATGGCAAGCGCGCACAGAGCCATGTCCTTGATACGATCTACCTTGGTCAGGACGGCGGGATCGACGATGGAGATGTAATCCTCCTCACCTGTAGGGAGATGCTCGGCCAGATAGCCACGGACGGCCTCAATGATTCTGGCGGCGTCGCGTTCCCCCCCGGCGGCGAGACCGGCGGCCATTTCGAGCGACTTGCGGATCTGCGGGGCTTGGGCGCGCTCTTCGGGCGTCAGGTAAACATTGCGGGAGCTGAGGGCCAGCCCGTCGGCTTCACGCACGATGGGCCGCCCGACGACTTCCACAGGCACATTCAGATCGGAAACCATTTTCTTGATGATGGCGAGCTGCTGCCAATCCTTCTCGCCGAATACGGCAAGGCTGGGCTGGGCCAGCATGAACAGTTTCAAGACCACCGTGCACACGCCCCGGAAGTGGATGGGGCGGCTGAGGCCGCACAAGGTGTTGGCAAGTGCGGGCACTTCCACCCATGTGGCGTGATCGGGCGCGTACATGTTTTCCGGCTCGGGGGCATAGAGCACGTCCCCGCCCAGCTCGCGGACCAGCGCGGAGTCTTTCTCAAAATCGCGCGGGTACGCTTCCAGATCCTCGTTGGGGCCGAATTGCGTCGGATTGACGAAAAGGCTGACGATCACCTTGTCGGCCACCGAGCGGGCATAGGAAATCAGGCTGGCGTGCCCGGCGTGGTAATACCCCATCGTGGGCACAAGGGCCGTTTTCAGCCCCTGACGCCGCCACTCGGCACACACGGAATGCAACGCTTCCGGAGAATGAATGATCTGCATCGTCTTTTCCATCTCCATAACAGGGAGAAAACTGTTACTCGGTTTCGCGCAGCCGATCTTCCAACCGGGCGCGCTCTTCCTTATCCATACTGAAGCTGTGAGCCGGAGTGGGGAACGCCCCGCTGCGGACCTCTTCGGCATAATCCCGCACGGCCTGCTCCATCAGGGTACCCAGTTCCGCATACCGCTTGACGAAACGCGGCGTAAACTCGCTGTACAGCCCGAGCATGTCATGCAGGACGAGCACCTGACCGTCGCAGTCGGCCCCCGCCCCTATGCCGATGGTGGGAACGGAAACCCGGGCCGTAATCGCCGCCGCGAGAGGCGCGGGAATGGCCTCAAGCACAATGGCGAAACACCCGGCGTCTTCGAGCGCCGCCGCCTCATCAAGCAACTGCCGTGCTGCTTCGGCGCGCTTGCCCTGCACCTTGAAGCCGCCAAGCTGCGCGGACCGCTGAGGCGTCAGGCCGATATGCCCCATGACGGGTATGCCCGCGCCCACCAGCGCGCGGATCTGAGGCAGGAAAGCGCCTTCGAGCTTGACGGCCCTGACGCCGCTTTCCCGGACAAGGCGCGCCGCGTTGGAAAGCGCTGTATCAGGCCCGGGTTCATACGTCATAAACGGCATGTCCGCAACGACGAGGGCGTGATGTATTCCCTGCACAACCGCGCGGCAATGATGGATCATTTCGTCCAAGGTGACCGACAGGGTGTCTTTGCGCCCGAGCATGACCATACCGAGGGAATCGCCCACCAGCACCATATCGACCCCGGCCCGATCCACAATACGGGCCGACGGCGTATCGTACGCGGTGACCATAGCCAGCTTCCGCCGGTTTTTGGCATCCCGTACATCCAAGATGGAAAGCGGTTTCTCGTCAGTGGAAAAAGTTTGATACGTACTCACAGCCGTCCTCATAGAGTGGGCAAAAAGGAAATGAAACCTCTCAAAAGAAACCATGAACGTAGGAAGCCTATCACGGAGTGCCCTGAAAGACAAAATACCGGCGGAGGACCATACTTTACAGTGGAGGGCGGCGCGGCTACACTTCCGGCTTCAGGGGGTCATGCCCCGAACCCTTTTCTTTGGAGCCATTGATGTCCAACTACACCGAACTTCTTCAGCGTATCGAACAAGAACCGAGCACATGGCTCGTCACCGGCGTGGCGGGCTTCATAGGTTCCAACCTGTTGCAGACGCTGCTGTCACACGGGCAGCGCGTCGTGGGCCTCGACAACTTCCTCACCGGGTATCAGCACAATCTGGACATGGTACGAGAACTGGTCACCCCGGAGCAATGGGAGCGGTTCCGTTTCATAGAAGGAGACATCCGCGACGTCGAAACCTGCCTTCAGGCCTGCCAGGGCGTCGAGCACGTCCTGCACGAAGCGGCACTCGGCTCTGTGCCCCGCTCCATCGAAAACCCGATCATGACCAACGGCTGCAACATTGACGGGTTCCTCAACATGCTCGTCGCGGCCCGCGATTGCGGGGTGAAGAGTTTCGTCTATGCGGCTTCGAGCTCCACCTACGGCGACGAGCCCAACCTGCCCAAACAGGAAGACCGCATCGGCAAGCCCCTCTCGCCCTACGCCGTGACCAAGTACGTGAACGAGCTCTACGCCGAGGTTTTCGCGCGCAGTTATGGCTTCAAGACCATCGGCCTGCGCTACTTCAACGTGTTCGGCCAGCGTCAGGACCCGTACGGCGCGTATGCGGCGGTAATACCTCAATGGTTCGCCGCCCTGACGAAGGGGGATACCGTATACGTCAACGGGGACGGCGAAACGTCCCGCGATTTCTGCTATATCGACAATGTGGTGCAGGCGAACCTGCTGGCATCCTATGCTGCGGACGACGCCCGGGACCTCGTCTACAATGTGGCCTTCGGCCAGCGGACCACGCTCAACGAGCTTTTCGGGCTTATCCGTGACGAGGTCGTCCGCCACAAGCCCGAAGCGGCGGAGGCCAAACCGGCCTACCGTAATTTCCGGGCGGGAGACGTACGCCATTCCCTGGCGGACATCACCCGTGCGCGCACGCTGCTGGGCTATGAGCCCGAATACGATGTCCGTCAGGGCTTGCGCCTTGCGGGTGACTGGTACGACGCCCACCTGTAGGAACAGAGGCGATACTGCGGGACAATCCCAGGTTGCCGAAATGAATGCCAAAACATCACTGCGTACAAAAAAGATCGTTTTTCCCGCGAAAATTTGTTGACAGCGGGGCATGAGAAAGGTATCTCCATCTGCGTGCCGGGATGTAGCGCAGTCTGGGAGCGCACTTGAATGGGGTTCAAGGGGTCGAAGGTTCAAATCCTTTCATCCCGACCAGCACATAAAAGAGAATTACCCCAAGGGAATCAGCGGAAGTTGGTTCCCTTTTCTCATTGTATCCCCCAAAAAACGCCTTTGCCAGCGTATCTCCAACGCCGCTCTTCACGCCCCCTCAGATCCTTTTCCTTTCGTGCTCCTCAAGCCACGTATCGGGATTTTCCAACGCTTTCTCCATCGCGCCGACAATGGTTCCCGCTGGAATCCCCAATCCCTTTGCAAGCCCAATAAGGGTTTCCACCCGGATCCCGGACTTTCCCTGTTCGAAACGCCGCAGCCACGAATAGTCAACGCCCGCCTCTTGAGCCAAAGCATAGCGGCTCATGCCAAGCCCTTCGCGAAGCGACGCTACAATCAGTTCCATGATGACTTTTGTTTTATCGTTGTCCATTGCCGTATGAAATCTATTCCGCATTCACATTACACGATGTAACATATTGTTATTTATTATTTTTAATATTTTTATTGTTTTCATGTGTTCAAAAACACTTGCTGCCTCCACACCAAGAGCTTGAGAGAGCTTTACGATATTCAACAGGCTTACATTTCTGCGTCCTTGTTCCACTCCTCCAACATACGTTCTATGTAGACCTGCCTTTTCCGCCAACGTCTCTTGAGAGATGCCCAGTCCATCCCTTCCCGCCTTCACCGCCGCACCAAACTGCTTCAAAATATTACCGTCTTCCTTGCTGTATCCCGGCATGTCTTCCTCCCTAATGTAATCACGGAATAGATACTCACGGACACCGGGCCGGGCCTCATGCCGTTATAGCCCAAGCCGTCATGAAACCACCGGCGAAACGTCAAAGAACCCTTTCGGCATCTTCCACCATTTCATCGACCATTTTGCCCGCTTTCACCTCCAATGTCTGAGCAATCTTCACAAGCAGATTCAAACTCGGCGCTCGATAACCAAGCTCCAAAGAGGATATGTAGCTTTTAGAAATGCCAACCCGATCTGCAAGTTCCTGCTGAGAGAGCCCCGCCGCATCACGGTAGCGCCGGATCACTGCGGGCATAAACGTCTTAGCCAGCTTGTCCTCATCATATTTCTTTTTCATTCCTCCCAGATACAATGCCCCTTTACGAAATCGACCTACTATTGTAGTTCTTTTGACTATCAATAGTAGGTCGCACCCATAACACGGCCATCGAGAGGCTCGAATGGAAAACCAAATTTTCGACGCTCAAATGGAACGGCTTAAACTCGTTATCCGTAAGCATACGGCTACCGATCTGGCCGACTTTTTCGGCGTCCCGCAGTCGGCGGTTTCCGCTGCCGTCCGGCGCGGGAAGATGCCCTCCAGCTGGCTGGTCATTTTGATGCGCGTAAAAAATGTGCATCCGGAGTGGATACTCACGGGCAAGGGGCCATGCCTTATGACGCTGCGGCCCGAGCCAAGCCGCTACGAAACCGATGTTGAAGTGACGACACGCAAAGCCGATGAAGAAGCGCTCAGGCGGTTGCCGTCACATATGCTGGCCGAGGAGTTGGTCAGGCGCATCGCCGTATCGCAGGGGCACGCTTTCTGTTCGGAGTGCCTCGGCAACCAGCCTTAGCGCATTGCCCTTTATCGAATCCGATGCCCCAACAAAAAAGGCCGGCAGTCTCCCACCGGCCTTTTCCCCATAAACGGGACACACTAGAACGAATACTTCAGTCCAATGCTCACGCGATAGGAATCCTTATCCACTTCATTGACGATCTTCTTTCCCCACGTTCCCTCATCCAGGTTGAGGCGCACATACGCGGCCTCGACGGCGAGTTCCAGATTTTCATAAATCTTGTAGCGGGTGTCCGCGTTCAATTCCCACGCGTCGTCGGACGTGGTGAGATAGGCGAACGGGCCGTCGATGCGGGAAGGATACGAGGCCATGTTCGCGGCCTTGGGCATCGCGGAGTTGTTGGTGCCGTGGTAGTATCCGGCGCGCAGGGTGTGCTTCAGATCTTCCATGAGCGAGATGTCCTTGAGATGCAGGACCACGCCCCAAAGGCCGCCGGGGTTGTGCCCGAGCACCTTCCATGTGGCGATATCGGTCCAGCCGCCGCCGAAGCCGAGCGCGCTCACCGCCCACGGCGTGTTGTACTGAGGCAGGCGCTCGGAACCGTTGTACGGATTGCCGTCGTCGCCGCTGCCGTACCACGCGATGATACCGGGAGTGGCCCAATCAAGGGCGTAATCCGCGCGTACGGCGGCATACCAGCCCGCACGATCCAGCTTGAACGTGCCGGGGCCGTCGGCAAAGCCCTCATACCCCGGGATTTCCCCCATCTTCACACTGCCATAGGCGAAATCCCCGGCGACGGTGAGCGGCGAAAAAGAATTCGTTTCGGCGGTGATGCCGAGCCACCACGCGTTTTCGTGGGTTTCCGTATTCCGGCGGAAGGGGAACGTCTCAAACGTGTAGCCGCTGCCAAGAATGGGATACAGGCCGGCCCGGGGAGCCCATGTCGCCGGATCGCCGCCCTTGATGTTCCCCATGAGGCTCTTGGTGCCCATAAAGCCGAACATGCCCCAAGGCGAAACCTTCATCACGTCCGTTTTGATGGGCACGATCAGGCTGAGCAGGTCCATGGCGTCGCCGGGGGTATCCCGCGGCGTCCCGTTGGCCTGCGAGCCGTTGCCGTTCCAGCCGCCGAAGTTGCCGTTGAAAGGCCGGGCCCAGAAGAACGTCGTCCCGACCTCGTCGGACCACTTCTGCGACAACATGATGCCGGCCACGTCATGACCGAATACCGGGCTGAATCCCGACGCCACGAATCCGGGGAGGATGATCGGCTGGAGGCCCATGCGGACGCGCAGATCCGTGTTCGGAACCTGCCAGTCGACGTACGAATAGCGGACTTCGATATTCTTGGCGTCAGTCCCCAGCGCGCCGCCCTCGGAAGCCTTGCCCCAGTTGGTGTCCCCGATTTCAAAGAACACGACGCCCTTGAGGGCATTCGAAGAAATGATTTCCACCTGCGTACGCAGGCGCTGCAAGGTGGCGAACCGATCATTCGGCCCGTTCAGCGGAGCGACGTTGCTCCATTCGGACAAAATCTCCCATGTGCCTTTGGCCTTGATCTCGACGGCTCCGGCGGTCGCCGCCGCCCCACAGAGCATCCCCAACGTCAAACAAAGTGAGCACAGCCTCTTCATGCGTTTCCCTCGCTTCCTCAAATAGCAGGGCTCCATCCCCCAAACGGACGGAAAGATCCCCCCGCCGAAGACGGGGGCGTACCAAAAAGGCGGCCCGGATTGGAAAAATGCCTTTCTCAACCAGAACCGCCCTCAACCATCCTTAGTAATGCGCTTATTCTTCGATGTCGGCAGCCACGCACATGGCGGACAGGCCGAAGTACCCCTTGGCTTCCTTGATCTTTACGGCGCTCTTCACGCCCGGGGCGGCGGCGCCGGGCACGCGGAACGTGGATACGTCGAGGCGTTCGATGGGCGATTCGGCGGGCTTTTCAAGCTGCGGCACCCATTCGTAGGGCAGACGGTAGGAACGGTACACCATGTTCATGGGCAGGGCCGTCCCCCAGTAGGGGCACACGTATTCCCACACCAGCTCGTGTTCGGGGGTCACCTCGAAGATGCGGCCGTGGGAACCTTCGGTGATCATGGTGTTGCCGTTGGGCAGCCGCTGCATACCGCTGATGAACGGGCTATAGAAACGGTTGGCGTCAAGCGGCATCAGGTATCCGGCTTCTTTCGGCGTCATCTGCCACACGATTTCCAGCGTGACGGGATCGATTTCCAGCACGCGGGAGTAGTCGCGCAAGGCGCCGCGGATGCCGGTGGGGGAACCCGGGTTCGGGGCGTAATAGCCGGCCCAGCCGCCGTTGTCGTAAATAAGGATGTTGCCTTCGCCGGGCAGGCCGCGCGGGATCATGTGGGCGTGGTGCTGGCCGATGATCCAGCCGAGCTTGCGCAGTTCGGGGGTCTGATCGAAATACGGGCCGATCTTCCATACGATGTTGCCGGTGGCCTTTTCGATGATCAGGATGATGTTGGCGTCGCGGCAGTCGATGATGATGTTGTCGGGGTGGAAGCGCTTGTCGCCAGCGTCGTACCATTTGTTAGGGCCGAGCACGGACATGGAGTTGGTGTGCACCCAGTCGCCCGCGATGTGGCTGTTCCCGAACCCGGTGTAATAGTTGGGGTCGCGGTACATGAGGTTGCGGGCGATGGCGTCGAAGCCCAGCTCCTCAAAATGATCCGATACCTTCCATTCCCACACGATGTCGCCGTCCCAATCCACTTCGTAGATCACGTCGTCAAGCAGCATCTTGTCGGAAATGGCGGGCACGTGGACGTTCTTGTGCGCGAGGATCAGCGTGTTGCCGCTGTTGGTTTTGGGATCGGAACCGGGCACATAGTAGCCCACGGTGTTGCCTTCGCGCTGGTAGTCATGGTGCTGGCGGGCCATCCATTGGGGTTCCTCGCCCGGATCTTCGATGTATTCAGCCTTGTCGAACTTCCACACGATATTGCCGTCCCAGTCCACCTGCACAAGGTCGGTCTGGTCCTGAAGGCCATACTTGGGATTGCGTTCACCAAGGCTCCCCATCACGTAGCCGCCGGGCAGCATTTTGTTCGGAAAGCCCTGCAAGCCTTCCCACATGCGGACTTCATTGCCGTTCATGTCGATAAGGAGGGCGCCGCGTTCGGCGGCCTGAAGGATGGTATAACCACTCCAGCATTTTTCGGGATTGTAGATAGTAACGCCAGTGGGGAAAATCGTCGCGCTCATCGGATGCTCCTGCCCTATGTATGGATTGCGCCCGGACGCCGGTGCTTGCGCCCCAGGCAGAACAAAATGAAATGAAACTTCGGAGATACGTCAAGGCTGTCCTCATTCCCGAACAGACTTGAACGATTGACGCTTTTCGTCTATGGGCTTTCACAGAGGGGTTCCTTTATCCGCAAAAGCACCTTATGACGGATGAGAAAACAGAAATGTAACCTGTGCAACAATTCACATAAAAAGTATAAGAACATTTCCGCCCATCCATCATTGAGAAAGAGGTGATTCTATGACCGCAGAAATCCAAATGCCGCAACAGCACATTGCTATCATCTCCCACAGCGGTCTGCATGAGCCTTGGCGGGAAATTGTGCACATGGGGACGCATCTCGTTTTTCCGCGTTCCCACTACAATCATCAGGCCACCACCGATTGCTTCTATTTTATAGATAAGGGACGCGTGCGGCTCACCTACACCAACGCGGCAGGGGAAGATCATGTCGTCATGTTTTTCGGCAAGGGCTGCATCTTCAACGAGACGAGCGTGATCACCGGGGACGAGGCGACGATGGCTTGTTTCCGGGTGCTGGAGAGGACCGAAGCGTACCGTTTCCCCAGCTCGCTGATCCATGACGCCGAATTCGCCCGCCAATACCCCCATCTCATCCTGAACATGCTCCGGGGTACGGCCACCAAATTTTCCAACCTGTTCAGCGTAAGTTTCCTGATCAAGCACGGCACGCCGCTGGCCCGCGTCTGCCGCTTTTTGCGCCAGCTCTCCCGCAGCCATAACAACGCCAAGGCCTTTCCTCTGGACATGACCCAGCTCGAACTGGCTTCAGTGCTGGACATCCACCGCGTTTCCCTGTTCCGCTGCCTGCAGCAGCTGCGCGAGCTCGGGATTCTGGTGCGGTTCTCACGCCATGAAATCGAACTGAGCGAGCTCGATCAGCTTGAAAAACTGCTGGAAGAACAAGAAGAGGCGGAGTGGGGCTGATTTCCTCCCCGGAGCCGATTTTTTTCGAACTTTTTGCGAAAAAAGTAACAACGGTAACAATTTTCTGTCCCGGATCCGGGTATAGGTAGAGGCAGAAATCCAGAGGAACCCCGTTCCGATGGATTCCGCCTCTTTTTTCGTCCATACCCGGCGGCAAACCGCCGTTTGCAAAGCAACCCTTTCTGCCGGTTTTCCGGCATCACAGGAGCGCACAGATGAGCATCACCCTGTATACCGCACCCGACTGCCTACGGTGCAAAATCGTCAAAGGCTTTCTCGCCGAACATCAGATCGCTTACGAAACCGTGGATTTCAAGGCTGATGCCCAGACATTCAACACCTTCTACCGCGCCAACCGCAAGGCCATCTACCGCAACCCCGAAGGCGTGGAGTTCCCGCTGTTCGACGACGGCACGGTCATCAAGCAGGGCTCCGGGGAAGTCATCGCCTACCTGCTGTCCGGGCACGCCCTCGAAGGCGCGGTCACGCGCAGCGACCTGCTGCACGGCTGGATTTCCGGCCTCTACCTTTCCCAGTGCCCGGCGGCGGAGGAAGATCACTTCGTCGAACTGGTGCAACAGCTCGCCAAGGGCGGCCTCACGGTCTGCATACAGACGGACGGACGGAATCCCGCCCTGCTCGAACGCCTCATCGGCCTGAACGCGCTGGCCAAAGTACAGCTCAACATCCCCGGCCCAGCATCCGTCTACGAAGCCCTTTACGGTTCCGCGCCCACCAAGGACGAACTCGCCAAGACCATCGAACTGGTGAAAGCGTTCCCCGACCACGAAATCCGTTTCCTCGCCACCCCGCTCTCCGGTCCCGAGGGCGCACGTTGGCCGAACCGCGACGAAGCCGGTGAAGCGGCCCGCATGGTCTTTGAAGCCTGCGGCGATCATCAGCTTCCCTACGCCATCGCCGCCGTAACCCCCGAAATGCCGCAGGGTATGCAGGGGCTCGAACCCGTGGCCGATCCCATGATGCTCAAGTACCGTTCCGCCTCCCGCGAGTTCTTGTTCAAGGCCGATATAGCGAAGTAGGCAAACCGGGGAGGGAAGGAACCTAAGAGGCCCCTCTCCCTTTCCGCTCCCCTTCCCTCCGCAGAGCTTGGCTGGCGGGGAAGGTACGAGACGGTTCGCAAGCGGCATAATCAGCCGGATATTCTGGATTTTTTTGACAGGAAGAGATTTTTAAGCACTTCCTTCCGGGCTGTCCCATCCCCCTCTCCGACGGTTTCGGAAGGAGGATGGGGACCCGGGAAAAGGGGAAAACAAAAGCGGCCTCGCGGAGGCCACGCCCGGCAGCGGCCTTTCAAGGCACACGGACGGCGGCGGGGCGGGCGCTCCGCTCGAGAAAATTTCTTCCCTCTTTCTCGGCATACGCAAAACGAGGCAACCCATGCATTACGACGTAATCATCATCGGCGGAGGCCCCGGCGGGACCACGGCGGCGAAAGAACTGGCGGCAGGCGGCAAAAAAGTCGCCATCATCGAAGACAAACACTGGGGCGGCACGTGCCTGAACTGCGGCTGCATCCCCACCAAGATGCTCCTCGGCGCAACGGCCCCCCTCGGGCTCCTCAAGGCTCAGGAACGCCTGCGCACCATGAAGGGCTCCATCGACATCGACTACAAGGCGCTGCAAACCCGCGTGGGCCGCTTCCTCAAGGGCTCCAGCCAGACCCTCGCCAAAAGCCTCGCGGCGGCGGGGATCACCCTGTACGAAGGACGCGGCGTGTGCGCCGGAAAAGGGCAGGCCATCGTCCGCTCCGAATCCGGCGAAGAAATGTTAACGACTGACAACATTATCCTTTCCTGCGGTTCGTCGAGCGCGTCCTTCCCCGGCCTCGCTCCCGACGGCGACGCCGTGCTCGACAGCACCGGCGTCCTCAACCTTCCCGAAGTCCCGGAAAGCCTCATCATCGTGGGCGCTGGGGCCATCGGCCTTGAGCTTGGCGACTTCTTCGGCATGATGGGCTCCAAAATCACCATCGTCGAGGCCGCCCCGCACATCGCCCCTACTGAAGACGCCGACATCGCCAAAGAAATGGACCGCGTCCAGAGCAAGGCGGGCCGGACCTGCATCACGGGCGTCATGGCGAAGTCGCTCGTCACGAAGGACGGGCAGGCCGAGCTGACCCTTGGTGATGGGCGCGTGCTGACCGCCTCCAAGGCGCTGGTCGCCGTGGGCCGTACTCCGAATACAGCCGGGCTTGATTGCGAAAAGGCGGGCTGCACGCTGAAACGCCGCGGCTTCGTCGACGTGAACGACCATCTTGAAGCCGCCGAAGGCGTCTATGCCATCGGCGACGTGAACGGCCTTACGTTGCTGGCCCATGCCGCCGACCATCAGGGCGCGTATGTCGCCCGCCGCATCCTCGGACACGAAAAAGGCGTATACGTGCCCGGCCCGGTCCCGTCCTGCATTTACGGCAGCACCGAGATCATGCGCGTCGGCCAGACCGCCAAAGGGCTCCTTGCCGCCGGGAAGTCCGTAAGCGTATCGCAGGTCCCCCTGACCCTGAATCCCATCGCGCAGGCAGCCGGGGCTTCCGGCGGATTCGTGAAGGTCGTATGGGCCGGTGACGCCATCGCGGGCATCGCGGCCATCGGCCACGGCGTATCCCACCTCGTCACCGTGGCCCAGCTGCTCATGGTCGGCGGCTATACGCCCGAAAGACTGCATGAAGTCATGATCGGCCACCCCACGCTGGACGAAATCGTCCCCGCCGCCATCCGTGCTCCCCGCGTAGCTGTGACCGAATAGCAACATCGCTCAACCCGAAGGAGATCGCATTATGAGCCTCACCTATCCCGAAGACCGTTCCTACCACTCCGAACACCTCTGGGCCAAAGCGGAGCCCGACGGCACCATGCTCGTCGGCATCACGGACTATGCACAGGATCAGCTCGGCGGGGTCATTTTCGTCGACCTCCCCGCCGTGGGCGAACACTTCAAGCAAGGCGTTTCCTGCGCTTCCATCGAGTCCGTCAAAATCACTTCCGACGCGATCATTCCGGTTTCCGGTGAAATCGTCGCCGTCAACGAAGCACTGGCGGACGCCCCCGAACTGCTCAACGACAGCCCTTACGACAAGGGTTGGCTCGTCCGCGTCAAACCCGACGATGCCGACGAAGGCGGGCGCATTTCCGCCGCCGAATACGCCGCGCTGGTTGGATAGATATATTTGGGGAGGGGGAGGAGAAACTTTCTGAAGAAAGTTTCTCCTCCCCCTCCCCAAACCCCA
>NZ_JNJP01000095.1 GCF_000701705.1 Bilophila wadsworthia ATCC 49260 | reverse complement strand
AAACGTCTTGGAAAGGAGAGGGGGTTCGGGGGAGGGGAGAGGGAACCTTTCTCCAGAAAGGTTCCCTCTCCCCTCCCCAATATTTCTCTATACTACCCAATTACTTCTGCTGCTCCTTCAAGAGCTTCAGGTACTTGTCGGTCGCATACTTGCCGTCGGCAACCTTGGCGGCTTCATCGGCGGTGATGCGGCCCACGCCCGAGAAGAAGGCGGCGATGTCGGACTGGTGGAGCTGCGCCTGGCTCGGGCCCTTGGAGTCGTCGAAGATGGCGAGCTGTTCGTCGATGTTGCTGAGAGGATGCGTCTCAAGGTCGAGCAGGGCCTGATTGTAGTTGTATTCCTTGCCCACGAATTCCAGATAGAACTTCTGGTATTCCTCGACGAACTGCTTGGGCGGCGTATTCTTCATGAGATCCACGGCGCGCATGTACACGCTGAGGAACTTCGCGGCCACGTCCGGATGGGCTTCGGCATACTTGGTGTCGGCGATGAGCACGATGGGGTTGGACTTCTTGCAGTGCACGATGTCGCCCGCGAAGACCACGCCGCCCTTTTCCTGGACGATGAAGGTGTGCGGGGCCCAGATGGCGATGCCGTCGCCGATGTTGTTTTCAAACGCGCCCACGACCTGCGACTGGTCCATGTTCTTGATGACGACGTCGCTGTCCTTGAGGCCGAGGACGTTGAGCCACGTGCTGAGGGCATAGTGCGACGAGGTCAGCGTGGTGGCGAGGAAGGTCTTGCCGCGCACGGTCTCGGGGCTGCCGTACACTTCGGGGTAGTCCTTGTTCCAGCCCTTGACCTTGGCGATGGGGCTGTCGGCGCGGACGACGACGGAGGTGCAGAGCGCGGCCTCGTTGTTGGCCTGCGCGATGATGGAGGTGCCGTAGCGCAGGTTGCCGAGCATGGCGGGCAGGGCGCCCACGGCGGCGAAACGCCATTCCCCGGCGGGCAGGGCGTTGAGGATGTCCGGGCCGGAGTTGAACAGCTTCATCTCGATGTCGAGCCCGGCTTCCTTGTCCCAGCCCTTTTCCTTGGCGTACCACATCAGGAAGGTTTCGTGCTCGTCCAGCCACGCGGTGGGGACTTTGACGAGATCAGCCGAGAAGGCGCTGCCTACGGTCAGGTTCAGCACGCAAAGGGCCGCGGCCATGATGCCTAAAAAGCGCTTCCACATAAGGAACTCCTTGTTCATGGGGGACGCTTCCCATTCGCGGGGCGTCCTTTTTTCGGCAAGAGGGTTGTCTCACGATGAAAACCTGACTCTTCAAACACTTCAAAACATTCGCCCATTCCTTTTCAGGGGAACAAGGGGGCCGCCGCGCCCGTTGCGGGGGATGCGGCGCGGCGGCCTCTAGAGGGATTCGTAACGCCGCATGATCCCGCGCACCTCGTCGAGCGGCAGCGCGTACATGCGCCGCCCGAGGATGCCGTCCGTGTCCGTCGCCGCGCACAGGGCGTTGACGATGGCCTCGTGCGTGGCTTCGACCGTGGCTCTGAAGAGGGGGTCC
This sequence comes from Bilophila wadsworthia ATCC 49260, assembly GCF_000701705.1. Taxonomy (GTDB): domain Bacteria; phylum Desulfobacterota; class Desulfovibrionia; order Desulfovibrionales; family Desulfovibrionaceae; genus Bilophila; species Bilophila wadsworthia. The sequence goes on along the minus strand of NZ_JNJP01000095.1, from coordinate 11,147 downwards.
ATGCACCCGTGCGACAGGGTGCGCACGGTATGCTCCCGGGGGCCGCCCCCGGCGTTGCTGCCAAGCCGGTTGGCGGTGGAAAAGGCGATGAAAATGTCTCCCGATCCGTCGAAGGCGAGGCCCCCGGTGCGTCCGAGGCCGAGCCCGGCGCGGCGGGCCAGCCGCTTGCACTGGTCCGGGGTGAGCGGGGCGTCCGTGGCGACGACGATGATGATCGAGCCGTCCTCTTTGGGCGTGGGCTGGAGCGCCTGTTCCTTGCCGGGGATGCGCGAGGTGGGGATATGCCTGCCCACGGGCACGCCGTTGATGAGCAGATCCTCGCGCTTGCCGTAGTTGCCCTGGATGAGCACGCCCACGGTGTAGCCGCCGAGCTCCTCGGGGAGCACGCGGGAACTGGTCCCGATGCCGCCCTTGAATTCATGGAGGATCATGCCGGTGCCGCCGCCGACGCAGCCTTCCTCCACCGGGCCGGACGCCGCCGAATCGAGCGCGGCGCACAAATGCTCGGGCCGCACGTGCATCCCGTTGATGTCGGAAAGCCAGCCGTCCCACGTCTCGCCCACGACCGGAAGCATCCAGTACGAGGAGCCGTCGGTCTTCCGGAGGCGGGCGTAATAGGCGATCATGGCGTCGCGCACGATGCCGAGGCTGTGCGTGTTGGTCAGGGCTATGGGCGTGGTGAGCAGGCCCGATTCCTCGATCCAGTGGCAGCCGGAAAGCTCGCCGTTCCCGTTCAGGCTGAACACACCGGCATACATGGCGTTTTCCACGATATCCCCGGCGGGGAGGACAACGGTGACGCCCGTACGGGCGATGCCTTCGACGGGGCCGGCCCCGTCCTTGATGACGGTGGAATGCCCCACGCGCACGCCCTTGACGTCGGTGACGGCGTTGTATTCCCCGCAGGGGAATCCGTCGATGCGCGCGATGTCTCTGATTCTCATGACTCGGTTCCTTGCTGCCAGTTGAAAGACCAATGGACCTGCGTGACGTAGCGGGAAAGCTCTTCGGCGGTTCCGGATTCGAACAGCTCGATGATCCGGCCGTGCTCGGCGTGGTTGACCGCGCAGAACGCCTTGCCCCAGTCCCTCAGGGAGAACTGGAACAGCCGGAGCCGGTTGATGCGCAGGAGCTTCTTGAGGAGGGAGCTGGTTTCCAGCTCAAGGTACGTCTCATGGAAGGCCAGATTGATGCGGTTGTACTCGTCGTTGGAAATGTCCTGGGTGCCGGGGTACATCCGGGCGTTGAGATCCTTCAGGCGGGCAACGTGCTCCGGCGTTACGCGGGGGAACACGTTGCGGATGACCTGCCCGTCAAGCACGCCGCACACCTCGTAAATCTCGCGCTTCTCCTCTTCGGAGAGGGCATTCACCATGACCCCGCGCTGCGGATAGAGGGTAACGAAGCCTTCCGCCTGAAGTTCCAACAGGGCGTCGCGCAGCGGCGTCTTGCTGATATTGAGGGTCTCGGCCAGCTTGTTGAGGCTGATGGTCTCGCCGGGGGCGATGGCCCCCTGCTGGAGATCCGAGAGGATCCGCTCGTAAACAGCCGTCCTCAAAAGGCCGGGATTCGTATTCAGTGTGATCATGCTGGTGTTCCTTACTGTTGAGATACTAGTATACTAATATATTACTCGGCACAAGGCTTGCGTTCCTTTTTTCCCAAAATATTTTTGGATTTCCCATCCATCTCTGTTTTTTGATGAAAAAACAGCTTCCTTGTCCACGGCCTTCCCCGGAAAACGCGAAAACCCCGCGAGAGGCGGGGCTTTCGGCTGGATCGGCTGGATTTCCTTGGGCGGTTTCCTGTCGGATCTTTCGGAAAAGGAGCCGGCGATATCCCAACGTCAAAACCTTCATGCCGGGCCAGGGGGCGCCCCTTGCGGAGTGCAGAGGCGGAGCCTCTGCCGGGGTATGGGGCACCCGTCCGAACGGACGGCAAAACGGGCCTCCCCGCTAGTGCGCGAACAGCGGCGCGACGTCCGAGCTGCGGAGTATCCGGGCGCAGGCGCTTTCCGCGTCGCGCAGGCATTCCCCGAGGTCGAGGGTCGCATACTTCCCGTCCCGGTACAGGAAAACGCCGTCGACCATGGTCGCCTCCACGTTCTCGTGCGTGGCCTGATAGACCACCTGCGCCACCGGGTCGCGCCCGATGCGGGGAGCCATGTTCAGCCTGTCCGGGTTGATGACGGCAAGGTCGGCCTTCTTGCCGGGTTCGAGGGAGCCGAGCTCATCCTCCTGCCCCAGAGCCCGCGCACCGCCGAGGGTGGCCATTTCCAGCGCCTGAAGCGGTGACAGGGCCGTGGGGCGGTTGGTGCGCACCTTCTGGAGGATGCCCGCCTGCCGCAGCTCCACGAGCGCGTCCATATGGTTGTGGGCCCCGTCGAGCCCGAGCGCCACACGGCACCCGGCGGCAAGCATCTCGTCGATGCGGGCGATGCCGGACGCAAGTTTCATATTGGAGGACGGGCAGTGCACGGCATGGGTGCCCGTGTCCGCGAGGATGCGGATCTCGTCGTCGTCGATCCAGATGCAGTGGGCGAGGATCACGTCCTCCCCGGTGTAGCCGATGGAGTGCAGGTAGCGGAGGTTGCGCATGTGGACGAGGCTTTCCACATAGGCGCACTCGCCCTTGTTCTCGGAGGCGTGGGTGTGCAGGCGCACGCCGTTGGCCCTCGCCATGTCCCGGGTGCGCGTGAGGAGCGTTTCCGTGCACGAGGGCACGAAGCGCGGCGCGAAGGCGTAACGGAGCCTGCCCCCCGCGCTCATGTGCCAGCGGTTCATGAGCCGTTCGCTTTCGCGGAGGCAGGTTTCGGTATCCTCCATGAGCGCGGCGGGAACGTCCGTGCCGCCCAGATCGAGCATGCACTTGCCGAACAGCCCGCGCATCCCCACGTCGCGCATGGTTTCGAAAATGGCGTCCTGACAATGGGCCGTGCCCATGTCGATGAAGGCCGTGACCCCGCTGCGCAGCCCTTCGGCGGCGGCGAGGCGGGCGGCCGCCGCGTTGGTTTCGGGCGTGTGCGCGCCTTCGAGGGGCCAGATGCGGCGCTGGAGCCAGTCCATGAGTTCCATTTCGTCGGCCAGCCCCCGGAACAGCGACTGCGTGACGTGCATATGGCTCTGGATGAGGCCCGGGATGACGATGCGCCCGGAAAGGTCGACCCGTTCCGCGCCGGCGTTTTCCGGGCGTCCGGCCAGCCCCGGCCCCATGTCCGCGATGACGCCGTTTTCGATGAGTATGTCCGTGTCCAGGACGTCCCGCGCGGGGTTCATGGTGATGACGGTTGCGTTGGCGAGCAGTGTGCGCATGTGTTTTCTCCTGTCGTGGATCGTGGCGTCACGTTGTGGTTGGCTGGTCTGATGAGTGGTGGTGGGGGATGCCCGGAGGCAGGAACTCAAGGCTCCCTCCCCGGATCCGCCGTACGGCGCCCCTCCCGCAAAAATTCCGGCTGGCGGGGAGTGCGGAAGGGGGCGGGGAGGACGCTTCCGGGGGGCCCTTACTCCGCATACTATGCCGTATCGTGTGATAACGGAATGTGCGTTCCGTTGCCATGCGGGGCCGGGCCCGCCCGTTTCCCGTGTTGGCATTCTGAGGCCGCCGCGCCCTTTTTCAGCTTGCGGCCCATCGCCTCCGCCGTGTACCGTGTGGTTATTCTTTCAGGATCGCTTGCGGCAAGCTCTCCGGAGCCGCAAGCCCGGGGGTTCGGCGTTGTGTTGGCTTTTTGAACGGCTCTCACGTGTTATCCTCAAGGAGTTCCTTATGCGGTGCATTGAAAAGACGCTGTACACGAATGGGCGGATCGTCACGATGGACGCCGCCGGGACCGTCGCCGAGGCGGTGCTTGTGGCCGGGAACGTCATCGAGGCCGTGGGCTCGAAGGACGGGCTGGCGGCGCTGGCCGGGCCCGGCTGCCGGACCGTCGACCTCAAGGGCGCGTCCCTCTACCCCGGCTTCATCGACACGCACAGCCACGCTTCGCTGTACGCCATGTGGAAAACGCACTGCCGCTGTCCGGGCATCGCGCACCTCGAGGACGTGTACCCCCTGATCCGCAAGCAGGCCGAACGGGTGCGGGACGGCGACGGGATCGTGGTCTACAATTTCGACGATACCGACATCCCGGAGCGGCGCGGCCCGACCAAGCGGGAGCTCGACGCGGTGATGCCCGACCGGCCCGTGCTGGTCTTCCACATTTCGGGGCATACCTGCTACGCCAACTCGAAGGCGCTGGAGCGCATCGGCGTCAACCCGGACGCGCCTTTCGACGACGTGAACGTGTTCCTCGGCAAGGACGGCCTGCCCAACGGGTACATCGCGGAAGAGATGGCCTTCAAGGCCATGGGCGAACTCATGCCCGCGCTGGAGCAGGAACGCCACAAGGCCCTCGTCCGCGAGTGCGTGGCGGAGTACAACGCACAGGGCTTCACCTCCGCGCACGACTCGGCGGTGGGCATCGGCAACCTGAGCGCCGAAACCGTGTACCGCACCTATAACCAGCTGTACGAATCCGGCGAGCTGAACATGCGCGTCTATCTGGCGACGATGGAGCAGCCTTTCCGCAGGCTGGAGCCCACGGGCCTCCTCGACGGGCCGGGCAACCGCTTCGTGCAGTACTCGGCGGTCAAGACGCTTGCGGACGGCTCCATCCAGGCCGGGACCGCCGCCATCCCCGAAGGGTATTTCTTCGACCCCTCGCTCAGGCCGGGCATCATCGGCACGCAGGACTACTGGGACGAGATGGTCTACCACTGGCATTCGCGGGGCCGCCAGCTTTCCATCCACTGCAACGGCGTCGGGGCCATCGAAACCATCATCACGGCGGTGGAACGGGCGCAGGCCCGCTGCCCCCGCAAGGACGCCCGGCATCTGATCATCCATTGCCAGATGGCGACCGACGAACACGTCCGGCGCATGAAGGAGGCGGGCATCCTGCCCTCGTTCTACGGGCTGCACGTCTGGAACTGGGGCGACCGGCACCGGGACATCTTCCTCGGCCCGGATCGGGCGGCGCGCCTTGATCCCGCCGGAAGCGCGGTGCGGGAGGGGCTGCCTTTCTCGCTCCACGCCGACACGCCGGTGCTGCCGCAGATGACCATGCTCTCCATCCATACCGCCGTGAACCGCGAAACCAAGGGCGGCGCGGTGCTCGGCCCGGATCAGCGCATCTCCACGCTGGAGGCCGTGCGCGCCTACACCTCCTACGCGGCGCTGTTCAGCCACAGCGAGGCGTGGCGGGGCACCATCGAGCCCGGCAAGGTCGCGGACTTCGTGATCCCCTCGGAAGACATTCTGGAAGCCCCGGCCGGGCGGCTCAAGGGCATCGCCTTCGCCGCGGCCATCGTGGACAACAGGGTCGTGCACGGGCAGCTTCCTTAAAGCGGAAAACGGGGAAAATAGGGAAAGGGGGAAAGCTTTCTGAGGAAAGGCATTTCCCTCCCTTCCCCAAACCTGCCGGATCGGAGCCCATCCTACCCATTTTCAAAGATTTTTGACTTTATCGAATCCCTGTTCGCAGTATTCCCCGATTTCTTTTGAATCGGGGCGGCACATCGGAAAACGGACGCCCCCGCCAATGCGGAGGGCGTCCGTTTTTTGCGAGGGGGAAAGGGTGCTGTGCGGCCCCGCCCTTTTCATGGGGGCCGCGCGGGGGACGGGATTCTCAGCGCAGCCTGTTTTTCTCGTATTGCGGGCCGATGACCTTCATATACAGCACGGCGGAGAAGAACAGCATGATCAGGCCGAGGATGAACGCGTCGTCGAAGCTGGATATTTCCGCGATGAGCCCGCCGAGGAGCACGGCCGCGCCGATGCCAACGTCCCACGCGATGAGGTAGGTGGCGTTGGCCGTGCCGCGCCGGGTGGGTTCGGCAAGGTTGATGAACAGGGTCTGGTAGGAGGGCGACATCATCCCGAAGCCGAGCCCGAAGGCCACGGCTGAGCCGAAGAACACGGTTTCCGTGGGCACGAAGAGGAAGAGCAGGGAGGCCAGCAGGATGGTGCCCTTGCCGCCGAGGATGAGGCGGCCGATGTAGCCCTTGTCGATCATGCCGCCCGCGAAAAGGCGGCTGAGGATGAGCCCGAGGGACATGAGCAGGAAGAAGTAGCCGGGGTTCGCCATGACGTGGCGCTCCCGGGCGAAGACGGACAGGTAGTTGACGAGCAGCCCGTACACGAAGGCCATGAGCACCAGCCCGATGAAGGCATAGGTGCCTTTTTTCAGGAAAAAGCGATCCAGCGAGATTTTTTCGCCGCGGCTGGCGGTCACGCGCTGCTTTTTGACCAGCAGGCCGAGCAGGATGCCGCCCGCCGCGCAGCCCATCGCGGTGATGAACACGGCGTCGTATGATCCGGCCTCAAGGACGAGCATACCGATCATGGGGCCGAGGGCCATAGCGAGCGATCCCATCATCCCGTACAGGCCGATGCCCGTGCCGAGCTTGGCGATGGGGATGACGTCGACGGCGAGGGTGGCGGCGGAGGTGGAAAGCGCGCCGAAGCTCATGCCGTGCAGTGCCCGGACGATGCCCACGAGCGCCAGCGCGTTGAACAGCAGGTATCCCTCAAACTGGGCGGCGAACAGGATACCGCAGACGAGGAACAGTATCTTGCGCGGGAACTGGTCCGCCAGAAAGCCGGAAAGGGGGCGCATGACCAGCGCGCCGATCATGTACGCGGAGAGGATGATGCCCACGACGGATTTGGAGGCGTGCAGGCCGTCGAGCAAGTAGATCGGCAGGACGGGCACCATCATGAAGCTGGCGATGAAGAACAGCAGGTTCGCGGAACAAACGGCAATAAAGCTCGGCGTGAACAACGCCTCTTTGGGACAAAGGCGACGGCGCATCAGGGCTCCTTTGTGTTGTCCGCGAAAGGCGGAAAGCCCTCCCGGACTCTCCGGCCTGGCAACGCGCCAGCCGTGAAGGGATCTGCGGCCCGCCCGGAGGCGGCCTGCGATGACGTTACGTGTTTTGAAACGGAGCCGCAAGGCCGCAAAAAGGCGGGCGCAACCCGCCATAATCCGGCGTAAAGCCTAGTTCGGCGTCTATAAAGGACATTCTCCGGGAAGGCGTTGGATGGCGATTTTTCGAGGTGTGTGGAACATGGCGTTCAGCCCCGGCAAAGCGGTGTTCTGGAGGGCGAAACCCCTCCCCCATGCCCGGCAGCATGGGGGAGGGGCCCGCTGGAGCTGGCTCTGAGCCGGGCGTCAGTCCTTGGCCCGGTAGGTATGCAGCAGGTCCTTGCCGTCCTCGCGGATGATCTTCAACCAGCAGGCCGTGAGGAGGAGGGAGGGGAGCGCCATGAGCGCGCCGGAGAAGTTGCCGAAAATCTTCGCCACCTCAAGGCCGCCCATTGCCAGCAGCCCGAGCGCCAGCAGGCCCTGCGCCACGGCCCAGAACGTGCAGTGGTAGCGGTGGGGGTCCGCGTCCACGGGCATCCTTCGGGTTGCGGTGGCGGCGACCACGTAGCAGCCGGAATTGACCGTGGTGGCGAGGAAAATCGTGGAGAAGGCGCAGTAGATCAGCATGACGACCTTGCTGAACGGCAGCGTGTCGATGACGGCCATCATGGCGGCGGGCGCGCCCTGCGTCTTGAGGATGGATACGGCGTCGATGATGCCGTGGTATTGCGCCCACAGGGTATAGGAGCCGAACACGCCGTGGATCATGAAGCCGCCCGCCACCGTGCCGAACATCCCCCAGCCGATGACCTCGCGGACGGTGCGCCCCCGTGAGATGCGGGCGATGAACAGGCCCATGAACGGCCCGTACCCCGCCCAGAACAGGGCGTAGAAGATGGTCCAGTCGCGTGGGAAGGAGCCTTCGGAGAACGGGTTTGTCCAGAAGGTCATGCTCCAGAAGTTGCCGAGCATCTTGCCCACGGCGTTGGTGAAGATGTCGAACAGCGAGGACGTGGGGCCGACCAGCGCGCCGTAGGCCACCATGGCGAGCGCGATGACCACGTTGATGTCGCTGAGCCGCTTGATGCCCTTTTTGAGGCCGAGGTACACGGTGACGCCGGCCAGCAGGGCGCTCACGAACAGGATCGCTATCTCAAGCCCGAACGAGGGCGTGATGCCGAACACCCGCGCCAGCGCGGCCTCCACCGTAGGCAGGGAGATGCACATGGTCACGGCGGTACAGAACAGCAGGCCGAGGATGAAGAACACGTCCACGCAGCGCCCGAGGAGGCCGTCCTTCTGTTTGCCGATGATCATGTCGGCGGCGGAGCTGATGCGCAGGAAGGGCTTGCGGCGGATGTGGAACATGTAGGCGATGGGCAGGGCGGTGATGAAATAGGTGCACCACGCGTTCGGCCCCCAGTGCAGCAGCAGGTAGGCGAGGGCCCAGTCATAGGCCTGCGTGCTCATGGGCGCTGCGTATTGCGGTGGCTGCACGATGTCCCACAGGGGCTCGATGATCGACCAGAACATGACCGCCCCGGCCACCCCGGAACAGAAGATCATGGCTATCCATGAAGACAGGGAGAATTCCGGCTTCTCGTCCGGGTCCCCGAACTTGATGTCGCCGTACCGGCTGCATGCGAAATAGACGCACAGGATGATCAGCCCCACCGTGATCCACAGGTAGAGCGTGCCGAAGTTCGCCGCGAACGGCTGGTAGATGGCGGAAACCACTTCTTCAGCGGCCTTGGGGTACAGGACGGCTGGAATGCTGATCAGGATGATGACCAATACGGAAGGGATGAAGATCCCCCACTCGGGACGCAGATCGATACCGTTGCCTTTCTCTGTCGCTTGGTTCATGCGCTCTCCTCAGCCCGGTCTGACTCGGGGCCGTAGTTTTGCCCGAGAGCGTTGCCAAGATTGTGCCAAAATGAACATTTTCTTTCAATACACTGAATTAGCATGAAAGATGCCTTTATATAGTCCGCATACGACATTTTTGTCGCTATTTGCGACAAACAATGTTTATCTTTGCCTATGCTGTTATTTAAGTATGTTATCAGCGAGATCGAAAGCTCTATGACAAGGTTGTCGCCTTCCTCGCCCCGATTTGGGGCCCGCGCACCATAGCGTATTGTCCAAAAAGTGGCAAAGCGGCCTCAACGCGGCTTTCCGGGACCCAAAAGGACGTCTGGCACGCATCTTGATACAGCCTTGTCAACGATACGCCGGGCCGTCTGGGGCCCTGAACCTTTGACCGCAACGAAGGAGTCCGTGATGGCTGACAAAGCGAAGCGCGCCGCACTTATTGGGTATGACTGCCTCATCCCGAAACGTCTGGAAGCCATGCTGGCGCAGGGCGGGCTGGAACATTTCCGCGCCTTCATGAACGAAGGCAGCTTCATCCCCGAAGGCTACAACCTGCCCACCGTCACCCCGCCGTCCTGGGCGACCATCTGCACGGGCGCCTATCCCCGCACGCACGGCGTGGAGGACTATTACTACTACCATGAAGGCCGCAGCCTCGATTACAAGGAAACCACGCAGGCGTTCGGCTCCGACATCGTGACCGCCGAAACCATCTGGGACGCGTGGGACAAGAACGGCAAGAAGTGCATCGTGGTCAACTACCCCATGTCGTGGCCTTCCCGCATGAAGAACGGCGTCATGATCATGGGTCAGGGCCTCTCGCCCGCCGAAACCCGCTGGCCCCTGCACGGCAACGAACACAAGGAATTCCTCGCTTCCGAAAGCGTGATCTCCACGGAATTCTACCCGATGGGCGTTCAGGGGACCTTCGACGACGCCAAGGGCTGGAAGAACCTGCCCGAGTGCGATGAACCGCTCGAAATGGTCGTGAACATGGCCTTCAAGGAATGCGTCGAGCCGGTCGAAGGCCAGACGTGGTATTGCCTCGCCTGGGAAAGCGGCGACGACGGCTATGACCGCATCGCCCTGTGCCCCGAAAAGGACTACTCGAAGGCGTTCTTCACCATCAGGCTCGGCGAATGGAGTGGGCCGGTCCAGCATGACTTCACCATCAAGGCCGACGGGCGCACCGAAAAGGGCGTGTTCCGCTGCAAGCTGATGCAGCTCTCCGACGACGCCGAGGAATTCAAGCTGTACATCTCCGGCATCGCGGGCCGAATCGGTTTCATCGCACCTCCCGAAGCAGCCGATCAGATTGACTTTTCCAAGCACATCACCGCGAACGACATCGGGCTGGTGGCCTTCCTGCACGGCATCATCGACACCGATACCGTGTGCGAGCTGGTGGAGTTCCACAGCGCATGGCTCTGGAACACCGTCGAGTCCCTGCTCAAGGCCAACCCGGACTGGGATCTGTTCTACATGCACTCGCACCCCATCGACTGGTTCTATCACGGCTGGCTGAGCGAGCTGGACAGCAAGGACCCTGAAATCCGCGCCCGCGCCGAAAAGATGGAGCGTCACATTTACGAAGTGGAAGACCGCCTGCTTGGGCGCCTCATGGACATCATGGGCGACGACACCCTGATGTGCGTGTGTTCCGACCACGGCGCGACCCCGATGGGCCCGATCCTGAACACCGCCCACGCCCTCAAGGAAGCGGGCCTGTGTTCCTACGAGCCCAAGAAGTCCGAGAACTACTGGGACATCTACGAAGAGACCGAAGGCTTCAACTACGTGCTCGACGTGAGCAAATCCCTTGCGGTCCCGCAGCGTTACATGTTCGTGTACGTGAATCTCAAGGGCAAGTATCCCGGCGGCATCGTCGAGCCCGAGGATTACGAGAAGGTGCGCGGCCGGATCATCGATGCCCTGCTCGACTACAAGCATCCCGAGACCGGCGAGCGGCCCGTGCTCCTCGCGGTACGCAAGGAAGACGCGCATGTCTTCGGCATGGGCGGCGCGCAGGCGGGCGACGTGGTGTACGTCCTCAAGCCCGAGTACATGGCGGAACACGGCTACGGCCTGCCCACCGGCGAATCCGGCTGCGGCAGCCTCAAGAACCTCCTCATGTTCCGCGGCCCGAACATCAGGAAGGGCTACCGTTACACCCGCCCGCGCTGGCTGGCGGACATCGTGCCCACCCTCTGCTACATGACCGGCGGCCCGGTGCCCGAGGACGCCGAAGGCGCGCCCATTTACCAGATCATGGAAGACCCCAATATGGTGAAGTAGGCTGAGTAGATGAAGAAACCGGGGGAGGGGAGAAGGGACCCTTTGGAAAGGGTCTCCTTCTCCCCTCCCCCGGACC
>NZ_JNJP01000094.1 GCF_000701705.1 Bilophila wadsworthia ATCC 49260 | reverse complement strand
GCCCCCTCCCCTCATCCTCCAAAGACTTTCGACCTTATCGAATCCCTCTCCGCAACTTTCCCTGAAACAGTTTGGTGGGCGCACGGAGTTGGAAAAAAGGCATTTTCTTTTCTACGGATTTGGAAAAAACTTTTTCTCTTCTTTTAGTAAGTCACCGGGAGACGAATGCCAAGGGCCAGCCGTACAAGCCGCCCGCCACGCCGTTGACCCTTACGAAAATCTTTGAAGAGGATGGGGTGGGGTTTGGGGAGGGGAAGGGGAAACTTTCTAGAGAAAGTTTCCCCTTCCCCTCCCCAATGCTTCCCATCACTCCCCAACCTTCACAACCTTGGCGGGTACCCCGGCGACGACGGCCTTTGGAGGGACGTCACGGACGACGACGGACCCGGCGGCGACTATGGCCCCATCCCCGATGGTCACGCCCTTGAGGATAAGGGAATTCATGCCGATCCAGACGTTCGCGCCGATGGATACGCCGCGATCCAGCTCAAAGGCCGGTTCGATGTGCCGCGTCTCGGCGGGCCAGTGCGCGTGGAAATCGGAATCCGTGATCACGCAGTTCGGGCCCACCATCGTATCCTTGCCGATGGAAATGGTGCACGAGCGCGCCGTGATCGCCGTGCCGCTGAGCTGGACGCCTTCCGCCAGATCGATGCGGGCCGTGGGCGCATAGGTGCGGAGACGGACGGGCGCGTACAGCGTGGAGGCAGTGGCGCGCCGCGAGGAGGAAATCAGGCTGCACCCCGCGCCGAGGCGGATATGGCTGCCGGGCCACCGCCCAAGGATCACCGAACCGCACGCCGTAACGCCTGGCCCGACCTCAACGCCGAACAGCAACGCCTTGAGCCGCAGGGCCAGCGTGCCCCAATCCTTCGACCAGTGGCGCTGCAACGTGATCGCGGAGTAGGAAAGAACGTCCTGAACCGAAAGCTTGCGCTCGATAGCCTTGCGGAGTTTGCCGATCATGCCTTGTTCCCGCTTTCGGACTGCGCCAGCTGCCAGCGGCACAACCCGTTGAAAAGGTTTGTCTTGAGCATCTTGTCGCCGCCGTGCAGCGCGTCGATCTTGGCTTGGAAATTCGCCCGGTTGGTCTTCCCGGCGGAAGGGCAGGGATTCGACCAGACGGGCAGCTCCCAGCGCCGCGCCGCTTTGATGATATCCGGCTTTTCCACCAGAAGCAGAGGCCGGATGACTTTAAGCGCCCCCTTGAAAAAGTCGTCGCACATGCCCATGCCCTCAACGCGCCCGTTCTGGACAAGGTTCATGAAGAACGTCGTAACCAGATCGTCGGCGTTGTGCCCGAAGGCGAGATGGGTCAGCCCGTACCGCTGGCATACCTCGAACAGCCGGGTGCGGCGCAGCATGGCACAGTAGAAACAGGCGGAATTGCGGCGGTTTTCCGGCGAATGCCCGCGCGGGCCGTGATCCGTGACTTCGATGTGGCCCGCAACGCCGTGTTTCGCCAGATACTCGACGAGCGGCGCGTGGTTTTCCGCATCAAAGCCGGGATTCAGATGGATCGCCATGATGTCGAACCGGAACGGCACGATGCGCTGGCGCCGCCGGAGCACTTCCAGCAGCACCCAGCTGTCCACGCCGCCCGAAACGGCGACCCCGACCTTCGCGCCGGGGCCGACCATCCCGGTGCGCTGCATGGCCTTTCCCGCGCTTTTGACGCAGACCTGCTGCGCATAGGAGAGCTTTTCTTTCGACATCAGGACAACCGCATCTTGAAATCTTCGTAGCCGAATTCCCGGACAAGCCGCGTCCCGTCGGTTTCCGGGTTCCAGCGCACGATGGAGGGCAGACGCAGACCGTTAAAAGTCGTGGTCTTCACCATGCTGTAAATCGCCATGTCCGTAAAGACCAGCCTGTCCCCGGCCTTGAGCGGCTCGTCGAAACTGTATTCGCCGATCACGTCCCCCGCGAGGCAGGACTTGCCCGCAAGACGGCAATTCCAACGCTTTTCGCCGGGCTCGCCGGAACCAATGACCATCGGGCGGTACGGCATTTCCAGAACGTCCGGCATGTGCGTCGCCGCCGAAGTGTCCAGAATCGCCACGGGCATATCCGCCCGCACCACGTCGAGCACGGTGGACACCAGCACGCCCGCGTTCAGGGCCACGGCCTCGCCGGGCTCAAGGTAGACCTGCACTCCGTAGCGGTCACGCACCCGCTCGATGCATTTGCAGAGCAGGTCAATGTCGTAGCCTTCTTTGGTGATATGGTGGCCGCCGCCGAAGTTCATCCACTTGAGGCCCTTCAAGTACCGCCCGAACTTCATCTCAAACGCCTTGAGCGTCCTATCCAGCGCGTCCGCGCCCTGTTCGCACAAGGTATGGAAATGCAGCCCCGAAAGCCCCTTGAGGCCGGGAGGCGGCGTCTGGGCGGGGCAGCCCCCGGCGGACGCAAAACGCTCGAACTCCCGCAGCCGCACGCCGAGCCGGGAGCCCGGAGCGCAGGGATCGTACATGGGCACAGCGCCCTCGGAATGCTCGGGGTTCACCCTGATGCCGCATTCGATGGGCGTCGCGCGTCCGGCATTCTTGGCTTCGACCATGCCCTTGAAGCGTTCCCACTGCGCGAAGGAATTGAACAGCACATGATCGACCGTTTCGAGCAGTTCCACCATGTCAGCTTCCGAGTAGCCCGCCGCGAACGCATGGACTTCGCCGCCGAAGCATTCCCTAGCAAGCCGGGCTTCGTCGGGCGAACTGGCGCAACAGCCGTACAGCGCGCCTTCCCCGCTGCGGGAAATGATCGGGAAAACGTCCCACATGGCGAAGCATTTCAGGGCCATCAGGATCTTCGCGCCCGTGCGCCGCTGCACTTCGTCCAGAATCGCCACGTTCGAACGCAGCTTCGCCTCGTCCACAACGAAGCCCGGCGACGGGAACCGCTCCGGCTTCAACTGTTCAAGATAGGTTTCGGTCATAGGAAGTGGGGGAATGGGTTTATCGGGGGAGGGGAGGAGGAAACTTTCTGGAGAAAGTTTCCTCCTCCCCTCCCCCGACCCCCTCCTCTCCTCCTTCAAAGACTTTCGACGTTATCGAATCCCTGTTCGGGAGCTTTCCCGGCGGGCCTTGAGGGAGCAATTGCGAGGGGGTTCTTTTTGGTGAAACACCGGGGGACGCATTGATAAGGGCCAGACGACAAGCCGCCCAGCCCGGCATCGACCTTTACAAAAGTCTTTGGAAGGGGTGGGGGAGGTTTGGAGGGGGCGGGGGAAGCTTTTCTTCAGAAAAGTTCCCCCGCCCCCTCCAAGTCTTTCTCAATCAGCCTTCCAATTCCAAACTACTCCTGCACGACCCAAGGGAGGCCGCGGAGGTTGAGCTGCTCCATGAACGGATCGGGATCGAGCTGTTCCATGTTCCAGACGCCGGGCTGCATCCACTTGCCGGTCACCATCATCATGGCGCCGATCATGGCGGGCACGCCGGTGGTGTAGGAAATGGCCTGGCTGCCGACTTCGGCGTAGCAGGCTTCGTGATCGCAGATATTGTAGATGTAGGCGGACTTTTCCTTGCCGTCCTTCACGCCCTTCATCACGCAGCCGATGCAGGTCTTGCCCTTGGTCAGCGGGCCGAGGGAGGCCGGATCGGGCAGGAGCTTGCCGAGGAATTGGATGGGCACGATCTGCTGGCCCTGGAATTCCACGGGCTCGATGCCGGTCATACCGACGTTGCCGAGCACCTTGAGGTGGTTCAGGTAGTTCTCGGAGAAGGTCATCCAGAAACGGGCGCGACGGATGCCCTTGAGGTTCTGGACGAGGGATTCAAGCTCCTCGTGGTACATGAGGAAGCACTTCTTGGGCCCGATGCCGTCCGGGAAATCGTAGGTCATGGACCACGAAAGCGGATCGGTTTCCACCCACTCGCCGCGTTCCCAGTAACGGCCCTTGGCGGTCACTTCGCGGATGTTGATTTCCGGGTTGAAGTTCGTGGCGAAGGGCTGCCCGTGATCGCCCGCGTTGCAGTCGATGATGTCGAGGACGTGGATCTCGTCGAACAGGTGCTTCTGGGCATAGGCCGCGAACACGTTGGTCACGCCGGGATCGAAACCGCTGCCGAGCAGGGCCATCAGTCCGGCGTCCTTGAATTTCTGCTGATAGGCCCACTGCCATTTGTATTCGAACTTCGCCACATCCAGCGGTTCGTAGTTGGCAGTGTCCATGTAGTGCACGCCCGCTTCAAGGCAGGCGTCCATGATGGTGAGATCCTGATACGGCAGGGCCACGTTGATCACCATGACGGGCTTGTAGCGCTTGATCAGCGCCACCAGCTCGGGCACGTCGTCGGCGTTCACGCGCGCCGTCTCGATGATGCGGCCCGTGCGTTCCTTGATGCTCGCGGCAATGGCGTCGCACTTGGAAACCGTGCGGCTCGCCAGCATGATCTCGGTGAAAACTTCGGGATTCTGCGCGCACTTGTGCGCCACAACGCTGCCGACGCCGCCCGCGCCGATAATAAGAACTCGTGCCATTCTTTTCTCCTTTTGAATGCCTTCCGGCGGGCTGGGGGAATGACTCCCGCCCCCTCAGCGCGAAGGCGGCAGCGGCTGCGCCGCTCCCGCCACGGTATGCCGTGCGCTTCGGGGAAAGCCCCTCCGGGGACTGCTATGCAACAAAAAATCGTTATGCCACCCAAACAGCCGTCAACCAATAGCCGGGTCAAGGGGCCGGGGGACGGCGTCCCCCGGTCCTCCTACCGCTCGAAGTACGTATAGCCGCGCAAACCGTCTTCAAAGGTTTGCAGGATCTTGTAACGCTCCGAGGGCGTGATTCGCTTTTCACGTACGGCCCGTTCGGCGGCTTCACGGAGATCCTCGAGGATGCGCCGCGGATCGTATTCCACATAGTCGAGGATGTCGGCCACGGAGTCGCCCCGTATCTCGCGGACGAACTGGTAGGAGCCGTCCTCGCTGATGCGGATGGACACGACGTTGGTGTCCCCGAGCAGGTTGTGCAGGTCGCCGAGGGTTTCCTGATACGCGCCCACAAGGAACACGCCGAGATAATATTCATCGCCGTCCACAAGGGGATGCAGATCGAGGGAAGTGCGCATACCCTGCGGGTCGATGAACTTGTCGATGCGCCCGTCGCTGTCGCAGGTGATATCCGAAATGACCGCCTTGCGGGACGGGAATTCCGTCAGGCGGTGCACCGGCATGACCGGGAACAGCTGATCGATGGCCCACGCGTCGGGGAGTGACTGGAACACGCTGAAATTGCCGTAGTAGATGTCGGCAAGCGTGCTGTCGATGTCCGCGAGTTCCTTGGGCGTGTGCTTGAGCTTTTCCTTTTCCTCGGCGATGCGGTTGATGATCGCCCAGAAGTACTTGTCCGCGAGCGTCCGCTGCCGGAGCGTAACGCGTCCGGTTATGAACAGCTGGCGCATTTCGTCCCGGTAGTAGACGGCGTCGTTGTAGCACTCCTGAAGGTTGCGGACGGACAGGCCCTGCAAGACTTCACGGAGGTTGACCACCGGTTCCGGCACGTCTTCGGGCAGGACATCGGGGATGCTCTCGCCCGTTTCGGCGATGCTCACGTCGAGGATGTTGAACAGAAGGATGGAATAGTAGGCCACGGTGGCGCGGCCCGATTCCGTAACGATGTGCGGGTGTTCGATGCCCTGCTGGTCGAGGATGGTCATGACCGCTTCCACGACGTCGGTACAGTATTCGTCCATCGAATAGTTGCGGCTGCTCACATAGTTGGTGTGCGAGCCGTCGTAGTCCACGGCGAGGCCGCCGCCGAGGTCGAGATACCCCATCTTCGCGCCTTCCTGCACGAGGCCCGCATAGACGCGGGTGCTCTCCATGACGGCGGTACGGATGTCGCGGATGTTGGGGACCTGCGAACCAAGGTGGTAGTGCAGGAGCTGGAGGCAGTCGAGCATGTCGTGCTGCTTCAGGGTGTCCACGATATCCACCACCTGCGCCGTGGTCAGGCCGAAGGCGGAGCGTTCGCCGCAGGAACCGGCCCAGTGGCCGCTGCCCTTGGTGATGAGCTTGACGCGCACGCCGAGGAGCGGGCGCACGCCGAGCGCGGCGGAGCGTTCGAGGATCAGCTCCAGCTCGCCGGGCATTTCCATGACGAAAATGCACTTGAACCCCATGCGTACGGCGGAGAGGCCGAGGTCGATGAACTCCTCGTCCTTGTAGCCGTTGCAGATGAGGCAGGCTTCCGGGTCTTTGAGCTGGGAAATGGCGGAAATGAGTTCGGCTTTGGAACCGACTTCGAGGCCGTGGTGAAAGCGCGAGCCGAACTGGGCGATCTTCTCGACCGTATGCTGCTGCTGGTTCACCTTAATGGGGAAGACGCCGCGGTATTCGCCCTTGTAGCCGAGCGAGGCGATGGCCTTGCGGAACGACTCGTGCAGCAGGGTGATCTGCGAATCAAGAATGTTTTCAATGCGCAACAGGACCGGCATGTCGTAGCCACGCTCGCGCATACCCCGAATGACCTCGGGGACGCTGACGGCCACGCCCTTGTTTTCGCCGGAAGGATAAATCACGACATCGCCCTCGGGCGAAACGCCGAAGTAGCCGGCCCCCCAGTTACGGATGCCGTACAGTTCGGTGGAATCTTCCACACTCCATTGCTGGAGAGTGCGTTTTATCGCCACGTAACGGAACCTCTCAAGGTAATCGGTTGAACAGGCGCGGGACCCCTGCCCCGTGACACAGCCATCGCAACGCGTTCCAAGCCTACGCCGCCCATGCGGCTGCGGGGTGACATTTCCGCGCCGTTTGGCGAACGATACGCTCCGGAAGGAAAACGCCCCGTTCCTCGGGAGAAAATCCGGGGGAACCGGGGCGGCCTGCGCGTACGAAAAACAGTCAGATACTGTTTGGAATATACCGTCAAAAAGACAATATTGTCAACAAGCCAGAGCCCAGCCCTCCGTGCGGAGCGGCGCGTTTTCGCAAAGGATTCCGCACCCCGGCGGAACGGGGCCGTCCGGGCGCGGCATGATTGCGCGGCAAAAATATCTGTGCTAGGAGAAAGGTTTGGAATCAGCCGGACTTCCGCTTCGGCCGCTTCCGGAATCGTCTTGTGTTTTCCTGTCCGGTTTTAGGTGCAGGTTTGACCACGCCCAACCCTCAGTGAGGAAAAAATGAAACGGATTGCTCTTCGTTGGCTCGGAGCTCTGCTGCTCTCCATCACTCTTGCCGCCCCCGCCCTGGCCGCCGGCAAGCACCTCATCAACGGCATCGACGCCAACTATCCTCCGTTCGCCTACGTGGACGAAACCGGCAAGCCCGCCGGGTTCGACGTCGACTCCATGAACTGGATCGCCAAGAAGATGGGCTTTACCGTGGAGCACAAGCCGATGGACTGGGACGGCATCATCCCCGCCCTGCTCGCCAAGAAGATCGACATGGTCTGCTCCGGCATGAGCATCAGCCCCGAACGCAAGGCGCAGGCGAATTTCTCCGATCCCTACTGGACCATCCGCAAGATTTTCATCACCAAGAAGGGCTCCAAGGTCACCGAAGACCAGATCTACAACGGCAAGATCAAACTCGGCGTCCAGCGCGGCACCAACGAACACGAAATGCTCCAGAAGGCGCAGGCCGAAAAGAAGTACAACTATCAGCTGCGCTTCTATGACTCCGGCCCCATGGCCATCGAAGACCTTCTGAACGGCCGCATCGACGCCATCGGCCTTGACGCCGCCCCCGCCGAAGACGCCATGCGCAAGGGCAAGCCCGTGCAGGAAGTGGGCGTGTTCGGTTCCGACGAGTTCGGCGTGGCCATCCGCAAGGACGACGCCGAAACCATGAAGCTCGTCAACGAAGGCTACAAGCTCCTCAAGGCCGATCCCTACTGGAAGGAACTCCAGGCCAAGTACCTCGGCAACAAGTAATGACGCTCACGCCGGGGGCCGCACGGCCCCCGGCGTTTTCGACGCGCTTACGCAAGACCGGCGACGCGGCCTCTCTCCGCCGTCGCCGCCTTGTTGTCAGGGCTTCCCTCTTCGGGAAGACTGGCGTATGCTAGAACGCTTTTCGCGGAGCGGGCGCGGTCTTCGGCATCCGCCCAGACCCTCCGGTTCCGGGCGCGCAAGCCCTTCTACGGGCCCCGCGCAGAGCGTGTTTCCTTTGAAAGGCGCTACGCTTCAAAATCCATTCAGCCGGAAAACACCGTTTTCGGCGGAATCCACGCCGTGTTGCGGCGCGCCGGACATGCGTTCGGCGTTCAGGCATTCCCATTTGGGAACGCTTTGACCCTCAACCCCCATTCCGTGAGTCGAGATGCTGGAAATAGTGGACAAAATCCCGGTTATTCTCAACGCGTTGCCCTACATCCTTCAGGGCAGCGTCGTAACCCTCATCACCGTCATCGGATCTCTGGCGCTTGGGTTCTGCATCGGCCTTCCCCTCGCCGTGCTGCAGGTGTACGGCCCTTCGTTCATCCGCCGCCTCATCGGCGTCTACGTGTGGTTTTTCCGGGGAATGCCCATCCTGCTCCTGCTGTTCCTCTTCTATTTCGGGCTGTTCGAGGTCATCGGCCTGAACCTGTCCACCATCACGGCGTCCTGCCTCGTCCTCGGCATGGCGAGCGCGGCCTACCAGTCCCAGATTTTCCGCGGCTCCATCGAGACGCTCCCGGTGGGCCAGTTCCGCGCGGCCCGCGCCCTCGGCATGAACGACGGGCAGGCCATCCGGCATATCGTCCTTCCGCAGGCCCTGCGCCTGTCCATCCCCGGCTGGTCCAACGAATTTTCCATCCTGCTCAAGGACTCGGCCCTGTGCTTCGTCCTCGGGACCCCGGAAATCATGGCCCGCACCCACTTCGTGGCCTCGCGGACCTACGAGCACCTGCCGCTCTACATTACGGCAGGCCTGTTGTACTTCGGCATCACCCTTGTGGGCGTGCACATCCTCCGCGTGCTGGAACGCAAGGTCCATATTCCCGGTTACGCCGTCAGCGGCTCCATGTGAGGCACGTCACCATGAACACCACCCCTATCCTGCGCGCCACCAACATCGTCAAGAAACTCGGCGGCAAAACGATCCTCAACGACGTGTCCCTCGATGTGCACAAAGGCGACGTGAAAGTGGTCATCGGCCCTTCCGGTGCCGGCAAAAGCACGTTCCTCCAGTGCCTCAACTACCTCCTGCCCCCGGACTCCGGCGACATTTGGCTTGAGGGGAAGAAGGTCAACGCCCGCGACACAAGGGAACTGTGCGCCCTGCGGCAGCAGGTCGGCATGATCTTTCAGGACTTCAACCTGTTCGATCACCTCACCGCCGAGGAGAACGTCTCCATCGCCCTGCGCAAGGTCATGGGCTGCAACAAGGCCGAAGCCCGCAACCGCGCCCTGACCGAACTCAGCCGCGTGGGACTCGCCAAGCGCGCCGCGCTCTACCCCGCCCAGCTTTCCGGCGGGCAGAAGCAGCGCGTCGCCATTGCCCGCGCCCTTGCCATGGACCCCAAGGTCATGCTCCTCGACGAGCCTACCTCCGCCCTCGACCCCGAGCTTGTCGGCGAAGTGCTCTCGGTTATCCGTGACCTCGCGGACGGCGGCATGACCATGATCATGGCCACGCACCAGATGGATTTCGCCCGCGCCCTCGCTACGGACATCCTGTTCATGGAACAGGGCAAGATCATCGAGCAGGGCGCGCCCGACGTATTGCTGGCCCCCGGCTCCGGCACGCGCACCAGCGATTTCTGCGGCAAGCTGTTCGACCTGCGCGGCACCGAAAAATCCGACGGGCCCACGGTCAGCGAACTCCTCACCGGCGACCTGTCCCACGACATCACCGACGACGGCAGCGAATCGTCCATGATCCCCGACGCCCCGAAAAAGGACTAGACGATGCAGTGGCTTGATCCCGACTTCATCTTCCAGACGGTCCTCCCCGCGCTCAACCGGGGGCTCGTCATGTCCATCGCCCTGATCGTGCCCTCAGCGACCATCGGGTTCGTGCTCGGCGTCCTCACCGGCGTGGCCCGCGTCTTCGGCCCCAAATGGCTCCGCAGCCTCGGGAACGGCTTCACCACCATCTTCCGCGGCGTGCCGCTCGTGGTGCAGCTCATGATCCTCTATTTCGGCCTGCCCAACCTCGGCATTTACCTCGAGCCCTATCCCGCCTCCGTGCTCGGCTTCATCCTCTGCACGGGCGCGTACCAGTCGGAATACGTCCGCGGCGCGCTGCTCTCCATCCGGCAGGGGCAGATCAAGGCGGCCTATGCCCTCGGGTTCACCAAGCTGCAGACCATCCTCTGGGTGGTCATCCCGCAGGCCGCCCGGCGCGCCCTGCCCGGCTGCGGCAACGAAATCATTTATCTGATCAAATATTCCTCCCTCGCCTACATCATCACCTGCATCGAGCTTACCGGCGAGGCCAAGGTACTTGTTTCGCGTTCGTTCCGGCCCACGGAAGTCTACATTGTGGCGGGCATCTACTATCTTGTCCTCGTCTCCTTCGCCACGTGGTTCCTCCAGAAGCTCGAACGCAAGTTCGCCATTCCCGGCTTCGGGAAAAAGTAAGCGCAGGGCGCCGCCCTGCACCCGCTGAGGCTCCGCCTCAGACTCCGCCGGGGAGAGAGCCTCCCCCCGGACCCCGGCGTAAACGGAAACGACACAACGAGGTTCCATTACCCACAGAATAAACGGCGACGCCGTTTATTCCATTTTTTAAGAAAACGACACAACCGACATAAAGCCTCAACCTCTCGCGTTTCCATAACCGAGGGGGTTTGGGGGGAATCATTCCCCCCAAGCAGGGCCAAGGGGCGGCAGCCCCTTGCCGCCGGAGGCACTACCCATTCTCGAAAAAAGGACATGCTTCAATGCCCGTACAGGAACATATCCGCAACTTCAGCATCATCGCCCATATCGACCACGGCAAGTCGACGCTCGCCGACCGCATCCTTGAGATCACGGGGCTGGTGTCGGAACGCGAAAAACGCGACCAGTACCTTGACCGCATGGACATCGAACGCGAGCGCGGCATCACCATCAAGGCGCAGAGCGTCCGCATCCCCTACAAGTCGAAAAACGGCAAGCAGTACCTGCTGAACCTCATCGACACGCCCGGCCACGTGGACTTCAACTATGAAGTCTCCCGTTCGCTGGCGGCCTGCGAAGGCGCGCTGCTGGTGGTGGACGCCACGCAGGGCGTGGAGGCGCAGACGCTCGCCAACGTCTACCTCGCCCTCGACCACAACCACGAGATCATCCCGGTCCTCAACAAAATCGACCTCCCGAGTTCCGACGTGGAGCGGGTGAAGTCCGAAATTGAAGAAGACATCGGGCTGGACTGCTCCAAAGCCCTGCCCGTCAGCGCCAAGACCGGCGACGGCGTGCCCGACGTGCTCGAAGCCATTGTGGAGCGCCTGCCCGCGCCCGAGGGCAACCCCAACGCGCCGCTCAAGGCACTCATTTTCGACTCGTGGTATGACTCCTATCAGGGCGTCGTGGTCATGTTCCGCATCATGGACGGGACGCTCCGCAAAGGCGACAAGATCGAGCTGTTCGCCACGAAGAAGACCTACGAAGTCATCCGGCTCGGCGTGTTCTCGCCCGAGTCCCGCGATATGGATCAGCTTTCCGCGGGCGAGGTGGGCTTCCTCTGCGGCAACATCAAGGAACTGGGCGACGCCAAGGTCGGCGACACCATCACGCTGGCGGAACGCCCTTGCGCCGAGGCCGTGCCCGGCTTCAAGGAAGTGAAGGCGGTGGTCTTCTGCGGCCTTTACCCGTCCGATCCGAGCGATTACGAGCAGCTCAAGTTCGCGCTGGAAAAACTCCAGCTCAACGACGCGGCCTTCTCGTGGGAACCGGAAACCTCGCAGGCCCTCGGCTTCGGCTTCCGCTGCGGCTTCCTCGGCCTCCTGCACATGGAAATCATTCAGGAACGCCTCGAACGCGAATTCCAGGTGGACCTCATCGCCACGGCACCCTCGGTCATCTACCGGGTGGAGACGACGGACGGCAAGACCACGGAAATCGACAACCCGTCGAAGCTCCCCGATCCCGCCCGCATCACCAACCTCTATGAGCCCTACGTCCGCATCGACATCCATGTCCCGAGCGACTATGTCGGCAACGTGATGAAGCTCTGCGAGGAAAAGCGCGGCATCCAGAAGAACATGGGGTATCTGGCCCAGAACCGCGTCGTCATCACCTACGAGCTGCCCTTTGCGGAAATCGTGTTCGACTTCTTCGACCGCCTGAAGTCCGCCACGCGCGGTTACGCCTCGATGGACTACGAAGTGATCGACTACCGGGCCTCGAACCTCGTGCGTCTGGATATCCTCCTGAACGGCGAAGCCGTGGACGCCCTCGCGGTCATCGTGCACAAGGACAAATCCTACGCCTACGGGCGTGCGCTTGCCCTCAAGCTCAAGCGCACCATCCCGCGCCAGATGTTCGAAGTGGCGATTCAGGCCGCCATCGGCCAGAAGGTCATCGCCCGCGAAACCATTTCCGCGCTCCGCAAGAACGTAACCGCCAAGTGCTACGGCGGCGACATTACCCGTAAGCGCAAGCTCCTCGAAAAGCAGAAGGAAGGCAAAAAGCGCATGAAGCGCATGGGCAACGTCGAGCTGCCCCAGGAGGCCTTCCTCGCCGCCTTGCAGGTCGGGGACGAGTAGAAAGCAATTGGAGGGGGCATACCTCCTCCCGATTCCATAACAAAAGAAAAGGACAGATTCTCGAAATCTGTCCTTTTCTTATTTGAGCCATTCCATTCCAACAGGCTAATCTACGTAGCCCTTTTTTCTTTTCCATCTATGCCGGAAACCAAGAAGCCAATGCACCCGCTCAACCTTCCGCCCACAGGGACCCCGGGAAGGGGATTCAATAAAACCGAAAGTCTTTGGAAAGGGAGGGATGGGGTTTGGGGAAGG
This sequence comes from Bilophila wadsworthia ATCC 49260, assembly GCF_000701705.1. Taxonomy (GTDB): domain Bacteria; phylum Desulfobacterota; class Desulfovibrionia; order Desulfovibrionales; family Desulfovibrionaceae; genus Bilophila; species Bilophila wadsworthia. The sequence continues at coordinate 35 of NZ_JNJP01000094.1, read as the reverse complement.
GAGGGAAAAGCTTTTCTTCAGAAAAGTTTTCCCTC